>NZ_JBITMQ010000006.1:161341-296054 GCF_044466355.1 Actinophytocola sp. NPDC049390
CGCGACTCGCGGTGTTCTGGGGCGCGACTCGCCGGGGTGGAGCTGCGCGAGTCGCGTGCCCTGGCTTATTGAGTTGTCGGTTTTGTGCTGCGCGGGTAGGGCAGGTGTGTGCACGAAATCGACAACTCGGTGTGTGCGGGCGCGCGACTCGCGGTGTTCTGGGGCGCGACTCGCCGGGGTGGAGCTGCGCGAGTCGCGTGCCCTGGCTTATTGAGTTGTCGGTTTTGTGCTGCGCGGGTGGGCGGGTGTGTGCACGAAACCGACAACTCGGTGTGTGTGGGCGCGCGACTCGCGGTGTTCTGGGGCGTGACTCGCGGGGTTATAGGGCGTGGGCTCTGGTGATTGTTTGCTCGATTTTGTTGCCTGACTGGTCGGTGGCTGTGATTTTCAGGGTTGCGGAGGTTTTGCCTTGTGGGTGGTGGACTGTGGCTCGGTGGTGGCGGTCCAGGCGGACCGGGGTCCACGTGTGGCCGTCGTCGTAGGACAGCCATGCCTGGGCCGTGCGGATGTGTGGTGCCGGTAGGCCGTCCTGGTGGCGGAACGTGAGGGCCAGCCTCGTGGTGCGGTTCGCCCTGTCGGTCAGGTCGGTGTCCACGTCGTAGTCCACCTGAAGCAGCGGCAGCAGTGCGTGCTCGGTGTGCCCGGAGCGGAACGTCCACGCCGTCTCCGTCGCGGTCGCGTACTGCCACTCCGGAGTGGACCGGCCCGTCGACAGTTCCAGCCGGTACGTCGCCTCGCCCGCCGGGACGCCGAACGTGCCCCACGCGTACGGGGCCTCCGCGAGCAGCGAACCGTTGCGGTACAGGCGTGCCGACGACGTGTCCGGCTTGGTGCCGATGCCGCCCTCGAGGAAGCCCTGGTGCCCGGCCGCGTCCACGAACTCCGGGATCCGCACGGACAGCACGTCACCGTCCCGTGTGGACTCCGGGCCGCCGCGCGGGATGGCGGGCCGCACGACCGGTCCGTACCACGACTCGGTGAGCCGCTCCCCGGCACGGAACGTCCGAGGCGTGTCCACCAAGCCTCCCGCCAGCGGCTGCATGCTCTCCCAGCTGCGGTAGTGGCGCACGCGGTGCTGCCACGTCGTCGCGCCGGCCGTGACCGTCTCCGTCCTGGTCACGCCGGTCGGCATCACCCGCTGGTACTGGTTGATCGCGGTCGTCTGCCACGGCCGCCACGCGAACCGCTGCTCCTTGGCGTACCGCTCGCCACCCGACTCGTGGTACTCGGCACGCACGGTCGCCGAGTTGCGGTCCGACACCCGGTGCACGACCTCGCGCGGCACCCGGTCCCGTTCCACCTGCATGACGTCGTACAGGTACGGACTGTCCACAGTGCCCGTCAGCGTCACCGGCACCCGGCCGCGGTCGATCGCCCGTGCCAGCGCCGCGCCCTCGGCGGGCCGGACCGTCGCGACCGGCGCCGCGAGACCGGCGGCCTCGGCGGCGGTCGCCGCCGTCGTGCCGTACGTCGGCAACGTCAGCAGCGCCAGCACCGCACCCGCGTTCTTCGCCGCTTCCGCGATCGCCGTGTAGTCGTGGTCCAACGACGGCGGCACGAGCACGACCTTGCCACGCACCTCCGGCCCGAAGTCGCCGGCGGGCACGATCTCGAGCGTGCGTCGCCCGTCCAGCTTCGGCGAGTCGCCGAGATACCTGGGTTCGAAGTCCACAGTGGACGTGTCGGCCCACAGCGGTGGCGCGGTCAGGCTCCACCGGGCACCGAACTCGAACACGCCGGACGGCGCGGTGACCGTCGGGGACACCCACAGCTCACGCGTGTTGGGGTACTTCATCGCGTAGTTGCTGATGTCGCGCTGTCCGAACTCGCGGTGCACGTAGAAACTGAAGATCCCCTGCTGTGTCGCGCGTTGGGGCGTCTCGACCCGCACCCGCGTGGTCTTGGCGGCGTCCAGCACGTACTCGCGGTCGCCGGTGACCTCGAACGCCGGATCGGCGATCTGGTAGGCGACGTCCCGGGACGTCAGCATCGCCGCGAGGTAGTTGACACCCTCGGGCAGTTCGACGGTCCGCGAGCCGCCGTCCGGGATCCAGGTCACCACGTCCTGCCGCTGGTCGGCGCCGTACACGACGAGGTACGCGGTGAACAGGTCCTCCCCGTCGCGGCCCTGCGCGCGGAACGTGACCTCGTGCGTCGGCGCCGTCTCGACCACGCCGACCGCGGTGCGCACGCTGACGTCACCCGACGTGGCGACGAGCAGCCCGCCGTGCGCGCCCGGCTCGACCAGCGCCGGGTCGGCCGTCACCGGCACGGTCGCGGTGCCGTGCGCCGGAACCTCCACACTGGACTGTCCAAGTTGGACAGGTGCGGTGGTGGTGAGCGCGAGTGACACCGGTGCGCCGGTGGTGTTGACGTAGGTGACGTCGCGGGTGACCGGCTCGGTCAGCTCGCCGAAGTCGACCGTGCTGTCGGCGTACACGCCCTGCGCGACCGCGCGGTCCACCGCGACCCGGCCGCCGCCGTGCTCGTACACCGACCGCGCCGGGTCGCCGACCGCCGTGCTGACGAGCGCGTCCTTGAGCTGCTGCCCGGTCCACTCGGGGTGGCGCTGCGCGAGGATCGCGGCGGCACCGGCGACGTGCGGCGCGGCCATGGAGGTGCCGGACGCGGTCGTGTAGTGGTCGTCGACCGGCGTGCCCATGGCGGTGCCCGCGGCACGGGCGGCGACGATGCCCACGCCGGGCGCGGTGATGTCCGGCTTCAGCCCCAGGTCGCCGACTCGCGGGCCGCGGCTGGAGAACGGCGCCAGCGACTCGTCGCGGTCCACGGCGCCGACGGTGAGCGCCGCGGTCGCGCTGCCCGGCGAACCGACCGTGCTCGCGCCGTTCTCACCGTCGTTGCCCGCGGACACCACGAACAGAGTGCCGGTCTCGGCGGTCAGCGCGTCCACGGCCTGGCTGAGCGGGTCGGTGCCGTCGGTCGGGCCGCCGCCGAGACTCATGTTGACCACCTCCGCGCCGGACCGCGCCGCCCACTCCATCCCGGCGAGCACCCACGACTCCATGCCGTAACCGTCGTCGCCGAGCACCTTGCCGACGATGACGTCCGCGCCGGGCGCCACGCCCTTGCGCTGCCCGCCCGACGCCGAGCCGGTGCCCGCGACGGTCGCGGCCACGTGCGTGCCGTGTCCGAAGTGGTCGGTCGTGTCGGGGCTCTCGGTGAAGTTCTCGGCCGCCGTGACCACGCCCGCGAGGTCCGGGTGCGTGGCGTCGTAGCCGGTGTCGAGGACGGCGACGGTGGTGCCGGTGCCGTCGAAGCCCGCCGCCCACGCCGACGGCGCGCCGATCTGCGGCACGCTGTGTTCGAGGTCCACCTTGATGCGGCGGTCGAGGTCGATGTGCTGGACCGCCTTGTCGGCCAGCACACTCGGCGTCGCGCGGGTGGCGCGGCCGTTGATGCTGGCGAGATCGAGGCCCGGCGCCGTGCGCCTGGCGCGGTCCGCGTAGGTGACGATCACCGGCAGCGTGCCGGTGAAGCCCTGCTCGACCAGCCCGGTCACGTCGAACAACGCGGGGTCGAGCCGGTCGCCGAGCTGGGGGACGACGTCGGCGGGCAGCACGGACAGCCGCCCGTCCACCTCGTGCTGGGTGAACGTGACGTGGTCGCGGCCCGGGCCGGGTTCGATCGTGGCGGCCTGCCTGCCGCCCGGCAACCGTTCGAGGTGTACGACGTCGCCGGTGACGAGCGTGACGGAGACGGCGGTGCCCCGCGCGTCCGGCTTGGGCGCGGGTGCCGCGGCGGCGGTGGGCACGGACACGGTCGCCAGCACGGTGACGGCGCCGAGCGCGACGGTGAGTGCACGGGATCTCCACTGCATGCTCCGTAGGCTCGTGCCCTTACCTGCCCGTTGTCAGCAGTGGGCGCTGTCCAAGCTGCGACATGTCGTAACTCGGACACGGGCGACCTACCGGAACGCCTCCGCCAGCCACCACGAGCCACCGTCGTCGGTGATCTTCGCGTCGATCAGCAGGGGGCGGTCGCGGGGGCCGTCGAGCCACCGCGGCACACCGTCGAGGTCGGCGACCGAGCGGACGGTCAGGCCCGCCCACCCGAACCCCGCGCCGATCGCGGCGAGGTCGGTGTCCGGGAACCTGACGCTCGTCAGGTTCGCGTCCGCGCCGAAGTGGTGGATCTCCGCGCCGTACGCGGCGTCGTCGTACACGACCGCCACCATCGGGATGCCCAGCCGCGTCACGGTCTCCATCTCGGCGACACCCATCAGGAAGCCACCGTCGCCCAGCGCCGCGACGGACAGCCTGCCGGGCTGCGCGATCGCCGCGCCGACAGCGGTGGCGAGTCCGAGACCGATCGACTGGAACGCCTGCGTGAAGCAGAACCCGTACTCGTCGGGCACGGACAGGTACGCGCTCGGGTACCCCATGAAGTTCCCCGAGTCCACGGACACGACCCGCTCGGCGGGCAGCAGCTCGTCGAGCCGCGCGCTCAGCACGCGCGGGTCGATGCGGTCCGATGTGGACTCGTCGGCGGGCGGGGTCCGGCGGACGTCGCCGACGGGC
Organism: Actinophytocola sp. NPDC049390; assembly: GCF_044466355.1. NCBI lineage: Bacteria > Bacillati > Actinomycetota > Actinomycetes > Pseudonocardiales > Pseudonocardiaceae > Actinophytocola > Actinophytocola sp. NPDC049390. The sequence goes on from NZ_JBITMQ010000006.1 coordinate 165,880, forward strand.
GCGGTGCGGTAACCGTCCTGTGTGTACCCGTCGAGCGCGGCGAGCACGTCCCGCGCGGTCCGCGCCACGTCACCGACCACGCCGAGGTCGGCGCGCGTGTGCGCGCCGAACGCCGCCGGTTCCAGGTCGACCTGCGCGACCGTCGCGTCGAGCAGCGTGCCGTGCCTGGTCGTCCACTTGTTGAGCGCGCAGCCCCAGCCGACGACCAGGTCCGCCCCGGCGATCAGCGACGCCGTCCGGTCCGAGGCGAACCCGCCCGAGATCCCCAGCGACCACGGGTCACCGGCGAACAACCCGTGCGCCACCGCCGACGTCGCCAGCAGCGCGCCCGTGGCGTCCGCCAGCGCGCGCAGTTCACCCGCCGCGTGCCGGGCGCCCCGTCCCGCCACGAACACCGGTCGTGCCGCCGCGCGGAGGAGGTCCGCGAGTGCGGTCACCGATTCCGCGTCCGGCCGGACGGGCCGCGGTGCGGCGGGCACGGTCACCGGCGCGGGGACCGCGGGAGCGGCCTGCACGTCGAGGGGCAGGTTCAGCACCACGGTCCGCCGCTCGTGCACGGCCGTCCGGTACGCCCGCACGGTGTCCGCCACCGCCGACGCGGGCGAGTGGACCCGCTCGGACACCGCGCCCGTCGCGCGGATCGCGGCGTCCTGGTCGATCCGGAAGTTCGCGGTCACCGCGGCACCTGCCGTGTCGGCCGTCAGCACCAGCAGCGGCGTCCGGCTCTTCGCCGCCTCGGTGACCCCGGTCAGCGCGTTCGTGAGCCCACAGCCCTGGTGCAGCGAGACCACCGGCAGCCTGCCGCTCATCCGCGCGTACGCGTCGGCCATCACCGTCGCGCCGCACTCGTGGCGGGCCGCCACGTAGGGCACCCCGCCCGCCAGCAACGCGTTGGTCACCGCGAAGTTGCCGCTGCCCACCACCCCGAACGCCTGCGCCGCCCCGAGTTCGGCGAGGGTGGCGCCGACCAGCTCCGCGGTCGTGCTCACCGTTCGACCAGCGCGTACACCCGTGCCGGGCTGCCGGAGCCGCCGACGATCGGCAGCGGCGACACGACCAGCATCGCGCCGGTCGGCGGCAGCGACGCGACGTTCCGCAGCTGCGTCAGACCCATCTTGCCCGCGCCCAGGAAGTAGTGGTGGCACGGGAAAGCGGGCTCGAACGAGTGCGCGGCACCCGCGTCCGTGCCGACGGTCTCGACGCCGAGCCCGACGAGCCCGGTCTCCTCGGCGAGCCACCGCGCGCACTCCGCGGAGATGCCGGGGGAGTGCGGCCCGTTCTCGTCGGCGTTGAGGAACTCCGCGGCGTCCGCCGACCGCGCGTCCCAGCCGGTGCGCAGCAGCAACCAGGCACCGTCCGGCAGTGAGCCGTGCTCGGCCTCCCACGCCTTCACGTCGTCGACGCCCAGCAGGAAGTCGGCGTCCTCGGCGGCCCGCGCCGACACGTCGATCACCACGGCCGGCGCGACCAGCCGAGTCAGCGCGAGCCGGGAGACGTCCGCGCCGTCCTTGCCGGTGGCCCAGTGCACGGGCGCGTCGACGTGCGTGCCGGTGTGCTCACCGGTGTGGATGTTGTTCCAGTACCAGCCGGGCCCGGCCGCGTCGTAGCGGCTGATCAGCTCCAGCGAGAACGGGATCGTGTTCGAGAACGGCTCGGGCAGCTGGAGGATCGGCGTCTCGGACGACAGCGGCGCGGTCAGGTCGACGATCTCGACCCGGCCGCCGGCGATGGCGGCGAGGAGATCCTGGAGAAGCGGCATGCGGCAGTACTACCGCACTCACGCACGGGCCACCAGTAGCGGCACCAGTTGCTCCTCCGGTGTGAGCGACCCGTGCTGCCCGATGAGACCGGACAGGAACGACTCGGCCGCCGACCGGATCACCCCGGACGTGCCGCGTGCGGCCGCGACCACGTCCCCGATCCGGTCCGCGTAGTGCGGCGACAGCGGCCCGAACCAGCCCTCGTCGACGGCCTGCTCCCGCGACACCGTCCACGCCGCGTCGCCGAGCACGCCCTGCCACGTCGCGAGAACGTCCGCCACCGCACCGGGTTCGGTGTGCACGTGCCGGGCACGCGGCTCACCGCTGAACGCCCGCACCCCGGCCCGCAGCACCGGATCGGTGTCGGCGTCGAAGGTGTGGTCCATGGCCACCATGCCGTGGTCGCCGGTCACCGCGAGCAGCGAGTCCGGCGGCAGGAGCGACACGATCACCTCGACGAGCCGGTCCACCTGCCGCAGCTGCAGCCGCCACGGCAGCGACCCCGGCCCGTACACGTGCCCCATCCCGTCGAGGTCCGCGTGGTAGCCGTACACGAGCCGCCTGCCCGGCTCGGACAACGCGGTCACGATGCCCGCCGCGAGGTCGCCGAACGCGAACGCGCCGGTGAACTCACCGCCCCGCAGCGCCGCCCTGGTCAGCCCGGAACCGGCGAACTTGGGTTGCGACACGACCGTCACCGCGACGCCGTCGGCCTCCGCCCGCTGGAACACCGTGTCGGCGGGCTGGACGGTCTCGGGCGGGAACGGTTCCCGCAGGTCGACCTTCCCGTGCGTGCCGTGCTCGGTCCACCGCAGCGTGTCCATCACGACGTCGTCGGCCAGCCGCAGCGACGTGCCGAGCAGTCCGTGCCCGCCGGGCGGCAGGCCGGTGCCCAGCGACGCGAGGCTGATCGCGGTGCTGGACGGGAACCCGACGGTCAGCGGACCGGCGTCGGTCATCGCGGTGAGGAACGGCGCGTCCTGCGGGTGTGCGCGCAGCAGCTCGCTGCCGAGCCCGTCGACCAGCAGCAACGCGGTCGCGCGGGCGGGTTCGAGCAGACCGAACACGTCGGCGAGCGACCGCGCGCCGTACTCGGGGATCACGTCTCCGCCACCAGTTCCGCCTCCCGCTCCGGTACGGGCCTCGGGTGGCCGAGGTGGTCGAGCCACCCACGCACCACCCGGTGCAGTTGTTCGGCACCGATGATCTCACCGGGCGCGGGCAGGTCCGCCGGGTACATCAGGAAACCGCGGGACTGGCCGCCGCCGAGCCCGCCGTGCGACCCGACGTGCACCTCGAACGGCGACGCCTCGTCGGTGGTCTCGTGGTAGCGGCTGTTGATCAGGATGTCGGGGCAGTGGGCGAAGGTGTCGGTGCGGCGGATCAGGTCGGCGGCGTGCGGGCCGTAACCGGTCAGCGGGTCCTCGCCGGTCACCGAGTCGTCACGGAGCCTGCGCGCGCCGTCCCTGCCGAGCACGACCGGACCCGACTTCGCGCTGCGGACCAGCATGAACCCGATGCCAGGGTGGTCGACGAGCGCGGGCAGCAGCTCGGGGAACTCCCGCTCGACGGTCTCCAGGTCGACGCGGCCCTCGTGCTCGGTGAACGACACCATCGCGACGTGCCCGGACACCACGACCACCACCCCGGGCGCCGCGCGGGTCACGGCCGCGGGCCTGCCCTCCTCGGTGCGATGGGTGTCCCGGGCGGCCTGTCTGCCCACCCGCGCCCGCAACGCCCGCGCGATCGGGCCCGACCCGGTCGACGCCTCGGCCACCGCCGCACCCAGCTGCCACGTGCCGGACCTCGGCCCGCGCCGCGACCCGTTCGCGGGCGGCGTGCCGCCGCACAGGCGCCCGACGAGCTGCTCGACGGACTCGCCGAACCGGTTCGTGAACGCCCAGCCCTGTGTCACCCCGTGGTCGGACAGGACGACGAGCTTGTAGTGGCGCGGCGCGAGCCGTGCGGCCCGGTACAGGCGGCCGATCTGCTGGTCGATGGAGCGGATCACCGCGAGCGCGTCGAACCGTTCGATGCCGGTGTGGTGGGCGACCTCGTCGTAGCCGAGGAAGTCGGCGTACACCACCGGCCTGCCCGCCAGCATGTCGCCGATGATCGCGGACACCACCAGGTCGCGGGCGATGACCGTGGTGCCCGCCCGCGCGAACGGGAAGAAGCCGCCGCGTTTGATCCTCGGCCGCACCCTGGCCCGGCGTTGCCGCACGGACGCGGAGATCTCGCGCAGCACGTCCACGAGCGCGGACCCGAACGTGCGCACCACGTTGATCGGGTTCGCGAAGTAGGCGTAGTAGCCGGCGCCGGCCGGGTCCCGGCGTCTGCGGTGCGACCTCGTGAGGATCGGCACCGCGCTCATCGTGAGGCTGGTGTGGTCGGCGTCGCCGGTGAACAGGCCACCGCGGGCCGCGCCGCCGTTCGCGAGCAGACCCTGGCCATTGGAGTGGCGGCGTTCGATCTCGGCGGCGTCGGTCGGGTGCGCGCACGCCATCACGTGGTCGCGGTCCTTCTCGTACCAGCGGAAACCGAGGATGTCGTCGTTGCTGCCGTGCAGCAGACCGCAGACGCTCGCACCGGTCTGGGACGACCAGTCGCAGTGCCAGTCGGTGAGGACGTGGCTGCCGTCGGACAGCCAGCGGGCGAGCGTGGGCAGGTTGCCGTCGCGCACGGCGCGGCGCACCGTGTCGTAGCCGAGGCCGTCGATCTGCAGGAGCAGCACGCCGGGCGGGTCGTCGCACGGGTCGGACCCGTCCTTGCGGAACCGCCGCGCGGCCCGCCGGAAGAACACCTCGTCCTCGTCGATGGCGAGCATGCTGCTGACCAGGCCCGCGACGCCCGCCATCACGACGGCGACCACCACCGCGGTCCGGATGTTCGCGACGTACACCTCCGGCACCGCGAACGAGATGCCGAGGATGCCCGCGCCGAGCAGCTGGAACGAGAACAACCCGAGGAACAGCACGGCACGCGGCGGCGCGAACCGCATGATCAGTGGCCACACGACCGCGCTGAGCAGGCCGAGCATGGCCGCGAACACGGTGGGTTGCCACCACAACGGCATGGCGAAGTCGGTCAGCCACAGGTCGAGCAGGTGCAGGCTGACCGCGACGAGCGCCCAGACGAGGAGCAGGCGGGCCACCACCCGCCCGCCACGCAACAACCGCCCCCGGTCAGTGAGTTCGGGCATGCTCACGCGCTTTCTCCCGCCGCCTGCCGACCAACCCGACCACGAGCGTGACGATCAGGATGAGGAACGTGGCGATCACGGTCGCGACCAGCGGGTTGTCGAACAGGCCGCCGCTGACGACGCCGAGGAGCGCGTACGCGACCGCCCACAGCAGGCACGCGCCGGACGCGGCCAGGACCAGCCGCCGCCACGGGTAGTCGAGCGCCCCGGCCGCCAGCAACACGGGGATCCGCCCGGCGGGCACCATGCGCCCGATCACGACGAGCAGCCACCCGCGTTCGACGAACTTCTCCCGCGCCCCGGCGAGCTTCTCCTGCGACTGCCGCCGCTCGAAGAAGCGCACGAGCGTCCCGCGCCCACCCCGGCCGGCGCCGAACGTGACGAGGTCGCCGATCAGCGCTCCGACCGTCGAGACGACGACGACCAGCACGAGGTTGAGGTCCCCGCCGCTGACCGCGATCGCCGCGCCGGCACCGACGACGGCGCCGGTCGGCACGACCGGCACGATCGACCCGAGCAGCACACCACCGAAGATGACCGGGTAGCCGATGGACGACGGGTGTGTCCAGTCGATGCCGAGGAACCCGCTCACGACTCCCCCTCGCAGGCTCCGGGGAGCCGCTCGCGGTCGCCCTGTGTTTGTGGATTCGCTCCGCAAGCTTCGCTCATGACTCCCCCTCGCAGGCTCCGGGGAGCCGCTCGCGGTCGCCCTGTGTTTGTGGATTCGCTCCGCAAGCTTCGCTCATGAAGCGCCTGGGACGGCGCCGTGGAGCCGCACGTCCTCGCCGGGTTGCGTGACCAGGACCCGGGTGGCCCCGGTGACGGCGGCGGCGAACTCGTGCGGCGGGTCCGTCAGCAGCCGCCGCATGCGCCTGCCGTGTTTCCCGGGCAGGTGGGGCAGCCCGGTGACGGCGAGCGTCCCCCAGTGCACCGGCACGGCGACGCGCGGTTTCACGAGGTCGGCGGCGGCAGCGGCCCGTTCGGGGTTCATGTGCCCCGGCCCCAGCGTCGGTCCCCAACCCCACACCGGCAGGAGCGCGACGTCGACGTCGGCGAGGTCGGCCATCTCGGGGAACAGGTCGGTGTCCCCGGCCGCGTACACCTTCCGGTCGGCGCCCTCGATGACGTGCCCCATGGCCACGGCCTGCGGTCCGCGGGTGGAGCGCGGGCCCCACCGGTGCCCGGAGTGCTCGGCCCGCACACCGGTGACGCGCAGGTCGCCGTGTTCGAGTTCCTCGCCGGGCGCCAGCTCGTCGACGTGGCGGACGCCCTTGGCGCGCAGCCAGTCCCCGGCGCCGCGCGGCACCACGACCCGCACGTGCTCGGAGAGCAGCCGCAGCGACGGCAGGTGCACGTGGTCGCCGTGCAGGTGGGACAGCAGGACCAGGTCGACGTCGGCGTGGTCGGCCCTCGTGCACGGGGACGTCACCCTGGTCAGCGCCGACACCCGGTCGGTGAGCACGGGGTCGGTCAGGACGGCGTGCCCGGCCAGCTCCACGCGCACGGTGGAGTGTCCGACGAACCGCAAGCCGAGAGAACGCACGCGGCCAGTATTACAAGTCGTGCGACCCGCGGCATAACCGCAGGTCAGAGCTTGACCGGGTACCTCGGCTCCGGTACGGCGACCTTGATGCGGTGCTCGACGAAGATGCCGTGCCACAGCATGAACACGATCAGCGCCCAGAGCTGCCGCGACCGGTCGAGCTGTCCCTCCCGGTGCTCGTCGAGCAGCGCGAGCACGGCACGCCGGTCCAGGTGCTCGTCGGTTTGCGACGACGTGATGATCGACCGCGCCCACTCGTACATCTCGTTGCGCAGCCAGTGCCGGATCGGCACGGGGAAACCCAGCTTGCGCCGGTTGAGCACGTGCGGCGGGATGATTCGCTTCAGCGCCTGCCGCAGCGCGTACTTGGTGGTGCCGCCCGCGAGCTTCTCCTCGCGCGGCAGCCGCGACGCGATCTCGAACACCTCGATGTCGAGGAACGGCACCCGCAGCTCCAGCGAGTTGGCCATGGTGACCTTGTCGGCCTTCACGAGGATGTCGCCGCGCAGCCACGTGAACAGGTCCACGTGCTGCATCCGCGCCACCGGGTCCCAGTCCCAGGACTCCCGGTACCACGGCATGGTCACGTCCTTGAACCCGATGTTCGGGTTGTAGTCGCGCAGCACGGCCCGCAGCTGCTCGTCGCGGAAGTTCCGCGCGTTGCCGTAGTAGCGGTCCTCCAGCTTGAGCGCGCCGCGTCGCAGCAGGTCCTTGCCGCGCACGCCCTCGGGGATCTTGGTGGAGATGTTGCCGATCATCTTGCGCATGCCGTGCGGCATCTTCTCGAACGGCGCGAGCGACACCGGCTCGTTGTAGATCGTGTAGCCGCCGAACAGCTCGTCCGCGCCCTCGCCGGACAGCACCGCCTTGACGTACTTGCGTGCCTCGCGGGCGATGAACCACAGCGGCACCAGCGCCGGGTCGGCCACCGGGTCGTCGAGGTACCAGACGATGAGCGGCAGCGCGTCCATCATCTCCTGCGGCGACACGGTCTTCACCACGTGCCGCACGCCGATGGCCTCCGCGGTCTCCGCCGCCACGTCGACCTCGGAGTAGCCCTCGCGCTCGAACCCGGTGGTGAACGCGATCAGGTTCGGGTTGGACTCGCGCGCCAGGGTGGCCGTCGCGGTGGAGTCGATGCCGCCGGACAGGAACGCGCCGACGGTGACGTCCGGGTCGGAGATCATGTGCTTGGCGACCGAGTCACGCATGACCTCGGCGATCTCGTCGTACAGCCGGTCCGGGTCGGGCACCGGCTTCGACTCGAACGTCGGGTTGAAGTACCGGTTGAACTGGATCCGCTGGCCCGGCCGCACGTAGAACGACGTGCCGGACTCGATGCGGCGGATGCCGGTGTGCATCGACTCGGGCTCCGGCACGTACTGGAGCACCAGGTAGTGCTGCAGTGCGCGCTTGTCGAGCTGCTCACGCACCCCCAGCGGCCCGGACAGCTCCAGCAGGCTCTTCTTCTCGCTGGCGAACGCGACCCCGCCGGGCCCGCCCGACCAGTACAGCGGCTTGATGCCGAACGGGTCACGCGCCCCGAACACGACCCGCTCCTGCGCGTCCCAGATCAGGAACGCGAACATGCCGCGCAGCTTCTTGACCGAGTCCGGCCCGAGGTAGTGGAACGCGGCGACGATGGCCTCGCCGTCACCCCGCGTGCGGAACCGGGCCCCGTACCGGTCGGCGAGCATCTGCCGCAGCTCGCGGAAGTTGTAGATCTCGCCGTTGAAGTTCAGCGTGTACCGCGTCGGGTTCTCCGGCGGCCCCCAGACCAGTGGCTGGTGGGAGTGCTCGACGTCGATGAACGCGAGCCGGTTGAAGCCGTAGACGACCTCGCCGCCCGCCCAGGTGTCGGTCTCGTCCGGACCGCGGTGCCGCTGGCAGCGCATGGCCGCCCGCACGGCGTCACGCCTGGCGGCCGCGTGGTGGGGAGTGGCGCAGACAAGTCCGATCAGGCCGCACACGCGTGGTCACACCTCATTCACGGGTTCGGGGGGTCCTTCCCACTATGCCGTATGCCTAAATCCGTGTTTGTCTCGACTGTGATGTGGGAACCTTGCTGACCATGAAGGAGCCACCAAGAGCAGCGGTACTGGACGTCGGGTGTTTCAGTGCTCACCTCATGGTGGTGGAAAAGTCTCTGACCAGGCCTTTGGTGTCACACAAGGTGCGCCTGCGGCTGGACCGGGCGCTCGACGAGACGAACCGGATCTCCTCGGATGGCATAGATCACATCGCCGCGGCCGTGGCCGAGGTCCAGGAACGGCTGCGTGAGGTCCAGGTGCCCGCGTTCCTGGCGTTCGCCACCTCGTCGGTACGGGACGCGGCCAACTCGTCACAGGTCGTCACTCGCGTCGCCAAGCGGACGGGCCTCGAACTTCGGCTCCTCTCCGGTGAGCGCGAGGCGCGGATGTCCTACACGGCGTGCCGGTCGTGGTTCGGCGAGTCCGGCACCCTGTCCGTGCTCGACATCGGCGGCGGCACCGTGGAGCTGGCGGCGGGTGACACGCGCAAGCCCGTCTTCGCCCGTTCGCTCCCGCTGGGTGCCCGCACGCTCACCCGATCGGGTCTTTCTTTGCCGAAGCTGCGGAGCGCGCTGCCGGACAAGATCGCCGAGGCGCTCCCCGACGGCGCACTGGCGAAGCTGTCGTCCGGGCGCGCGGTGGGCTGTTCGAAGGTGTTCGGCCAACTCGCCGAGCTGACCGGTTCGCGCTCCCGCCTGCACGCCGCTGACCTGGCCGAATGGATCCCGCGGCTCGCCAAGATGACCCCGAGGCAGCGCGCGGAGCTGCCGGGCATCTCCCGGCACCGGGCGCGGCAGTCGCTCGCGGGCGCCGTCGTGGCCGAGGCGCTGATGCACGCGACCGGCCACGAGACCATCGAAATCAGCCCGTGGTCGACGAAAGAGGGCCTGTTGCTGAACCTGTTGCGGGAGCAGCGGGCCTAGTCGACCGGGTTCCAGAACCCGGTCAAGCGCTTAGTGTTGGCTCGTGGACGTCCGCGAGTGGCTCGCGCAAGCGCCGCCGTACGAGCCGATCCGGCTGGTCGAGGCGTGGGAGATCTACGAGCGCGCCATGGCGGAGCGCCCGGTGGACATCATGACGGCGATCGGCGGCAGCCAGCCGACCTCGTTCAGCGCGCTGTACACGCACCTCGCCGTCCGGTACTTCACCGAGCTGGTCGGCAAGGAGCGGTGGCCGTGCCCGCTGGAGCTGGCCGAGGGCGCGGGCGAGGAGTTCCTCGCGTTCGTCGACCTCGAGTTGCCGGCGGGCCACGTCGACGTCCTGGCGCGCACCAGCCACGTGCCGCCGCTGAACGGCGTCCGTCACCGCAAGCAGTTCCGCGGGAGCGTCTTCCGCCACCCGGACGTGGACGGCGTGTGCGTCCTGTGGCGCTGGTACGCCACTGACTCGATCCCGGAATGACCGCGGCCGTCGGGTGGTGATTTCGGCGGTGCGGACACCGCCGAAATCACCTGTTTCCCCGATCCTGAATCGTCAGCCGTTGGCGTACGCGTAGCGGTAGGCGCTGTCGCAACTCAGCTGCGTGTCCTTTTCGTAGTTGCACGCCTTGACCCTGATCCAACCCGATTCCGGGATGTCGGCCAGGTTGTGGTCGACGCAGTAGCCATACCCCGGTGAGTCACTGAGGTGGCGCCGCGTGCCCGGTGACGTCGACCGGTAGTAGAACAACTCCGGGTGGTGCCCGTCGGACGCGCCGTCGCAGTTGAACAGGTGCTCGCCGGTGGGATTCCAGCAGGCGAACGCGCCGCCGTCGCCCGATACCGACACGACCACGCACTCGGCCTGCGCGACCATCGCGCTCACCGCCGACACGGGCACGACTTCTTCGGCGGACCCGCTGGTGGTGGGCTCGGCCACCGCCGTCGAGCCGAGGGCCAACATCATGCCCGCGGCCGCCGCCGCGACGAATCCGAATCTCATGATTTTCTCTCCCCAGTTCTGTCGTCAGGCGTCGCGAAACCCCGTTCCCTGATTTGTGGCGGCACGCAGGTGCGTCGCCAGAAAGGCGCCATGTCGTTACCCCCCAGGTAACGGGCGGATTCCCCGTATTCCGCTCCGCGCTGTTGTGATCAGCCCTCGCATCCTGTTCCCACGCGTCGTCGGAGTGCAAGGGTTGTCCGGGGAGAATCACCGGATACGCTCCGTTCGGCCTAATCCTGCTGGTACGTGTGACACACGATCAGTACCGGAGCGTGAGCGTGTCCACGTCGAACAACGCGCCCGCGCCGCCCGTGAACGTCAGGAACAGCGCCCCGGACGTGGTTCCGGTCAGCGTGGTCGAGACGTCCTGGAACGTTTCCCAGCCGCCGGTCACCGGCACGGCGACCGTGCCGAGGGCCGGGCCCGTCTGGGAGCCCGACCGGATGGTGATCGTGCCGCCGGCGCCCGCGGACGAGATGCGCGCCGAGAAACCCTTGGCGCCACTCGTGTTCAGCTGTGCGTAGCCCGCCCAGTCACCGGACTCGATGTACCCGGCCGTGGCGCCACCGCTCGCCGCGGCGTGCGCCGCGACCTGCACGCCGCCCGTCGACGACCACGACTCGCCCTCCACGGTGCGGCTCGTGCCCGTGTTCGCCGGGTTGAGCGTGAACGCGTCGAGGTCGAACAGGCTGCCCTGCCCGGTCACGCCCTTGAACACCAGGAACAGCTGTGTCGTGCCCGCCGGTGCGCCGGACAGCGCGCCGCCCACGTTCACGAACGTGTCCCAGTTGCCGGTGTTCGTCACCGGGGCCGAGCCGAGCAGCGTGCCCGTCGCCGAGCCCGCGCGGACCTCGAGGGTGCCGCCCGCGCCGCCGGACGACACGCGGGCGGTGAAGCTGCCCGCGCCGGACAGCGCGTACGGCGTGAACGAGACCCAGTCGCCGTTGTCGGTGAAGCCGACCGTCTGACCGCCCTCCGCGCCCGCGTGCTGCGCCAGCTGGATGCCGTTCTGCGCACTGAAGTGTTCACCCTGCCGGTGTCGTGGCTGGAGCTTGCGCTTGCTGTGCGTGGTCAGCCCGCCGTTGTCGGTGTACTCGGCGTCGAACACGCCGTGGATGTTCGCGGCCGCGTCGTGTTCGCCGTCGACCGGCGTGGTGATCGTGCCGGAACAGCCGGTCCTCGACGTGATCTCGTGCTCGTGGCTGTCGTGGCCCAGCAGGTAGCGGATCTTCACCCGCGAGCAGTCGATCGTGCCGTCCTCGGGGTCGGAGACGTTGACCTGGAAGGAAACCGTGTCACCGAACGAGAACAGCGCGCCGTCCGCCGGGGTGGACAGCGTCACGGACGGTGCCGTGTTGCCGACGGACACCTGCACGTTCGCCGAGCCGGTGAGGCCCTGCGGGTCCCGCACGGTCAGCGTGGCCGTGTAGTTCCCGTTGGTGGTGTACGTCTTCGCCGGGTTCGCCGCGGTCGACGTGGTGCCGTCGCCGAAGTTCCACTGGTAGGTGAGCGCGCCGCCCTCCGGGTCGGAGCTGCCCGCCGACGAGAAGTTGACGGTGAGCGGTGACGGGCCGGACGTCCGGTCCGCCGACGCCCGCGCGATCGGGTTGCGGTTCGTGCCGCCGACGTACTCGACCCGCCACAGCGCCTGGTTGTTGGCCCCGGTGCCGTAGTCGAGCACGTACAGCGCGCCGTCCGGCCCGAACGCCATGTCCATCACCTGCGTGCCGGTCCACGGGAACGCGCCGATGTCGCCGACCCCGCCCGTCGAGGTCACCTCGATCGCCTTGATCCAGCGGCGGCCGTACTCACCGGCGAAGTAGCGCCCGTCGAGCGACTGCGGGAACTTCACCGACGAGTTCAGGTTCGGGTCGTACCGGTACACCGGGCCGCCCATCGGCGACTCGGAGCCGCCGCCGAACTCCGGCGGCGTCCCGGCGTCACCGGCGTAGCGGATCCAGGCCGCCCGCGCGGGCGGAAGCTTCAGCAGACCGGTGTTGCGGAACGAGTTGTTGGTCGGGCCACCCGGGCAGTCGTACTTCGCGCCCGACGGCCCGGACGGGAACTGGAACTCGTTGTAGGTCTCGGTGGTGGTGTTGGTGCCGGTGCAGTACGGCCAGCCGTAGTTGCCCGGCGACGTGATCCGGTTGAACTCGACCTGACCGCTCGGGCCGCGGTTGGCGTTGGTGACACCGGCGTCCGGCCCGTAGTCGCCCAGGTAGACGATGCCGGTCGCCTTGTCGACGCTCATCCGGAACGGGTTGCGGAACCCCATCGCGTAGATCTCCGGGCGGGTGCCCGCCGTGCCCGGTGCGAACAGGTTGCCCGACGGGATCGTGTACGTGCCGTCCGCCTGCGGTCTGATGCGCAACACCTTGCCGCGCAGGTCGTTCGTGTTGGCGGAGCTGCGCTGCGCGTCGAAGGACGGGTTGCGGTTGGTGCGTTCGTCGATCGGGCTGTACCCGTCCGACTGGAACGGGTTGGTGTCGTCGCCCGTGGTCAGGTAAAGGTTTCCGGCGGCGTCGAAGTCGATGTCGCCACCGACGTGGCAGCACTGGCCGCGGTCGTTGGGCACCCGCAGCACGATCTTCTCGCTCGCCAGGTCGAGCGTGTTGTTGGTGTTCAGCACGAACCGCGACAGCCGCAGTTCGCCCCTGAACCGGTCCCAGTCCGCCTGCGTCCCCTCGGTCGGCGCGTCACCGGCCGGAGTGGACAGTGCGGGCGAGTAGTACAGCCAGACGAACCGGTTCGTGGCGAAACCGGGATCGGCCGCGACGCCCTGGAGACCTTCCTCGTCGTGGGTGTAGACGGACAGCTTGCCCGCGGTGGTGGTGTTGCCCGCGGCGTCGGTGACCCGGACCGTGCCGTCGCGGGCGGTGTGCACGACCGACCGGTTGGGCAGCACGGCGAGCGACATGGCCTCGCCGAGCTCGCCGCCACCGGACGCGAGCTGGATCTGCTGGTAGTCACCGGGTGGGATGACGGACCCGGCCTGTGCGGCCGGGGTCGGGAGGAGCGTCGCGGCGACGAGCACCGCCGCGATCACCCCGTACCGACGCCGTTTCTGCAGGGACATCGGCGGCCTTCTCTTCTGTTGTGAACAGGCGTTTGGATCTTTGCGAGCAGGTCTTGGCCTGATCAGCGGTTACCTCAGGGGAACGTGACGGCACTCAGCCACCAACCGCCCGCGGTCCGCAGGTTTCGCTGGGTCGGGACCAACACTTTTGATCGCGGGGAGGCGGGCTAGTATGCCTGGAGCTCGGCGACCTGGCCCGCCGGCCAGCCGGTGTTGCCGCTGAAGACCAGGCGAACGAAACGGTGGCCTCGTACCGTGGCGGGCACGGTCACCGTGTTCTGCGTGGCGGGATCGAAGCGGTAGCCCTGTGCGGGGGCGACCGTGGTGTACGACGAACCGTCGGCGCTCGCGCGTACCTCGATGGTCTGCGTACGCGCGCCCCAAGACGGCGGCAGTGACAGCACGAGCCTGCCGACGTCCGGTGTGGACCCGAGGTCGAGCGTCAGCGTCTGCGGGAAGGCGTGGTTTGCCGATTCCCAGTAGCTGCCTTGATTCCCGTCGTTCGCGTTGGACGCGGGGTAGCCGGGTTGCGTGCTGCTCGCCGTGATCGTCTTGCCCTGCGCCAGATCCGGGTTCGCGGGAGGCGTCGTGCCGCCGGTGAACCGTTCGACCCAGTAGCGGGTGCGGTCGAGGTAGGCGGTCTCGGCGGCGGCGCCCGTCTTGCCGTAGGCGCCTTCGTAGGTCAGGTACCCGTGACCCGAGGGCGGGTTCGAGCGGGCGGGTTCGATGATCGAGCCCTCGTGCCACTCGTTGAAGGACGTGACCGACACCCACGTGGGCGCGCCGCCCGTGGCGGGATCGAGCGCGTTGTTCCACTGCCGGTCGTACATGGCGCCGTTCGCGCGGTCGACGGTCGGCGTGGTGTTGCCGGGCACGGCGCGGTCGTCGATATACCCCGGCGCGACCGACGGGGCCCAGACGAGGCCGTTGGCCTTGCAGAAATCGGACGCGTTCTTCCAGCCGGGCGCGGTGGCGCCCGCGATGCCGTCGTAGGTGTACATGCCGCCGAAGTGCGCGATCTTGCTGGTGTCGGTGGTCTGCGCGAGCACGATGCTGTTGTCCTTGACCTGCTCCAGCGCGGTCCAGTCGGTGATGCGCAGGCTCTCGAACACGTAGAACGCGGCGCGGCCGCCGTGACGGTAGAACGCGGGGCTGGCGCCGTAGCGCGCGTGGAGGTAGTCGATGTCGGCGACGGTGGACGCCGCGGTGCGGCCGCCGTAGGGCTCGAGGTGCCACGCGACCTTGATCCCGTACCGCGCGGCGGCGGCGAGGATCGCGGGGGCGAGGTTGTCCTCGTAGGAGCCCTGCCCCCACCAGCTCGTGACGATCACTCCGGCGCCGGACTGGCGGACCCACGCCATGTGCTGGTCCAGCACGGCGGTGCTGCCGGAGTCGTACGCGCCGAGCGTGGGGTAGAAGTTCGCGCCGATGTCGTTCGGCGGGGTGTGGCCGCCCTGGTCCCAGTGGCGGTAGGTGCCGTACCAGGGGTAGTAGAAGAGGTGGACGTCGGACGGGGACGCTTGGACAGCCTCGGGCCGTGCTCCGGCCGCCGGTGCGGGGGTGGCGACCACACCGAAGGCGAGCAGCAGAGCCAGAAGGCCGACGATGCTGTGCAGGGTTCGCATGTCTGCCCTTCGATCCTCGCAACACTGCCAGGTGACTGAAAGGATACGCAGCGTCAACAGATGAAAGCAATATGAGAGCAGTGTTCTGCAAGAAACTGACAGACCGCCGCAAGCGTTTGCAAGGTAACCTCATGACACCCGTCATGCAAGAGGCTTCCCATGGAACGAACTCCCAGAGAACGCATGGTCTACAGCGCCGTGCAACTGGTCCGGACGCGCGGCGCGACCGGCACCGGCGTGCGGGACGTGGTGGCACACGCGGACGCCCCACGGGGCTCGTTCCAGCACTACTTCCCCGGCGGCAAGGACCAACTCGTCGGCGAGGCGGTCCTCTGGTCGGCCGACTTCGCCGCGGCGCGGGCCCGCGCCTACCGGGCCACCGCCCGCAAACCCACCCCGTCCGGCCTCTTCGCCCACATGGCCCGCCAGTGGAAGGACGAGTTCACCGAGCGCGGCTTCGACCGCGGCTGCCCCATCATGGCCGCCACCGCCGACCTCGTCGGCACCGGCTCCGCGGTCCGGGCCCAGCTCACCGACGGCCTCGACCGCTGGGCGGCCGCCGTCGCCGAGGAGCTGGTCGCGATGGACGTCCCGCCGCGGCGGGCGAAGCGTCTCGCCACGCTCATGATCAGCACCCTCGAAGGCGCGATCATGTCAGCCCGGCTGCACGGCGACGTCGCCCCGCTCACCACGGTCGTCACCGAGCTGGCGCCACTGCTCGACGGCTGAACGCACGTCCAGGTCCAGCACCGTGTCGCACCCGTGGTGCCGCGCCGCCCGCACGGGCAGCGTCGACGTGAGGTAGCCGAGCAGGGACGTCCGGCACACCTCCATGCGCACGACCGCCACCCCGGCACGGGCGAGGAGCGTCGCCACCAGTTCGCGGCCCAGGCCCTTGCTCTGCCAGCGGTCCTCGACGATCGCCGCCACCTCGTGGACGTCCGGCTCCCCGAACACCGGCCCCACGCTCGCGAGTGCCACGACCTCGGCGCCCTCCTCGGCGACCAGCGCCGTGTGTTCGCCCGTCAGGCAGCGTCGCAGGTACGCGGGCGGGAACGCCGTGGCCACCCCGTGGAACCGCTGGTACCTCGTCTCCGGGGAGCAGCGCGCGAGCATGCGTGCCAGCGCGGCGCCGTCGTCCTGGCGGAGCGGGCGGATCACGACGCCGCCGTCCGCGCCTCGATGGCGCGGACCACCGCGACCATGTCCTCCTCGCCGTGCCCGAGCGCCGCTGTCTCCCCGTACAACGCGTGGCACACGTCCAGCAACGGCGACGCGACGCCCGCCTCGCGTGCCGCCTCCGCGACGAGCCGGTTGTTCTCCAGCACGTTCGTGATCGACGCCTGCACGTCGAAGTCGCCCGCCAGCAGTTTCGCCGTCTTCACCCGGGACGCCGCGCTCGCCATCGGGCCCGCGTCCAGCACGCCCGCGAACCGGGCCAGGTCCAGGCCGTGGCGCCGGGCGAAGTGCACGGCCTCCGCCAACCCCGTGACCATCGTGATCAGGTACAGGTTCACCGCGAGCTTCGTCAGCAGGCCGTTCGGCACCGGGCCGCACAACACGGTCTCGTGGCACATCGGCGCGAGCAGCGGCGCCACCTCGGCCGCCGCGCCGCCCGCGAGCATCGCCACCAGTTCGCCCTTGACCGCGGGGATCCGCGACCCGGACACCGGCGCCTCCACGTACCGCCCGCCCGCCGCGGCAACGTCGTCGGCCAGTGCCCGCGACCAGCCCGGCGCGGTCGTTCCCATGTGGACGATGGTGTGCCCGGACACCCGTCCGGCGAACTCCGGGGTGCCCCTGGCGAGGACCGTGTCCACGGCGACGTCGTCGGCCAGCATCATCAGGACCGTCGACGCCGCCGCGAACACCTCGGCCGGGCTCCGCGCCACCGTCGCGCCCGCCGCGCGCAGTTCCGCGCACCGCCGTGCTGTGCGGTTCCACACCACGAGCGGGGTGCCGGCCCGAGCGAGGTTGAGCGCCATCGGCCTGCCCATCACGCCGAGCCCGAGAAAACCCAGTCGCACCATGACCTCCCGCTGCTATGACAGCCGTCATACTAGCTCGCGTCATGACGACTGTCATAGAGCCGAGTGCGTCACAGTGCCGCCCAGACCACCTTCCCGCCGCTCTCGACCGGCACCGTGCCCCACGCCGTCGCGAGCTTGTGCACCGCGGCGAGCCCGTGCAGCGGCCACTGCTCCGGGTCCGGTCGCGGACGTTGCGGGTCGTCGTCGCGCACGGCGACCGTCAGCTCGCCGCGGCGCAGCTCCACCCGCACCGCGGGTGCGTAGGGCGTGTGCCGGATGGTGTTCTCGATCAGTTCGTTCGCGACCCACACGGCGGCGTCCGCGCGGTCGCCCTCGATGTGCCAGCGGCGGCAGCAGTCGCGCACGAACGCACGCCCTGCCCGTCCGCCCGTGGTGTTGCCGGGCAGCACCCGATGGGCCACCCTGCGTGGTGGTGGGTCACCGACCGACGCGATCGCGGCACGGACCGTGGGGCACGCGCCGGGCAGCCTGCCCCGGGGGTCGACCACGAACAGTGGCACGCCGGGCCAGTGTGCGAGCTGGTCGGCCACGTCGGTGAACAACGTCGTCCCCGCGGGCAGCTCCAGTTCGGTGACGTCCACGAGAACCGCCCGTGGTTCGTCCGCCGCGGCCGCCAGGATCCGGTCGCGAAGGGTGTCGCCGCTGCCGGCATCGAGCCTGCCCTTCGGCGCCAGGACGACGATCTCCTCCCGGATCTCGATTCCCTTGTGCACGACCGTGTTCACCTCCCTCTCGATCCGGGTGCCCGGGGACGAAAGGGGGAAACGCGACGGATCGAGGTTTTGTCCCCGGCTCCGGTGGGTATCGTCACGCCCTCGGCGGCGTCACACCTGCGAGAGCCGGTGCCCGGTGGTGGCGTCCACGTGGTCGGGCACCGCGTCGTGCTCGTCGCCGACCGACAGCGTGCCCGTCGGCTCCACCAGCAGCACGGCCGCGCCGCCGGTCGACGACGGTTTGTGGAACACGCCACATGGCACCACGAACACCTCGCCGCGACGCAGCGTCACCGTGCGCTCGCCCCCGTCCTCGCGCAGGCCGATGTCGATCGTGCCGTCGAGGACCAGGAAGAACTCGTCGGTGTCGGTGTGGACGTGCCACACGTGCTCGCCCGCGAAGCGCGCGAGCCGGATGTCGTAGTCGTTGACGGTGGTGACGATGCGCGGGCTCCACGCCTCGGTGAAGCTCGCGAGCGCGGCGGCCAGGTCGATCGGTCGGTTCATGAGCCGATCCTCACGGTGGCGGACGCCGCGCACGAGTGCTAGGAATCGCATATGCCGAAAGAATTCTCGCACCAGGTGGTGGTGATCGTCGACGACGGGTCCAACCCGTTCGAACTGGGTGTCGCCACCGAGCTGTTCGGGCTGCGGCGGCCCGAGCTTTCCCGGCCCTGGTACGACTTCACGCTGTGCGCGGCCCGGCCGTCGGTGCGGATGCACCTCGGCATGTTCACCATGACCGGCGTCGCGGACCTCGGTGCCGCGGCCGCCGCCGACACCGTGATCGTGCCCAACCGGCCCGACCCGGAGGAGCCCGCCGACCCGGCCGTGCTCGCCGCGATCCGCCGCGCCGCCGACCGGGGCGCCCGCCTCGTCAGCTTCTGCACCGGCGCGTTCACCCTCGCCCAGGCCGGGGTGCTCGACGGCAGGCGCGCGACCACGCACTGGCGCTGGGCGGCCGAGTTCGCCCGGCGGTTCCCTGCGGTGCGCCTGATGCCGGACGTGCTGTTCGTCGACGACGGGAACGTCCTCACCGCGGCGGGCAGCGCCGCCGCCCTCGACCTCGGACTGCACCTCGTGCACCGCGACCACGGCGCGGAGGTCGCGAACGCCGTCAGCAGGCGCCTGGTGTTCACCGGCCACCGCGACGGCGGTCAGCGCCAGTTCGTCGAGCGGCCGGTGCCGCCCGTGCCCGACACGTCGCTCGCGCCGGTCCTCGCATGGGCACGCGAACGCCTCGACCAGCCGCTGACCGTGCCCGACCTCGCCGCCCGCGCGGCCACCAGTCAGGCCACGCTCCACCGCCGGTTCCGCGCCGAGCTGGGCACGACGCCGCTGGCGTGGCTCACCGGCGAACGGGTCACGCTCGCCTGCCGCCTCATCGAACGCGGCGAGCAACGCCTCGACCGCGTCGCGGCGGCGAGCGGGCTCGGCACCGCGGCCAACCTGCGGGGGCAGCTGCGCCGCCACACCGGGCTGTCGCCGTCCGCCTACCGCCGCCGCTTCGGGTCGGCGGGCCACGCCGAGGCGATCGTGTAGGTCATGGCACGCGGTACTCGCTGTCGGGGACGTCGGTGACGAACATGTGCCCGGGCGCGTGGGTGATCGCGAACGGGGGCCTGGACGCCATCAGCACCGCCTGCGGTGTCACCCCGCACGCCCAGAACACCGGCACGTCCCCGTCCTCGGCCACGGGCGGGTCGCCGAAGTCGGGGGCCGCGAGGTCGGCGATGCCGAGCCCGGCCGGGTCGCCGACGTGGACCGGCGCCCCGTGCACGGCGGGCATCAGGCCGCTCACCCGGACCGCGGTGTCCACCATCGCCGCCGGGATCATCCGCAGCGACACCACCATCGGGCCGTGCAACCGGCCCGCCGGGCGGCACTCGCGGTCCGTCACGTACATCGCCACGTTGCGGCCGTGCCGCAGCGGCACCCCGGCCTCGGCGAGCGCGGACTCGAACGTGAAGCTGCACCCGATGAGGAACGCGACGAGGTCGTCGCGCCAGTACGGCGTCGCGTCGGTGGGTTCGGCGGCGAGCGCGCCGCCGCGCCACACGCGGTAGCGCGGCACGTCGGTGCGCAGGTCCGCGTCCGGCGCGAGCACCGTGCGCGGCCTGCCGGGGTCGGTGACATCCAGCACCGGGCACGGTTTCGGGTTGCGCTGCGCGAACAGGAGCATGTCGTAGGCCCACTCCCGCGGTACCGCGATGAGGTTGGCCTGCGTGTAGCCCCGGGCGAGCCCGGCGGTCGGGCCGGTGATCCGTTGCCGAACCTCCGCTGGTCTCATGACCGCAACGTTAGCCGCCGCTCGGTACCGTTGTTCCCAACCGAGCCGGGATTGGAACATGAGCGGTTACTGGTTCAACATTCTGCTGGTCGGTGTGCTCGTGGTGCTGAACGCGCTGTTCGCGGGCAGTGAGATCGCCCTGATCTCGTTGCGGGAGGGCCAGTTGCGGCGGCTGGAGCGCGATGGCGGCGCGGCGAGCAGGACGCTCGTGCGGCTCGCGCGGGACCCGAACCGGTTCCTCGCCACCATCCAGGTCGGCATCACGCTCGCCGGGTTCCTCGCGTCCGCGACCGCGGCCGTGTCGCTCGCCGAGCCGGTCGCACCGCTGTTCTCGTTCCTCGGCAGCGCCCGGGAGGCCGTCGCGATCGCGTTGATCACGCTGGTGCTCACGTTCGCGACGCTCGTGTTCGGCGAACTGGCGCCGAAACGGCTCGCCATGCAGTACGCGGAACGGTGGGCGCTGACCGTGGCCCGCCCGCTGGACTTCCTGTCCCGCGCGTCGCGGCCCGCGGTGTGGGCGCTCGGCAGGTCGACCGACCTGATCGTGCGGATGTTCGGCGGCGACCCCAAGGCGGACTCCGCACAGCTCAGCCCGGAGGAGTTGCGCGACCTCGTCGTCGGGCACCGGGGTCTCAACGCCGAACAGCGCACGATCATCACCGGTGCGCTGGAGATCCACGAACGGATCCTGCGCGAGGTGCTCGTGCCGAGGCGGGCCGTGTTCACCATCCGCGCCGACGTGCCGGTGCCGCGGGCACGCAAGGCGCTCGCCGAGTCGGGGCACTCGCGGGCCCCGATCGTGCGGAACGGGCACCTCGACGACGTGGTCGGCCTGGTGACGCTGCGGGACCTGCTCGACGACTCGGCCACGCTCGCCGCCGTGGCCCGGCCGCCGGTCGTGTTCCCCGACTCGGTGCGCGTGTCGGACGCGTTGCGCCGCTTCAAGGACGAGCGCGAGCAGTTCGCGCTGGTGGCCAACGAACACGGCGCGATCGACGGCATCGTCACCCTCGAGGACCTGCTGGAGGAGATCGTCGGCGAGATCTACGACGAGACCGACCGCGACGTGATGGCCGTGCAGACCCGGCCCGACGGGGCGCTGCAACTGCCCGGCACGTTCCCGGTCCACGACCTCGTCGACGTCGGCGTCGAGCTGGCCGACCGCCCGGCGGGCGACTACGCGACGATCGCCGGTCTCGTGCTGACCGTGCTCGGCCGCATCCCGACCGCACCCGGCGACCGCGTGGTGCTGAGCGACTGGACGGTCGAGGTCACGGCCGTGGCCCACCACGCGATCACCGAGGTACGGCTGCACCCCAAGCACTAGCGGCAGTTTTGGTGACCTTTCGTCCACAAGCGGCCATCTTCTGTGACACTTTGACGTGCTACGTCCCACTGACTTCGCGAGAAGGGACCCCTCAGTGTCCGGAATGCTCAGCAGACGTAAGGCGCTCGCCCTCGGTGGTGGTGCCGCGCTCGGTGCGATGGCCGCGGGTGCCGGCACGGCAAGCGCGGCGACGGGATGGTTCCGGCTGCCGATCGTCACCGCCAACATCGGCCGCGACAACCTGGGGGCGCGCGAGGCCGCGATCGACGCCGTCCGCAACTGTGACCCCCTGGTGCGGCCACTGGTCGGCTGGCAGGAGATCAACGAGGGCGACACCGGTGAGCCCGCGATGATCGACCACTACTTCGGCCCGCTCTACAACAACGCGTTCCTGCGTCACGACACCTCCTTCCGGATCCCGATCTCGATCCCGCAGCCGTGGCAGGTGGCGAGTTCGCGGACCACGTTCGTGCACGGCGGCATCAGCGGCGTGACGCCGCCGCGCTGGATCAACGAGGTCGTGGTGCGGCACAAGAGCTACCCCGCGCTCCAGTTCGCGCTGATCAACTCGCACTACATCGCGAACGCCTACAACGGCGACCAGCGCACCGACCTGCGCGACGAGTGGAACAAGCACAAGAGCATCCACGCCAGTCGTGTGCTCGCCCACCACAACGTCGGGCGCCTGGTCTTCTGGACCGCGGACACCAACAACCCCAACTACTACAAGGCAACCAGCCTGGACGCGGAGCGCCGGTGCTTCGGCACCGGGATCGACCGCATCAACTGGCTGGCGGGCAACGGCACCGTCCAGGAGCAGTTCATCGACACCAAGACCGTGGACATGCGGGTGGACGGCCACGACGCCCGGGTCGCGGTCTTCCAGGTCCGTCTGGTCTGAGAGCGAGCGCGGGCCGGGCGCCGCCCGGCCCGCGCCATGCGGAACCTTCCGCTGCCCCACGCGCGGTGAGCGCACCAGACTGGTGCCGGACATCGCGACTGCAGGGGAGCCGCCATGAACGGGACGCGGAAGACGACGGTGGTGTTGGCGATCGTGCTCGGGGTGCTGGTCGCGGCGACGGGCGTCTTCGTCACCCTCTACCTCATCGAGCGGTCGGCGACCGCCGAGGTCGACGGCCAGGTCGCCGTCACGGAGCGGGAACTGGCCGGTGCCCGCGACCGGCTCTCGACCGTGCGGTCCAATATGGACAAGCTGGCGGACGAGGAGCGGGACCTCGTCGACGCGGGCGACGCCCTCCGCGCGTGCGCCGAACCGACCGGGGACGCGCTGCGGGCCGGTCGGACGGGCGACGACCCGGCCCTGGCCGCCGCGGTCGACCAGATGCTGTTGCACTGCACGAGGTGAACAGGCGATGAACGATCTCACGACCCCCATGTCCTACCCGCCCGAACCGTTCCCGCGACCGATGGCGTACCCGCCGCCACCACCGTTCGCGCCATACCGAACCACCCCGCCGAAGCCGCGCGCCGGGCTCGTACTCGTGATCGCCTGCGCGGTCGCGTTCGCCCTGGCCGCGCTGTTCGCCTGGCTGTACGTCGCCGCGGACGGCGACCGCGACACGGCCACCGCCCGGTTCGAGGACACGAAGCGGGAACTCGCCGACGTCCGTGCGCGGACCGGTTCCGCGGCGGAGGCGCAGTCGTCGGCCGAGGCGCACAACGACGACCTGGAAGCGGAGAACGCCGCGCTCACCGCGTGCGTGAAGGCGGTGCAGCACTACCTGTGGGACGGACTGACCGGAGCCGCACGCACCCCCGCGTTCAACGCCATGTACGACGCGTGCCAGTAGGATCGCCTGGCACGGGGGTGAGCATGGGGGAGGCGGGATGGGCGGCGGTCCGGCGACCGAGATGTTCGGCCGGTATCGGATCGAGGAGTTACTCGGCCGTGGCGGCATGGGTGAGGTGCACCGCGCCTACGACACAGCACACGACCGCCACGTGGCGCTCAAGCGCCTGCCCGCCGCCGCGGGCGAGGAGTTCCGTGCCCGGTTCCGCCGCGAGGCCAAGCTCGTCGCCGCGCTGAACGAACCGCACGTCATCCGCATCCACGCGCACGGCGAGATCGACGGCCGACTCTACCTCGACATGGCGCTGGTCGAGGGACCCGACCTGAAACGCGTGCTGGCCGACGGGCCACTGCCCCCGGCACGTGCCGTGGAGGTCCTCGGCCAGGTCGCGGCCGCGCTCGACGCCGCCCACGCGGCGGGTGTGCTGCACCGCGACGTCAAGCCGGGCAACATCCTTCTCGACCGAGACGGCCGGGTGTACCTCGCCGACTTCGGCATCGCGCGCGAACTCGCCGACGACGCCACGTTGCTGACCAACACCGGCGACTACATCGGCACGCTCGACTACATGGCGCCGGAACGGTTGACGCGCGGGGACTCCGCCGACGCCGCGTCGGACGTGTACTCGCTCGCGTGCGTGCTGTTCCAGTGCCTCACCGGTCGCGTGCCGTTCCCCGCCGCGGACTCGGTCGGCAAGCTGTCGGCCCAGCTCAACGACCCGCCGCCGGCGCCGTCGCTGTTCGACCGCCGCATCCCGGCCGCGATGGACCTCGTCGTGCGCACCGGCATGGACAAGGACCCCAGGCGGCGCTATCCCAGCGCGGGCGAGCTGATGGCGGCGGCCGCGGCGGTGACCGCGGACGCCCCGACCGCCGCGGCGGCCGAGGCGACGCTGACCGGCGGCCACTTCGTGCAGTTGCTGATGACGGCGGTCGCCGGGCAGGACCACGTGCCGACCCGCGACCTGCGCGGTGGGAATGCCGGCGCCTGCCCGTACCCCGGCCTGCAGAGCTTCGGGGTCCGGGACAGCAACTGGTTCTACGGCCGGGAACAGTCGGTGCGGGACCTGCTCGTCCGCCTGTCCCGCAGACGCGCGGACGACGGCCCGCTGATCGTGGTCGGCGCGTCGGGCGCGGGGAAGTCGTCGCTGCTGAACGCCGGGCTTCTGGCCGCGCACACCAGGTCGGGGGAGAGGGCGCTCGCCATGACACCCGGCGACCGTCCTGTTGGGACGCTCGCGGCGCGGCTCGCCGCGCTCACCCACGCCGACCCGGGCGTGCTCGCGCGGCGGCTGTGGTCCCGGCCGATGGACTTCGGCACGCTCTGCCAGGCGGCGGCGGGCGAGCGCGCACCGCTGGTCGTCGCCGTCGACCAGGCGGAGGAACTCTTCACCCTCTGCCGGGACCCGCGCGAGCGGGACGCGTTCGCGACGGCGCTCGCCAGCGCGTGGCCCGCCCGGGTCGTGATCGCGGTGCGCGCGGACTTCGTCGAGCACTGCATCTCGTTGCCCGCGTTGAAACCCTCGCTCGACGCGCCGTACGTGCTCGGCCCGCTGACCGCCGACGAACTGGCCAGGGTGGTGACCAAACCGGCGGAGGCCGCGGGCCTGGAGCTGGAACCCGGTCTCGTCGACCGGCTGATCACCGATGTCGGTGCGGGCCGCGACCCCGGCGCGCTGCCACGGCTCGCGCACGCGCTGCGCGAGACGTGGCACAACCGCGACGGGAACCGGTTGACGCTCAACGGTTACCAGCGCACCGGCGGCGTCGACCGGGCCGTCGCGCTCACCGCGGACGGTGTCCACAACCGGCTGCCGGAACCGGAGCGCTGGGCGCTGCGTGCCGCGCTGCTGCGGATGGTCACGCTGCTGGACGGCGGCGGGATCGCGCGCCGCCGCGCCCACCGGGGCGAGGTCCCGCCGAGGGTGCTGGAGAGCCTGGTCGCCGCCCGGCTCGTGACCGTCGACCGGGACACGGTCGCGTTGGCGCACGACGCGTTGCTGACCGCGTGGCCCCGGCTGCGCGCGTGGGTGGAGGAGGACCGGCAGGGGCTGCTGATCCGCCAGCGGCTCGCCGAGGCCGCCGCCGCGTGGCGCGCCGGTGGGCAGGACCGCGGTGACCTGTACCGCGGCGCCCGGCTCGCCGCCGCACTGGACTGGTCGGCGGGCCGCACCGACCTCACGCCGGACGAGCGCGCCTTCCTGGCCGCGAGCGACCGGGACCGGCGGCGCACCACCCGCAGGCTGCGCGGCCTCGTCGCCGGGCTCGCGTCGCTGCTCGCGATCGCGCTGGTCGCTGGCGTGATCGCGGTGATCTCCCGCGGCGAGGCGCAGGAGTCGCGGAACGTGGCCCTGTCCCGGCAGTACGCGGCGGAGTCGCTCGCCCAGTCGTCCGTGGACCCGCTCGGCGCCATGCGCAAGGCCATCCAGGGCTGGCGCACCAGCCCCACGACGGAGGCACGCAGCGCCCTGTTGTCCGCGCCGGGGCTCACGTACCCGTCCGCGTTCGCGTCCGGGCTCGAGCACGGGTACGCGATCGACGTCAGCCACGACGGCGGCCTCGTCGCGGTCGGGTCCGCCGAGGGCGAGGTCGCGCTGTGGGACGTCGAGGAACGCAGGCGGCTCGACGTCGACATCGCCGGTGTCGGCACGATCAGGGCGGTCCGGTTCTCCCCGGACGCCTCCATGCTCGCGGTGTCGTCGCTCGACTCCGACAACGTCGAGGAGAGCGGGGTGCGGATCTGGTCCGTGCCCGACGGCACGCTGATCCGCAGGCTGCGGCACAACCTGAACGCGTTCGGGCCGGTGTCGTGGCGGCCGGACGGCGCGGCCGTCGCCGCGGCGTCGGTGGACCCGGCCGGTGTCGCGCGGGTCGGCGAGTGGGCGCCGAGGACGGGAAACCTGATCCGCTGGCTCACGACCGAGGGCGGTGACGCGGCGAGCCTGGAGTACGGCAGGACTGGCGACCGGCTCGCGGTCGGGCGGCTGTACGGCACCCTCGACCTGTGGGACACGGCGACAGGGAAGCTCGTCGCGCGACACGAGGACCACCGCGAGACCGCGGTGGCCGCCGACGGCCAGGGCGTGCCGGTCCAGGTGGCGTTCTCGGCCGACATGCTGGCGAGCGTCAGCGTCATGGACAACACGATGCGCCTGTGGAACGCGCGGACGGGCGCGCTCGTCCGCCAGTTCGCGGACGTCACCCGGCACGCGACCGATCCAGGGCAGGGCCCGATCACGCTCGCGTTCAGCTCGGACGGCGCGCTGCTGTACACCAACAGCGACAGCACCACCCTCACCGCGTGGGACACGTTGAGCGGCAGCTATTCCGGCACGCTCGCGCCCGGACCGCGGGCGGGCACGACGGCGGGCAAGACGGTGCTCGCGATCGCGGTGTCCGCCGACGGCCGCACGAAGACCGCCGTCACCAGCGACGGCACGGTGCTGCGGTGGCACTCCAACCCGAACTGGTACGTCAAGCCGGTCGGTGCCGTGACGGCACTCGACTTCGCGCCGGACGGCGACGCGCTCGTCGCCGGTGACGCCGAGGGCGAACTGGACTCGTGGGAGGCCGCTTCCGGACGGCAGCTCGCGAGCACCCGACTCGACTCGGCGGTGTTCGCCGCCCGCTACACCGAGCACGGCGAGCGGATCACCGGCACCGTGAACGGCACGTTCACCGTCACCTCGGTCCGCGCCGGGGTGAGCCGGCCCCGCACGGTCCGCCTCGCGGGCCGCGAGTTCCGTGGCGCGTTCGCCGTGTCGCCGGACGGCAGGACCTTCGCCGCCGCGCACGAGAACCCGCTGCGCGCCGACGGTTCGGGCGACTACCGGATCAACGTGTGGGACATCGCGACCCTCGAGGAACGCGCGGAGCTGGACCTCGGCACGCTGTCACCGGCCGACCTCAGGTTCACGCCGGACGGCAAGCGGCTCGTCGCGCTGGTGAACAGCGACGGCAACGCGATCCCGGGCAGCGACCCCGACGGTGCGCTCTCGTCCACGATGGTCTCCTGGCGGGCACCGGACTTCGACGGGGAGAAGCGGGTGCCGCTCGACGAGAACTCCCTCGCGGTGATGACGTTCACGCCGGACGGCCGGTCGATGCTCACCGCGGGCACCGAGGGCGAACTGCAGGTGCGCGACCCGGTGACCGGCGAGGTGCGGGCCCACTTCGGCAGGCACACGTCGACCGTCCGCGAGATCGCGGTGTCCCCGGACGGCCGCACGGCCGCGACGGCGACGGTCGAGGACCCGGTGGTGCGGCTGTGGGACCTCGGCAGCCACCAGCTGCTCGCGAGCCTGACCGGGCACGGCGGGGCGCTCAACCGGATCGTGTTCTCACCGGACGGCACGATGCTCGCGAGCGGCGGCACCGACACCGACGTCGGGGTGTGGCAGCTCGACCCGGAGACGGTCGTGCGGCAGCTGTGCGACAACCTCGCCGACGCGGGCGAGCGGGATCTCGACGACCTCGGCTGCTGACCGCCGGAACGTTCCCCCTGACCCGGCGCGCCGGTTTTCCTATCGTCGAGCCATGTCGACGACGGAGAACACCCGCCCCCGCCTCGCCCGGTAGTCTGCGGCGATGTTGCAGGTCATGGTGCGGGGCAACGACGTGCACCCGGTTCTCCTGACGGCGGGTGAGCGGCTGCTGTTCGGCCGCGACCCCCACAGCGCGACCGGCCCGGGTCCCGGCAGGCTCGAAGTGCGGCTGCCGGGGTGCGCGCCGCACGTGTCCGGCACGCTCGCCGAGCTGGTGGTCGGCAACGAGGCGGCGTGGCTGCGGTGGCTCGGTTCCGGCGAGGGCAGGCTGTCGAGCCTGCTGGACGCCCCGGGTGGCGCTCGCCGCGTGACGCTGGTGCGGGACATGACGGCGCTGCTCGACGGTGGCAAGAACGAACTGGTCGTGCTGGCGGGCAAGCAGGTCGGCGCCGACCTGTTCACCGATCTGCTGATGACGTTCACGGTGAACGCGCTGGTGCCGGCGTCCGCGCCCGCGCCGCCCGTGCGCCGCGACACGGAGCTGAAGCCCCACCTGCGCAAGGGACAGCTGACCCGCCATTCGAAGGAGTGGTTCGTCGCCCTGGCGCTGGCGGAGCCGTGGTTGGTCGGCGACGACGACTCGCCGTTCCCGCCGACCAACCGGCGGATCTACGAACGGATCCGCGACTGGCGCCGCGGACACGCGTGGAACCTGGAACGCCCCCAGCGTGTGGACGACGCCATCCGGGTGGTGTCGCAGGTCGCCTTCGGTGAGCTGGCCGACCCGTACTCGGAGGCCCGCGACGGGCGTATCCAGAACCCGAGGTTCGCGGTCGGCAAACGGGTGGCGGAGTACCGCCTGGTGACGGCGGACGACCTGGCCGAGGTCGAACGCGCGGCCCGCCACCCGTAGCCGCCCGGAGCAGACTCAGTCGCCCAGCAGCTTGCCGGTCTGTTCGATGATGGTCAGGACGCTCAGCACACCGAACAGCGCGACCGACCAGCCGAGCACGGCCATCCGGCCCTTCCCGATGCGGATCGGCCCGGGGAGGACCTTGCGGTTGAGCAGGATCAGCAGACCCGAGTAGATGAACATCATCAGGCCGCCCACGCACGCGGAGATCACCAGCAGGATCAGCGGCTGCGTGAACCCGGCCAGGACGATCACGCACCCGACGAGCACCAGCACCCACACCACGCCGAAGTACAGCGTGCTTTCCTTGGCCTGCTTGACGTACGCGGTCTTGAGCACGTCCGCGACCAGCCTGCTCGTGTAGTCCACGATGCCGAGCGCCGCCGCGAACAGCGCCAGCGCGCCGATCAGCCAGAACAGCGTGCCGAACCAGGCGCCGACCGTGTCCTTGAGCACCTGCCCCTCGATCGCCAGGAACCCGATGTCCTTCGGCAGGTCCGCGCGGCCGTACACGGTCGAGTACGCGAGCAGCGACGTGAACAGGATCGAGACGAACGTGATCAGCACGAACGTGTACAGCTGCTCGCGGTTCGCGAACCGCCACCAGCCGCGCCAGCGCGACATGTGCTCGTCGGTCGGTTCGAAGATGAACCCGGTGCTCGGCGCGGCCTCCGGTTTGCCGGTGACCGGGCTCTTGATCCGCGGCACGTACCGGCCCATGCCGAAGCCCTTGTCGCGGATCCAGTTGCTCTGCACCAGGTTCTGGCCGCCCCCGGCACCGGCGAACGCGAGCGCGCCCATCAGGAACGCGAGGCCGAGCGGGTCGATCGGGATGCTCGCGTTCGTCACGATCTGCGGCACGTCCGCCCACGCGTCCGCGCTGATCGCCACGACCGCGCCGACGACGAGCAGCACGAGCACGGCCGCGACCTTCAGCATCTCGGCGCGTTCGAGTGCCACGTACACCACGGGCGCGAGCGTGAGGATCAACCCGATGGCGACCAGCATGCCGACGGCGATCCAGGTGACGTCGCCGCCCCACAGGTAGGTCACCAGCGTCGCCGAGCTGGTCGCCCAACCCGGCCAGAGGTTCGCGAGGACGGTGAGGATCGCGAACACCAGGCCCCAGTGCCGCCAGAAGCGGCTGAACCCGGTCAGCGCGGTCTCTCCGGTGGCGAGCGTGTACCGCTCGATCTCCATGTTCAGGAAATACTGCGTGGCCAGGCCGATCAGCGCCGCCCACACGAAGACGAGCCCGACCTGGGATGCGATGTAGGGGAAGAGGATGAACTCGCCGGACGCCAGCCCGACACCGGCGGCGATGACGCCCGGGCCGATGATCCGCCACGTGGAGGTCGGCGCCTCCGGCAGTGGTCGGACCTCGGGTGCGGGTAACCGGCTGCTCGTCGGGAACCGGCTGGTCACCGAGGTTGTCACGTCCTTGTGCTGCCTCGTCATGGTGGTGATCCCTTCGCAGGTAAAGGAGATCTCCTCGAAGATCGTACTGCGGATGTCACCCCGCGGGGTGATGGAGAATCGGGCTCGGCGCGGACAGCCGGTAATTCTGGGAAGTTCCCGTCCTTGTCGGCGCACTCGAGCGGTGGTGAGCTGGGGTTTCCCGATTCACCCTGCTCGCGACCGTGTGGCCGCAGAATCGAGAAGCCAGATGAAGCTGTTGAAGTTCGCCACCGCGGTGGTGGGCGCGGCACTCGCGCTCGTGACGGCGGCCCCGCAGGCCGTCGCCGCCCCACCCGAGCCGAGCGGTGGCGCCACCCCGATGATCATCGGCGGGGGCACCGCGAGCAACGCCCCGTGGGCGGCGCGCCTGTTCGTCAACGGGCGGCAGAACTGCACCGCGACGATCATCGCGCCGACCTACATCCTCACCGCCAAGCACTGCGTGTCGAGTTCCGGCACGTACACGTTCCGGATCGGCAGCCTCGACCAGACCAGCGGCGGCACCATGGCCACCGGCGTCGCGATCACCCGCCACTCGACGGCGGACATCGCGATCGTGCGGCTGGACCGCGGCGTGTCGGCGACCTACTCGCCACTGGGTACGACCGGTGACGTGGGCGTCGGACAGACGGTCCAGGTCTACGGCTGGGGCGCCACCTGCACCAACCAGCCGGAGATCAACTGCCAGTCCCGTTACCTGAAGTACGCCAACGTCCGCGTCACGTCGGTGAGCTGCCGCGACTACACCGGTGGCATCGCCGTCTGCGCCCAGCGGATCGACGGCATCACCGCGGGCGGCGACTCCGGTGGCCCGATGTTCGCGTCCGGCAGGCAGGTGGGCGTCGCGTCGACCAGCGACCGCTCGACCCGCACCGCGTACACGAACATCACCCGGTACCGCAGCTGGATCAGCTCGGTCGCGGGCGTCTGACCCGCGTAGCACTGCTCGGGGCCGGGCGACCGCCCGGCCCCGAGGCAGGTCAGACCACGGCCCATTCCGGTGCCGGCTCGACGACCACGTCCCGCGGGCCGTCGAAGCGGTAGCCGACCCCGCGCACGGTGGTGATCCGCAGCCGGTCCGCGCCGAGCTTGTCCCGCAGCCGTCTGATGTGGACGTCGACGGTGCGGCTGTTCATCGGCTCGTCGATGCCCCAGACGTCGGCCATCAGCACCCTTCTCGGCAGCACCCGCCTCGGTCGTCGCGTGAGGTAGAGCAGCAGGTCGAACTCGAGCCTGGTCAGCGGGACCGGCACGTCGTCCCGCAGCACCGTGCGGGAGTGCGGGACGATCCGCAGGCGCTCGTCCTGACTGTCCGATGTGGACACGCGGGGGTAGGGGAGTTCCGGCACGGCGTGCTGGGTGATCGCGACGCCGGGCAGTTCGGCGACCGAGTGCAGCAGGTCGGAGAGCGCGGCGAGCGTGTCGGGGTTCCTCGGCAGCTCGATGTTCAGGTGTACGACGATGGTCGGGGTCGGCAGCGACACGGGTGCACCTCACTGGGGTCGGCGACGGGCTGGCAGGGTGAACCGGCACAGCCCTGGGCCGCCACGATGGCGAAGTCCACGTGGCGTCGCCTCGTGAGCGCGACCTGGGGCACGCCGTCCATGGGACCCGGCCGGGCAGTCGGTGTCAATGGCCCGTCCGGTTGGATTCCAGCGCGTGGACGGCCTTGTGCACTTGAATCCGCACGGGCGCGGGCCGAAACGGTCCCATGTGGACCAACATCATGTGTGCGCTCGCGGCGATCTTCGTCCGGATGGGTGATGTTCGCGCGTTTCGCTTCGGAATCGAGCCCACCACGGCAAACCAGGCTCGCATCCGCCGTAGACCTCGACTATGCTCGATCGTCTGCCCTGGGCCGTGCCGACAGTGGGAGGTCGCCGTGACCGATCTCGACTCGTTGTTGTGGGTACAGCGGACCGTGGACAACCACTCGGTGGTGGTTCAGGCGTGCGGTGAGCTCGACATGCTGACCGCGCCGCGCCTGTCGGCGCAGCTCGACCAGGCGGAGGCGGTCGTCGTCCCGCCCGCGCCGGTCGTGCTGGACCTGGCCGGCATCACGTTCCTCGGCTCGGCCGGGCTCGCGGTGCTGCTGAGACACCACCAGCGCTGCGCCGAGCTCGGCACCACGCTGCTGATCCGCGCCGGCGGCCGCGCGGTCACCCGCCCGCTCGTCATGACGGCACTCGATCAGGTGTTGAACGTCGTTCCGGAGCTGGCGAGCTCCGCTCGCTAGCCGTTTCTGTCGGTGGTCCGTCCTAGTCTGCGCGCATGATTGCCACCGACCTGCACCACTACCTGCGGCAGAGCCGTGAATCCTTGCTGCGATCGCTCGACGGTCTGTCGGAATACGACATCCGTCGCCCGATGACCCCGACGGCGACGAACCTGCTCGGCCTCGTCAAACACCTCGCCGGCATCGAGTTCGGGTACCTCGGCGTCTGCGTCGGCCGTCCCGAGCCGGTGCCGTTGCCGTGGACCGACGAGACGATCTGGGACAGCGCGGACATGTGGGCGTTACCCGGGGAGAGCCGCGACTACATCGTCGGGCTGTACCGCCGCGCGTGGCAGCACTCCGACGAGAGCCTGGAGCGGTTCGGTCTCGACGCTCCGGCCACCGTGCCGTGGTGGCCGGAGGAGCGCCGCACGACGACGCTCGGTCACCTGCTCGTGCGCGTGGTCGCGGAGACCGCCCAGCACGCGGGCCATGCCGACATCGTCCGGGAGATGATCGACGGCCGCGCGGGCAGGGACCACGACGACACGGGCGACGCCGCCTGGTGGGACAAGCACATCGCACGAGTGCGGGAGGCCGCCGACCACTTCAGGTGAACGAGTCTCCAGGCCAGAGGATCACACCCCACCAGGTGTCCAGATCCATGGTCGGATCCTACGGTGCGCGGTGGATCCCCGTGCCGACCCACCCGGCACGCCAGGGCCCGGCAAAGTGGCGGGGCCGGGCGCCGCGCGCCCGGCCCCGCGCTCGCTACCTGGCCCCTCGGCGGTTGGTCGCCACCACCGCCGGGACCTGGCCGCCGTTGATGACGAACTGCGACCCCGGCTCGACGACGATGTCACCCGTCGCCGAGTCGCTGATCGTGACGTTCGTCAGCGTCGCGCTGCCGCGGGCACCGCCCATCGCGAGGATGCCGGCCCCGTTGTTGGACTTGTCGATCTTCACGTTCGTGATCGCCACGTTCGGGACCTGGCCGCCACCCGACTTGAACTGGATGCCGTCGTAGGTCGAGTCGTGGATCTCCGTGTCCCGCAGGGTCACCCCGGGGATGTCCTTGCCCTGCGCGAAGAACGTGATCGCCCCGAACTTCTGCTGCTCACCCCAGAACACGCCACCGCACCGGTACAGCGCGTTGTTCGCGATCAGCGTCTGACCGGAGAACGGCAGCGGGTCGTGGTCGGTCGCGAGCATGATGCCCGGGTAGTTCATCGTGTCGGAGATGAGGTTGTTCTCGATCTTGTTGCCGTAGCCGCCGTACACGGCGATCCCGTTGGCCCGCCACGGCAGCTGGATCGTGTTGTTGGTGAACACGTTGTCGTGCGCGATGTCCACCGACGGGTCCTTCACGTACTGGTTCGCCCACACGGCCAGCGAGTCGTCGCCGGTGGTGCGGAACGACGAGTTGAACACCGTCGAGTTCCGCGTGCCGTTGGTGAAGTTGATGCCGTCCGCGTAGGTGTCGCGGATCCGCATGCCGCTGAACTCCAGCCCGTCGGCAGGACCCCACAGCTCCGGCTTGTTGCTGTAGTCGCGGCCGACCCAGACACCGACGTTGGCGTGCTCGATCCACACGTTCGAGATCCGTGTGCCCGTGCCGAACCGCCCGTTGAGGCCGACGCCGCCCTCGGCGCCGCCGTCACCGCCGCGGATCCGGCCGGAACCGAAGATCGCGAGGTCGGAGATCTGGGTGTTCTTGTCGATGTCGAACCCGAAGTTGCCCTCGTGCGGGTGGTTGATGCCACCCGCGTCCTGCGGCTGGGTCAACGTGTACAGCTGCGAGTGCCACATGCCGGCGCCGCGGATGGTCACGTTGGAGATGCCGACCTGGTTGTACTGGCCACCGCCGTTGGGCACGGTCGGGTCGTCGGTCAGGATCTTCTGCTCCTGCCGCCACTGCCCGGCCGGGATCCACACGCAGGGGATGACGCCGTTCTGGTCGTCGGTGACCGCGCGCTGGATGGCGGCCGTGTCGTCGTTGCCGTCGTTCGGCACGGCGCCGTAGGCGGTGATGGACGTGCAGTTCGCCGGTTTGGGCAGCGGGTCGGCGACCTGCTCCAGGTCGATCAGGTCGATGACGTAGAACGACGCGTTGTCCCCGCTGTCGCGCTGCAGCCGGAACTTGGTGCCCGGCGGGTAGGACTGCGACAGCAGTGCGTGCGACTCGTCGAACAGCCGCCGCGCGTCGGCCTGCGGCGTGTTGGTCAGGCCCTCGGGGTCGTCGGTGGTGCCGTAGAGCCAGCTGTGTGTCGACGACAGCGTCAGCTTCCGCGCGAACGTGCCGTTGACGTACAGGCTCAGCGTGAAGTCCTGCCCGCCGCCACCGGCGGCGTCGGGCACCGAGTTGCGCACGACGATCGAGTTCGCCTGGTTCGTCGACGTGAACTCCACGTACTGGCCCTGGTTGGTCAGCCGCACCGACTCGCGACCGGACGACTCGGTCCCGAAGTTGGTGTGCCCGAAGGTGCGCAGCGGGTCGGCTTCGAGCAGCTGGCCCTGGTACTGCGCGGCTTCCGCCTCGTACTCGACGTACGGGACGGCCGCGCCGCGGCCCACCACGATCGCGCGGGAGAGCCCGTTGTTGGACTCGTTGGTCTCCGCGACGGCGTCGGTCGCGTCGGCGGTCGCGGTGAGGGTGGCGCCGCCGTTGGTGGCGGTCCAGGTGCCGGTCATCGCGACGTTGGCCGTGGCCCCGGCCGCGATCGCGCCCGTGTCGGTGGTGAGCGTGGTGTTCCCGGCGGTCAGCCGGGTCACCGACGTGCCCGCACCGCTCGTGCCGCGGTTGTGCACCGCGACGGTGAACGACACGGCCGCGCCGACCGCCGGGTTCGGCGGGTTCGACGTGATGCCGGTGACCCGCAGGTCCGGCCCCGGCGCCTGCGCGATCACGAGCGGCGTCGGCGAGGTGAACGTGTTGTTGGTGTCGTTCTGCTCGAGGACGGTGTTGGCCGGGTCGACGGTCGCGGCGACGGCGTAGCTGCCCTGCGGCCGGGTGCCCGCGGTGACGGTCACGGTGGCGGAGGCACCCGCGGCGAGCGCACCGACATCCGCGTCGCCGACGACGGTGCCGCCGAGGCTGACGTTCACGGTCGTGGCAGCGGCCGCGGCGGAACCGGAGTTCCGCACGGTCGCCGAGACCGCGATCTGGCTGGTCTCCGTCGGGTTCTCGGGGGTCCACGACGTGCCGGTGACGACGAGGTCGGGGTTCGGCGCCGGGGTGCCGATCACCTGGAACTCCGCGACCTGCCCGCCGGGCGCGCCGCTGTTGGCGAAGAACCGCAGCCGCACGTCCGCGGCCCGCCCACTGACCGGGATGGTCACCGTGTTCTGGTTGGTGGCCGGGTCGAAGCGGTAGTCGGCGCGCGCCTTCAGCGACGTGAACCCGGCCGCGCCCTGGTCACGGCCGAGAACCTCGACGTTCTGCGTGCGGGCACCCCAGATCGGGTCGGGGTTGAGCTTGACGACGACCTGTTCGAGATCGGCGTTGGCGCCGAGCTTCACGGTCAGCGTGTTCGGGTAGCCCGCCGCCGACTCCCAGTAGGTGCCGGTGTCGTTGTCGTTGGCGTTGGTGGCGACGAAGCTGTGCACGGTCGAGGAGGCCTCGATCGGCTTGCCCGCCGCGAGGTTCGCACCCGCGATGGGCCCGGCCCGCACGACGTGGTTGCTGTCGGCGGAGAGGTTGCCGGCCGCGTCACGCGCCCGCACGAAGTACTCGATCCGCGTGCCGGTCGGCCGGGTCTCGGTGAACGTGGTGCCGGTGACCGTGGTGACGGCGGTGCCGTCGCGGTAGACGGTGTAGCCGGTGACCCCGACGTCGTCGGTCGACGCGGCCCAGGACAGCCGGATCTGCCCGGCCCCGGGTTCGGTGAGCGCGAGGCCGGTCGGCGCGGTCGGTGCCTGCGTGTCCCCGCTGTCCGGCCCGTACAGCTCGAACTCTCCGACCTGCGCGGCGGGCCACTGCGTGTTCGCGGTGATGTCGAGCCGCACGTACCGGGCGGACCCGCTGACCGGGATGGTGACGGTGTTCGCGCTGGGGGAGAAGAGATAGCCCTTCGCGGCGGCGAGGTCGGTGAACGAGGTCCCGTTGTCGCTGCCGCGCACGGTGAGCGTCTGCGTGCGCGACTCCCAGGTGGCGGGCAGCTTCAGCACGATCCGGGTCAGTGCCCTGGTGGACCCGAGATCGGCCTGGATCCACTGCGGGAACGCGTGGTTGGCGGACTCCCAGTAGGTGGCCTGGTTCCCGTCGACCGCGTTCGAGACGGGGTAGCCGGGCAGGGCGCTGCTAGCCGACACCGCCCTGGTCAACGGCACGTCCGCGAGCGCGACCGGCCTGGGCTGGGGAACAGGACCGGCGGGCGGCCCGCCGGTGGAGGAGGAGATCCCGACGATCGAGAGCCCCACCACGAGGGCACCGGCCACAAGCCGGTGCAGGCGCATACGTGTCATGGCGTCTTCTCTTCTTTGAGACAGCAGGGTGGCCAGAGCTGTAAAGCAGCATGCAACAGCCGGTAGACCTCATGCAAGAACTTGACTCAAACAAGAAAAATTACGACTGCCATGGACGGCGCGTCCGGCGCGAGCTATCCACAGCCGCAACAGTTGTCCACAGCCCGCCGCGGCAACCCGGAAATGTCGGCCCCAACTGGTAGACTGGCAAGGCGGGTGGCCCCCCGGGATCGGGTGGGGTCGACGAGAGGGCAGGCCACCCCTCCATGCCAAACCACAACAAGCCAGAATCGTGAGCCCGGCGAGGACACCACGGCGAAACCGCCAGAGCTACGCGACCGGCCCCTGGTCGCTTTCCGAGGACGAACGCGCCGACAGCTCGTCGACGATCTCGATGGCCTCCACGTACCGGCCCACCGCCGACAACGCCTGCTCCAGGTTGCGCAGCGACAGCACGAGATCCCGCTCGTACCGCGACTGGTCCTCCTTGACCAGCTCACGCCGGATCTCGACGGCCTGCTCGATGAACGGCACACCCTCCTCGGACCGGCCCACCTTGTGCAGCACGGCCCCGTAGTTGTGCAGCGCCATCGCCTGGTCGCCCTCCCGGTCGCGCGGCAGCTTGCGCGCCAGGGCCGCGGCGTCGCGGAACGCGGGCAGCGCCTCGTCGAGGTCGCCGCGCTGGTGGCGCCAGAAGCCGAGCGACGTCAAAGCCGCGAACAGCACCGGCTCGAAGCGTTCCGGGTCGGTCGGGACCAGCGTGCGGAAGATGTCCACGGCCCCCGTCACCGACGACAGGGCCTCGTCGACCCGGTTCAGCTCGGCCAGCAGGTGTGCCTTGGTCAGCAGCGCGGCCGCCATGTTCGGCGCGTAGCGCAGCGGCTTGTCCTGGATGTGCTTGTTGCCGATCTGGATCGACTCGTCGAGCGCGGTCAGCGCCTCCTCGCGGCGGCCCGCCTCCGTCAGCCTGCGCGCGTAGTCGAGCAGCACCGACCCGACGTCGAAGTCGTGGCGCGACCAGCGGGCCGCGAGCCACCGCGTCAGCCGCAGCGTGAACTCGGCGTTGTCCACGTCCCGTGTGAGCCAGTCCTGGCGCTTCCTGCGCCAACGTCGACCGCGTCCCATGCCCACCCGCCCCAGTCCGGCTGCCTAGCGGGGCAGCAGACCGCGCACGAACGCGGCCTGCCCGGCGTGCTGCAGGTCGTCGGAGACGACGCTCAGCAGCCGGACGCCCAGCGTCACCGGCGGATCCCAGCGCTCGTCCACGATGCGCCCGAGATCATCGTCGGTGACCCCGGAAACGTACTCGACGGTGCGCGCGTGGGTCGCGTCGTGGTAGCCGAGCAGGAGGTTCGCAGGCACCCGGACCTTGCCGACGGTGGCCGCGTCGTGGCCGTAGCCGGTGTCGTGCGGGCCGAAGGGCAGCCCGAACCGGTCGGCCCATGCCGGCCAGGTCTCCTCGGTGCCCGCGACGTCCGCGACGTGATCGTCCTGGATGCGGGTCAGGTGCCACACCAGCCAGGCGATCGAGTTGGCCTCCGGCCCCGGCCGGTGGGTGAGCTGGTCTTCCGTGAGCCCCTCGACGGCGCCGTGGACGACCTCCTTGATCCGTCCGAACGCGTCGGTGAGCAACTCCGCACTCGTCACGGGAACGACGTTACGCCGTCCGTGACCGGCTCACATGGCCGGTCGTCGCACCACGGTGACCGCTGGGCGTTACGCCGGGACGTATGGCCCTGCCGAAGTGCTCCGTGTTCATTGGCCGCACCGATCCGACCTCCTGTCGAGGACACGGGCGGGACGCCCGTCCCGGATGGAGACTGAAGGCGTGTGGCGGACGACCGTGGGGAGCGGACGATGACGTCGTTGGACGGGCGAGCAGTGGTGGTGACCGGGGCCGGGCAAGGGCTGGGGCGCGCGTTCGCACGCCATGCGGCCGCGGCGGGCGCCGCGGTCGTGGTCAACGACGTCGACGAGGGCCTCGCGAACGAGACGGCCGCGCTGATCACCGCGAGCGGCGGCGCCGCGGTCGTGAGCGCCCACTCGGTGGCCGACGCCGACGAGGCGCGGGCGCTCGTCGACCTGTGCGTCGCCGAGTACGGCAGGCTTGACGGGCTCGTCAACAACGCCGGGCTGAACTACGCGGTGCTGCCGTGGGACGAGGACGCCCGTCTGGCCAAGGAACTGGTCGAGGTCAACCTCCTCGGCGTCATCTACACGGGGCTCGCCGCGATGCGGGTCATGGGCCGCGACGGGTCGATCGTCAACATCTCCTCCGGCGCGTTACTCGGGCAGCGGGCTCGCGGCACCTACGCCGCCACCAAGGGCGCGGTCGCGTCGCTGACCTACTCGTGGGCGCTCGACCTCGAGGTCGCGGGCATCCGGGTCAACGCGGTGTGCCCGCTCGCCCGCACCCGCATGGTGCTCGGCTGCGAACGATCGTTGCGCAACTGCCCGCCCGACCGCACCCCGGAGCGGGTCGCACCGCTGGTCACGTTCCTGCTCGGGGACCGCTCGCGCGGCGTCACCGGGCAGGTGATCCGGTGCAACGGGCCGCAGCTGCACATCGTCGGCCAGCCCTTCTTCAAGGCGCCCGTGCTGGAACGCGACAACTGGGACGACGAGAGCGTCGAGCGGGCGTTCGACGAGGTGTTCGCCGCGCACCTGGAGCCGTACGGGCTCGAGAAGCGGCTGCCGCCGACGCTGCGTGAATGGCTGGAGCCCGCGCACGTGCCCGTGGACTTCGACGACCGGGCCGCCGTCGGCGAGAACTGACCGGCCGCCGGCTACCTCACGCGCCTCCTCGGGGCCTGCCGGACCTGAGAATTCCGAAACTTCCGAAATTCTTTTTGTTGACCGGAAATTGTGCCGTGCCTTAGCGTTTTCGCGAAGCCAGAACAATTCGGGGCGAAAATTTCGGAATTCGGGAGGGCGTATGCGCGGGCGTGTCGTCGTCGGTCTCGTGGCTGTGCTGGTGGCCGCTCTCGTCGTTGTGGCGCAAGGGGTTGGCAACCAGGCCGCCGGGTCGCCGGTCGCGGCCGGGAACTGGGTCAACACGTGGACGTCCATGCCGCAGCTCACCGAACCGGGAAACATGCCACCGCCGCCGTTCACACAGGACGGGCTCGTCATGGCGGACACGACGTTGCGGCAGACCGTGCGGGTGACGGTCGGCGGCCCGAATCTGCGCCTGCGGTTCTCCAACGCCTTCGGCGGCACCGCACTGCCGATCACCGCCGCGTCGGTCGCGCTGCCCGCCGGCGGCCGGGCCGGGGTGGCGGCCATCGAACCGGGCTCGGCGCGGGCGGTGCGTTTCAACGGACGGGCGTCGACCACGATTCCCGTTGGCGCGCAAGTGGTGTCGGATCCGCTGGCCTTTCCCCTCGCGCCGCGGACGAACCTGACCGTCACGATCTACCTGCGGCGTGGCCAGGCGTCGAACAACATCACGTCACACCCGGGCTCCCGGACCACCTCGCACCTCGTGGCGGGCAACCACGTCACCGATCCCGACCTGCCGGGCGCGACGCCGACGGACCACTGGTACTTCCTGTCCGGCGTCGAGGTGCTGGGCCCGCGCGACACCGCGGCCGTGGTGATGCTCGGCGACTCGCTGACCGACGGCCGCGGCTCCACCACCAACGGCAACGACCGCTGGCCCGACCGGTTCGCCGACCGCCTCCGGCACCTCGCCGTGCTGAACCAGGCGGCGGGCGGCAACCGCGTGCTCAACGACGGCCTCGGCCCCAACGCGCTGGCCCGCCTCGACCGGGACGTCCTCGCGCAGAGCGGGGCCGAGTGGCTGATCGTGTTCGAGGGCGTCAACGACATCGGCACCGCGGCGGCCACTCCGGAGGCGCAGCACCAGGTCGCGGCCGACCTGATCGCCGCGTACGAACAGATCGTGGTCCGCGCGCACGCGCAGGGCATCGAGATCTTCGGCGCGACGCTCCTTCCCTTCGGCGGCAACACCTCCTACGACGACCCGGCCGGCCACCGCGAAGCCGCGCGACAGACCGTGAACCACTGGATCCGGACGAGCCGCGTCTTCGACGCCGTCATCGACTTCGACAGGGTCGCCCGCGACCCGGCCGCACCGGGACAACTGCTCCCGGCCTACGACACCGGCGACCACCTGCACCTCAACCCGACCGGGTACCGCGCCCTCGCGGACGCGGTCCCGGCCAGGCTGTTCACGCGGCGGTGAACACGTAACTCCCCGAAGGCACGTAGAAACCACCGTCGACCGGCACCGCTTCCGGCGGGTACGACGTCACCGTGCCCGGTACGCGGACCGTCGCCCACGTGCCCGCCGGAACCGTCACGCGCAGCGTCAGTACGCCGTCCGATGTGGACCAGTCGCTCTTCGCGGTGCCGTGCGGTGTCTCGTAGGTGGCGCTCGCCGAGGTGAGGCCGCCGCCGGGACGCGGTGCGATCAGCAGCGACCCGTACCCGGGACTGGCCGGGGCGAGACCGGCCACCTGCCGGTACAGGAAGTCGCCGACCGAGCCCATGCCGTAGTGGTTGAAGGAGTTCATGTCCGGGTCGTTGAACGAGCCGTCCGGTCGGATACCGTCCCACCGCTCCCAGATCGTGGTCGCGCCACGGCTGTTCATGTAGCCCCAGCCGGGGAAGTCCGGCTGCAGCAGGATCTCGTACGCCGTGTCGACGTGCCCGTGCTCGGCCAGCACCGGCAGCAGGTTCTCCACGCCGAGGAAGCCCACCGACAGGTGACCGCCGGTCGACGCGACCTTCGCGGCCAGCTTGTCGGCCGCCGGCTGCCGCAGTGACGGCGGCAGCAACCCGAACGCCAGCGCCACCACGTACCCGGTCTGCGAGTTCGACCCGATCGTGCCGTCCGCGCGGACGAACCGGCCGGTGAACGCCGCGGCCACGTCGTCGGCGAGCGCGCCATACGAGGCGGCCTCTGAAGCACGCCCGGTCGCCGCCGCCATGCGGGACACCAGCCGCGCCGACCACGAGAAGAACGCGGTCGACAGCACGTCCTGCGGGGTGTTGTCGTTGACGTTGAGCCAGTCCCCGAACGTCCACTGGTCACGGATCAGGTCCGCGCCCGACGTCGAACGCAGGTAGTCCACCCACTTCGCCATCGCCGCGAAGTGCTCGTCGATCACGTCCGTGTCGCCGTAACGCTGCCACAGCGTGTACGGCACGATCACGCCAGCGTCGCCCCATCCTGCGTGGCCGGCGCCGTCGATCACGGCCGGTGCCACGTCGGTGAACGCGCCGTCCGCGCGCTGCGCGTCGACGAGGTCGTCGGCGAACTTGGCGAGAAAGTTCCGCGCGGCCAGGTTGAACGTGGACGTGCCCGCGAAGATCGCGATGTCGCCGGTCCACCCCAGCCGCTCGTCGCGCTGCGGGCAGTCGGTCGGGATCGACAGCATGTTGGACCGCGTGCCCCAGACGATGTTGTGCTGCAACTGGTTCACGAGCGGGTTCGACGTCGTCAGCGTGCCCGGCTGCCCGCCGGACGCCCACGCCGCGCGACCGGTCACCGTGTCCGCGGTCGGCGCCTCCGTCAGCCCGGTGACCTCGACGTACCGGTAGCCGTGCACGGTGAACCTCGGCTCCCACGTCTCCACACCGCCGTTGCCCTCAAGGGTGTACCGGTCGGTGACCTGGGCGGCACGCAGGTTCGCCGTGTAGATCGTGCCGTCGGGGTTGAGCACCTCCGCGTGCCGCATCGTGACGGTCGTGCCCGCCGGTCCGCGCACGGCGAGCCGGTTCCAGCCGGTGAAGTTCTGGCCGAGGTCGAACACCCACACATCCGGTTTCGGTTGCGTGATCGCGACCGGCCGGAACTCCTGCTGCACGGTCACCCCGTTGTCCACCTGGGACACCAGGTTCGGCAGCGGGTCGGTGCGGACGGCAGGCGCCGCCCACGTGCTGTCGTCGAAACCCGGAGCGTCCCAACCGGACACCGCGAGCCGCGCGTCGTAGGTCTCGCCGTGGTACAGGTCGTCGGCGCGGATCGGGCTCGCCGCGACCTTCCACGTCTCGTCGGTGCCGAGCACGGATGTCGTGCCGTCGGTGTGGGTGACCACCAGCTGTGCCGAGTACCACGGCCGGGTGCCGTAGTACTGGTTGCCCGCCATGCCGAGGCTGCCCGAGTACCAGCCGTTGCCGAGCCACGCACCGAGCGCGTTCGCACCCTGCCTGATCGTGTCCGTCACGTCGTGCACCGTGTACTGCAAGCGTTTGCGGTAGTCGGTCCAGCCGGGTGCGAGCACGTCCGCGCCGACCTTCTCGCCGTTGAGCCGGGTCTCGTGCAGGCCGAGCGCGGTGGTCATCAGGCGCGCCCGGGCCACCGGCTTGGTGACGCTGAACCCCTTGCGCAGCAACGGCGCCGGTTGCGTGACCCGCACGTTGGCGCCCCACGGACCGGTGCCGTACGCGGCGAGCGCACGCGCGGCGGGCCACGGACTGTCGTCGAACCCCGGCCGCTCCCAGCCGGGCAGCCCGCTCTGGCTCGCCTTCCACCCGCCGTCGGTCACGACGTGCTGTCCACCGTGGACAGCCAGGACCCCGACCACACCGGCGGGGGACTGTGTGGTGTTCTCCGCACGGACCGCGAGCACGTTCGGCCCCGCGGCGAGCGGTACCTCGACCACGGCAGCGCTCTTCCACGAGTCCGTCACCCGAGGCGACGAGGTGACCTGCGTGCCGTTGACCCACACGTCGGCGGTGTCGTCACCGGTGATCACCAGCGTGGCGCGGCCCGCGGCCGGGACGTCGACCGTGCGCCGGAAGTAGCGCGTCGACGGCGGCACCCCGGCGACCGGATCACCCTCGGGGTACCAGATCCAGCGCGCACCGGAGAGCGACGGCGCGACGGGTTCCTGCCCGATGAAGTCGGCAGTCCAGGCTTCTGGCGCGGTCTCGAACGAGTACACCGGGCTCCAGTCACCCGCCCGCCCCTGGCCGTCCCACACCCGGACACGCCACGTGTACCGGGTGAGCGGGGCGAGCGCGGGCCCGCCGTAGGTGACGTCGGCGCGGGTGCCGGACACGACGCGGCCGCTGTCCCACACCACGCCCGCCGGGCCCGACACCGTGAGCCGGTAGGCGGCCTGGCGCTGTTGCGGTGCGGAAGCCGTGAGCTGCCAACCGAAACGCGGCTTCGCGGTGTCGACGCCGAGCGGGTCGGCGCGGTGCTCGACCGTGCCCTCGGTGACGCGCAGCGGCGAGCCCGTGTCCTCCGGGGCCAGGACGTCCTGGTGCCAGGGCGCGATCCCGTAGGCGCCCAGGTCCTGGGCGGCCACCCAGGTGCCCTGCTGCCAGTCGGCGGGCGCGGTCCGGCTGGCCTGCCAGCCCGCGCCGGTGACGAGGTCGGTAGTGCCGCCCGCGGTGACGATCCGGCCGCGGCCGATCAGGCCCGCCGGTGAGGTGGCCGTGTTGCGGACGGCGACCGCGATCGTGTTGGCGCCGGGAAGGAGCGCGGGCCGCAGGTCGACAAGGATCGACTGGCGCCACGAGTGGTCGCGGCGCGGGGAGCCTGCGAGTGGCGTGCCGTTGAGCCACACGTCGACGGTGTCGTCGCCGGTGACCACGAACGTGGCGTCGGAGACGGCGCCGGGCGCGACGGTGAAGGTGGTGCGGAAGAAGCGGTGCCCTTCCGGGGCGGAGGTGCGTGGGTTCCCCTCGGGGAACCAGATCCAGTGCGCACCGGCGAGGCCGGGCGGCGCGGCGGCCGCGGGCGGCACGCCGACCACGGCGAGGACGAGGGTCGTGACGAGGACGGGGACGAGTGAGCGGCGGCTGTTCCGGGGCATGGCAGGGCTCCCACCGAGCGAACCGACGTGGCAGGGGATTTAAACGTTTCACAACCCGGGTCGAGACAACTGTAACCAGTCGGTCACGCAGTGGCAACGCCCGAACGGCGGCAACCGCACCGAAGGGGCGGTCGCGGCGTGCCGAAGGGGGCCTTTGCGTGTCAGCCGAGGTCGTCGGTGGCGAAGGTGTCGCAGCGGTTCGGGTCGCCGGTCTCGTAGCCGATCGTGTACCACTTCTGGCGCTGCGCCGAGGAGCCGTGCGTGAACTGGGTCGTGTCGACGGAC
This sequence comes from Actinophytocola sp. NPDC049390, assembly GCF_044466355.1. NCBI lineage: Bacteria > Bacillati > Actinomycetota > Actinomycetes > Pseudonocardiales > Pseudonocardiaceae > Actinophytocola > Actinophytocola sp. NPDC049390. Next base: position 210,839 of record NZ_JBITMQ010000006.1, read on the forward strand.
CCACCGCCCAGTTCCTTCTGGATGTAGTCGTCGCCGATGCGGGAGGCGGCGTCGAGCGCGGCGGCGATGTCCTCCCGCGTCACCTCGGTGATCAGCGGCTCGCCGGTCTCGGTCGGGGTGGTGGTCGCGTGGTTGGCCCACGCGCCCGCGTAGCAGTCGGCCTGCAGTTCGAGCCGCACGGAACCCGACTTCGGTCCGCTGGCGTTGCCGACCTGGCGTGACGTGCCGAGCAGGTTCTGCACGTGGTGGCCGTACTCGTGCGCGAGGATGTACCCCTCGACGAACGGTCCGCCCTGCGCGCCGAACTTGCTCTCCATCTCCTGGAAGAACGTCAGGTCGATGTACACCTCGGCGTCGGCGGGGCAGTAGAACGGCCCGGTCGCCGACGTCGCGCTGCCGCAGCCGCCGGTCTGCACGCCGCCGGAGAAGAAGTTCGTCTCCGCTTCCTGGTACCCGTCGAGGCGGCTGGTCCAGAAGCTCTGGATCGAGTTGATGAACGCGACCGCGCGGCAGTCCGCTTCGCGGTTGGCGTCGGCGCCCGTCTTGCACCGCTCGGCGAGCGACGACGAGCCGACCTGCTCACCCTGGCCGATGTCGCCGAACCCGGGTGGCAGCGCCGTGCCGCCGCCACCGCCGAACTGGGAGATCACGAAGTAGAGGACGAGCCCGAGGATGCCGAGCCCGCCACCGCCCGCTGCGATGCGCCCGCCCATCCCGCGCTGGTCGGTGACCTGCGACGTGTCGAGGTCCGCACCCTCGTTGAATCTCACCCGCAAATGCTCGCACGCGCGCCCGGCATCGGCACGGTCACCGCGCGGCCGGGGTTGACATGAAACCAAATGGTTTCCTATCCTCGGTCGTGTGGAACGGGTTTTCAAGGCGTTGGCGGATCCGACGCGCCGGGAGCTGCTCGACGAGCTGTTCCGGCGCGACGGGCAGTCGCTGAACGCGCTGGCGAGCCGGTTCGCGATGACGAGGGTGGCCGTGGCCAAGCACCTCCGCCTGCTCGAGGAGGCCGGCCTGGTCGTGTCGGACCGGCGTGGTCGGGAGAAGCTGCACTTCCTGAACCCCGTGCCGATCCGCCTCCTCCACGACCGCTGGGTCAGCAAGTACACCGAGACGTGGGCCGCGGGCCTCGTCGACCTGAAACGACATCTGGAGGCAGACGTGGAGAAGGTGTTCGAGATCTTCATCCGCACGACGCCGCAGCGGCTGTGGGAGGCGATCACCGATCCCGCGACCCGGGCGCGGTTCCAGTTCGGCGCGCGCGTCGAGTCGGACTGGGCCGTGGGTTCTGCCTACCGGGTCTCCCACGCCGGGGCAGGCGGGTTGATCGAGGGTGAGAACCTCGAGGTCGACCCGCCCCGGCGGCTCGTGCAGAGCTACCACGCCATCTGGGACGACGACATCGCCGCCCAGGGCACCAGCCGGGTGACGTGGGAGATCGAGGAGGTCGGCGACAGCTGCCGGCTCGTCGTCCGGCACGACCAACTCGCGGCCGACGCCGACGACCACCTCTACGGCGGCTGGCCGATGATCCTGTCCGGGCTCAAGACCTGGCTGGAGACCGGCACCGAACTGACCACACCGGGATCGCTCATGTATGGAGGCGAACAACCATGACCACCACGAAGCTGGACAAGACGTTCACCGCGACACTGCTCAAAAGCCCCAGCAAGGGTGGCTGGACCTACGTCGTCATGCCGGGCTCCGCCGAGTTCTTCGGCGCCCGCGGCCTGGTGAAGGTCCGTGGCCGCGTCGACGGCGAACCGTTCCGGGGCTCGTTCATGGCACTCGGCGACGGCACGCACAAGCTCGCGTTCGACGCCGAGACCCGTGCCCGCATCGGCAAGCAGGCCGGCGACACCGTCACCGTCACCCTCGACGAGCGGATCGCCCGATGAGCGCGAAGGTCATCACCGGCGTCCGGACCGTCAGCGTGCCCGTCGACGACCAGGAGCAGGCGCTGCGGTTCTACGTCGACACGCTCGGCTTCACCGTCGTGCGCGACGGGCCGATCCCGACGGGGCGGTGGATCGAGCTGGCACCCGGCGGTGACGACGGTGTCGTCGTCACCCTGGACCAGGCCACCGCGGACGTCACCCGCGGCCCGATCATGATCCGCTTCACCACCGATGACGCGGCTGCGGCGCACGCCGCCCTCACCGCCGCGGGTGTCGACACCGACGAGGTCCTCGCCTGGCCGGGCGTGCCGGCGATGTTCGCCTTCCGCGACCCCGACGGCAACGCCTTCTCCATCACCGAGACCTGACGCCCGTCAGGTTGATGGCGCCGACGGGGTTGTCCGGGTAACCGCGCAGGTTGAGGGCGCGCCCGGCCCGCGCGACGGTCATGTTCTCGACGCTGATGCTCGACGTGGCTGAAGCCGCCGCGCACGGAGTCGGTCTTGAAGCGGAGCGCGGTGTCCAGGTCGGGGCTGCTCAGGGCTGCACGAAACTCGGCCGCAGGTACGCACCGCCCGCGCGAATGCGATCGTGCGGGCGGTGACACCGTCGCCTTTCGCGCCGAAACGGGTGACCGGAAAGTACCTGCGAGGAAATGGCGGCGGCCGCACACGCCGCGCGATGTCGTCCGCCCGTGCCCACGGGTCGGCCGGGCACCTCCGAAATTCTCGAACTCCCGTCGAACGGGTCGAAGCGCGCGTCGAACGAGCGCGGTCGTCCGGTGCGTCCGGCCAAGAAAGGGCTTGCCTCGGTCGCGCAAGTGGTTGAACCAATGTGCCGGCCACTATTGACGGCCGGGAGAGATCCGATGTTCACTGGGCCGGAACCGGTTCCGCGAACGCGTCACCCTTCTCCCTGCCTTGGAAGGAACGCCCATGCACAACTCTGACCTGACCCGGCGCAGACGCCGGTGGGGTGCCGCCGGGCTGGCCCTGGCGACCGTCGCCACCGGGCTGGTGGTGGTCGCCGCGTCACCGGCGGCGGCCGCGGTGCTGCCCAACGGGTTCCGGAGCGTCGGCTACCTGCCGTCGTGGTCCGGAAGCGTGAACAGCGTCCAGTACAACAAGCTGACGCACGTCAACTACGCCTTCGCGCTGCCGAACGCGAACGGCACGTTGCAGGCCATCCCCGACCCGGGCAAGCTGTCGTCGCTGGTGAGCCTGGGGCACAGCAACAACGTCAAGGTCTCGCTGGCGATCGGCGGCTGGAACGACGGCAACGACTCCGCGTTCGAGGCGCTGGCGGCGAACGCCACGTCACGCACCACGTTCGTCAACAGCGTGGTCAACGTGGTGAACCAGTACAACCTCGACGGCGTCGACATCGACTGGGAGTACCCGGACCCGTACGCCTCGGGAACCAACTTCACCGCGTTGATGCAGCAGCTGTCGTCGGCGATGCACAGCCGGGGCAAGCTGCTCACCGCGGCGGTGGTGTCCGGCGGCGGCACCGCCGAGGGCGTGCAGACACCGGTGTTCGGCTACGTCGACTGGCTCAACATCATGGCCTACGACGGTGGCAGCCCGCACGCGAACTACGACTGGTCCATCCAGTCGGCGAACTACTGGAAGGGCCGCGGCCTCCCGGCGAGCAAGACGGTGCTCGGTGTGCCGTTCTACAGCCGCCCGGGCTACTACACCTACAGCCAGCTCGTGGCGATGGACCCGGCGAACGCGAACCGCGACTGCGTCTCGGTCGGCGGCGCGCAGCAGTGCTACAACGGCATCCCCACGATCAAACGCAAAACCCAGTGGGCGATGGCGAACGCGGGCGGGATCATGAACTGGGAGCTGTCGCAGGACACGGGCGGCAGCACGTCGCTCGTGAGCGCGATCTACGAGGTCGCCACGGGAGGCGGCAACCCGCCTGCCGGTCGCACCGGTCCGATCACCGGCATCGGCGGCAAGTGCGTCGACGTCGCGGGCGCCAACTCCGCCAACGGGACGGCGGTCCAGCTGTGGACGTGCAACGGGACGAACGCGCAGAGCTGGACGGTCGGTGCCGACGGCACGTTGCGGGCACTGGGCAAGTGCATGGACGTCACGGCCGCCGGCACCGCGAACGGCACGGTGGTCCAGTTGTACGACTGCAACGGGACGGGCGCGCAGCAGTGGCAGGCACAGTCGAACGGGACGCTGCGGAACCCGGCGTCGGGCCGCTGCCTGGACGCGACGGGTCCGAGTTCCGCGGACGGGACACGCCTGCAGATCTGGGACTGCTTCGGCGGCAGCAACCAGGTGTGGCGGCTCCCGGCCTGAGGTGAGAGCGGCCTCCGGCCCCCGGAAACCAGCGTACCGGCGGGCACCGACGGGGATCGGCCTCGTGGGGCGGGGTTGTGGACAACATGCCGCGTTGTGGACAACCCGGCTCCGGGCGAGGTCGGTGCCAGCAACGATGTCTGTGCACCGTGAGAGGCTGGTGACCGGGGGCCGGAGGCCAACGCCAGGCACCGAAACCGTCAGCGGAGCAGCCGCGGCGGGACCGCGGGTGATCACCCGCGCCGGGCGGGGACGGAGAAGTGCCAGCCGTCGGACCGCAACCGCGGGATGACCGCCGCGACCGCCTCGACGGTCTGGGTGCGGTCGCCGCCGCCATCGTGCAGCAGGACCACCGCGCCCCGGCTGACGCCCGTCAGGATGCGGTCGACGAGCACGTCGGTGCCCGGTGGCTCCCAGTCGCCGATCGCCAGTCGCCAGCCGAGTGGCTGCATGCCCATCGCGGCGGCGACCTCCGGGCTCTGGCCCCACGCGCCGTAGGGTGCGCGGAAATACGGGATCCGCGCCCAGGGCACCGCGGCACGGATCGCGGCGTTGGTCGCCTCGAGGTCCGCGCGGATCGCCTCCGGCGACCACGTCGACAGGTCGTCGTGGTTGAGCGAGTGGTTGCACAGGATGTGACCGTCGGACACGATCTGGCGGACCAGCGCGGGATGCTGCCGCGCGTGCTCGCCCCACAGGCAGAAGACCGCGCGGACATGGTTGCGCCGCAACAGTTTCAGCAGCTCGGGCGTGTTGCGCGGGTCGGGTCCGTCGTCGAACGTGAGGGCCACCGACTGGCCGCCGTCGCGCGTCGAGTCCACTATGGACGGAGTGGGTGGCGCATGTCGTTCGGCCTGGGCGGGGGTCACGCCGAGCGTCAACAGGGGAACGAGGACAAGACCGAGGGTTCGTGCGGCGGACACACCGTGCTCCCGTCTGTCGCGACGACGATGAATTCCGGAAGTTTCGAAACAATTCCGGAATTGAATGTAGAGATATTCGCCGTGCGTTGTCAATCGCGAGGTGAACGGGCCGAAATTTTCGGAGCATGAGAAACGGGCCGGAGCGTGTGCTCCGGCCCGTTTCTCGGTCGCGATGGGCTACAGGCGGATCGCCTTCTTGTTCATGAACTCCTCGATGCCGGCGGGGCCGAGCTCGCGGCCGATGCCGGAACGCTTGATGCCGCCGAAGGGGAGGTCGGCCGACGAGCCGCCCGCGCGGTTGACGTACACCATCCCCGCCTCGATCCGCTCGGCCACGTGACGCAGGCGGGCCGGGTCCGTGCCCCACACGCTCGCGCCGAGCCCGAACGGTGAGTCGTTGGCGAGCTCGATGGCGTGGTCGACGTCCCGCGCGCGGAACACGACCACCACCGGGCCGAAGATCTCCTCGTAGTAGGCGTCCATCTCGCGCGTCACGTCGGTCAGCACGGTCGCCTCCAGGTACGCGCCCGGCTCGATCCGCTTGCCGCCCGTGCGCAGCGTCGCGCCCTGCTCGACCGCCTTGTGCACCTGCTCGGCCACCTCGTCCGCGGCGGCGGCGGACGCCAGCGGCGGCAGCTTCGTCGCCGGGTCGGCCGGGTCGCCCGGCTGGAAGTAGTCGGCCACGTGCTTGGTCAGCTTGTCGACGAAGTCGTCGTACAGCTCGTCCAGCACGATCATCCGCTTCGGCGCGTTGCACGACTGGCCGCAGTTGCGCATCCGCGCGGTCGCGGTCTGCTTCACCGTCTCGTCCAGGTCGGCGGAGTCGAGCACGACCAGCGGGTCGGAACCACCGAGCTCCAGCACGGTCTTCTTCAGGTGCTTGCCCGCCTCGGTGGCGACCGAGATGCCCGCCGGTTCGCTGCCGGTCAGCGACACACCCATGATCCGCGGGTCCGCGAGCACCGCCGGGATCTGCCGGCTGGCGGCGAACGTGTTCACGTACACGTCCTCCGGCACCCCGGCCTCGTGCAGGATGTCGGCGATGGCCTGCGCCGAGCGCGGGCAGATCGACGCGTGCTTGAGCAGGATCGTGTTGCCCAGCACCAGGTTCGGCGCGACGAACCGGGCGACCTGGTAGCACGGGAAGTTCCACGGCATCACGCCGAGCAGCGCGCCGATCGGCTGCTTCACGATCACCGCGTCGCCCGTCGTGACCTTCATCGGCTCGTCGGCGAGCAGCGTCGCGGCGTTGTCCGCGTAGTAGGTGAAGATGTCGACCACGATGCCGACCTCGCCGCGGCCCTCGTTGATCCGCTTGCCCATCTCGAGCGTCATGATCTCGGCCAGTTCGTCGGACCGTTCCGCGAACAGCTCCGCCGCCCGGGAGACGATCTTCGCGCGCTCGGCGACCGACCGCGCCCGCCAGGCCGGGTAGGCGCTGTGCACGCGGTCGATCGCGGCCCGCACCTCCTCGTCGCTAGCGTTCTCGATCTCCTCGACCAGTTCGCCTGTCGCCGGGTTGGTGACTGTGTACATGGAAGCGCGGGCCTTTCCTCTACGACACGGTCCACGTCCACCCTACATTCCAGACAGAATACTGTATACAACGTGTGTCATCTGGTGGGACGAGTCACCGCTACGTGCGGCCTCAGTCAACGCGGGCACGGCGCAGGAAGTGCCGTAGCCGCGACGGGGTGAGACGGGGACGCCCGCCCGCGTGCTCGACGGTGGCCGCCGCCGCGGCGACCCCCAGTTCGGCGGCCTCCTCCGGCTCGCCACCGCGCACGAGGACGGTGGTCAGCCCGGCGGTGAGCGCGTCCCCGGCACCGGTGGTGTCGACGACCTCCGCGTCCCCGTGGGTGGCGACGAGACAGCCGCCCCGCCAGACGAACACGTCACCGCCGTCGTAGCCGAACGCGACCAGCGCGAGATCGTGGTCGCGCTGCACGTCCCGGGCCGCGCGCACCGCGGTCTCGGGGTCGGCGGGCTCGGCGCCGGTCAGCAGCCCGGCCTCCCTGGCGTCGGCACGCAGGACGTGGGCGCGGGCGAGGATCTCGTCCCGGCGCCCGTCGTCGGCGGGCGCGCCTTCCAGCACGACGAGCCCGGCGGCCAGCCGGACCGCCGCGAGCACGGTCGCCGACGGTTGCTGCAGCTGAACCACGGTGCACCGCGCGGGACGGTGGGCGTCGAGGACGTCCTGCTCGGTGAGCAGGACGGGGTCGGGCAGGTCCTCGACGTAGCGCCACCGCCCGCCGGCGTCGAGGAGGCTCACGATCAGCCCGGTGCGGGTGCCGTGGCGGCGCACCACCGGGGTGACGTCGATGCCGTCGGCCTGGGCCCGGCACAGCAGGTCGTCGGCGACGGGGTCGTCGCCGACCACGCCGAGCAGCGCGACGGGCACACCCAACTGGGCGAGGCCCACCGCCTGGTTGGCGCCCTTGCCGCCGAGCGTCTCCAGCCGCTGCAGCGCGGGCGTGGCCTCCCGCGGCCCGGGCGCCTCGTCAACACGAAGCACGAGGTCACGAGCCACCTGCCCGACGACGAGAACCTGATCATCCGCCTCCATGCCGACCGGGATACCACCAGAACCGGCAACCTCAACCGGGCAACTCGGCCGCGACGTCCACGACGACGGAGAAGAACTCGGGATCCGGGGACCCGGACACGACGGCGCCCTCTGCCACGACCAGGAGGTCGCCGTGCGGACGCGAGCGGAACGGGGTGCCGGTGAAGCGCACGCCCCGCGTCGTCAACGCGGCGGCACCGAGCTGGGTGACGCTGCCGGTGCCGTCGACGTCGATGAGGTCCTTGAGCCGCCGTACGTCGCTCCGCTGCCGCATCCGTACCCACGACACGGACACGACGAAGGTGTTGCCGTCCGGGTCGGCCAACGTGAAAAGGGTTCGGTCGAGTGCCTTGCACGGGTTGCGGAGAAAGAAGTCGCGGACCTGCCCGTAGGAATTGACGGCGCAGTTCAGCGCGGGTTCGGCGGCTTTCCTGACCCGGCGCAGGTTCAGGCCGCGCCACGCGTCGTCGGCCCGGCCTTTTCGCGCGGACTGTTTGCTCTGCGCCACCCGGGCGGTCGACACGTTCGCCGAGCCGACCGCGTCCACGGCGGACCCGCCGACTCCGGTGCCACCACCGATTCCGCTGGCACTCAACACGAGGGCAACGCCGACGACCACGACACCACCGCCCCGGGGCTCCCACTTGCCGTCCGGTCCCCGCGGTTGATCAGGCTTTCCCATTCAGATTCCCCCAAACAATCCAATAGGATGGTATCGACTCGGGAAGCCGATTCAAGGTTTGTCAACTTTTTGACCATTGCCGGGCTGGGGGAAGGAACGTAGGTCGATGTTCACAATTCTGGGGGCTGTTCTCGTTGCCGCCGGGCTCGTGTTCGCGCCCGCCACGGCCGGTGCCACCCCGTCGTCCGGGGTGACCGGGACGATCATCGCGCGGAAGACCGTCGGGCAGACCGACTACGTGTTGCGCGAGATCACGATCGCACCCGGCGGGTACACCGGCTGGCACTCCCCCGACGGGACGCTCTACGCGTACGTCCGCCAGGCACGCTCACCCGCACCATGGCCGACTGCGCCACAACCGAGGTGAGCCCTGCGGGCAGCACCGTGATCGAGCGCCCCGTGCACGTGCACATCGGGCGGAGCCTCGGGTCGACGCCGGTCGTCCTCGACGTCCTGTACATCCTGCCCACTGGTAGCCCGCTGTCCCAGGACGCACCCGACCCCGGGTGTGACGACCAGGGCTGATCTCAGGGTTCTCCACCATGCGGGACAGCTCCGTGCGGGGGACCGTGGAGTCATGACCACGTTGACCAGACCTCAGAGCAAGAAGATGATCGCGGGCGTCTGTGCGGGCATCGCGGAGCGGTACGGGTGGCCCGTCGGCCGGGTGCGGCTCCTGTTCGTGGTGTCCTGCGTCCTGCCGGGCCCGCAGTTCGTCGCCTACCTGATCCTCTGGGCGCTCATGCCCAAACGGGCCTCCTGATCAGCCGTTCGGCCCAACAGCGCCACTGCCGACCGGGCTACCTGGACGAAACTTCCGACCAACCCATTGACGGCGATTTCACACCGCCCTAATTTGTCCGGCTAACGGACAAATTAGCGGGGCGGTGCTGCCTTGTGAACGCGTCTCGACCAGCCGGGCGCACGACCGGGCGGCAACCTGCCGACCAGGTCACGATGCGCCGTAGCAACCTGGCGCTCGTGCTCCGCCATGTGCGGGACGCAGGTCCGCGCAGCCGTGCCCGCATCGCGGTCGAGACCGGCCTCAACCGCGGCACGGTGTCGAGCCTGGTCGCGGAGCTGATCGACCGCGGGCTGGTCCGCGAGGGCGTCGTCGAGCGAGGCGGGTCCGTTGGCCGGCCGGGACAGGCCGTCGAGCTGGACGGGCGGGGCATCGGCGGCATCGGCGTGGAGATCAACGTCGACTACGTGACCGCGGTCGTGCTGGACCTGACCGACGCCGTCGTGTTCGAGCACCGGGTCGCGCTCGACGTGCAGGCACTCCCGGCCGACGCCGTGCTGGACGCGGTCACCGAGCTGGCCATCCGCGCACTCGCCGCCTGCGACGAACAGGACATCACGGCCGTCGGCCTGACGCTCGCCGTTCCCGCGCTCGTCGACACCGACGACGGCGTGGTCGCGTTCGCCCCCAACCTGCACTGGAAGGACGTCGACGCCGTCGGCGGGCTGCGGCGCAGGCTCGACCGGAAGGGCTTCGCCGTCCAGGTCGACAACGACGCGAACCTCGCCGCGCTCGCCGAGTTCGCCATGGGCAGCCGTGCGGGCACCGCCGACCTGGTCTACCTCACCGGTGAGACCGGCGTCGGCGGCGGCGTGATGGTCGACGGGCGCCTGCTGCGTGGCGCCGCCGGGTTCTCCGGCGAGATCGGGCACATGCCGCTCAACCCCGGCGGTGACCTGTGTGGCTGCGGCCGCCGCGGCTGCTGGGAGACCATGGTCGGCCTCGCCGCGCTGCTGCGCATGGCCGCCACCCCCGACGACCCCGTCTGCGACCCGTCGCTGGACCTCGAGCAGCGCCTGAAGATGCTCTCCGACCGCGCCGGGGCCGGTGACCCGCGCGTTCTCGACGCGCTCACGCTGGTCGGCGAGGCGCTGGGGCTCGGCGCGTCGATCCTGGTCAACGTGTTCAACCCGCGGGTGCTGGTGCTCGGCGGGTACTTCGCGAGCCTCGGCGACCACCTCCTCGGCCCCATGCTGGCCGAGCTGCACGCCCGCGTGATCGCGCCGGACGCGTGCGAGGTCGCGCTCTCCACGCTGGGTTTCACGGCCGCCGCCCGCGGTGGCGCGCACGTCGCCCTCGAAGCGGTCCTCGACGACCCGACCCTCGTCGCGTTGCGACATACGCCCTGATCGGGCCGTGGTGCGAGGCGTGGCAGCGCCGCGCACCACGGCAGGTGCACCACGGACGAAAGGAGGGATACGGAGATCCACACCTGTCGGGGAAGCAACGCCTAGTCACACCCCCGCCCGATACCGGGCACCTCTTGGGAGGTTAGTAGATGTCCCTGACCAACAGGGCGAGATCGTGGTTACGCAGATCCGGCAGACCGCTGGTGGCGGCCGCGATCGCCACCGCGGTCGTGACCACCATGGCCTCGGCAACGCAGGCCGAGCCCGCGGCGGCCGCAGCCGACCCGTTGTTCAAGGCCCTGGTCTTCTCCAAGACCACCGGCTTCCGCCACGACTCCATCCCGGACGGCATCGCCGCGATCCAGAAGCTGGGACAGGAGCACAACTTCGAGGTGACCGCCACCGAGGACTCCTCGGTGTTCACCGACGCCAACCTGGCCCAGTACAACGTGGTGATCTTCCTGTCCACCACGGGTGAGCCGGTCGGCGAGACGGCTCAGCAGGAGGCGTTCCAGCGCTACATCCAGCACGGCGGCGGCTACGTCGGCGTGCACGCCGCGGCCGACACCGGATACGCCTGGGAGTGGTACGGCGGCCTCGTCGGCGCCTACTTCAAGTCGCACCCGGCGATCCAGCAGGCGACCGTGAAGGTCGAGGACCCGGCGCACCCGTCCACCGAGAGCCTGCCGACGCGCTGGACCCGCACCGACGAGTGGTACGACTACCAGACGAACCCGCGGGGCACGGCGCACGTCCTCGCCTCGCTGGACGAGAAGACCTACACCGGCGGGTCGATGGGCTTCGACCACCCGATCACCTGGTGCCAGGACTACGACGGCGGCCGCTCCTGGTACACCGGCCTCGGGCACACCAAGGAGAGCTTCGTCGAGCCGCAGTTCCTGTCCATGCTGCTCGGCGGCATCCAGACCGCGGCGGGCGTGGTCCCCTCGGACTGCACCGCGTCGCAGGACACGAGCTTCGAGAAGGTCACGCTCGACGACAACACGTCGAACCCGATGATGCTCGACGTCGCCGCCGACGGCCGCGTGTTCTACATCGACCGGCTCGGCGACGTGAAGGCGGTCCAGCCGAACGGGTCGGTCGTCGCCTCGGCGCACCTGAACGTGTTCACCGCCAACGAGTCCGGTCTGCTCGGCGTCGCACTGGACCCGGACTTCGCGACCAACAACTGGATCTACCTCTACCACTCGCCGGCCTCCGGCGGGGACGTCGACCGGCTGTCGCGGTACGCCGTGAAGCCGGACTCCACACTGGACATGGCGTCGGAGAAGATCGTCCTCGACGTGCCGGTCCAGCGGTCGCAGTGCTGTCACCACGGTGGCGGCATGGTCTTCGACCACGAGACCGGCGACCTGTGGCTCGCGCTCGGCGACAACACCAACCCGTTCGCCTCCGACGGCTACACGCCGATCGACGAGCGCGCGGGCCGGTCCGAGTGGGACGCGCAGGGCACCTCGGGCAACACCAACGACCTGCGCGGCAAGGTGCTCCGGATCCACCCGGAGGACGACGGCACGTACACGATCCCGGCGGGCAACCTGTTCGCGCCGGGTACGGAGAAGACGAAGCCCGAGATCTACGCGATGGGCTTCCGCAACCCGTTCCGCGTCGGCATCGACCCGAAGACCCACAAGCTGATGGTCGCCAACTACGGGCCGGACGCGGGCAACCCGAACCCCAGCAGGGGCCCGGAGAACACGGTCGAGTGGGACATCCTGAACGAGCCGGGCAACTACGGCTGGCCGTACTGCATCGGCGACAACGTCCCGTACAACGACTTCGACTTCGCCACCAGCACGTCGGGCGCGAAGTTCGACTGCGCCAACCCGGTGAACAACTCGCCGAACAACACCGGGCTGACCAACCTGCCGCCGTCGATCGCGGCGACGGTCGACTACCACTACGCGGCCAACCCCGCGTTCCCCGAGCTGGGTGGCGGCGGCGCGCCGATGGCCGGCCCGGTGTACCGCTACGACGAGGCGCTCGCCTCGGACCGCAAGTGGCCCGCGTACTGGGACGGCAAGGCGATCTTCGCCGAGTGGAACCAGAACAAGCTGTACTCGTTCCAGCTGAACGAGGACGGCAGCGAGCTGACGGACATCAACCAGATCCTGAAGACGTTCACGATGCTCAAGCCGATGGACATGAAGTTCGGTCCGGACGGCGCGCTGTACATGATCGAGTGGGGTTCCGGCTTCGGCGGCGACAACGCCGACTCCGGCATCTACCGCATCGACTACGTGCAGGGCAACCGGGCGCCGATCGCGCGAGCGCAGGCGGACACGACGTCCGGCATCGCCCCGCTGGCGGTGAACTTCTCCAGCGACGGGTCGCTCGACCCGGACGGCACGCCGGTCACGTTCGCGTGGGACTTCACCGGTGACGGCACCACGGACTCGACTGCCGCCAACCCGTCGTACACCTACACGGCCAACGGGAACTTCAGCGCCACGCTGACGGTGACCGACGCCGACGGGCGCACGGCGACGGCGAACGTGCCGATCGTGGTGGGCAACACGGCCCCGACCGTGCGGCTCAACCTGCCGCCGGACGGCGGGTTCTTCGACTGGGGCGACCAGGTGAAGTTCTCCATCACGGTCACCGACCCCGAAGAGGGCACGATCAACTGCGACGACGTCCAGCTGCAGTCGATCCTGGGGCACGACACACACGGCCACCCGCTCGACCAGTACACCGGGTGCGACGGGACCGTGCAGACCACGCTGTCGTCCGGGCACTCGGACAGCGACAACGTGTTCGCCGTGTTCGAGGCCAGCTACACCGACAACGGTGGCGCCGGCGGCTCCTCGCCGCTGACCGGGCGGGCCGAGGCCATCCTCCAGCCGAAGCACAAGCAGGCCGAGTTCTTCACCGCCACCGGCCGCACGGCCGACGGCGCGGGCACCGGTGACCCCGGCGTCCAGGTGGAGACCACCGGCGACACGCAGGGCGGCTTCCGCAACATCGGGTTCATCGAGGACGGCGACTGGTGGTCGTTCGACCCCGCGAACCTGTCCGCTGTGGACTCGATCGGGTTCCGGGTGGCGTCCAACGGTGGTGGCGGCACCATCGAGGTGCGGTCCGGTAGTACGACCGGCACGCTCGTGGGTTCGGTCGCGGTGCCGGTGACGGGTGACTGGCAGAGCTACACGAACGTGACGCTCCAGCTCGACAACCCGCCGACGGAGTCCGCGCCGCTCTACATGATCGCGCGCAGGCCGTCCGGTTCCACCAACACCGGTGGCCTGTTCAACGTCAACTGGGTCGACTTCAACGGCAAGGGTGTCACCGACAACCAGCGCCCGGTGGTCACCGCGACGGCCACGCCGACCCGTGGCACGGCACCGCTGACGGTGGCGTTCCACTCGGAGGCCACGGACGCCGAGGGCGACAACCCCCTGACGTACCGGTGGAACTTCGGCAACGGCACGACGGCCGCCACGCCGGACGCGTCGTACACCTACACCACACCGGGCAACTACGCGGCGTCGGTCACCGTGACCGACTCGCGCGGTGCCGCGACGACCGAGCACGTCGACATCACCGTCGACAGCCCGAGCGTCACGTGCCTCACGGGCAAGTCCGACGACTTCCTCGGCACGTCGCTCGACTCGGGCCGGTGGAGCGTGGTGCGGCAGAACCAGGACCTCGCGGTCCGCGACGGCGCGCTGCACATCCCGACGTCCAACACCGACATCTACGGCACGGACAACAGCAACCCGACGCCGAACCTGGTCCTGCAGCCCGCACCGAGCGGGGCGTGGCAGGCCACGACGAAGGTGTCGCTGACCGCGCGGGACGCCTACCAGCAGGCGGGTCTGATCCTCTACGGCGACGACGACAACTACGCGAAGATGGTGCTGGAGGGCCGCGGCACGAACGACGCCAACGCCCGGATCTTCCAGTTCATCCGCGAGGAGAACGGCGTCCCGAACGAGGTCGCCGAGTCCAACACGCCGAACCTCGGCGCGGGCTACCCGGACACCGTGTACGTGCGGCTGGCGAGTGACGGCACCCGCCTCACCGCGTCGTACTCGGCCGATGGCCTGTCGTGGACGAACATGCCGGAGACGGACAAGCTGATCGCGGGCATCACGAACCCGCGCATCGGCCTGGTGTCGCTGTCCGGGACGGGTACCCGCCCGGTCATCGACGCCGCGTTCGACTGGTTCCAGCTGCTGCCGGACGACACCGCCACCGCGGCCACGCCGAACGACGAGTTCGACGGGTCCGCTCTGGACGGTTGCCGGTGGACCACGGTGATCCGGCCGGACGCCACGATGACCAGGGTGACCGGTGGCAACCTGGAGATCGACACCAGCCCCGGTGACATCTACGGCGGCGACAACACCGGCCCGAAGAACTTCACCCTGCAGACCCCGCCCGCCGGGGACTGGACGGTGGAGACGAAGGTCGACGCCAGCGCGCTCAGCCAGTCCTACCAGCAGGGCGGCCTGATCGTGTACACCGACGACGCGAACTACGTGAAGCTGGACGTCGTGGCCGACAGCGCCACGGCCAAGCGGATCGAGCTGCGCAGCGAGATCGGTGACGCGGTGCAGGACCCGCAGCCGTCGGTGAACAACCTGACGCAGGGTGTCTGGTACCTGCGCCTGGCCAAGAGCGGGAACACCTACCAGGGTTCCTACTCGGCCGACGGTGTCACGTGGACCGACATGGCCCAGACGGTCACCAACGCGGCCGTGGCGAACGGGAAGGTCGGGCTGTTCGCCTTCGGCACCAGCGCGACCCAGCTGGTGACGGCGAAGTTCGACTACTTCCACGCGTCGTGGGCGCAGCAGGCCGACGAGACCGCACCGGAGACCACCGCGACCACGAACCCGGCGGCGCCGGGCGCGAGCGGCTGGTACACCGGACCGGTCACGGTCACGCTGGCGGCCACCGACGAGGGCAGCGGCGTCGACCGCACCGAGTACACAGTGGATGGTGGGGCCTGGACCCCGTACACCGCGCCGTTCGTGGTGAGCGGGGACAAGGACCACGCCGTCCAGTACCGGTCGGTGGACGTGGCGGGCAACGTCGAGGAGGCCGGGACCCTCGCGGTCAAGGTCGACGCGACCGCGCCGCTCACGACCGCGCAGTTCGCGCCACCCAACGACAACGGGTGGAACAACGGCGGGGTGCCGGTGACGCTGGCGGCCACGGACGCGGCGTCCGGCGTGGTGAGTACCGAGTACTCGCTCGACGGCGGCCCGTGGACGGCGTACACGCAGCCGGTCGACGTGTCCGGGGACGGCACCCACGAGGTGGCGTACCGGTCGAAGGACGCGGCGGGCAACACCGAGACCGAGAAGGCGGCCACGATCAAGATCGACGGCACCACGCCGACGGTCCTGATCTCCGGCATCGCCGACCGGCAGGTCTACGGCGACAGCCAGGACCTGCGGATCAGCTGGCAGGCCGTGGACTCGACGTCCGGGGTCAGGACGCTGACCGGTGTGCTCGACGGTGACGCGTTCTCCTCCGGCGCGCTGCTGCCGCTGTACACGCTGCCACTCGGCACGCACACGCTGACCGTCACGGCCACCGACGGCGCGGGCAACCGCACCGCCCAGACGGTGACGTTCGGCGTCGGCACCTCCACCCGCGACATCTCGAACCTGATCGACCGGTTCAAGGCGGTGGGTTGGCTCAACCAGGCCACCCAGAAGTCGCTGCAGGAGAAGCTGACCAAGGCGCGGCAGGCCGAGGCGAAGGGCAAGGACGCCAAGGCGGTCACGCTGCTGCGCGAGTTCCGGATCCTCGCGACCGACCCGGCGAAGGTCACGGTCGCGGAGGTGCGGGAGGTGCTGGCCAGGGACACCGACGACGTGATCGCCCGGCTGAGTTGACGGACGCGGGGTGCCCCGGGTTTCCGTTCGGGGCACCCCGCACTTCCCCAGGAGGATGCATGAGTCCCCGCACCACGGCGCCCGCCCGGCGCCGCACCCGGTCCTTCCGCCTCGGCGAACAGCAGGAGGAGACGCCGCTGTGGCGTCGTGTCCTGCCCGCCGTGCTGGCGTTCGTCGTGGGCGCCGTGGTGTTCGGGGTCGGCGGCTACCTGGTCGGCCGCCCGAGTGAGGAAGCACAGATGGCGTCGGACATCCGCGCGGCGGACGCCGCCCGCGACAAGGTGCAGATCAAGGAGCTGACCGAGCTGGCCCGCGAGACCAAGGACGACCTGGCACCCGTCGTGGCGGGGCTCGCGGCACACACCGGGGACGGGGCCGCCTGGCAGCGGACCGTCGACGCTGCCGCCAGGTCCTTCGACGACCCGCCGTCCGGCGCCACCGCGACGAACGTCGCCCGCGGCACGCTCACCACCGCGATCGACCAGCTCGCCCTCGCCGTCACCGCCCACCAGAAGGGCGACCACGACCTGGCGACCAGGCAGCGGGACCTGGCGGTGACCACGTGGTCGGTCGGCGCGACCCAGCTCGACCAGATCAACGTGGACGCGGGCTACGGCCACCAGCACGTGTACCTGCAGTCCGAACCGGGTGGGGAAGCCTTCACGCCGGACGGCGAACCGGAAGGACATGGACACAAATGATCCGCAGACTCGTGGTCGTCGCGGCCACTCTGCTCGCGGCGGTGCTGCTCGGCGCCACCCCGGCATGGGCCCACGGCGGGCCCATCCAGCTCGACGTCCGCGGCGACGGGGGGCAGGGCGTCACGGCGTCGGTCACGTACGTCAAGGACGGCCACGCCGTGCCGGGCGAGGTGCGGATGACGTACACGGCGGTCTCGTCCACGGACGGCACGGTCGTCGGACCGGTGGCCATGCGGGCCGCCGCGGAGGGGCAGGCGTTCTACCAGGCGCAGGAGCCGCTCCCGCTGGGCGAGTGGACGGTGACGGTCACCGCCACCCACCCGTCCGCGGCGACGAAGACCATCACCGTGAAGTCGGCGGAACTGCCCCAGCCTGCCGCGGCGAGCACCCCGGCACCGAGCGGCACCTCCACCGTGACGCTCGTCGTGGTGCCGGTCGCGGTGGCCGTCGTGGCCCTCGCGGTCACGTTCTACCTGCGCAGACGGCGGTTGGCGCGGGTCGGCTGAGCCCTCGTCAACACGGGGTGGCCGCGTGATGCGATCCTGGATGGCGTGCGTCACGTGGATGGCTTATGAGCACTGGGATGCTCTCGGGGCAGACCGGGTACTACCACGAGGCGCTCCGCTACGGCTCGGACGAGGAGCTGCTGGACGTCGTCGTCCCGTTCCTGCTGGGCGGGGTCGCCGCGAGGGAGCCCACGATCGCCGCGCTGTGCGAACCGAACGCGGCGCTCGTCCGCGAGGCGCTCGGCGACGACACCCCCGTGGTGTTCCAGTCCGGTGGCGACACGTACGCCCGGCCGGCCGCCGCCATCCGCGCCTACACCGACGTGTTCGCCGGGTACGCCGCGGACGGCGCGCGGCAGATCCGCGTGGTCGGTGAGCTGCCCCCGGAGGTGCTCGGGGCGACGTGGGACTGGTGGGCCCGCTACGAGTCGGCGATCAACGAGGTCTACGCCGAGTTCCCGCTGTGGACCGTGTGCGCCTACGACGAGCGGACCGCCTCGCCCGAGGTGCTGGCCGACGTGGCCCGTACCCACCCGCACGTCACGCGTCCCGGCGACACGCACCTGCCGAGCGCGGAGTACGTCGAGCCCGGCCGGTTCCTGCGCCACGACCTGCCGCCGGCTCCGGACCCGTTGCAGCACACCCCGCCCGCGGTGGAGCTGGTGAACCCGGTGCCCGCGCAGGCGCGGTCGGTACTCGCGGGTGTCATCGACGGGGTGCTGACCACCGACGCGCTCAACGACCTGCGCATCGCGGTCACCGAGACGGTCACGAACGCGATGACTCACGGCAGGGCACCGATCGTGGTCCGCTACTGGCCGGGCCCGGACCGTGTGGTCGTGACCGTGACCGACCGCGGCACGGGCCCGTCGGACCCGTTCGCAGGCCTGCGTGCCGCCGCGCACGCGCCGACCGGCGGGCTGGGTCTGTGGCTGACCCACCAGCTGTGCGACCACGTGTCGATGAACGCGGACGCCGAGGGCTTCACGGTCCGCATGATCAGCGGTAACCCGAACCACCGCGCCTGACGACGTTTCGTGCCTGTCCCGCGGACACGATAGGAGGACCGGACCCCGGTCGGCTCGCGAGGGCACATCCGACAGGCCCGGTCCTCAGCACACCGGAACGGCCCTGCTTCCGATCCGGCCACCAATGGCCTACCCGTTCACCCGCACGGGCAAACCGGGGACCGCTAGGTTTTGGGTATGGGGATACGGGGCAGGTGCGTGGCGGTGGTGTCGGTGCTGGCGTCGGTGCTGGTCGTGGCCGGTTGCGCGGAGGTCGGCGAGGCCGTGGACGAGGCGAACGCGGTGACCGACCGGGCAGCGGTGTGCGCGGAGGCGCTCGGTCTCGCGGACCTCAACCCGCTCGTGGACGAGGAGCGGTTGCGGCAGCGGGCGGAGGACAAGGAACGCAGACTGCGCGAGCTGGCGGACGACGTGGCCGACGAGGACGTGAAGGCGTCGCTCCTCGGGCTCGCCGACTCGTACCTGCAGGTGCAGAAGGAACGCCTGGACGACGCCGGGGTCGTCGCCCGCTGGGTGCAACGCAACACCGAACGCCTGGACGATCTCCGGGTGGCCTGCACCTGAGCCCGGCCACGCGACGAGACCCGTCATCACGCTGGGTGCGATGACGGGTTCTCGTGCGAAGCGACCGTCAGGCGGCCCTGGCGGCTTCGTGCCGGAGCAGCACCGGGAGTGCCGCCACGTCGTTCGCCATGAAGGAGCGCAGCGGGGGCACGTCCTCCGGGGCGACCGCGAGCGCCAGGCCGGGGTAGCGGGCGAAGAGCGCGGGCACCGCCACGTTGGCCTCGAGCCGGGCGAGGCGGGCGCCGGGGCAGAAGTGCGGGCCGCCGCCGAACGCGATGTGTTCCTTGTTCTCGCGGTCGATGTCGAAGACCTCCGGGTTCGGGAACACCTTCGGGTCGCGGCCGTGTGCCAGGTAGCTGATCATGATGGCGTCGTACTTCCTGATGACGACGCCCTCGCCGAGGTCGATGTCCGCCTTCGCCCACCGCATCGGCAGGTGCCCGACCGGGCACTGCAGGCGCAGGGACTCCTCGACGGCGTCCGGCCACCGGCTCGGGTCCGCCTGCACCTTGGCGAGCTGGTCGGGGTTGGCGAGCAGTTCGCGGACGGTGTGGTCGATGAGGGACACGGTGGTCTGGCTGCCGCCGCCGATCAGCAGGATCAGCATGTCGACCAGTTCCTGCTCCGACAGCGGCTCCTCGCCGTCGACGCGGGCGGCGATCAGGTAGCTCGTCAGGTCGTCGCCGGGCTCGCGGCGCTTGCCCTCGATCAGGGTCCGCATCGCGACGCCGATGTCGACGAACACCCGCGCGGACTCCTCCTCCGGCACGTTGTCGGTGTTCAGCACGATGCGCAGGATCCGCAGCACCTCGGGTCGCAGGTCCTCCGGCACGCCGAACAGGTCGCAGATCATCCTGGTCGGCAGCTGCTGCGAGAACCGGACGTGCAGGTCGACCGGTTCGTCGCCCGGCTGCGTCGTCAGGTCGTCGAGCAGCTTCTCGGCGATGGCCTCGAGGTGCGGTTTCATCAGGTCGATGCGCTTGGGCGTGAGCGCCGGCGCGATCAGCTTGCGCAGCCGCTGGTGCTCGCGGCCCTCCGCGGTGGACATGGACTCCACGTCCACCCACGGCGAGAGCCACGGCACCTCGCCCGGTACGTACATCGGCACGTTGTTCTTGAGGTTGCGGGACACGTCCGGGTGACTCAGCAGCTTCTTGACCACGTCACCACGGGTGATCGACCAGACCACGACGCCGTCGGGCAGCTCGACGGCCACCGCGGGCGCGGACTCGCGGAACCGGTCCAGCTGCGCGTACATGCACTTGCCGCCGCCGCTGTCGATCGTCTCGCTCGGCTTGGTGCTGAACGGGATCATGTCGTACTCCTCCGATGTCTACTCAGTTGCCGAGCCGGTGTCGGATCCACACGTTGGGTTCGACGTAGACCGCGCGGTCGTGCGCGACGTTGACCTCCACGGGGGTCAGCGCGCCGGGCACCACGACGGGACCGTCGGTGTCGAACGGCAGACCGGTCCACTCGCGCCACTGGGCGAGGCTGCCCGCGATCGCCATCGAGGCCGGGCAGATCCTGACGACCTGGCCGCCCTCCCGGACGTGCACCCGCAGCCAGGCGTCGGCGGGCAGCCCGTCCTCCCGGGTGCGCGTGGCGTACTCGGTGATCGGCACGTGGGGTTCGGCGTGCTTGTTGCTCGGCCGGACCGGCGCCACGAGGTCGGCGAAACCGAGGCGTCGCGCGTTGTCGTTGAGTGCCACGAGCGTCCGGCTGGACAGGTTCCGGTCCTGCCTGCCCGGCACGACGGCGATCTCGAGGGCACAGACGGCGGTCAGCTCACGTCCCGCGTAGGTGTCCAGCATGCTCTGGCGGAGCACCTCGTCCCAGCCGGTGTCCGGCAGGCTGTCGAGGTCGCCGTCCCACGCGAACGGCACGCTTGCCGCTCTCGCGATGACCTGCTCGTCGTCGCCCTCGCCGTCGAGCACGACGAGCTGGTGCTCGGCGTGCCGTTCGAACGCCCAGTTGACGAGCAGCGGCTCGGCCCGGACGTACGCGGGCCAGGTCGACTCCATGGTCAGCATCGCGGACGCCAGGTCGGGACGTTCGGCGAGGCTGACGACGCGCAGGTTCGTGACGACCGACATGGTGACTCCTTACGGCAGGGGGTCGTCAGGAAGTGTCAGCCGGCCGTCTTGCGGATCACCCGCACCGCACTCGTCGCGCGGGAACCGAGCGGGAACCAGCCGCTCACTCAGCCCTTCTGGGCCACCACCTCCGCGGCGGCGTCCTCCGCGAAGTGGCAGGCGGTCAACCGGCCGTCGACCTCCCGCAACGCGGGCACCTCCGTGCGGCAGCGGTCCTGTGCGAGCCAGCACCGCGGGTTGAACCGGCACCCGCCCGGCGGGTCGATCGGCGACGGCGGCTCCCCGCTCAACACCCGTCGCCGCGCCAACCGTCCCCGGGACGCCCGGTCCGACGACGGCACCGCCGACAGCAGCGCGCGCGTGTACGGGTTGGCCGGCGCGTCGTAGATCCGCGACGTCGGCCCGATCTCCGCGATCCGCCCCAGGTACATCACGGCGACCCGGTCCGCGAGGTGCCGCACCACCGACAGGTCGTGCGCGATGAACACGATCGCGACGTCCAACCGTTTGCGCAGGTCCGCGAGCAGGTTGATCACCTGGGCCTGCACCGACACGTCCAACGCCGACACCGGCTCGTCCGCGATCAGCACCGACGGGTCCAGCGCCAGCGCACGCGCGATCCCGATCCGCTGCCGCTGCCCTCCGGAGAACTGGTGCGGGTACCGGTTCATCAGCTCCGGCGCCAACCCGACCAGCTCCAGCAGCGACGCCACCTTCGCCCGTCGCGACGCGCGGGTGCCCTGGCCGGTCGCCGCCAGGGGCTCTGCCACGATGTCCAGCACCGTCATCCGCGGGTCCAGTGACGCGTACGGGTCCTGGAAGATCATCTGCACGCCACCCCGAAGCCGCGCGCGGTCGCCGGAGGTGACGTCGGTGCCGTCGTAGTGGAGCCGGCCCTCGTCCGGACGTTCCAACCCGACCAGCATCCTGGCGAGTGTCGACTTGCCGCAGCCGGACTCGCCGACGATGCCCAGCACCTCGCCCCGCCGCAGCGACAGGCTCACCCCGTCGACCGCCGACACGTGCCCACGGCGCAGGAGCGACCCCACCGAGTACCTGCGGACCAGCGAGTCCGCCACCAGCACGTCGTCAGACACCGAGCATCACCTCCGACTGGTGGCAGGCCACGGTACGGCCCGCCAACGGCACCAGTTCCGGCCGGACCGAGGAGCACTCGTCCACCACGCGGTGACAGCGCGGGTGGAACGGGCACCCGGTCGGCACGCGCGCCGGGTTGGGCGGCGAGCCGGGGATCGTGAACAGGTCCGCGCCGTGGTGGTCGAGCTCCGGCACGGACTTCAGCAGCGCCTCGGTGTACGGGTGGGACGGTCGCGACAGGACGGTGTCGGCGTCGCCCGCCTCCACGACCCGGCCCGCGTACATCACCGCCAGGTGGTCGGCCACCTCGCTGACCACCGCCAGGTCGTGGGTGATCAGCAGGACGCCCATGTCGAGCTGGGTCCGCAGTGAGCCGAGCAGGTCCAGGATCTGTGCCTGCACGGTCACGTCGAGTGCCGTGGTGGGCTCGTCCGCGATCAGCAGGTCCGGCTCGAGTGCGATGGCCATCGCGATCAGGATGCGCTGGCGCATGCCGCCGGAGAACTGGTGCGGGTAGTCGTCGACGCGTTTGGCGGGTGCGGGGATCCCGACCATGCCGAGCAGCTCGGCGGCCCTGGCGCGCGCGGCCTTCTTCGATGCTCCACTGTGGACCCGGAACAGCTCGCCGAGCTGGTCGCCGATCGAGAGGACGGGGTTGAGGGCGGACAGCGCGTCCTGCAGCACGAGGCTCATCCGGGTGCCGCGGAACTCGCGCAGCTGCCGCGCCGACGCGGTGCGCAGGTCGGTGCCCGCGACGGTGATCTCGTCGGCGGCGACCGTCGCGCCGGGACCGGCGAGGCCCATCACGGCACGCGCGGTCACCGACTTGCCGGAGCCGGACTCGCCGAGCAGCGCGACCAGCTGTCCGCGGGGGACGTCGAGGTCGAC
Source organism: Actinophytocola sp. NPDC049390 (assembly GCF_044466355.1). Taxonomy (NCBI): domain Bacteria; kingdom Bacillati; phylum Actinomycetota; class Actinomycetes; order Pseudonocardiales; family Pseudonocardiaceae; genus Actinophytocola; species Actinophytocola sp. NPDC049390. Next base: position 234,137 of record NZ_JBITMQ010000006.1, read on the forward strand.
GTGCCGGACGGCCGCCACCGGACCGGAGTCCATCTGGAACGAAACAGACAGGCCGCGGACGCGCAGCGCCAGGGGTGGACTGTTCACGACTCCATCCTCACATGCGGCGGGTTGCCGATAAGTTTCATCTTGTGACCGATCCTGCCTGGTTCTGACACATGCATTGACAAGCATGCCGGATATTGATGACACTCTGCGGCATTCCACAGGAGACAGTCAACTGGTACCGCACACCACGCGGAGACAGGAGTGGCAGCGTGCTGGAGCCCGCATCCCGCTACACCGGCTACACGGCCTACGAATACCTGGAGTCCGGAAAGGACTACCGAGGGTTCACCTACGCCAAGCAGATCGGCCGTGTTCCCGCCTACGAGGGGCTCGGCCTGACAGGAGAGCAGGAGGAGCGGACCAGGCGGCTCCTCGCCGAGGAGACGGTGATCTCGCTGCACGAGCACGTGCAGGTGTTCCCCGAGGACATGACCGACCTGCGCGAGCACATCCGCCAGGGCCGCGAACCAACGGGCTACGAGGGCCTGTCGCGGTCCGGCCTGACCGCCGTGTTCGACAACGGCATGGACGGCACCTGCTGCATCAGCTCCGACGCGGGTTGGAAGTACCAGGACGTCCTGTTCGACCTCGGTGTCCGGATGGCCGACCTGGCCCACCAGGACTTCGTCATCAAGGCCGAGTCGGTCAAGGACATCGAGTACGCGGCGGAGACCGGCCGCATCGCCCACATCTTCGCGCTCGAGGCGGCGACCCCGATCGAGAACGAGATCGACCGGCTCGACGTCCTGTACGGGTTCGGCGTCCGGCAGATGGGCATCGCGTACTCCGAGGCCAACCTGCTCGGCGGCGGCCTGAAGGAGCGCGGCGACGGCGGCCTCACCTACCTCGGCGACCGCGCCGTGGAGCGGATGAACAAGCTCGGCATCGCCATCGACATCTCGCACTCGGGTGACCGCACCGGTCTCGACGTGATCAAGAAGTCGAAGGTGCCGGTGTTCATCACCCACGCCGGTTCGCGGACCGTCTGGCCGACGAACCGGATGAAGGACGACGAGACGATCAAGGCGTGCGCGGAGCGCGGCGGCGTGATCGGCATCGAGGCCGCGCCGCACACGACGCTGTCGCGCGAGCACCCTCGGCACTCGCTCGAATCCGTCATGGACCACTTCACGTACTGCGTCGAGCTGGTCGGCATCGACCACGTGAGCTTCGGCCCGGACACCCTGTTCGGCGACCACGTCGGGCTGCACGACACGTTCGCGGCGAACCTGTCCCTCGGGCAGGCGCACGGCGGGGTCGAGTTCCCGAAGGTCGAGTACGTCGACGGCCTGGAGAACCCGGCGGAGGGCTTCTTCAACATCATCGGCTGGCTCGTCAAGCACCAGTACAGCGACGACGAGATCCGCAAGGTCATCGGGGGTAACACGCTACGAGTCCTCAAGGAGGTCTGGGTTTGACGTCCCGTCCCCGGCTGACCGCGGCCAAGGCAGTTGCCGCCGCCGCGGTCTCGATCGCCACGTTCGCCGCCTGCGCGCCGAGCGCCCCCACCGAGGGTGGTGGGGGCGCGGCGGTCACCGACGCCACGCTGACCATCGCGACCACGACCGACGTGGTCAACTACAACCCGTTCGTCGGCAACAGCCGCAGCGACTACTGGATCACCAACCTGATGTACCCGCACCTGCTCTCGATCGGCGCGGACGGCGAGAAGGCGCCCGAGCTGGCCGAGAAGTGGGGCTACGTCGACGACACCACCGGCTTCTACGAGATCCGGTCCGGCATGAAGTGGTCGGACGGCAAGCCGCTGACCGCGAAGGACGTCGCGTTCTCGCTCAACGCGGTGAAGCGGGACAAGCCGGCGGGCACGCTGACCGGCCAGCTGACGAACTTCAAGTCCGCGACCGCGGTGTCCGACACGCGCGTGGAGATCACGCTGTCCGCACCGGACTCGACGCTGATCCCGGAGATCGGCTTCTGGGGCAACGTCGTGCCCCAGCACGTGTTCGAGCCAGCCGGTTCGGTCGCCACGTTCGCCAACGACGGGAAGAACGGCGGCTGGGTGAGCGCCGGTCCGTACGTGCTCACCGAGGTCCAGCGTGGACAGAGCTACACGATGGAGCGCGTGGACAACTACCCGCTGGTCGAGGGCGGCAAGCCCAAGGCGGCCAAGGTCGTCTACCGCGTGTACCCGGACGTGAACACCGAGATCCTGGGCCTGAAGAACGGTGACGTGGACGTCATCGCGAACACGCTGCCGCCCTCGCAGGTCAAGGGGTTGCAGAACACGCCCGGCATCACGGTCGAGGAGGTGCCCGGCCTCGGCTACGCGCACATGACGTACAACATGACCAAGCCCGACCTGGCCAAGAAGGAGGTCCGGCAGGCGCTCGCGCACGCGGTCGACTACGAGGCCATCCGCAAGGTCGTGCTGCAGGGCCAGGCCGTGTCGACCGGGTCGAGCCCGATCATGCCGGTGCTGAAGGACTTCCACGACGACGCCATCAAGGAGTACGAGTTCGACGTTGAGAAGTCGAAGCAGCTGCTCACGGACGCGGGCTACCCCACCGACGGGTCGCTGAAGTTCCGGCTGATCTACTCGCTGCAGGACCCGGTGACCACGCAGTGGGCGGCGCTCGTGAAGGACAGCGCGGCCAAGGCGGGCATCACCATCGAGCTGCAGGGCCTGGAACGGAACACGTACCTGGCGAAGACCGACGCGGGTGACTTCGACATCTACGCGGGCAACTTCGCGATCATGGACGATCCGGCGACCAACATGGCGCTGACCTACCTGCCGGACGGCGTGATCAACTACACCCATGTGGACGATCCGCGGCTGTCGTCGCTGATCGAGCAGGCCCGGGTCACGTTCGAGCGCGAGGAGCAGCGGCCGCTGCTGCAGCAGGCGGCGAAGATCGTGCGGGACAACGTGTACGACAACGTCATGTACACGCAGAACCTGTACGTGGCGCACCGCAGCGACTGGAGCGGGTTCGTCGTGAAGCCCTCCGAGCTGTTGTCCATCGTCAACCCGATCTCGGTCGCCTCGGCGACCAAGTCCGAGTCGCAGTGAGAGCAGGGCCGCCCGGATGTCGTTGTTCTTGTTCGTGCTCAAGCGGGTGGGCCGCGGCCTGCTCACCATCTGGTTCGCCGTGACGGTCACGTTCCTGCTCCTCCGGTTGCTGCCGGGGGACCCGGTGCTGGCCGTGGCGAACCCGAACATGACACGGGAGACCCGGGCGGCCCTGCTCACCGACTACGGCCTGGAGGAATCACTCCCGGTCCAGTACGTGAAGTACCTGTGGCAGTTGCTCCAGGGCAACCTCGGCATCTCGTTCCACCAGAACACCGAGGTCACGACCGTCCTGATGGACCGGTTGCCGTGGACGCTGCTGCTGGCCGGGTCGTCGCTGCTGGTGACGGTCGCGGTGGGCATCCCGCTCGGGGTGCTCGCCGCGTCCCGGCGGGGCGGGCTCGCCGACCGGTTCGTGCAGATCGTCGCCGTCACCGGGCAGTCGTTGTTCGTGCCGAGCCTCGGCATCCTGCTGTTGTACGTGCTGGGGCTGAAGCTCAACTGGTTCCCGATCGGCGGCGCGTACACCGACGGCACCTACGGCGGCGAGTGGTACCTGTCGGTGCTCTCGCACCTCGTGCTGCCGTGCCTGTCGCTGGTGTTCGCCCAGCTCGGCGCGTACGTGCTGACCATGCGGTCGTCGCTGATCGACGCGCTCGGCGAGGACTACGTGGTGCTGGCGAACGCCAACGGGCTGCCCGCGCGGCGGGTGCTGTGGAAGCACGCGCTGCGCAACGCGTTGCTGCCGACCACGACGCTCGTCGGGCTGCAGCTCGGGTTCGTGGTCGGTGGCGCGGTGCTGATCGAGACCGTGTACGCCTACCCGGGCATCGGCCGCGGCATCTACGAAGCGGTGACACAGCTGGACTTCCCGGTGCTGCAGGGCGCGTTCCTGCTGCTCGCGGTGACCGTGGTGGCCGTGAACATGGTCACCGACATCGCCTACGGGATCCTCGACCCACGCGTGAAGGCGGCATCATGACCACCACGGAGGCACAGCTGGCGGAGGCCGTGTCCGTCGACGCGCCGCCCAGCGCGGCGCGGAACACGTGGCGCCGGTTCCGGCGGGAGCCGCTCGGCATGGCCGCGCTGGTCGTGCTGGTGCTGCTCGTGTTCGTCGCGGTGGCGGCGCCGCTGCTCGCCGCCTACCCGTCCGGGTACGGCGACACGGTGCTCGCGCCGCCGTCCGGCGCGCACTGGTTCGGCACCGACAGCCTCGGGCTCGACGTGTTCGCCGAGGTCGTGTGGGGCGCGCAGCAGAGCCTCCTGGTCGCGGCGGCCGCCTCGCTGATCGCGATCGTGTTCGGCACGCTGCTCGCCGTCATCGGCGCGTACTTCCGCCGGATCGACTCCGTGATCAGCGTGATCGTCGACCTCACGTTGTCGCTGCCGATCCTGCCGCTGATGATCCTCGTCGCCGCGCTCGTCGGCCCCAGCACGATGACGATCATCCTCGTGATCGCCGCGTTCTCGTGGCCGGAGGTCACCAGGGTGGTGCGCTCGCAGGCGCTTTCGGTCGTGCGGCTGCCCTATGTGGACGCGGCGCGGCTGATGACCGGCTCGCCGGTGTGGATCATCCGGCGGCACGTGGTGCCCGCGGTGATGCCGCTGGTGCTGGTGTCGGTCGTGCTCACGTCCTCGCGCGCGGTGCTGTCGGCGGCGGGGCTGGCGTTCCTCGGCCTCGGCGACCCGAACACGTGGTCGTGGGGCCGGATCCTCTACGAGGCGCAGCAGGCGGGCGCGATGTCCACCGCGTGGTGGCTGCCGCTGTTCCCGTCGCTCGCGATCTTCCTGCTCGTGCTGGCGTCGACGCTGTTGTCCACGGCGTACAACGACGCCCGTAACCCAAGGCGGAACAAGTGACGTTTTCCCAACGGCTCGACCGCGCGTTCTTCGAGCGCGTCCAGGACCGGGTGCGTGCCCGGGCGTCCGAAGCCGGGTTCGACGCGATCCTCACCGACGACCCCGAGGACGTCGCGTACCTGACCGGGTTCTTCCACCACCCGTGTGAACGGCCGGTCGCGGTGTGGCTGCCCGTCGACGGCGGCGCCACGCTGCTCCTGCCGGAGCTGGAGCGGGAGCACGCGGAGGCCCAGCACGCGATCGCGGACCTGGTGGCCTACCCCGAGTACCCGGGCGTGGTGCCGCCGTTCGCGGTGCTGGCCGGTGCGGTGGGTGCGGGGCACCGCACGGCGGGCCACACCACGTCGATGAGCTACGCCCGGCTGAGCGCGGCCGCCGCCGCGTTGTCCACTGTGGACCTCGTGCCGACGGACATCGTGACGGTCACCCGTTACGTCAAGGAACCCGGTGAGATCGCGCTGCACCAGGAGGCCGCGCGCATCACCGACGTGATGCTGACCGAGGGCGTCGAACTCGTCACCGACGCGCTCGCCACCGGCGCCGAGCTGCCCAGCGAGGCCGAGCTGGCCGCGCACGTCGGCCGCGTCGGCACGTCCACCATGTACGGCGAGCACACCGACGTCGTCGTCGTGTCCTTCCTCGCGGGCGGGCTCGTGTACGCGGGCGCCAACTCCTCCTACCCCCACGGTCTGCCGTCCGGGTACCGGCTGCGGCCCGGCGACACGTTCATGCTGTCGCTCGGCTGCGCGGTCGGCGGCCGGTTCGTCGAGGGAGAGCGGACGTTCGTGCTCGGCGAGCCGTCGGACGAGCAGCGCCGCTACCACGAGACCATCCGCCTCGCCCAGGAGGTGGGCGGGCACGCGATCAAGCCGGGCGCCGAGTGCCGGTCCGCCAACGAGGCGTGCCTGTCGGTCGTCAGGGAGGCCGGGCTCGGCCGCTACCTGCGGCACCGGCAGGGCCACGGCATCGGCCTCGGCATGCACGAGCCGCCGTGGCTGGAGGACGGCGACGCGACCGTGCTCGAGCCCGGGATGATCGTGTCCAACGAGCCCGGCATCTACGTCCCGGGCCACGCGGGCTACCGCATCTCGGACTCCATGCTGGTCACCGACGACGGCGCCCGCCCCCTCACCTCGTACCCGCGCAGCCTCGACGACTGCGTCATCCCCGTCTAAGGAGTGTTCGTGAACGACGTGTCGCCAGAGTTCGCCGCCGCCACCACCGAGGCGACCATGGTGCAGATCAACGGCAACCGGCTCGCGGTCGAGGTGCTCGGCCCCGAGGGCGCACCCGTGCTGATCGCACACCACGGCGCGCCCGGGCTCGGGTCGCGGGCCGAGCCGAGGGCGAGCTTCGGCAGGCTCGCCGACACCTACCGCGTCGTGGTGTTCGACGCGCGTGGTTCCGGGCAGAGCGAAGGCAAGGGCACGTTCAGCCACGAGCAGTGGGCCGCCGACATCGACGCGCTGCGCGAGTGGATCGGCGCCGAGCAGGTCATCATGGCGGGCGGCTCGTACGGCGGGTTCATGGCGATGGAGTACGCCACCCGCTACCCGGACCGCGTGCGTGCCATGGTCCTGCGCGACACCTCGCCGGACAACTCGCACGAGGAGAAGGCGCTCGCGAACGCGCTGGCCACCACCCGCGTGGAGATCGACCGCGACAAGCTCGACCGGATCTTCGCGGGCACCGTGCGCGACAACGACGACCTCCGCGACTGCTGGCGCGAGATCCTGCCGCTGTACGACTACGTCTACGACCCCGACGCGGTCGAGAAGAAGGTCGCCGCCACCCCGTACCGCTACGAGGCCCACAACCACGCCTTCCAGGTCAACATCCCGAACTACGACCTCAAGCCGGTGCTGCCGCAGGTCACCGCGCCCACGCTGATCACCGTCGGCCGCACCGACTGGATCACGCCCGTGGCGTGCAGCGAGACGATCGCTAGTCTGATCCCCGGCTCGCGTCTGGTGGTGTTCGAGAAGTCGGGCCACTCACCGCAGATCGAGGAGGCCGAGGCGTGGACGAAGGTGGTGCGCGAGTTCCTGGCGGACGTCGTCACATGAGACCGCTCGACGACCTCGACCGCCAGATCATCGTCGCCCTGCAGGGCGACGGGCGGGCCAGCTGGACGTCGATCGCCACGACGTGCGAGACGTCCGTGCCGACGGTGGCGCGGCGTGCCCAGCAGCTCATGGCGGACAACCTCCTGAAGGTCGCGGTGCTGCCGAGCCTCGGCAGCACCGGGCCGGTGGAGACGTTCTTCACCCGCATCGGCTGCCGTCCCGGCACGCAGCTGGATGTGGCCGAACAGCTGGTCGCGCGCCCGGACGTGCGGTGGGCGTCGCTGATCACCGGCTCGTACGACATCGGCATCGAGCTGGTCGTGAACTCCGGGCCCACCCGGTACCCGAAGACCATGCTGGAGCTGCAGCAGATCGACGGGGTGCAGCGCTGGTACAGCGACCTGCTGCTGCATGTCTACAAGGTCTCGCACGACTGGTACAAGCAGCTGCTCGACGACCGCGAGGCGCTGCCGCCCGAGGTGCCGCTGTGCTCGCCGGACCACTTCGACAAGGTCGACTGGGCGATCCTCGACCACCTGCGGGACGACGGCAGGGCGAGCTTCCGGACCATCGCGGACGCGTTGGAGCTCAACGAGTCCACGGTCCGCCGCCGCTTCGAACGGATGATCGGCGACCGGTGCGCGGCGGTGTTCACGATCGTGCCCGCGCAGGCGCTCGGGCTGGAGGCGGAGACCCTGATGTGGGTCACCGTGGAACCGTCGAAGCTCAACGAGGTCGCCGCCACGCTCGTCCGGCACCCGTCCGTGCGCTACCTCGGCGCCACGCTCGACGGGAACTCGTTGCTGTGCGAGGTGATCTCCGAGTCGACCCGCGGCCTGTTCGAGTTCACCACGGACACGCTCGCGAAGATGGCGGGTGTGATCGGGTGGAGCGCGTCGGTGGAACTGCTGTCGCTCAAACGCGGCTTCGTCGAGACCCCGTGGTGGCGCGAACAACTCGCCGAACACCACGCGGACGCGCTGGTCCTCGGCCCGGGCGCCGCGGTAGGCGACGGCTGACTGGTCCGTGCCGCTCCGGTAGCCGTGCAACCCCTTGATCCACGGCGGCGAAACCGCGATCATCCAGGGGATACCGGCCTGTGAACGGGGGTCCCATGGAACTGTCACGCCGTCAGGTTCTGAGTATCGTGCCCGCCGCCGTGCTCCTGGCACGCGCGGTGCCCGCGAGTGCCGACCCGGTCGCCGACCTCGGCAGGCTGCGGGCGAACACCGTCGACGTGTTCGCCGGTACCGCCGAGTCGAACGCACGTCCCGAGGTCGCCCCGAAGCTCGCGGCGATCGAGCGCACGGCCAGGGCACGGCTCGCGGACATGGACGCCGCCGGGGACGGCGAACTGTTCGCGAACCTGCCGCTCGGCACGAACGACGCGAACCTGAACCGCGCTTTCCAGAACCTGTACGAGATCGCGCTGGCCACCCGCGCGCCCCGGTCGGCGCTGTTCGGTGACGCCGCCGTGCGGCAGCGGGTGCTCGACGGGCTCGTGTGGCTGCACACCCACCACTACGGCGACCAGGCCGCCGGGTACTACGGCAACTGGTTCAACTGGGAGATCGGCATCTCCACGAGCGCCACGAAAGCCCTGCTGCTGCTGGACGCGCCCGCCGACCTGGTGTCGACGTACGTCGCGTCGATGGACGCCTACCTGCGCAACGGCAAGGACGGCGACGTCGACCTCGACTCCCGCTTCCACACCGGCGCGAACCTCGCCGACATCACCACGAACAGGATCCTGCAGGGCGCGCTGCTCGCCGACGAGGCGCGGGTGACGAAGGCCGTCGCGGACCAGAGCACGGTGTTCGCCACCGTCGACCCGTACCACCTCCAGCACGGCGTGACCGACGGGTACTACGCCGACGGGTCGTTCATCCAGCACCATTCCGTGGCCTACACCGGCTCGTACGGCAGGGCGTTGCTGTCGCGGGTCGTGCAGGCGGTGAAGATCCTCGACGGCACCGCCTACGCGGGCGACGCCGGGTTGATCGACACGGTACGCGGCTGGGTGGTGAACGGGTTCGCGCCGCTGATCTTCGAAGGCTGGCTGATGGAGGTCGTCAAGGGGCGGGCCGTGTCCCGGTCGACGACCGGGTACGGCGACGTCACGTCCATCGTGGAGGCGATCGTCGACCTCGCCGACTACGTGGCGGACCCGGTGCCGCTGCGGGCCTACGTGAAGTTCCTGCGGTCGGCCGCGATCGACCCGGCGGCGTTCGTGTCGCCGGTGAGCGTGCGCCGGTACGCCGACGTCCTCGCCTCGCCGGTGCCCGCGGCGGACCTGAACCCGCCGTCGCGTTCGGTCGCGTTCAACGCGATGGACCGGACCGTGCACCGCAGGCCGGGCTACGCGTTCGCGCTGGCCAGGAGTTCCGACCGGATCAGCAAGTACGAGTACATGAACGGCGAGAACCTGCTGCCCTGGTTCCAGGGCGACGGCGCCTACTACCTGTACCTGTCCGGCCAGGACCAGTCCGATTCGTTCGGAGTCGACTACTACACGACCGTGTCGCCGTACCGGCTGTCCGGCGTGACCGTGCTCGCGGAGGACCGGAGGACGATCCCGGAGCTGTACGGGCGGTTCTGGTACGAGAACCCGGCCGCGGGGTTCACGTCGTCGTCGGAGGCGCAGAACAAGTACGTGTACTTCCCGCGCGGCACCAACGAGTTCTCCGGCGGCGCCACGCTCGGGCCGTACGGCGTCGCGGGCATGGTCACCTCGGACGACGTGCCCTATGTGGACAAACGGGCCGGGCTGCTGCCGGACGACTTCGTGGCGTACCCGAACGTGCGGGTCACGAAGTCGTGGTTCCTGTTCGACGACGAGATCGTGGCGCTGGCGGCCGGGATGCCGGACGCCGCCGTGACCACAGTGGACAGCAGGATCGCGGCTCCTGACGACGACGTGGTGTTGTCGTCGGGTGACGGCTGGCTGCGGTACGCGAACCGGACGACCGGCGCCGCGGTGGGTTACCTGTTCCTCGACGGGCAACGCCCGGTGGCCGACCGGTCGACGGTGACGCGGAGCCGCCGGGTGGTGCGCGCGGCCAACCAGGACACACCGGTGACCAAGCAGGTCGTGACCGTGACACTCCGGTCGTCGTCGGCCGCGTACGCGTTGGTGCCGCACGCGTCCGAGTCGCGGCTGCGGTCCGCCGGCGGGCCGGCCGTGCTGGCGAACACGACGGCCGTGCAGGCGGTGGCGCACCGGGGCCTGCGGCTGACGGGCGTCAACGCGTTCACCGACGGCTGGCACCGGGCGGGCCCGCTGTCGGTGCACGGCCCGGCGTCGGTCCTCGTGCGTCGCGGCGACGGGGTGCGGGTCGCGGTGTCCGACCCGACCATGCGGCGCACGGACGTGTCGGTGCTGCTGCGCGGTACCCGGCTGCGGGTCGTAGACGCCGACGACGGGGTCGAGGTCCGGCCGGTGCCGGGCGGGACCCTGGTGCGGGCGCGGACTTTCCAGGCCCACGGCGCGACCTTGCACGCGACGCTGCGGTAGACGCGCGAAAACGGCTTGCTCGCCCTTCGTAGAGTGGGTGTGACTGACCCACGGGGGGAGCGGGGATTGCCGAGCACGCTCGAGGTGGCGGTCGCGCCGCGGGTTCGCAGGTGGAACAGGAACTTCTGGTTGTTCCTCGTCGCGCGCGGCGCCGCACGGCTCGGCGACATGATGCTGCCCGTCGCGCTCGCCGCCGGACTCGTCCAGTACGGGCACGGCGCGGGGGCGGTGGGTGCGGCCATGGCGTCGTACTCGGCGTGCGTGGCCGGGTTCGTGGTGTTCGGCGGGGTGATCGCCGACCGTGTCGACACGCGTGTGCTGATGGTGCTGGCGGACGTCGTGCGGGTCGGCACGCAAGGACTCGTCGCCGCCATGTTCTTCACCGGGCACGTGGTGCTGTGGCAGGTCTGCGCGGTCGGCGCGGTCAACGGGATCTGTGCCGCGCTGTTCCAGCCCGGCGTGGCGAGCACGATCCCCAGGATCGCCGACGACGTGCAGGGCGCCAACGGGGCGATCCGGACCGCCGAGTCGGTCATGACCGTCGCGGGACCCGCGGTGGCCGGTGCGCTGATCGCGGTCACCTCGGTCGGCGGGGTGTTCGTCGCGCACGCGCTCACCTACGTGGTCAGCGCCGCGTGCCTGCTCGGCCTGCGGCTCGGCAGGGCGGTGGCCAGGACAGGGGCCTCGTTCGGCCTCGACCTCGCGGAGGGCTGGCGGGAGTTCCGGGCACGGACGTGGATGTGGAGCGTCATCCTCGCGTGGATGACCCTCATGATCACCACCTTCGGGCCGACGGCGCCGCTCGTGGCCACCGCACTCGTCGTGGACCACGGGTCCACGGCGTTCGGGCTGGTCAACGCCGTCGGCGGGGTGGGCATGGTCGTGGGCGGGCTGATCGCCATGCGCCTGCGCCCGAACCGTCCGCTGCTGGCCGGCGCGCTGGCGCTGCTCGGGTTCGCGGCGCAACCCCTTTCCGTGGCACTCGGTCTACCGGTAGCCGTGATCGCCGCGGGGTTCGCGGTCGCCGGGGCGGCACACGCGTTCTGGGGTGTCATGTGGGCCACCAGCGTGCAGACCCAGGTGCCCGGCACGATCCTCAACCGCATCCACGCCTACGAGGTGGCGGGGTCGCTCGCGATGATGCCGGTGGGCCAGGCACTCGCCGGTCCGGCGTCCGCGCTGCTCGGCACCTCGTCCGTGCTCGTGGTGAGCGGGGTGGGTGTGGTCGTGGTGATCACGGCCCTGCTGATGGTGCCCGCGGTGCGCGACCTCCGCCGGGTCGATCGGGCGGCGGTCTAACGGCGGAGCGCCTCGACCAGGTCCTCCGCCGCCGAGCGGAGTGTGCTGGGGGACAACGGGTTCACGCTGATCCACCCGTCCGGCTCGTCGGCGGCCGGGGTGGTGACGCGTACGCGGCCGGTCGGGGTGTCCAGCCAGCACAGCTCCGGGACGGTGCGGGTGTCGCGGACGTCCCCGCCGTCGCGGGTGGTGGCGGTCGCGCCGAGCTGGCCGCCGCCGTCGACGGCGCTGACCAGTTCGGTGAGGTTGTCCAGCTCGTCGGGGTTGCCACCGTGCTCGGTGACGACGTGGCGGTGGCCCGCGGTGACGAGTGCCGCGGCCGCCGGCAGCCGGACGGGCATGGCGGGCGCGGGGACCAGGTCCGGCACGAGCGCGGTCAGCGCGGACGCCACCGCGCTGAGCGGGATGCGGCGCACGTCGACGAGCCGGTCACCGGCGAAGTCCTGTTTGCACACCACGGCGTGCTTGCCGTAGACCATCGCGACCGCGCCGCGTTCCCCGCCAGGGCCGCGGACCACGAGGTCCACGGTGCCGCGCCGCCTGGCGAGCGCGGCGACGACGTCCGCGGCGAGCCCGGCGGGCCCGTCGGCACCGGCGAGGCCACGTACCTGCAGGGCCTCGGCCGCGGCGGCGAACAGCTCGTCCCGTTCCGCCGGTACGCGGCCGAAGGACGGCACCCGCAGCGGGTACGGGATCGTGGCGCCCGCGTGGGTGGCGAGCAGGTCCAGCTCGACGAGCCCGAACCGGGTCACCTGGCCTCACCGAGGCGGGTGAACGTGCTCTCGTTGTCGCCTTCCGTGGCGCGGTAGTCGGCCGCGCCGGCCCGGGTCTCCCCGCCGAGACGGGTGAGCCCGTCGGCCCACTCCCGCAGCACGGTCGGGGTGCCCTCCGGCCCGGTGAGCCGTGCGAGCTTGGCCGCGAACCACATCGCGGGCGGTGACGAGCCCATCCGCAGCGGCTGCACGTCCGCCGCCCGCACCCGCTCGTGCAGGTCCTCGCCCAACCGGACCAGCTCGTCGGCGTGCCGCTCCACCTCGTAGGGACTGACGAACACGGCGGCACCCGCCCTGGCCAGCGCGCCCTTCGTGCCGGCGGGGTCTTCCTCGGAGTCGACGTACATGGTGGCTCCCTATGCCCCGATCACGGGCGGTGGTGTCGTCTCGTCGAGCGTGAACAGGTTGTCGGCGCGTGGCATGCGGTTGTGGTGCTCGCGGTCGTCGTCCCGGCGGCTGTGCGCGGGCACGGGACCCGGAGCGGCCGTGGCGCGGGCGGGGCTGTGGTCGGCGTTGGTCAGCAGGCCGGGGACACCGCCCCGGCCGACGAGGTCGTGCCACGCCAGGGGGCGGCCAGTGGCCCGCCCGTCCGGCCCGCTCGCCCACCCGGAGGACTCAGGTGCCCGGCGACCGGTGGCCACGCTCGGAGGGGCGCCGAGCGGGTTGGCGCCCGACGGGCCGGTGCCCGGGGACGGGCCGCCCGCCGCAGCAGGCGAAACCAGAGAACCGGGAGCCCCGGAGGCGACGGTGGCGGCGGCCGCCTGATGGGGACCGGCAGGGCCGGGCATGGCGGCGGCACCGGACGGTGCCAGGCTTGACTTGTTGGTGGTGGCGGAGGCGGGCGTGACGGCGGAGTTGGAGGTCGCCGGGCCGCGGGGGGCCGAGCCTGCCGTGCGGGCTGCCGTGCGGGGGATCGGGGCGGCCGCGGCGACCGCGGCCACCTCCGGCCGGGGCGCGGGGAGCGGCACACCGCCCGGCACGCCCGGCGGGAGCTTCGTGGGTGCCTCCGGCGGGTCCGCCGCGTTGAGGCTCGCCTCGAACGTCTGCATGACCTCGACGGCCTCCGCCTTCTTGTTCGCCGCCGCCAGCGACGCGGCGAACCAGCTCGCGCCCGCACCCGTGACGGCGCCGAGCGCGAAGTTCGGGCCCGGTGCCGCGGCGGCGCCGTACGAGGTCGTGGCGGCGACGTCCACCGGGTCCGGCATGGCCGCCTGCGCCCGGCTCAGCGCCTCCGACGCCCGCAGAACCGCCGCGGACAGCGCCGCCGCGTGTTCCGCCATTGCGGCGCCGCCCGCGCTGTGCTCGTGGAGGGTGCTGCCGAACGCGGCCGACGCGCGGCCCTCCCAGACCTCGGCCACCTGGCCGCGGCGCGCGGACAGGTCCTCCGCCGCGTCGGCGGCGCCGCGGCCGAGGCCGTCCAGCACCGCGGCCTGTGCACCGACCTGGCCAGGGTCCGCGCCGGTGTTGACCATCGCGAACAGCTCCTCGTGGCTGTACGCGTTCCAGTTGGTGCCGCCGGGCATGGTGGGGGAGCCGAACACGCCGTGCCAGGTCTGCGTCAGCTCCCGGCGCAGCGTCGCCGCCGCCGCGCCGGCCGTGTCCGCCACCGGCGCGAGCACCGCCCCGACAGCGTTGTCGATGCCACCCGTCACCGTGTCGAGAAAATCCACCGCGACTCCCAGCTCGGTCGATTCGGCGAACCGACATTACACGAGCAGCGAACCACCGCGCGATGGCACTTTTCACCGGAGCCGCAAGGAAAGTCACCCGTTCGGAGCAGTCGTCGCAATTAATTCGAACGTGTGAATTCCACCGTTTTCGAATGCGATTCCGGCGGTTCGAGCGCCACGTTGGGCAACGCTTTGTCCAGCCACCGGGGCAGCCACCACGCCCGCGTGCCGAACAGCCGCATGACCGCGGGCACGACGAGGCACCGGAGCACGAGCGCGTCGACCAGCACCGCGACCGCGAGCCCCAGACCGAACTGCCGCAGCATCCGGTCCGGGCTGAGCACGAAGGCGCCGAACACCACGACCATGATCGCGGCCGCCGCGGTGATCACGCCGCCGGTGGTCGCGAGGCCCTCCCGCACCGCGCCGGACGCGTCGCCGGTCCGCCGCCACTCCTCGTGCATGCGGGAGACGAGGAACACCTCGTAGTCCATCGACAGGCCGAACACGATCGCGAACACCAGCACGGGCACGAACGCCTCGACCGGCCCCGTCGGCGCGAACACCAGGGTCACGACGCCGAGCGACGCGCCGATGGACAGGAGGTTCAGCAGCGCGGCCTTGAGCGGGATCAGCAGCGACCGGAACACCGCCATCAGCAGGATGGCCGACAACCCGACCACGACCAGCAGGAACAGCGGCAGCCGGTCGGACACGGCCGCGGCGAAGTCGTCGGCCGCCGCGGTGGACCCGCCGACCAGGTACGTCGCGCCGGTGTCGGTTTCCAACGGTGGCAGGACGTCCGTGCGCAGCCGTGTGACCAGGTCGCTCGTCGCCTCGTCCTGCGGTGCGCTGTCCGGGAACACGAGCAGCATGCCGAGGTCGTCGCCGAGCCGTTGCGGCGCACCGACCCCGGCGACGCCGTCGGTGCCGTCGAGCGCGGTGGCCAGCTCCTCCGTGCCGCCGCCTTCCGACATGATCACGAGCGGCCCGTTGACGCCCGGCCCGAACCCCTCGGCGAGCAGGTCGTACGCCTGCCTGCTGGTGGCGGACTCGGCCTCGGTGCCCGCGTCGGCGAACCCGAGCTGCATGCCGAACGCGGGCACGGACAGCGCACCGAGCGCCGCGAGTGAGACGACGAGGGCGGGCACCGGCCTGCGCTGCACGGTGTCGCTCCACCGCCGCCACCGCGCGCCGGAGCCGCGGTTGGGCCGCTTGCGCACGGCCTTCTCGATGCGCTTGCCGAACACGGTCAGCAGCGCGGGCAGGAGCGTCAGCGACGCGACCATCGTGAGCAGCACGGTCAGGGTGACCGCGAGCGCGACCCCCTGCAGGGAGCCGAGTCCGAGCGCGAGCAGGCCGAGCAGCGCGATCATCACGGTGGTGCCCGCGAACAGGACGGACCGGCCCGCGGTGTCGAGCGCGGTGCGCGCGGCCCGCGCACGGTCGGCGCCCATGCGCAGCTCGCCGCGGAACCGGGCGAAGACCAGCAGCGCGTAGTCGATGCCGACGCCGAGACCGACGAGCATCATCAGCGGCGGCGCGTAGCCGGGCAGCGCGGTGAGGTGGCTCGCCAGCATGATCACGCCCAGCGTGCTGCCGACCGCGAACACGGCGGTGACGAGCGGCAGGCACGCGGCGAGGAACGACCCGAACATGAGCACGAGGATCACCAGCGCGGCGAGCATGCCCGCGCCTTCCGCCGCGCCACCCGGTGCCTCCTCGGCGGCGCGGACCGGGTCCCCGCCGAGTTCGACGCGCAGGTCGCCGTCCCGCCCGGCGGTGTCGATGACGCGCCGCACGTCCTCGGCGGGCACGTCGGCGCCGTCGAAGGTGACCGTCGCGAAGGCGACCGTGCCGCGCTCGGACTCGGTCAGGCCCGACACGTCCGCGACCCTCGGCAGTCGCTCCACTTCGGACAACACGGCGGCGGCGCCGTCCCGCGCGCCCGCGATCCCCGCGTCGCGCTGGAACACCACCCGCACCGAGTCGGGTTGCCTGCCCTGAGCGGCGAACGCGTCGGCGACCTGTTGTGACTCGGTGCCGGGCAGGGTGTGGTCGTCGCGGTAGTCCGAACCGACGGCCTGCGCGGCGACGGTGATGCCGCCGAGCACGGCCACCCACAGCGCCAGCGCGAGCCAGTGCCGCCGCTGCGCCCAGCCCGCGAGCCGGACCATTCTGGATGGAGGAGAAGTCATGCGGGAAGGCTCGCGTGCGACGGGGGTCGCCGTCGTCGGGCCGAAGTGGTCAGTTGGCTCGCAACTCCGGTTGTCCCCTAAGGGTGATGCCGTACTACCGGGGTTGTGGGTCCGAGCCAGCGTGGGGTGACCATGGCCGACTCGTAGGCGAGCACCACCAGTTGCGCGCGGTCCCGGACGTCGAGCTTGGTCATGATCCGGCTCACGTGTGTCTTCGCCGTGGCCGGGCTCAGCACGAGCCGCTCGGCGATCTCGTCGTTGGACAGTCCGGCCGCCACCAGCGTCGTCACCTCGCGTTCGCGCTCGGTCAGCGACGCGAGGCGGGGGCTGGGTGCCGGGCGTTCGACGCGGCCCGCGAACTCGGCGATCAGCCGTCGCGTCACCGACGGCGCCAGCAGCGCGTCGCCGCGGGCGACGACCCGCACGCCGTGGAGCAGCTCTTCCGGTTCGGTGTCCTTGACGAGGAACCCGCTGGCCCCGGCACGCAGCGCACCGTAGACGTACTCGTCGAGGTCGAACGTCGTCAGGATCACCACCCGCACGTCCGGCAGCGACGCGATGATCTCCCGCGTGGCGGCCAGCCCGTCGAGGTGCGGCATGCGGATGTCCATCAGCACCACGTCCGGACGCAGTGCCGCCGCGGTCCGCACGGCGGCGGCACCGTCCCCGGCCTCGCCGACGACCTCGATGTCGTCCTCACCGTCCAGGATGGACCGGAAGCCCGCGCGGACGAGGGTCTGGTCGTCGGCCAGCAGCACCCGGATCACGACGCGCCGCCGAGCGGAAGCCGTGCCAGCACGCGGAATCCGCCGTCGTCGCCGGGACCGGTGTCGAGCGTGCCGCCGACCGAGGTCGCGCGCTCGGTCATGCCGAGGATGCCCGACCCGGCGCCGCCGCCGTTCGGTCCGCGTCCGTCGTCGGCCACCCGCACCTCCACCTCGCGTTCGCGGTACGCGACCGACACGTCCACCCGTGACGCGGACGCGTGCCGCGTCACGTTCGTCAGCGCCTCCTGCACGATCCGGTACGCGGCGACGTCCACGGACGGCGGGACCTCACGCACCGCACCGGTCACCGACCCGTGCACCGCCAGCCCGGCCTGCCGGGACCGGTCGAGCAGGTCCGGCAGTGCCGCGAGCCCGGCGGGCGGGGCGAGCGGCGCCGGTTCGTCCACCTGCCGCAGCACACCGAGCGTGCGCCGCAGCTCTTTCAGCCCGCGGCCACTGGCGTCCTTCACCGCGGCCAGTGCGTCCCGTTGTGGTGCGGTGTCGCCCTTGTCCATGCGCCGCAGCGCGGCGCTCGCCTGCACGTTGATCAGCGACAGGTCGTGCCCGAGCGCGTCGTGCAGCTCGCGGGCGATCCGCAGTCGTTCGCCGGTCGCCGCCGCCCGCTGCGCCTCCCGCAGGTACGCTCGCCGCGTCCGCACGACCCCGCCGACCGCGACCGACGCGACGAGCCAGCCGAACAGCAGGAACAGGGAGACGTCGTCGAGGTGCCGCCTCTCGCTGGCCGCCTCGCCGACCACGACGAACCCGAACGCGAGCGTGCCGAACCCGGCCGCGACCCACAGCCTGCCCGTCTCGCCCGCGCCGAACATCGCGGCCATGAACGTCAGCATGATCGGGCTGCCCGGACCGGTCAGCGGGTAGTACAGCGCGCACGCGAGCAGGGTGTACGCGGCCACGGCGACGGGGTGGCGGCGCCGGTGGTACAGCGCCGCCGACGCCGTGCCCACCAGCAGCCAGCTGACCACGCCGACGTCGCCGTGCGTGGTCGACAGCACTGTCGAGCCAAGCACGAACGCACCTACCGCACCCGCGACCAGCGCGTCGGCGAACCGCCCCCGCGGCGGCCACGACCACTCCATGCGGCAAGCATAGGGACGAACCGGTCAGGGAGCCGGGACCGCGCGCCCCATCGCGGGCGCGCCGACCGGACACCGCGACCGGCCGAGTTCCGCTGCCCCTCTCGCAGCTGCCGGACGTGCCGCCGACACCGGAAGCGGCGCGCACCGTAAGTGCCGGGTGACATTCGGCGACCGGCGCACATGGCCGACGCGGTTGCTCCATCCGGGGCAATCCCGGGGTGGTGCCGTTTCGGTGCGACGCCTGCCGGGCACGTCCGCCGGCGAGTTCCCTCGAAAGGAGCGCGTGATGTCGACCGCAGCAACGGTGATCCTGGTGGTCGTCCTGGTCGTGGTGTTGATCGCGGCGGGCTGGTTCCTCGTCCGGCAGGCGCGGAGCCGCAGGCTGCGCGACCGGTTCGGGTCCGAGTACGACCGCCACCTCGAGAACACGCAGAAGCGGCGCGTTGCCGAGCGTGAGCTGACCGAGCGGGAGAAGCGGCACGCGAAGCTGTCGCTGCGTCCGCTGTCGGACACGGCGCGTACGCACTACGCCGAGCAGTGGACACGGGTTCAGGAGCACTTCGTCGACGCCCCCGCCGAGGCCGTCGCGGGCGCGGAGGACCTGGTGCACCTCGTGATGCGGGAACGCGGTTACCCGATGGAGGGTTTCGACCAGCAGGCGGCCGACCTGTCGGTCGAGCACGGCGACGTCGTCGACGGTTACCGTGCCGCGCACGAGATCCGCGGCAGGCAGGCGACCACCGAGGAGTTGCGCACCGCGCTGGTGCACTACCGGACGACGTTCCGCGAGCTGCTCGGCCACGGTGACCGCGTACCGGTCCAGCGCGACGGGCAGGCCGTGGACCGCGGTGACCGGGAGGCGCGCCATGCGTGACGCCGAGCACCGCGACGACGTTGCGGCGCAACCACTTCCGGCTCAGCGTGTCCCGTCCGCCACAGACGGGACCGAGCCCATCCCGGTGGACGAGGCCGGACTGGAGACGGGCGACGGCCGCGCCACGGGCGTCGCGCCGCCCCCGACGCAGGACAACGAACTGTTCGCCGGTGACGCCGCCGACCGGCTCCGTGCGCGCTGGCGTGAACTGCAGGCGGACTTCGTCGACGACCCGCGGGGCGCCGTGCGCGAGGCCGACGTGGTGCTCGACGAGGTGGTGCGAACCATCACCGAGCACCGTGCGCGGCTCGCGGGCGAATGGCAGGGGCACACCGACACCGAGCACCTGAGGCTCGCGCTCCGCGAGTACCGCTCGTTCGTCGACCGGCTGCTGCCGCGCTGATTCCCAGAGCGTGACCGTTGCGATCTGCAAGATGCAGATACGCGGCGGTCACGCTTTGCTTATGTGGCAACACCTTCCTTGACACAACGACCAAAGTGGATTTCCATTCACGTTCGTGCGCGGGATGAGCCACCCGCGCGCGTTTTCGGCGCTGTTCGGGGGAAGCGCGCCAGGCGTGAACGGGGGACCCCGCTGTGTCCGTTGCCGTCGGCCACGTCCATCACTTCGCCATGGGCGCGTGGCTGCCCTTCTTTGCCTACGTGGTCTCCGTCGTCGGCTCGGTCGTCGGCCTCGCGTGCACGCTGCAGGCGCGGTACGCGGGTGACGCCGGCCGGCCGCGTTACGGCTGGCTGGTGCTCGCCGCCGTGTCGATCGGTGGGGTCGGCATCTGGCTGATGCACTTCATCGCCATGCTGGGTTTCGACACGCCGGGTTCGCCCGTGCGCTACGACGTCGGCCGCACCGCGATCTCCGCGGTCCTGTCGATCGGCGCGGTGTTCCTGGGGCTCGTCGTGTTCGGCGTACGCACCCGGTTCTCGTTGTGGCGGCTGCTGCTCGGCGGGCTGATCACCGGTCTCGCCGTGAACCTCATGCACTACACCGGGATGTGGGCCGTGCAGGTGCAGGGCACGATCACCTACGACCCGGTGGCGGTGTGGCTGTCCATCGGCATCGCGATCGTCGCGGCCACCGCGGCGTTCTGGTTCACCGTGCTGATCGAGCACCCCGGCCTGCGTGTGCTCGCCGGTCTGGTGATGGGGCTCGCCGTGACCGGCATGCACTACACCGGCATGGCCGCGGTCGAGGTGCACCTCGACGACACCGCCCCGGCGCCCAGCGGTACCGAGGTGTTCACGTTCCTGTTCCCGGTCTTCGTGTTGTCGGTCGTCGCGCTCGCCGTGCCGATCTACGCCGTGCTGATGGCGTCCACGTGGTCCGAGAGCGACGACGAACCGAGGCCGGCGCCGTTGCCCGTCGCGCCGTCACCGCTACGCGACCGTCCGATGGCCAACCCCGAGGTGGGGCCAGGCCTGCGCGGCTTCGGCAACCTCGCGGCACGCTACTCGACCCGACCGGACGATGACCGCTAGGGAGCGGGGTTTGCGAAGCGAACCATCGAGCGCGTCACGCCCGGGCAGGCGGACCGGCTATGATGCCGCGTTCGATGGCTTCGGTCGCGAACTCGACGAGCTTGCCCGCCGAAACGCGGGCCTGCAACGAGCCGCCGTGCACGAGGTCGTCGGCGACGCCGATCAACGAGTCCCACACCCAGTAGGCCATCGCGGGGTGGGCGACCAGCGCCACGCCCTGCGTGGCGGCGGCCTCCCGCAACGCCTTCTCCAGTGACCGCGCCATGCGGCGGAACACCGTCGCCGACGCGACGGTCCGCTTGCCCTTCGGTCCACCCGCGAGCACCTTCGACTCCCACTGCTGCGCGGATCGCCCGAAGAGCCGCCACAACTCCCGCACCTGCGGCAGGATCGCCGCCAGCACGCCGGTGACGCCGACGTCGCGGTCCAGTTCGTCGAGCGTGGTCGTGAGCTCGGAGAGCCGGCCGGACATCAGCGCGACGAACACGTCCTCCTTGCCGTCGAAGTACTGGTACACGGTGCCGGAGCTGACGCCCGCGCCGACCGCGATCGCGCGCATGGTCAGCGCGGCGTAGCCGGAGTCGGCGAGCAGCTTCTCCGCGGAGCGCAGGATGTCACGCCTGCGGCCCTGCGCGTCACCCCAGGCGGTCGGTTCGGTGCCGTCCACGCCGACAGCATATCGAACGTTGTCCAATTCGCGGAGCTTGCGGAGCGAACATCGACACCGCGTTCTGGACAACGTTCAAAATGGCCCTATCCTTGGGTCATGCCGACCCATCTCGACCGGCTCGAGGCGGAGAGCATCGACATCCTGCGCGAGGCGGTCGCCGAGAGCGAGCGCCCGGTCCTGCTGTACTCGATCGGCAAGGACTCCTCGACCCTGCTGCACCTCGCGCGCAAGGCGTTCCACCCGTCGACGCCGCCGTTCCCGCTCCTGCACGTGGACACGACGTGGAAGTTCCGCGAGATGATCGCCTTCCGCGACCGCACGGTCGCCGAACTCGGGCTCGAGTTGATCGTGCACCGCAACCCGGAGTGCCTCGCGCTCGGCATCAACCCGTTTGACCACGGTTCCGCGAAGCACACGGACATGTGGAAGACGCAGGGCCTGCGGCAGGCACTCGAAAAGCACCGGTTCGACCTCGCTTTCGGCGGTGCCCGCCGCGACGAGGAACCGGTGCGTGCCAAGGAACGCGTGTTCTCGTTCCGCACCGCGGACCACCGCTGGGAGCCGCGCGACCAGCGTCCCGAGCTGTGGCGGCTGTACAACGCACGCACCGCGCCGGGGGAGAGCATCCGCGTGTTCCCGCTGTCGAACTGGACCGAGCTGGACGTGTGGCGCTACGTCGAACGCGAGCGGATTCCTGTGGTGCCGCTGTACTTCGCGGCACCACGACCGGTGGTCGAACGCGACGGCGCGCTGATCATGGTGGACGACGACCGCATGCCGTTGCGGCCCGGCGAGGAACCGGAGTCGCGGACCGTTCGTTTCCGCACCCTCGGCTGCTACCCGCTGACGGGCGCGGTCGAGAGCACGGCCGCGACGGTCGCCGAGATCGTCGCCGAGACCGAGGCGGCGGCCACCTCCGAGCGGCAGGGCCGGGTGATCGACCGCGACCAGTCCGGGTCGATGGAGCGCAAGAAACGAGAGGGCTACTTCTGATGGACCTCCTGCGTTTCCTGACGTGTGGTTCCGTCGACGACGGGAAGAGCACGCTGATCGGCCGCCTGTTGTACGACACCCGTGCCCTCCGCACCGACCAGGTCGCGGCGCTCACGTCGGCCGGGCTGGACTTCGCGTCGCTGGTCGACGGCCTGCTCGCCGAACGGGAACAGGGCATCACGATCGACGTGGCGTACCGCTACTTCGCCACGGCGGCGCGGAGTTTCATCGTCGCCGACACCCCCGGCCACGAGCAGTACACCAGGAACACGGTGACCGGCGCGTCCACCTCGGACGCCGCCGTGCTGCTGCTCGACGCCCGTGCCGGGCTGCTGCGCCAGACCCGCAGGCACAGCCACGTGGTCGCGCTGCTCGGCCTGCGGCGGGTCGCGCTCGCCGTGAACAAGATGGACCTGGTCGACTTCGACCCCGCCAGGTTCACCGAGATCGCCGGCGAGTACCGCGAGTTCGCCGCGGGGCTGGGCATCGAGGAGGTCACGTGCGTCCCGACGGCGGCGGTGTCCGGCGCCAACGTGGTGCACCGATCCGGTGACACCCCGTGGTACGACGGGCCTACCCTGCTGGAGTGGCTGGAGACCGTGCCGGTCGAGGCGCGGCCGGGACCGTTCCGGATGATCGTGCGCTGGGTGAACCGCCCGGACCCGTCGTTCCGCGGCGCGTCCGGGATCATCGTGGGCGGCGCGGTGCGGGTGGGGGACCGCGTGCGGGTGCTGCCGGACGGCACGGAGAGCACGGTCGCGCGACTGGTGACGTTCGACGGCGACCTGGCGTCGGCGGAGGCGGGGCAGTCGGTGACGGTGGTGCTCGCCGACGACGTCGACGTGTCCCGCGGTGCGGTGCTCGCCGCGGCGGACCCGCCGAGCGTGGCCGACGCGTGCCAGGCGGACCTGATCTGGATGTCGTCGCAGGAGATGCTGCCGGGCAGGCGGTACCTGGCGAAGGTCGGCGCCCGCACGGTGGGCATGACCGTCGACCCGCCCAAGCACCGCGTCGACGTCGACACCGGTGCCCGGCTGGCGGCGAGGACGTTGCGGCTCAACGAGATCGGCGTCGGCAACGTCCACTTCGACCAGCCGGTCGCGCTGGACCCGTACGGCGTCAACCGTGATCTCGGCGGCTTCATCGTGATCGACCGCCTGACGAACGCGACGGTCGGTGCGGGACTCGTCCGTTTCCCCCTGCGCCGGGCGTCGAACGTGCGGTGGCAGCCGATGTCGGTGACCAAGCGGATGCGCGAGGAACTCAACGGCCACCGGGGTTGTGTCGTGTGGTTCACGGGGTTGTCCGGGGCGGGCAAGTCGACGATCGCGGACCTGCTGGCACAGCGCCTGCACGCGGCGGGCAGGCACACCACCGTCCTCGACGGCGACAACGTGCGGCACGGCCTGAACGCGGACCTCGGGTTCACGGACGTGGACCGCGTGGAGAACGTGCGGCGCGTCGCGCAGGTCGCGGGCCTCATGGTCGAGGCCGGGTTGATCGTCCTCGTGTCGTTCATCTCCCCGTTCCGCGCCGAACGTGCGCTGGCCCGCGGGATCGTCGCGGGGGACGAGTTCTGCGAGGTGTTCGTCGACACCCCGCTGCACGTGGCGGAGGAGCGCGACCCGAAGGGGTTGTACGCCAAGGCGCGACGCGGGGAGCTGCCGAACTTCACCGGGATCGACTCGCCGTACGAGGCGCCGGAGCACGCGGAGCTACGCCTCGACACGACGACGTTGACGGCGGACGAGGCCGCGGCAGCGGTACTGGCGCGGTTGGGTCAGCTGGGTGTGGTGCCCTGACCGAGTGCTTCCGCCCTGGCCTGCAACGCGATGGCCACGGAGTCGAAGCCGGCCTTCACCCAGTCGCCGGTCATCTCCATGACCTTGTCCGCGTACTTGCCGCTGATCGTGTCCGTGGTGTGGTAGGTGCACCGCTTGTCGTCCAGCGGCGTGACCCACTGGTCCCGCACCGCGAAGATCCCCGGCATCTCCGACGCGGTGTCGTAGCGGAGGTGGTGCGGCGGCTCGACCACCCGCACCCACTCGCGGTTCACGAACGTCCCCGCCGAGCCGTCCGGGTTCGGGAGCGTCAGGTCGATGGGCGTGCCGATCTCCAGCGTGCTGGTCACCGCCACCGTGTACGGGTTCCACTGTGGATAGTGCGCGAAGTCGGTCAGCACGGCCCAGACGACCGACGCTGGTGCGGCGATCTCCACCGTCACCGAGGTGATCACGTGGCTCACGACGGCATGTGCTCCCCGCCGTTGACGTCCAGCACGGCCCCCGTCACCTCGGATGCCAGGCGGGACAACAGGAACAGGATCGCCCCGGCGCACGCGTCGTCGGTCGGGATGCGGCCGAGGGGGTTGCGGGACGCGATCTCGTCGTACACCTCCTGCTCGGTGACGCCGCGCTGCTGCGCCGTCATCGTCAGGTAGAACCGCACGCCCGGCCCGTCCAGCCAGCCCAGCACGGCCTGGTTGACGCGAATGCCGCGATCGCCCAGTTCCAGCGCGAGGTACTGAGACGCGCAGCCCATCGCCGCCTTCGCGACCGCGTAACCACCTTCGCCGCGCATCGGTTCGCGGGTCGACATGGTGCCCACGTTGACGATCGAACCGCCGTCGGTCATGTGGGGAACCACCGCACGCGTCATGCCGAGCGCGCCGTGCAGGATGATGTCCATCGACCGGCGCAGCTGCTTGTCGGGCGTGGCCAGCAGGTCGTGGAAGCCGGGGTGCGAGTACGCCGAGTTCACCAGGCCCGTCACCCGGCCGAACCGCTCGACCGCGGTGCCCACCACCCGCTCGACGTCCTCGGCCTTCCGCACGTCACAGGGCACACCGACCGCCTCGCCGCCCGCCGCCGCGACCTCCTTCGCCACCTGGTCCATCACCTGCGTCGACCGGGCGGCCATCACGACCTTCGCACCCTCCGCGGCCGCACGGGCCGCGAGCTTCGCGCCCAGCCCGGCGCCCACACCGGACACGATGACGACCTCGCCCTCCAGGATCACGATGCCCCCTCGCAGGCTCCGGGGCCTCGTCGCCACCCATGGTTCGCTCCGCAAGCTCCGCTCATGAAGCCACCTCCTCGTAGAACGCGAAGTCCCGCGCCAGCCCGTCCTCGGTCAGCCCGAAGTCCTCGGCCGTGTACGTGTGCTTCCCGTGCCGCTGCGACCGGTTGCGGGCCACGTACCCCGCGAACGCGCCGGGGTCCACGGCCAGCCCCAGCTCCGCCGTCACCCGCACGGCCTCCGCCACCGGGTCGGCCACCACGTCGGCGAACCGCACGTCCACGAACCGGTCCGGGGTCTCCCGCCGCGCCTCGGTGTACTCCCGCAGCGTCCGCGCGAACCGGGCCGACCAGTACCGGCCGATCTCGACCGGGTCCACCTGGTCGCTGTACTGGCCGGTCATCGACACGACCATCGACGCGTACGACGGCACGGCCGACGCGGGCGAGCGGTGCGTCATGACGATCCGGCAACCGGGGAACTCCGCCAGCACCGTCCGGACCGCCGTGAGGTGGTGCGGCGACTTCAGCACCCACGGCAAGC
Organism: Actinophytocola sp. NPDC049390; assembly: GCF_044466355.1. Taxonomy (NCBI): domain Bacteria; kingdom Bacillati; phylum Actinomycetota; class Actinomycetes; order Pseudonocardiales; family Pseudonocardiaceae; genus Actinophytocola; species Actinophytocola sp. NPDC049390. The sequence continues at coordinate 260,061 of NZ_JBITMQ010000006.1, forward strand.
CCTTGCGTGCCGGGTTCTGCCACTGCAGCACCTGCAGCCACTCCCGCAGCTCCCGGTACGCGGGCGCCTGGTCGAACCCGCGCAACCACGTCCCGTACGACGGCACCCGGTAGAAGGAGTCGAAGCTCATCGACGTGAACGTGCGGTCGAGCAGGATCACGTCCTCCTCCGGCCCGTCCCACTCGATCGTGTGGATGTCGCCGAAATCGGGTGACATCCGCAGGAACAGCTCCGCGCGTTCCCGTGCACGCTGCTTGCGCTGCGCCGCGTCCGGGCCCTCGCCGGGGAACGGCAGCGGGTACGACGTCTCCCACGACAGCGTCGACGTGACGTGCCGCGAGGCGGCGAGCAGCCGGTGCAGCAGCGTGGACCCGGTTCGCGGCAGCCCGCAGATCTCGGCCGCGACCGTGACCTGCTCGTCGCGCACCTCGGGGTGGTCGGCCTGGAGCCGCCGCAGGCGCAGCCGGTCCGACAGCAGCGCGACGAGGCGGCGCCGGGTGAGGGCCAGCCCCACCTCGGACAGGCGGGCCTCCTCGTGCAACGCGGTGACCAGCACCGACAGCGGTTCGGTGAACCACTCGTCGCCGAAGTCGGTGAGACCGGTCTTGCCCCGCGCGGCGGCGAGCAGCTCGTCTACCGTGATCACGTGTCCTCCAGGTCGACCACCCGGCACTCGGGGATCGGGTGGTGGGTCGCGCCGAGCCAGCGCAGCAGCGCGGTGCCGCTGGAGTGGCCGCACGTGTCGATCCAGTTGCCCCAGCCGGGATCGCGTGGCGCGGCGACGATCGTGAGGCGATCGCCGTCGAGGGTGGCGGTGTGCTTGTTGACGGTGATCCGCCTGCCGTGGTCCAGCGACTCCATCCACCAGTTGTCCAGCTGGAAGTTCCAGTACGGGCAGTCGGGCACGGCCGTCTCGATCACCCACGCCTGGCCGGGTTCGAGGCGCCAGTAGCCGTGCAGGTAGAAGATCTCCGGATCGCCGCCCGCCCGCTGGAACATGTCCTGCCCGAAGTCCGGCAGCTCGTTCGGTCGGGTCATGAACAGCTCGGTCCAGCCGGCGAACGTGGCCGCCGTCCCGTGCACGGACAGCGCCGCGCGCCGCAGCGCCTTCGCCAGGAACTCGGGTGACAGCTCACCCGGCCGGGCTGGGCCGCCGACGCACTCGATCCGCCACCGGCCCGGCACCTCGGTGGCGCGGTCGAGGTAGGTCTGGCGCACCACGAGCCCGGTCGAGTCGGGTGCCAGCGGTAACCAGTTCTTGTCGTGCGGGGTGGCGCTCGCGACGATCTCCACGGTGCCGTCGGGCTCGACGACGAGGTCGGCGTCGGACAGTTCGCCGGTGGAGGCCATGGTGCCGTCCCTGGCGTACCGGTTGGCCTTCGAGCCGATGGAGAAGTAGGCGATCGTGCCGCGGGTGCCGGTGATCCGGTACGTGCGGTCGCCGCGGACGTTCGCGGACAGGTACACGTTGTCCGGGTTGTCAGCACCGATCTTGACGTGGTCGAGCTCGTGCAGGCGCGGGAAGTCCGGGTCGGCGTTCTCGACGGTGGCGTACAGCATCTCGCGCACCAGGCGGGTCAGGTACCGGTAGCCCTCCGCGCGGTCGAGCGGGGTGGCGGGTGCCTCCTCGCGCAGCACGACCTCGCCCGCCCGTTCCAGTGCGCGGCAGAACTCGGTCCACGCCTGCCCGGAGAGGACCTCGTCGGCCATGTACACCTCCGTGAATCTAGAACACGTTCTATCAGAGGTGGCAGTTTCGGACAACGTTCAGAATGACGGCTGTCCTAGGCTGGACATATGACCGGGCACCGGATGTCGCAGGTGGACAACCTGCGCACCGTGATGGTGGCGTGGGTGATCGGCGCGCACGCCCTGATGGGCTACGCGGCCGTGGGCGGCTGGGCGTACGACGAGGTCAACGAGACCACGTTCAGCCCCGGGTTCGAGCTCGTGCTGACGGTGCTGGTCGGCCCGTCCGGACTGTTCGTGATCGGTGCGTTCTTCTTCGTGTCCGGCCTGTTCACGCCGTCGTCGGCGCGGCGCAAGGGCCGCCGCGCGTTCGCGGTGGACCGGCTGGTGCGGCTCGGCCTGCCGTGGGCGGTGTCCGCGCTGGTCGTGTGGCCGCTGTCGGTGTGGCTCGCCTACCGCGCGGCGGGCCGCGACGGCACACCGTGGGGGCTGATCTTCCAGCGCTCACCCGTGTTCGACTCCGGCGCGCTGTGGTTCGCGCTGGTGCTGCTCGTGTACTCGCTCGGATACGCGCTGGTGCCACTGCGCCTCGGCGCCTCCAACGGCTATCACCTGGTGCTGGCGGCCGCCGGGATCGCCGTGTGCAGCTTCGTGACCAGGCTGGCGTTCCCGGCGCGCAGCGGGCAGCCGGGTGACCTGCACCTGTGGCAATGGCCGCAGTGCCTCGGCATGTTCCTGCTCGGCCTCGCGGCCGCGCGGTCGGGGTGGGTGCGTGCGCTGCCCGAGCGCGTCTACCGGCGCTGCGGCGTGGTCACGGGCCTCACGCTGGTCTTCGTGCCGGTCGCCGGGCTGACGCTGGGCATCACGGAGGTGGCGTCGGGCGTCGACGAGTTCCTCGGCGGCTGGCACTGGCAGGCGGCCCTGACCGCGGCGGTCGAGGGCGTGCTCGTGGTGTTCGGCTCGGTGTGGCTGCTGGGGCTGGCGCAGCGGCGGTTCACCTGGTCCGGGCCGTTGGCCACCGCGTGCGCCCGCGGTGCCTTCCCGGCGTTCGTGCTGCAGGGCCCCGTGCTGCTCCTGCTCGCGATCGCGTTGCGCCCACTGGCGATCCCGGCCGAGGTCAAGGCCCCGCTGCTGCTGGTCGTCGCACTGGCGACGAGTTTCTGGCTCGGCAACCTGCTGACCGCCCGGGGCACCCGCATGGCGCCGGTCGCGCGTCCCGCGGAGTCCTGATCAGCCGCCGAGGATCACCGCGCGTTCGGTGCGCAGCCAGGCCTGCTCGGCTTCCATCTCGGTCACGTCGCCGCGCGCGAGGAACGTCGCCCACGGCTCGTCGCCCCGCGTGCCGAGCCGTTCGATGCGTGCGGCCTCGCGCGACTGGAGGGCGTCCAGCGCGTCCAGAACGTCTGCCGGGGCCGCCTCGTAGGCGTCGCACAGGGCGGTGAGGCGGCTCGTCAGGGCGGTCTCGTCGATCTGTGCTCGCCGCTGCTGGTCGACGGGCCGCAGCGGCACGGCGTACCAGGCGAGCTGCGCGACGTCGTCGATGGCGTGGCCGGGTGCCGCGAAGTCCCAGTCGATGAACCCCGCCAGCCGCTCGCCGTCCCAGACGGAGTTCCACGGCCCGAGGTCGCCGTGCCGGATGACCATGCCCGGCCGCCACTCCTCCTCCTGGCCCCGCCACCGCGCGCCCGTGGGCGGCCGAAAGCTCAGGACGGCGTCGTGGTACTCGCGCAGCCAGACCCCCAGGCCGCTGATCCCCTCGGCCGACCGCAGGACCGGCGGCCACGGCGAGAACGCCGGTTCGCCGTGCAGCAGCGACAGCACCTCGTCGGTGCCATCCGTGCCGAGGACACGCGGTGCCCGGGTGAAGCCCGCCGACTCCAGGTGCCTCAGCAAGGCGTGCACCGCGGGCGTCCACTCGCCGGCGGGCCTGCGGATCGTGTCGCCGACCCGGTGCACCGTGGTCACGCTGCCCCGGTCGGTGGCCCCGTCCTCGATCACCCGGTCAGCGTAGTCAGCGTTGCCCGTCGGGGTTGCGGGCCGGCTGGGCCTCCGCCGCGTCGGCCACCGCTTCCTTGGCCGCGTCCGCCGCGCGGGCCGCGTCGGCGGCAGCCTCCTCGACCACCTCGGGCGTCGCTTCCTCCCGCGTCGCGGGCGACTTCGGCAACGCCTCCGTGAACGCCTTCGACACCCCCGACAACGCCGACGTCACCTCGCTCGGGATCACGAAGAACGTGTTGTTCGGCCCCTGCGCCAGCTGCGGCAGCGTCTGGAGGTACTGGTACGCGAGCAACTTCGGGTCCGGGTCGTTGCGGTGCACCGCCTGGAACACGGCCTCGATCGCCTTCGCCTCGCCCTCCGCCTTGAGGATGCGCGCGGTGCGGTTGCCTTCCGCGCGCAGGACCGCCGCCTGCTTGTCGCCCTCCGCGGTGAGGATCTGCGACTGCCGCTGGCCTTCCGCGCCGAGGATCGCCGCGCGCTTGTCCCGTTCGGCGCGCATCTGCTTCTCCATGGCGTCCTTGATGGTCTTCGGCGGGTCGATCGCCTTGATCTCCACGCGGTTCACCCGAATGCCCCACCGGCCGGTCGCGTCGTCGAGCACACCGCGGAGCTGGCTGTTGATCGTGTCGCGGGACGTGAGCGTCTTCTCCAGGTCCATCGAGCCGACCACGTTGCGCAGCGTCGTCACCGTCAGCTGCTCGACCGCCTGCAGGTAGTTCGCGATCTCGTACGCGGCCGCGCGCGGGTCGGTCACCTGGAAGTACAGCACCGTGTCGATCTCGACGACCAGGTTGTCCTCGGTGATGACCGGCTGGGGCCGGAACGACACGACCTGCTCGCGGAGGTCGATCGCGGTGTAGACGCGGTCGATGAACGGGATGACGAAGTTCAGGCCCGGCTGCAGCGTCTTGTTGTACCTGCCAAGGCGTTCCACGTTCCGTGCCCTGGCCTGCGGCACGATCCGGACCGCCCGGAACACTGTGAACACGACCAGCAGGACCACCAGGATCGTCACGACCAGTGCGGCGGAGATTTCCATGCTCACTCCATCGGGTAGACGTAGGCCGTGGTGCCGCTGATGCGCATCACGTTGACCGCCGCGCCTTCCGGGATGACCGTGACGTCGTCGAACGTCCGCGCGGACCACTCCTCGCCGTCGATGCGCACGAGGCCGTCGCGGTCGCTCACCTCACGGAGCACGAAGGCGCGTTTGCCGACGAGCGCGTCGACACCGAACCGTTCCAGCTGGGGCTGTTTCATGTGCCGCAGCGCGATCGGCCGCACCAGCAGCACGCCGAGCGTCGCGGCGGCCGCGAACGCCACCAGCTGGAACACGAGCGGCAACCCGAGCGCGGCGATCACCGCGGGGACCGCGGCGGCGGCACCGAGCACGCCGAGTGCCGCGGTGAGTGTGAAGATCTCCGCGACGCCGAACACCACCGCGACGACCAGCCAGATCAGCCACAGCTCCATGCGGCCTCCCAGTGCGCGGCGGACATCCCTGCCGACCAGACTTCCCGGCGCACCTTGTCACCCACAGTAGCACCGCCTAGCCGGACAGGGTGGCGCCTTCCGGCACGTCGTCCGCGGCGACCGTGAAGGTCACCAGGTTGTACTCGGGCGCCTCGCAGTTCACCCGCGTCTCCGGCTGGACCGCCTCCGCCGTGACGTGGTCCGGCCCGAGCACGAGGACGGCGTCCGCCACCTGGCAACCCTGGACCACGAACGCGAACACCCGCTCGTCCTCACGCACCGGCCGGTCCAGCGCCTCGGTCACCTCGTCGGCGTGTCGCGGGCGCGCGGCCAGCACACCCGCCCGCAACGCGGCGAGCGCGTCGGTGCCGAACTCGGCGGGCGGCACGGGGCCGAACCGCCCGGCGCCCAGCGGCACGTTGTCCACGAGCTTCCCGGGACCGGCCGGGTCGCGCGGCACCTCCCCGTTGACGGTCCGCACACCCTCGACCGCGTCGGCGGGCAGTGCGAGGTACGCGCTCGGCCCGACGTGCCGCGCGCACTCCTCGTAGTCGGCGCCGCCGACGAACAGGAACCGCAGCTCGTCGCCCTCGCGGAACAGCTTGATCCCATCCGGGACGCGGCAGCCCGTGTTGCCGGTGACCGCGAGGTAGACGGAGCCGGGCGGTGCCTCGTCCGTGGTCTCCTCGAAGTGCTCGGCGTCCGCGCCCCGGCCGTACCAGGAGGCGAACGCCCCGAGGTGGATGGGCGAGTCGCTGAGCACGACATACCGTGCCGGCGCCCAGCCGCCCGCGTCCATGGCGAGCACCGTCACCTCGACCGGCTGCGCGGGATCACCCTGCGGCGTCGCGGGGTCGCCACAGCCCGCGAGCACGCCCGCGAGCGCTCCCACCACGACCAAGCCCATGCGCTTCATGCCAGGTCGGACGGGCCGTGGTGGGCGCCGGTTCCGTTTGCGGTGATCGGCGGCCGGGTACGACTGGCGCGGCTGATCAGGTCTGGAGGAGCACGTGGCGGAACCCGCGGCGGTCGTCTACGTGGCGGCGGGCGCGGCGACGCTCGCCGCCGCGCTGCTGCCGCGGTTGCTGGGCCGCGCGCCGGTGTCGATGCCGATGGTGTTCCTGGCGGTGGGGGCGTGCGCGTTCGCCGCGATCGGGCCGCTGCCCGCACCCGACCCGCGCGTACACGGGTCGGTCACGCTCCACCTCGCGGAACTGTGCGTGATCATCTCGCTGATGGGCGCCGGTCTGGCGCTCGGCCGACCCGTCGGCCTGCGGCGGTGGGGCACCACGTGGCGGCTGCTGGGGATCACGATGCCGCTCACCATCCTCGCGGTCGCCGTCCTCGGCTGGGCCGTGCTCGGTCTCGGCGCGGCGGCCGCGTTGCTGGTCGCCGCCGCCATCGCGCCGACCGACCCGGTGCTCGCGACGGAGGTGCAGGTCGGGGAGCCGACCGAGGAGCCGGAACAGGACGGGGACGAGGTGCGGTTCTCGCTCACCTCGGAGGCGGGGCTCAACGACGGGCTCGCGTTCCCGTTCACGTACGCGGCCGTGGCCGTGAGCGTCGCCGGTCTGGCCCCGGGCGGCTGGCTGGGCCACTGGCTCGCGGTCGACGTGGTGTGGCGTCTGGTGGCGGGGGTCGTCGTCGGGCTGGCGGCGGGGTGGTTGCTGCGCAAGCTGTTCTTCGCGGCACCGTCGGAACGGTTTCGTCTCGCCGAGCACGCCGAGGGGTTCGTCGCGCTGGCGGCCACGTTTCTCGCGTACGGGGCCGCGGAGGTCGTCGAGGGGTACGGGTTCGTCGCGGTGTTCGTGTGCGCGTTGACGATCCGGGCGGGTGAGCGTTCGCACGGGTACCACCGGGTGCTGCACCAGTACGTGGAGCAGGTCGAGCGGATGCTGACCGTGCTGGTGATCTTTCTGCTCGGTGGGGCGGCGGCCACCGGGTTGCTCGCGGGGACGACATGGCGGGAGGTGCTGGTCGCTCTGCTCGTGCTGGTTGTCGTGCGGCCGCTCACGAGTGTGGTCGCGTTGGCGGGTAGTGACGCCGGGCCTCGGGAGCGGGCGGCGATCGCGGTGTTCGGGGTTCGGGGGGTGGGGTCGGTGTTCTATGTCGCTTACGGGCTGGAGGCTGGGGATTTCGTGGTCGGGGACCAGGTGTGGCGGGTGGTCGCGTTGGTGATCATCGGGTCGATCGTGTTGCACGGGGTCAGTGCGACTCCGGTGATGCGGCGATTGGATCGCATTCGGGACGGGTCTCGGGCGTAGTTGCGGGGGTGCCCTCCGGGGGCCTCGTCGGACGGGCTGATCTCGGGGAGGGGCCTTCCGAGTTGGTCTCGGGGTTCTTTGGCGAGGGCAGGCAGGCCGTCTTTGTGGGCTGGCGCCCGGCTTGTGCAGGGGGCTGGGGGCCCGCTTCGCGGGCCTGATCACCGAAAAGGGAGATCCTTGCTCGTATGAGGGCGGGACGTTCCCAAAAAGACGATCATGGTTCGCCGACTTTGAAGATGTGGGATTCCACTTGTGCCGGGGCCAGTGCGTGGTCGATGACCATGACCGCGGCGCCGATGATGCCTGCTCGGTCGCCGGTGCGGGACTGCACTATTCGCAGGTCCTGTGTGGCCAGTGGTAGCGATCGTCGGTAGACGACCTCCCGGACGCCTGCGATCAGGTGCTCGCCCGCCTGCGACAGTGACCCGCCGATCACGATGATCGACGGGTTGAACAGGCTGACCGCCGCGGCCAGGACCTCGCCGATGTCGCGGCCTGCCTGGCGGACCAGGTGCAGTGCCTCGACCGAACCGCCGCGTGCCAGTGCCACCACGTCCTGGCTGGACTTGGCGGGCAGGCCCTGCTCGGTGAGCTTGGCCGCGATGGCCGCGCCGCTCGCGACCGCCTCCAGGCAGCCGGTGTTGCCGCACCGGCACACGATGTCGGCGCCGTGCGGCAGTTGCAGGTGGCCCATGTCGCCCGCCGCGCCCTGGGCGCCGCGATGGAGCCTGCCGTGGCTGATCAGGCCGCTGCCGATGCCCGTCGCGACCTTCACGAACATCATGTGCTCGGCGGTCGGCCACTGCGTGAAGTGCTCGCCCAGCGCCATGATGTTCACGTCGTTGTCGACCAGCGCGACGACGCCCAGGTGCTCGGTCAGGTGTCCCTGCACGTCGAAGTTGTCCCAGCCGGGCATGATCGGCGGGTTCACCGGCCTGCCGGAGGAGTGCTCGACCGGGCCCGGCAGGCCGATGCCGACGCCCAGCAGGTCCTTCGGTGTCCTGCCGATCCGGGCGAGCAGCTCGTGTGACGTGGCGACCACCCACTCGAGTACCGGCTCCGGGCCCAGCGCCACGTCGAGGTCGTCGCGGTGCTCGGCGAGGATCTCGCCCGCCAGGTCGGTGGCGGCCATCCGCGCGTGCGTGGCGCCGATGTCCGCCGACAGGGCGACGCGGGCCGCCGGGTTGAACGCGAACTGCGTCGGCGGGCGGCCACCCGTCGACGTGGCCTCGCCGACCGGCACCACGAAGTTCGCGCCGAGCAGCGCCTCCACCCGTTGCGTGATCGTCGAGCGGGCGAGCCCGGTGATGGCCGCCAGCTCGGAGCGGGTGCGTGGTCTGCCGTCCCGCATGAGCCGCAGCAGTGCGCCAGCGCCGGCATCCGTGACGCCGTTCGTGACCGGGCCTTCCACCATCTATCCAGTGAAACACACCGTAGTTCCGTTGGCCCCCGGAACATACCTTGGCAACAGAATCGCAACTTTTGATTGTTAACCGTCAAAAGTCGGGTTAGGTTCAGCTCCATGGCAGTGGCGCCGCTCACAGACACGGTGTTGCGGATGCGAGGCATCCAGAAGTCGTTCCTCGGCGTGCGCGTGCTCCACGGCGTCGACCTGGAGCTACGGGCCGGCGAGGTGCACGCCCTCATGGGCGAGAACGGCGCGGGCAAGTCCACGTTGATGAAGGTGCTCGCCGGGGTCTACCAGGCCGAGGAGGGCACGATCGAACTTGACGGGCGTCAGGTTTCGTTCACCCACCCGCTGCAGGCGCAGCAGGCCGGCGTGTCGACGGTGTTCCAGGAGTTCAACCTGCTGCCCGAGCGCACGGTCGCGGAGAACGTGTTCCTCGGCCGCGAACCGCGCAGGCGCGGGATGGTCGACGCCGACCGCATGAACGCCGACACCGCGGCGCTGCTGGGCGACCTCGGCCTCTCGTCGATCAGTCCCCAACGCCCGGTGCGCACGCTGTCCGTGGCGGGGCAGCAGATCGTCGAGATCGTGAAGGCGCTGTCCTACGACGCGCGGATCATCTCGATGGACGAACCGACCGCCGCGCTCGCGGACGAGGAGGTCGAGCTGCTGTACGGGCTCGTCCGCACGCTGCGGGAGCGCGGGGTGGCGATCCTGTACGTCTCCCACCGGCTCAAGGAGATCTTCGACCTCTCCGACCGGGTCACCGTCCTCAAGGACGGCGCGCTGGTGGACACCGTGCCCACCGCGGACATCACGCCCGACGAGCTCGTGCGCAAGATGGTCGGCCGCCCCATCACCAGCTTCTTCCCGGAGAAGCTGCCGGGCACCGAGGCCGGTGACGTCCGGCTGCGGATCAGCGGAGGCGGCAACGAACAGCTCGACGGCATCGACCTCGAGGTCCGCGCCGGTGAGATCGTCACGCTCGCCGGTCTGCAGGGCAGCGGCCGCACCGAGATCGCGCACGCGTTGTTCGGCGTCGCCCGGTTCACGCGCGGGACGGTCGAGGTCGACGGGCGTCAGGTTTCGCCCCGTTCGGCCCGGCAGGCCGTGCGGGCCGGGCTCGCGCTGGTGACCGAGGACCGCAAGGCCGAGGGGCTCGTGCTCAACCAGTCCGTGGCCGCGAACGCCCGGCTGGTGCTGGACGCGGTGCTGCCGCGCCAGTCCGGCCGTGGTGCGAAACGGATCCCGGGGATCCTGTCGTCGCTGGAACTGGTGTCGCGTGGCGGTGACCAGGAGGTCCGGTTCCTGTCGGGTGGCAACCAGCAGAAGGTCGTGCTCGCCAAGTGGCTCGCGACCGACCCGGCCGTGATGGTGCTCGACGAACCGACGCGCGGCATCGACGTCGGGGCGAAACAGAAGGTGTACGCGCTCATGCGGGAACTGTCCGCGCGCGGCGTCGCGATCCTGATGATCTCGTCGGAGCTGCAGGAGGTCATCGGCATGGCCGACCGGATCGTGGTGCTGCGGGACGGCCGGATCGCGGGCGAGCTGCCCGCGGGCGCCGACGAGGAGGCGGTCATGCGGGTCGCGACGGGCCAGGGGGCGTCATGACCATCGTCGACAGACAACGGTTGCGGCGGCTCGGCAGCACGGAGCTGGTGTACCTGGCGTTGGCCGGTGTGCTGGCGGTCGGTGCGGTGCTGGTGGCCGTCGACGGCGGGAACCTGTTCGGCACGGCGAACCTCGTCGACATGCTGACCCGGTCGAGCCTGCTGGGCTTCGTCGCGTTGGGACAGACGTTCGTGATCCTGTGCGGGTCGCTGGACCTGTCGGTCGGCTACGTCATGGCGCTGTGCAGCCTGATCGGCGCGACCACCATGGCCGGTGATCCCGCGAAGGTGCCGCTGGGCATCGCGGCCGTGCTGGTGGTGGCGGCGGGGATCGGGCTCGTGAACGGCCTGATCGTGTCCGTGCTGAAGGTGAACCCGTTCATCGCGACGCTCGGTGTCGGGTTGATCGTCAAGGGCTATCTGGACACCAACTACAAGGGCCCCGCGGGCGAGGTGCCCGGGATGTTCCAGCAGTTCGGGTACAGCCGCATCGGGTTCCTGCCGGTGTCGACCGCGGTGATGCTCGTGGCGGTGGTGCTGGGAATCCTGTACCTGCGCCGGTCCCGCACCGGCTACCACATGTTCGCGATCGGCGGGAGCCAGGAGGTGGCGCGCCTGTCCGGCATCCGGACGGGCCGCGTCATGGTGACCGCGCACGTGCTGTGCGCGGTGGCGGCGGGGATCGCGGGCCTGCTGATCGCGGCGCGGTTCGGCACGGGCAGCGCGCTGGTCTACGGCTCGGGCTACGACCTGGACTCGATCGCGGCGGTCGTGCTCGGCGGGACGTTGCTCATGGGTGGCCGGGGGAGCATCGCGGGCACGCTGGGCGGCGTCCTGATCCTGGCGGTGCTGGACACGGTGTTCAACATCCTCGAGGTCGACCCGTTCTTCAAGGACGTGCTCCGCGGCGTGGTCATCATCGCGGCGGTCGCCATCTACGCGCGGCGGCAGATCGACCGCCGTGCGAGCAGACCGCGGTTCGGACCGGGTGGAAACGGTGGCCTGCCACGAGATCCGGCCCCCGACGAACCGGTGCCCGCGGGACAGGGGGCGGACCGTTGACCACCACCGCTCCCCAGAAGCCCAAGCCGGGCGCGGCCTTCGCGGCGCGGTTGTTCGGTGGGGGCAGTGCCACCGTGTTCGCGCTGCTGGCGCTCGTCTTCGTGGTGATCCTGTTCCTCAACCCCAGCTTCTTCGAGCCGCCGTCGTTGATGGCGTTCGCGAAGAAGGCGGCGCCGCTCGTCGTGCTGGCGGTGGGCCAGTACGTCGTGATCGTGTGCGGCGAGCTGGACCTGTCCGTCGGCTCGCTGGTCGGCGCGCAGGTCGTGATCGCGGCCGCCGTGATCGACGGGCGGGAGAGCATGACCCTGCCCGTGCTGCTCCTCATGGTGGCGTTCGGCGTCCTGGTCGGGCTCGTGAACGGGCTCGTGGTCACCGTCCTCAAAGTCCACTCGCTGATCGCGACGCTGGGCATGATGCTCGTCCTCTACGGCGCGATCCGCCTGTGGACCGGCGGTGCGCCGACGGGCGCGCTGTCCGAGGGCTTCCGCGAGATCGGGCGCGGCGGGATCGACATGCCCGTGCTGCGGCAGCTGCCGTGGGCGTTGCTGGTGGCCGTCGCGGTGGTGGTCGTCGCGGCGGTCATGATGCGCAAACCCTTCGGTCGCACGCTGGTCGCGGCCGGGGACAACGAGAAGGCGGCGGCGTTCGCCGGTGTCCGGGTGTGGTGGGTGCGCACGATCGCGTTCGTGCTGTCGAGTGTGCTGGCCACGCTCGCGGGGGTGCTCATCGGCGGGTACGCGGGCGTCACCGCACAGGTCGGCGAGGGCCTTGAGTTCACCGCGATCACCGCGGTGGTCCTCGGCGGCGTGGTGCTCGGCGGTGGCCGCGGCACCGTACTGGCCGCGATGGGCGGCGCACTGACCCTCGAAGCCCTGTTCACCCTGTTCACCCAGCTGGGCCTGCCGTCGACCATCCGGCCGACGTTCCAGGGCCTGATCATCATCGCGGCCGTCGCGTGGGCCGCACGGGAGCGGCGCAAGCCGTTCATTCCCCAGTCCTAGAAGGAGATACCGATGCGGAGAACGCGTGTCCTCGTCGCCGGATTAGCCGCCGCGGCGCTCACGCTGACCGCCTGCACCACCGACGCCCCGACCGAGCAGGCGCCGGCGGGCGGTGGTGAGACGGAGCAGGAGCAGTCCTCGGACGGCGAGTGGTTCGTCCAGGCGGAGTACGACAAGCAGCTCGCCCAGCGCGACAAGGAACCCGAGGGGCCTGCCGACCAGCCGTGGCTGCAGGCGATCGAACCGGAGATGGTCGACACCGCGGAGTACAAGCAGGACGGCAAGACGCTGTGCTTCTCCAACGCCTCGGTGTCCAACCCGTGGCGCGTCACCGGCTGGATCACCATGCAGCAGCAGGTGGAGGTGCTCAAGGAAGCGGGTGAGATCAGCGAGTTCCGCGTCTCCGACGCCGCCGACGACGACAACCAGCAGATCTCCGACATCCAGGCGTTCGTGGATGCCGGTGACTGCAACGCGATCATCATCTCGCCGTCCACCACCGCGACCCTCACCCCGGCCGTCGAGGCCGCGTGCGAGAGCGGCGTGCCGGTGATCGTGTTCGACCGCGGCGTGAATACCGACTGCATGGTCACGTTCATCCACCCGATCGGCGGCTACGCCTACGGCGCGGACGCGGCCGAGTTCCTCGTCGACAAGCTGGAGCCGGGCTCGAAGGTGCTCGCGCTGCGCATCCTGCCCGGCGTGGACGTGCTCGAGCACCGCTGGGCCGCCGCGCAGAAGATCTTCGGCGACAGCGACCTCGAGGTGCTCGGCGACGAGTTCACCGGCGGCGACGGCGCGAAGATCAAGGACATCGTCACCCAGTACCTGCAGCGCGGCGACGTCGACGGCATCTGGATGGACGCCGGTGACGGCGCGGTCGCGGCCGTCGAGGCGTTCGAGGACGCGGGCAAGGACTACCCGGTGATGGCGGGCGAGGACGAGCTGTCGTTCATGCGCAAGTGGAAGGACACCGGCATGACCGCGATCGCGCCGGTGTACTCGAACTTCCAGTGGCGCACGCCGATCCTGGCCGCGGTGAAGATCTGGAAGGGCGAGCAGGTGCCGAAGGAGTGGGTGCTGCCGCAGGACCCGATCACCGACGCCGACCGCGACGAGTTCCTCGACCGCAACAAGGACATGCCCGCGCTGCACTACGCCAAGTTCGGCGGCGAGGACCTGCCCGGCTTCCCCAACGCCTGGAAAGATCGCTGAGGACCGCGGAGAAAACACGATGAGACACGCGCTCGGGGTCAACACGTGGGTCTGGACGTCCCCGCTCACCGACACCGCACTCGCCGAGCTGGCACCCAGGATCGCGGGCTGGGGGTTCGACGTCGTCGAGCTGCCGGTCGAGAACCCGGGTGACTGGGACCCCGGGCGCGCCGCGTCGCTCCTCGCCGATCTCGGGCTGGCCGCCTCGGTCGTGCTCGTGATGGGCGAGGGCCGCGAACTGGTGGCGGCGGACGCCACCACCGTGCTGTCCACACAGGACTACCTCCGCCACGTGGTCGACGTGGCGGAGGTGGTCGGTGCCCCGGCGATCTCCGGTCCCGCGTACGCGTCGGTCGGCCGCACGTGGCGGATGTCCGACGAGGAGAGGAAGATCCGGTGCGCGGAGCTGCGGGACGGGCTCATCCCGGTGGCCGAGCACGCGGCCGCGGCGGGCGTGCGGATCGGCGTCGAACCGCTGAACCGCTACGAGACGAGCCTGATCAACACCGTCGACCAGGCGCTTGACGCGCTCGACGGCCTGCCGGACACGGTGGGCATCGCGCTCGACATCTACCACATGAACATCGAGGAGACCGACGTCGCCGCGGCCGTCCGCAGGGCGGGCCCGCGGCTCGCGCACGTCCAGGTGTGCGCCAACGACCGCGGCGCGCCCGGCGCGGACCACCTCGACTGGCAGGGTTTCCTCGCCGCGCTCGACGACACGGGCTACCGGGGTCCGCTCGTGATCGAGTCGTTCACCGCCGAGAACGCGACCATCGCCACCGCCGCCTCGGTGTGGCGGCCGCTCGCCCGAACCCAGGACGCCATCGCCACCGACGGCCTCGCCTTCCTGAAGAAGGTGATGCCCTAGGCACGAGCTCCCCGACGGCGCTGGCACGCCGCGCGGGTCATGACACGCCGAACACGTCTCTCAGTGGAGAGGGCACCACGCTCATGAACCTACGCAGATCCCTGGCCGTCGCCGTCGCGGGCGCCACGGCCATCTCCATGCTCGGCGCGGCGCCCGCCGTCGCCCACCCGGGCGAGCACGGCGACGCGCACGTCCTGATCTTCACCAAGACCACCCAGTTCCGGCACACGGAGGCCATCGAGCAGGGCGTGCCCGTGCTCACGCAGGCCTTCGCGGACGCCGGCATCACCTCCGAGCACACCGAGGACTCGTCGGTGTTCAACGACGAGTCCCTGTCGCACTTCGACGCGCTCGTCATGTTCCAGGCCTCCGGCGACCCGTGGAACGCCGAGGAAAAAGCCGCCTTGGAACGTTACATGCAGGGCGGCGGCGGCATCGTCGCGATCCACAACGCGACCGACATGCGCGGCAACTACACCTGGTGGGACAACATGATCGGCGCGCTCATGCCCGGTCACGCCGCCACCGGCACGAGCCCTGGCCTCCCGGGCACGGTCCGCGTCGAGGACCGCACCCACCCGTCGACCAAGCACCTGCCGCAGCGCTGGGAACGCGCGGACGAGTGGTACAACTTCTCGGCCAACGTCCGCGGTGAGGCCCACGTGCTGGCCACGATGGACGAGTCGACCTACGACCCCGGCTCCAACGGCATGGGCTACGACCACCCGATCTCGTGGTGCAAGCCGTACGACGGCGGCCGTGCGTGGATGACCGGCATGGGCCACTTCGGCGCGCACTACACGCAGGAAACCGGGCTGGTGCAACACATCCTGGGCGGCGTGAAGTGGGCGGCAGGCCTGGAGGCGGGTGACTGCGGCGGCACCGTGTGGGACCAGTTCGAACGCGTGCCACTGGACCAGAACACCAGTGCGCCGTACGCGATCGACGTCGCACCGGACGGCCGCGTCTTCTTCACCGAGTTGGTCCGCGGCCAGATCCGCGTGTACGACCCGGCCGCGCGGACCACGTCGACCGCGATCACCATCCCGGTGTACTCCGGCGGTGAGGACGGCCTGCTCGGCATCACACTCGACCCGAACTTCGCCGACAACGGCTGGCTGTACGTCTACTACTCACCGGCGAGCGACGACGACACGAACCCGGACAACTTCGTCAACCGGTTGTCCCGCTTCACGGTCGGCGAAGGCTCGCAGATCGACCCGGCGTCGGAGAAGGTCGTGCTGGAGGTGCCCGCGCGGCGCCTGCCCGACGAGCCGGGCCACACCGGCGGCGGTCTCGACTTCGGTCCGGACGGCACGCTGTACCTGGGTGTCGGCGACGACGTGAACCCGCACTCCGAGCCGTCCGGCGGCTACGCGCCACTGTCGGAGCGGGACGGCACGTTCCACGACGCGCGCGCCACCTCCGCCAACACCAACGACCTGCGAGGCAAGGTGCTGCGGATCAAGCCGGAAGCGGACGGCACGTACACCATCCCCGCGGGCAACATGTTCCCGCCTGGCACGGAGAAGACCCGTCCGGAGATCTACGCGATGGGCTTCCGCAACCCGTTCCGGTTCGCGATCGACCCGAAGACCGGCGCGCTCGGCGTCGCCGACTACGCACCCGACAACGGCAGCGACAACCTCGCGACCCGCGGCCCCGCGGGCATCGTGGAGTGGAACCTCATCTCCGAGCCCGGTTTCTACGGCTGGCCGCTGTGCATGGGGAACAACGAGCCGTTCCGGGACGTCGACTACCGCACCAACCCGGTGACCGTCGGCGCGTTCTTCGACTGCGCCAACCCGGTCAACGACTCGATCCGCAACACGGGCCTGGTGAACCTGCCGCCCGCGAAGCCCGCGCAGCTGTGGTACGGCTACCAGCGGTCGTCGGTGCCGGAGGTCATCCCGGCGGGCGGCGGGCTCGCGCCGATGGGTGGCCCGTTCTACGACTACGACCCGGACCTGCAGTCGGACACCAAGTTCCCGTCCTCGTACGACGGCAAGGCGTTCTTCTACGAGTGGTCGCGGAACAAGATGTACTCGATCATCCCGAACGAGGCGGGCACGGGGATCGAGAAGGTCAACCCGTTCCTGCCGCAGACGCAGTTCCTCGCGCCGATCGACTCGAAGTTCGGGGCGGACGGCTCGATGTACGTGCTCGACTGGGGCGGCGGGTTCGGCCGCGACAACCCGAACTCGGGGCTGTACCGGGTGGACTACGTGTCCGGTTCCCGTTCCCCGGCGGCGAAGGCGACCGCGACGCCGGACTCCGGGCACGCACCGCTGGCCGTGACGTTCGACGGCGAGTCCAGCACGGACCCGGAGAACGAGGCGCTCACGTACGCGTGGGACTTCACCGGTGACGGCACGACCGACTCGACCGACGCCACGCCGTCGTTCACCTACAACGAGAACGGCGTCTACAACGCACGGCTCACGGTGACCGACCCGCACGGCAAGACCGGCACCACGACGGTGCCGATCACGGTCGGCAACACGAGACCGGAGGTGAACTTCAACCTGCCGCCGACCGGGTCGTTCTTCGACTTCGGTGACGAGATCAGCTGGGAGCTGGACGTCTCCGACGCCGAGGACGCCACGATCGACGACGCGGACGTGGTGATCCAGCCCGGGCTCGGCCACGACGAGCACGCGCACCCCGGCGAGCCGCTGCACGGCAGAACCGGTTCGGTGGTGACGTCGCTCGGCGGTGGTCACGGCGAGGGCATGAACGTCTTCTACGCGATCGACGGCCGCTACACCGACTCCGGCGGTGCGGGCGAGATCCCCGCGCTCACCGGGTCGGACACCACGCTGCTGTTCCCGAAACAGCGGGAGGCGGAGTTCTTCGACCGGTCCGAACGCGTGACGGTCGGCCCGTCGCGGGACATCGAGGGCCACGGCGACGCGGTCACCGGCCAGAACGGCGCGTGGGCGGCGTATGACCCGGTGAACCTGCGCAACGTGGACGCGCTGGTGGTCCGTGCGTCGGCGAACGCGGCCGGCGCGGTCGAGCTGCGCCGCGACGCGCCGGACGGCCCACTGCTCGGCACCGCGCAGGTGCCGGCGACCGGCCCGACGTCCTATGTGGACGTTCCGGTGGCGGTGACCGACCCTGGCGAGTCGTTCGTGCTGTACGCGGTGTTCCCCGGTGCGGGGGAGCGGCGGGTCAACTTCGTCGAGGCCGACGGCAAGGGTTCGTCGCCGACGTCGAAGCCGAAGGTCGCCGTGACCGCGCCGACCGCAGAGGCCGACCTGGAGCCGGGCGCGATCCCGGTGCGCGCGTCGGCCACGGACGCGGAGAACACGATCACGAAGGTCGAGTTCTTCGTGGACGGGCAGTCGATCGGCGTGGACTCCTCGGCGCCCTACGAGGTCACCTGGAACGCGGCCAACGAGGCGCGGTACCGGCTGACGGCGGTCGCCACCAACGACAAGGGCGCGTCGACGACGTCCCGGATCGTCCAGGTGGAGGTCGGTGACCTCTACGGTGACTGGCAGACGTACAGCAACGTCACCGCCACGTTCGACCGGCCGGACACCGACACGTGGATCGTCGACGCCGGTGGCGCGAACATGTGGCAGGGCACCGACGAGTACGGCTCGGTGTACCTGCCGGGCAAGGCGGGCACCGAGTGGACCGCCACGGTGAAGATCGAGCGGCAGGGCAACTCGGCGGGCTCGGCGAAGGCCGGGATCATCGTCCGCAACGACGTCACGCAACCCGGGAGGTCGCCGGGCTACGCGATGCTGGCGATGCGGCCGTCCGGCGGGTTCGAGTGGCTGCGCGACACCGACGGCAACGGTCAGCTCGACGCGAGCACCGGCGCGAGCTCCACGTCGTACCCGGCGTGGGTGCGGCTGGTGCGTGACGGCGACTCGTACACGGCCTACTGGAGCAAGGACGGTGAGAACTTCACCGCCGTCGGCGATCCGGTGACGTTGTCGGGCGCGGGTTCGGTGCAGGACGTCGGGCTCGCGGTGACCGCGCACAACGCGGGCGCCACCAGCGAGGTCGAGTTCACCGGCTGGACGCTTTCCGACGAGGTGTGGACGCCGGGCACCGGCCCGGAGCCCGAGCCGGGCCCGACCTGCCTGGTGCGGGGCACGGACGCCTTCGACGGTGACTCGCTCAACCGCACCCGCTGGTCGACTGTCCGCAACGGACAGGACCTGCCGGTCCGGCTCGCGGACGGCAAGCTGGTGCTGCCGGTGACGAACGGCGACATCAACGAGGCGGCCGAGGGGCCGATCAGCTACGTCGGCCAGGCGGTGCGGCCGGGCGAGTGGACCGCGTCGACCACGGTGTCGATCGAGCACACCCGTGAGTGGCAGCACGCCGGGATGCTGGTGCACGGCAGCGACGACGACTACGTGAAGCTGGCGTTCACCCGCAACAACTCCGGCGGCAGGCTGCTGGAGTTCCAGACGGAGGCGGACGGGTCCCGGACCTGGCACGCCAACGTCACGCTGCCCGCGGACTTCCCGTCGACCGCGCACCTGCGGCTGACCAGCGACGGCACCAGGCTCACCGCGGCGTACTCGGCCGACGGCGAGAACTGGACGGCGCTGGCGGGCTCGGCGGCCGTCCTGGAGAACGCGACGATCGGCCTGGTGGCGGCGGGCGACACCGCGGCCCACAGCGTCGACGCCGTGTTCGACCACTTCACGATCACCCCGGACACCGAGGACACGGGCGAACGCGAGGCCGCCGACGAGTTCGACGGCACCGCGATCGACGGGTGCCGGTGGCGGAACGTGGTGCGCTACGACTCCGCACACCTGTCGGTGACCGGTGGTCAGCTGAAGATCCAGACCCAGCCCGGCGACATCAACGGCACGGCGAACGAAGGGCCGCGCAACTTCGTCCTCCAGAAGGTCCCGGCCGGTGACTGGGTCGTGGAGACGAAGGTGACGCCGACGATGCTGCACCGTTGGCAGCTGGCGGGCCTGATCGTGTACGGCGACGACGACAACTACGTGAAGTTCGACGTGGTCGCGCAGAACACGAGCGGCACCCCGCTCAACCTGCACGCGGAGCTGGTGTCGGAGAAGGACGCCCAGTTCGGCAACGGCGGCAACCGCAACATCGACATCGCGGACTCGTCCGAGAGCGGCTGGTACTTCCTCCGGCTGACCAGGACGGGCAACACGTACGCGGCGGAGATCAGCGACGGCGGCGTCAACTGGACGTCGCTGGGCAACCCGGTGACCAACGACGCCGAGCTGACCACGGTTGGCCTGATGGCGATCGGCCCGGAGCAGACCGCCCCGGCCACGATCGGGTTCGACTACTTCCGCGTCGGCACCCCGGACCGCATCGCACCGGCGGTGACGGTCGAGGTGTCCGACCCGGACGGTCAGAACGGCTGGCACCGGGGCTCGGCGACGGTGACGGCGACGGCCACCGACGACCGGGCGGGCGAGGTCACCGTGTCCTACCGGGTGGGCGACGGTGAGTGGACCCCGTACACGGCGCCGGTGGTGCTGGCGGAGGACGGCAACCACGCACTGCGGTTCCGCGCGACGGACGCCGCGGGCAACGTCTCGGAGGAGGTCCCGGCGACGGCGTTGGTCGACAGCACCGCCCCGGCGGTCACGGTCACCGGCGTGGACGCCAAGGGCGAGTACGACGTGGGCACGGCGTTGTCGCTGGACGCGGCCGCGGCCGACCCGGCGTCGGGTGTCGCGTCGGTGCTCGTGGAGCTGGACGGCAAGCGAGTCCAGACCCCGTTGGACGTCGCACCGGTGGCCGGCGCGCACGAACTGCGCGTGGTGGCCACGGACGAGGCAGGCAACGAGGCGGAGGTGAAGGTCCCGTTCACGGTGACGGTCACGTGGGACACGGCGGCTGACCTGCTGGTCGGGTACCGAGCGGACGGGAAGGTGGGGATGGCGAGCTACCTGCAGCTGTACGTCCACCTGGCCACCGCCGAGCACCTGGCGAAGGCGGGCCACGACCAGCAGGCCGTGCAGGCGCTGGACCGCTTCACCAGGGTGGCGAACACGGTCCCGGACACGGAGGTCCGTGCGCAGCTGGTCGCGGTGGCCGCGGCCCTGCGGGCCCCGCTGACCGTGTGACAGTCCGGGGACCGGTGCCGGCCGGTCCCCACCCCGGTGCTGGAGCCCGTCGGGTGCTCCAGCACCGGGGCTCCTTCGCCGTGATCGGGGTGGACGGCCTCAGCGCCAGCGACCGGAGTCCACGTACTCCCGGTCCAGAGCCACGTCGTCGGCGAGCCGGATCGCCACGGTGGCCGCCGTGATCACGCAGTTGACAGCCGGTTCGGGCAGGCCACGTGCGGCGTGCCCGAACGCGCCCCGCAGCGCGGCGAGGACAGCGGCCACCGCCCCGTCGGGCGACGCGTGCGCGGTGGCGGCCAGCTGGTCGTAGCACGGTGCCATCTCGGCGAACAGCCCGGCCAGGGCCTCGTTGACGTCCGCGAGGTCGCGACTGCCGAGCAACAGCTTCCGTTGCGCACTCTGCACCGCCTGCCGCAGCACCGGCGTGGGATCGCGGCCCTCGGTGACATGTTTCACGGTATCAGTCACGGAATGTGATTCTACGCTGCACATGCAATTTGCAGAAGGCATCTGCACGTGCATCACTCGTACGGCGGGTATCCGCGGGACGTCTCTACTCCGGGTGTCAACCTCCGAGGGGAGCAACCCGGCACGTCGTCACGCGATGTCCAGCCGGTACCAGGCGTCGTCGGTGACCACGTGCAGCTCGTTGCCGCGCCCGAGGACCGTCGCGGCGGGCGGCAGCGGACCGCCGTCGGGCAGCGTCAGGTGGTGCTCGCACTCGGGGTGGAACTCACCGTCGTCCAGCGTCCCCAGCACGAGGCGGTCGCGGGCGTCGTACCCGCCGAACAGCCCGACCCGCTTCCCGGCGACGGCCAGCGCGCGGACACCCCTGACCGGGTTCCGCCACGTGGTTGCCCGGTCGTTCTCGATGCGCACCACGGGGAAGTCCGTGTGATAGCACGTCCAGACGGCGTGGTCGGTGACGTTGAGCGCGTAGCAGTGGAGGACGAAGGAGTCGTAGGCCCACGCGGGCCGCAGGTCCTTGCCGAAACGCCTCAGCCCGGCCGGTGCGCCCTGGTCGGAGTAGCCGACCCACACGTCGCCCGCGCGGGTGGTCGCGACGTGCTCGATGGCGTCCCCGAGCGGGGCCGTGGCGACGATCGAACCGTCGGCGTCGTAGTGGATCGCGTTGTGCTCGCCGGCGTTCCGCGCCGCGATCGCGAGGACTGTGTCGCCGGGCATCAGGTGCGCTGTGGCGAGGGCCGCGTCGACGGCGGTCAGTTCGAGGAGCAGCACGCCGTGTGTGGTGATCCGGACGGTGACGGGGCGCCGTGAGCCGAGCGCGTTGACGCTCTCGGGAGCCGCCCAGAGCGCGACGAGGTCGCCGTACGGGCTGAGCGACACCGACACCAGGACGTCGCCCGGCACAACAGGTTCGAGATCAGCGTGGTGTGCGGCCCTTGCGATCACGGGTGGTCACCTCACCATCCGCGACCGCGTTCGTCAAAGGAGTTCGAACCGGTGACGGGGCACCGCCGCGGTCAGCGGGCCCGTCCGTGCGCGTCGTGGGGGAGGTCCGCGTAGTGCCACTGGTGGTCGCGCGTCAGCCGGCACGCGGCCGCCAGGTCGCCCGACTCCAGGACCGCCAACAGCTCCGCGTGTTCCGCCACGACCTCGGACAGGTCGGGTTCGACCGCCAGCAGGGTGACCGCCGTGCGGGCCTCGATCTGCAGCGCCTCCCACGCGCCCTTCAACAGCTCGTTCCCCGCGGCGTCGATCACGTGCCGGTGGAACGACACGCTCGCCGACCCGACCGCCTGCACGTCGCCGCGCGCCGCGGCCGTGCGCATGGCCGCCACGTCCGCGTGCAGTGCCCCGAACGGCACGGTGCCCGCCGGTAGCGCCAGCCGGGTCGCCGCCTCCTCCAGTGCGGCACGCACGACGTAGCTCTCCTTGAGCGTCTGCTGGATGAAGTGCCGCACGAACGTGCCCCGGCGCGGCCTGGTCTCGACCATGCCGATCGCTTCCAGTTCGCGCAGTGCCTCGCGGACGGGGGCCTGGCTCGTGCCGTAGTCCTCCGCGATCCGCGTCTCCACCAGCCGTTCGCCTGGTTCCAGCTCGCCAGACACGATGCGGCGCACGAGCGCGTCGCGGATCTGCCTGCCCAGCGTCGCCCGGGGGAGCGGCTTCGTGTCGGTCATCGGGTCCTCAGGGGCTTGACGGGTCTCGCGGGCCAACCGTACCGTCTCACGCAGATTATCAATTATCGATAATCGGCTCGATGGGGAGGTGCTGTGCTGGCGAAGGTTCATCTGCCGTCCTCGGCGGGGGAGGCGGCCGAGCTGCTCGACCACGGGGGCTGGCTGCTCGGTGGCGGCACGCTCGTGATGCCCCGCGTCAACACCGGCGCCGTGCCGGTCGACAGCCTGATCTCCCTGCGCGGCGCCGGGCTCGACGGCCTCCACGTCACCGGTGACACCGCGGAGGTCGGGGCCGCCGTGACGCTGGCCCGGCTCGCCGACCTGACGTTCCTCCGGCCCGTGGTCCGGTCGATCGCCTCGCCGCCGGTGCGCAACCTCGCCACCGTCGGCGGCAACCTCTTCGCCGCGCAGCCGCACGGGGACCTGGCCGTGGCGCTCCTCGCGCTCGACGCCCGGCTCGACGTCCTCAGCACCGCCGGGACCCGCAGCGCCGCCGTCGGTGACCCGGTCGCGGCCAACGAGGTCGTCACCGCCGTCCGCTTCGCGCTGCCGAAGGTCTGGCGGTACCGGAAAGCCATGCGGCGGAAGCACAACTCGGCGTCGATCGTCACCGTGGCCGCCGCGCTGGAGATCGCCGACGGCCTCGTCACGCACGCCAGGATCGCGCTCGGCGGGGTCGCGCCGACGCCGGTCCGCGCCCTCGCCGCCGAACAGGCGCTCATCGGCAAGCTGCTGGACGAGGGCGCCGAGGCCGCCGCGCAGGTCGCCCACGAGGGCACCGCGCCGTTCGACGACGCCTACGCCTCCGCGTGGTACCGCGCCCGCGTCCTGCCCGTCCACGTCCGCCGCGCCCTGCTGGAGGAAGACTGATGCCCTCGAGAATCGTCACCCTCCGCGTCAACGACCGCGAGGAGGAGTTCCTGGCCCGTCCCGGCACCACGCTGCTGGGCGCGCTGCGGGACGCGCTCGGCCTCACCGCGGCGAAACGTGGCTGTGCGCAGGGCGCGTGCGGTTCCTGCACAGTGCTGGTCGACGAGAAGCCCGTGCCGTCCTGTCTGGTGCCGGTGGAGACCGTCGACGGCGCCGCCGTCCGCACGCTCGAAGGCGTCGCGCCGACCGGTGACCTCGACGAGGTGCAGCAGGCGTTCCTCGACGACTTCGCCACGCAGTGCGGGTTCTGCACCGCCGGGATGATCATGACCGCCGAGGCGCTGCTCGCCGAGAACCCCGAGCCGACGCGGGCGGAGGTGGTCGAGGCGATCAGCGGCAACGTGTGCCGCTGCACCGGCTACGAACCGATCGTCAACGCGATCCTCGACGCAGCGAGCCGCCGGAGGACCGCGTGAACTACCGCCGGAGTCCCATCGACCACGGCTACTTCGGGTCGGACCATGACGGCGACGACTTCACCGTCATCGGTTCGGTCGTGACCCGCTCGGACGCCCTCGGCCACGTCACCGGACGCACCGAGTTCTTCGAGGACGTCCGCCCCGACGGCCTGCTGCATCTGAAGATGCACAGGTCAGCTCGCCACCACGCCCGGCTCGCGGGTGTCGACTCGTCCGCCGCGCTCGCGGTGCCGGGCGTGGTGGCCGTCCTCACCGGCGCCGACATCCCGAACAACCTGTACACGCCGCTGAAGCTGATCAACGTCGAGCCCGACGACGAGCCGATCCTCGCCGTGGACAAGGTGCGGTACCTTGGCGAGCCGATCGTCGCGGTCGTCGCGGAGACCGAGGCCGCCGCGCTCGCGGGCGCCGCCGCCGTCCGCGTCGACTACGAGGACCTGCCGCCCGTGCTCGACGTGGAGGAGGCACTGGCCGAGGGCGCGCCGATCGTCAACGAGTACCACGGCAACAACTACTTCACCTACGAAGGGCACCACTGCAGGCGCGTCCGCTTCGGTGACGTGGAGAAGGGGTTCGCCGAGGCCGACCACGTCTTCGAGTGGCGCTACCAGTCCTCGCCGATCGAGCAGGCGCCGGTCGAGACCACCGGCTGCACGGTCGTGCCGCAGCCGGACGGGCGGCTGCGCATCCACTCCGACACGCAGGCCTGCTTCTTCACGCTCGACAACACCGCGCTGATCCTCGACAGCGACTTCAACAAGCTGCGGATCGTCGGCGGCACCGTCGGCGGTGGGTTCGGCGGCAAGGTCGACGTCGTGGTCGAGCCCGTGGCGTGCGTGGCCGCGATGACCACCGGGCGGCCGGTGAAGTTCGTCTACGGCCGCCACGAGGAGATGCAGGTGTCCTCGCCGCGCGCGGCCGAACGGATCTACATCCGCGACGGCGTGACGAACGACGGCCGGATCGTCGCGCGCCAGGTCACCGCCTACATCGACGCGGGCGCCTACTCGCGCCACACCCCGTACGGCACGACGAAGGCGGCCGCGCACTTCCCCGGCCCGTACACGATCCCGAACGTGCGGATCGACTGCCACTGCGTGTTCACCAACCGCACCCCGTCCAGCGCCATGCGCGGCTTCGGCGTGACCATCGCCGACTTCGCGCTGGAGTCCCAGATGGACCGGATCGCCAGGGAACTGGACATGGACCCGTTGCGACTGCGGCTGAAGAACGCCTACCGCGACGGCGACATGAAGGCGCACCGCAAGGTCGCCGAGGGCACCGCGCTGATCGAGGTGATGCAGAAGGCGGCCGAGCTGGTGGGCCACGAGCTGCCGGACGAGTACCGCCGCATGTCCTCTGTGGAGGGACGATGACGAAGCTGCGTGGCCGCGGGTACGCGGCGGTCAACTACCCGACGGGGATGAACCTCGGCGGCGACCCGTCACAGGCGCTCATCCACGCCACCACCACCGGCACGTTCGTGATCTCGCTGTCGTCGGTGGACCTCGGGCAGGGCCTGCGGACCGTCGTCGCCCAGTGCGCGGCCGAGACGCTCGGGCTGCCGTTCGAGAACGTGCTCGTCGACACCGCCGACACCGACACCGGCCCGCACTGCATGGGCACGTTCGCGAGCCGCGGCACGCACCGCGTCGGCAACGCGGTGATCATGGCCGCGACCGAGGCCCGCGCGGTCATGCTGGACGTGGCCGCCGAGGAGCTGGAGGTCGACGCGGCCGACCTGGAGACCGACGGCACCGGCTACATCCAGGTCAGGGGCGCTGAGTCGAAACGCATCCACATCACCGACCTGGCGATGGCGGCGCACTTCACGCACGGCCGCACGATCTCCGGTCGCGGCGTGTTCATGAAGGAGAAGAGCGAGGTCGTGCCGGAGACCGGGGAGATGGACCCCGACTCCTGCCAGGCACACGCGTGCACGGTCGCCGAGGTCGAGGTGGACGACGAGACCGGCGTCGTCGAGGTGCTCCGCATGTACAGCGTCTACGAGATCGGCCGCGCGCTGCACCCGGCCATGGCGACGCAGCAGGTCGAGGGCGGCGCGTGGATGGGCATGTCGCACGCGTTGTTCGAGGCCACCGAGCCGTACTACCCGGTCCGCGACCACGGCCCGGCCGACTTCAGCGAGTACCTGATGCCCGCCGCGGGTGACATCCCCGAGCAGGTCAGCGTGCTGCTGGAACGGCCGGCCCCCAACGGCCCGTACGGGGCGAAGGGCATCGGTGAGATGACTGCCAACGCCCCCATCCCGGCCATCGCCAACGCCGTCTTCGACGCGTGCGGCGTGCGGCTCGACCACATGCCGTTCACCCCCGAGCGGGTCCTGCGCGGTCTGGACGCGCTGCGTGCCGATGGATGAGGCCACGCTCGCGGCGCGGCTGCGCGAGGAGCGGTACTTCGCCGACGACGGCCTCCTCACGGCCGTCTACCTGGCGCTGACCCTCGGGCGGCCGCTGCTGCTGGAGGGCGAGCCGGGCGTCGGCAAGACCGAGGTCGCGGCCGTTCTCGCACGGGTGCTGGACCGCGAACCGGTGCGTCTCCAGTGCTACGAGGGGCTCGACGCCGGGCAGGCCCTGTACGAGTGGAACTACCCACGGCAACTGCTCGCGATGCGCGGCGGCACCGTCGACAACCCCGTCGACGACATGTACGCCGAGGAGTTCCTGCTGGCCAGGCCGCTGCTGCGGGCGCTGCGGACGCCGTCGGTGCTGCTCGTCGACGAGATCGACCGGGCGGACAGCGAGTTCGAGGCGTTCCTGCTGGAGTTCCTCGCCGACTTCCGGATCACGATCCCCGAGCTGGGCACGGTCGAGGCGGTGTCACCGCCGGTCGTCGTGCTCACCTCCAACCGCACCCGGGAGCTGCACGACGCGCTCAAGCGGCGCTGCCTGTACCACTGGATCCCGTTCCCCGAACCCGAGCGTGAGCGGGAGATCGTGCGGGCCCACGTGCCGTCGATCGAGGACGACGCCGCCGACTCGCTGGTGCGCGCGGTGTCCGGCGTCCGCCGCCTCGACCTGCTGAAACGGCCCGGTATCGCGGAGTCGGTCGAGTGGGCGCGCGGCGCGGTGACGCTGTTGGCAGACGGGAACCCGTGGCCGGTCGCGTTGCGCCGGGCGCTCGGGCTGCTGGTCAAGGACGAGGCGGACACCGCCCTCGTCCACGAGCACCTCGACGAGCTGATCGCGCCGTGAACGAGCTTGCGGGTGAACCATCGGCACCGACGGCACAGGAGCACGTCCGCGGCTTCCTGTATGACCTGCGGGAAGCGGGCTTGTCGGTGCCCGTACCCAAGCAACGGGACTTCCTGCGCGCCCTCGCTGCCCTGCCACCCCGCGACCCGGGTCACCTGTATTGGATCGCGCACGCCACGCTCACCGGTTCCGTCACCGACACCGAGGCCTTCGACCCCGTGTTCGCCCGGTGGTTCGGCGCCGGGGCCCTGGCCGTCCCCGAGGTCGAGGCGCCCGGCGAGGAGGACCGGGACGGCGGCGCGGCCGACGACGTCCCGCCCGAGAAGGCCGCCCGCGAGGGCGAGGGCACCGAAGCCGGCTGGGCCGACGTGGAGCGCCGGGCGCGGTTCGCGACCGACGACGACGCGGTGCTGGCCAGGGTGCGGGCGGCGCTCCCCGCGGCCGTGCCGAGGATCCGGTCGCGGCGCCGCGTGGCCGCCCGGCGAGGCGACCGGCTCGACGTGCGGCGCGTGCACCGGGACGCGTGGCGCACCGGCGGTGAGATCGTGCGACTGCGGTGGCGCAGGCACCCCACGCGGCAGCGGCCCGTGCTGGTGCTGATCGACGTGTCCGGGTCGATGAAGCGGTACAGCGTGGCCTACCTGCGGTTCGCGCTCGCGGTGGTGTCCTCCTGCGACCGGGCCGAGGTCTTCACGTTCGGCACGCGGCTCACCCACGTCACCCCGGCGCTGCGGGCCCGGGACGTGTCCGCCGCGCTGGCCGAGGCCGTGCGCGACGCGGACGGCGGCACCCGGATCGGCCCGTCGCTGCTGGCGTTCCTCGCCAACCCCCGGCACCTGCGGATGGCCCGCGGCGCGCTGGTCCTCGTGGCCTCCGACGGGCTGGAACGCGGCGACTGCGAGCCGTTCGTCCGCGCGGTGCGACGGCTCGCGCTGCTGTCCCACCGGCTCGTGTGGTGGTCGCCGCTGGCCCGTGACCCCGCGTACCGGCCGCTCACCAGGGGCATGGCCGCGGTGCTCGGGGACCTCGACGTCCTCGCGGGCGTCGACGACCTCCCGTCCGCGTACGAGCGGCTTCTCGAAGGAGAGAACGCATGGACATAGTCGACGCGCACCACCACGTCTGGCGCACGAAGGACATGCCGTGGCTGTCCGGGCCGATGGTGCCGCGGATCTTCGGCCCGTACGAGCCGATCAGGCGCGACTACCTGATCGACGAGTACATCGCCGACGCCACCTCGGCGGGCATCGGCCAGTCCGTGTACGTGCAGGCCAACTGGCCGCTCGACCAGGTGCTCGCCGAGGTCCGGTGGCTCGCGGAGCTGAACGAGGCGACCGGCTGGCCGACCGCGGTGGTCGGGTCAGCGGACCTGTTCCGCCCGGACGCCGTCGACGTGCTCAGGAAGCAGGCGGAGCTGCCCGTCGTGCGCGGCACCCGGCTGCAACTGCACTGGCACGAGAACGAGGAGTTCCGGTACGCGTCCGCGCCGGACCGCATGAAGGACCCGGTGCTGCGCCGCAACATCGCCGCGCTGGAGGAACTCGGCTGGGTGTTCGAGCTGCAGGTGTTCCCCGGGCAGATGGCCGACGCGGCGGACCTCGTCGCCGCGATCCCGGACGTGACGTTCGTGCTCGTGCACGCGGGCATGCTCACCGACCGCGCCGACGAGACCGTGCGGGAGTGGCGCGACGGCATGGCCCGGTTGGCGCAGCTGCCGAACGTCGTCGTGAAGCTGACCGGGCAGGGCACGTTCACCCGGTCACTGGACCCGGACCTCGTCGCGTTCGTGGCCGCCGAGACGCTCGGCTGGTTCGGCGCGGACCGCGCGATGTTCGGCACGAACTTCCCCGTCGAGAAGCTGTGGACGTCGATGCCCCCGCTCGTCGCCGCGTGGCGCGACGCGCTGGCCCACCTGCCCGCGGCCGACCAGGCCGCGATCTTCGCCGGGACCGCCCGGCGGGTGTACGCACTGTAGAAGGAGAAACCGGTGGCTCTGTTCCTGCTGACCTACGGCTACAACGAGACGGACCTGCGTGCCCAGCGTCGCGACGATCACGTTGCCTACCTGAACGAGTTGCACGCCGACGGCGCGCTCGTGGCCGCCGGTCCGTACGAGGACGGCTCGGGCGGCGCGATCCTGCTGAACGCGGAAGACGTTGCGGCAGCGGAAAAACTCGTCGCGGACGACCCGTACACGCGACTGGACGTGACCAGGAACCGTTACCTGCGCCCGTGGAAGGTCGTGGTCGGCGGGATCTGACCGTTCCCGGGAACCGAAGACGGCGCACGTTCGTAGTACCAGTAGAACGGACTGCGAAAGGACGGTGAGCGCACGTGTCGGCCCTGGACACCCGTGACGAGTTGGTGCCGCTGCACACTGACTTCGACGTGGTGTGGCGTGGATGTGATCGTCGCCAGGTGGCGGCCTATGTCGAACGCGTCGAGGAGGAACTGCGGCTCCTCGCGGTCGACCGGGACGCCGCCACCCGGCGAGCCGACGCGCTGGCAGCGCGACTCGAGGCCGCCCGCGCGGAAATCCAGGCACTGACCGAGAAACTCGACCGTGCCGCCCGCAACCCGGCCGACCCGGCGGCGCTCACCGATCGCCTGCGGCGCATGGTGGAACTCGCGCACGCCGAGGCCGACGAGATCGTCACCCGCGCCCGCGCGACCGCGGAACAGACCCGCATGAGCGCCGAGGAGGCCGCGGCCCGCCTGCACCGGCGCGTCGAGTACCTGGTCGAGCAGGCGGACCGGCGGCGCCGCGAACTGGACACCGAACACCGCGACCTCGTGACCCGGCTCGAACAGCAGGCGCGGGACGCGGAACGGCGTCGCCGCGAGCTGGACGAGCAGGCCGCGTCGCTGCGGGAACAGATCCAGACCGACTTCGAGCTGGCCATGAAGGCCCGCCGCGAGGAGGAGATGCGCGCGCTGGCCGAGCAGCGGGCGACGGCGACCGCCGAGGCGGAACGGCTGGTGCGGGAGGCCACGGAGCAGGTGCGGCGGTTGCGTGCTCAACGCGACCGGATCGCGGAGCGGCTCCGGGCGGCCGGGGAGACGCTGGCGCAGGCGGGCCCGTTACTGGCCCCACTACCCGAGGAGCACGAAAAAGCACGGGCGGCATAGCCCCGCCCCCCGGCCCCGCGCGGTCGGGCTACTCCTCGTCGCGCACCACGTGGATCGCGGCTTCCTCGGATGAGGCCGCCGCGCCGTCGATGCCGACGTCCCGGGCGTACAGGTACGAGTCGATGTCCGGGTCGACGCCCTCGTCGTCGGCGACCAGCCGGCCGGACCGTTCGACGCCGACCTCGTCGTCGTAGGGTTCACCGTCGGTGTCCGTGGTGTCGCCGATGCCGTCGCCGTCGTCGCCCGCCACCTCCGGCAGCTCGCGGGACAGCCGAGCCTCCAGGGCCTCGTGCTCCGTGGAGAACCCGGACGGCTTCTCTGCGGGGGAGTACCCCTCGTCGAGCACGTCGTTCACGCCACGGTCGATGAGTGTGTCCGCCGGCTCCAGCAGGTCGGACTCGGTGTCGATGTCGTCTCTCATCGGTTCCTCCTCGTATGCCCATCGTCGCGCACGCCCGCCGTTTGTCCACACCGGGATCCGGGTACGGCCACCGGCGGGAAGGAGGTTCCGATGCGACGAGAAAGCGACCAGCACTCTCCCCGGCAGGACGACGAGCTGAAGTCCGAGGTCGAGGGCATGCTGAAGGGCCGTGGCCCCACGCACGCCGAGGAGTGGACCGACCCGGAGCCACCGGCCGACGACGACCCGGACGTGCCGCCGTTCCAGGGCGGTCAGCCGAGCTGACTGTCGACGTAGCACCACCGCCACGTCTCACCGGGCTCGAAGCTGCGCATCACCGGGTGCCGCGTGTCGTGGAAGTGCTCGGCCGCGTGCTTGCGCGGTGACGAGTCGCAGCACGCGACGTTCCCGCACTTCACGCACATCCGCAGGTGCACCCACGTGGTGCCCTCTGCCACGCACGCGGTGCAGACGTCGGTGGCGCTCGGGCGCACCTCCCGCCACGGGTGGGCGAGGTGCTTGCACGAGCCCGCGGTCGCGGCCGGGGTGGCCAGCTCGCGGTCGGACTCCACCCGCGCGTCGTCCTCGCGGTCCAGCATCGACTCCTCGATGTCGAGCCGCTCCAGGATGCGCCGGAGCACCACGTCGTCGGCTTGGCCGCTGTCGCGGGCCTTCAACGCCTGCTCGCGCTCGGTGTTCAGCAGCTCGACCCGCAGCCTGCGGTAGGCGTCGCTGGGGGTCTCGACCAGCGTGCTCTGCCTGCCGAGCTGCTCCCACGCCGAGTCGGTGCGGTCACGCAACCGCGCCCGCAGCCGTTCGATGACCTCCGGCGGGTCGTCCGGCGTCCGGATCTCCTCCAGCCGTTCGAGGGCGGCCTTGCCCATGTCGTTGAGGACGGCCGCCTCCTGCAGCGCGTCCTCCGCCGGGTCGGGCGGGGTGAGCCGCAGCCGGCGGACCAGGGCTGGCAGCGTCATGCCCTGGAACACGAGCGTGCCCGCCACCACCACGAACGCCGCCAGCACGAGCACCGCGCGCTCGGGTGTGTCGGCGGGCAGGATGAACGCCGCGGCCAGCGTCACCACGCCGCGCATCCCGGCCCACGCGATCACCGCGGAGTACCCCCACGGCCACACGTGCCCGTGCTTGCCCCGGACCTTCCGCAGGACGCGTTTCACGGTGCCGATGCCGAGCAGCCACAGCACGCGGGTGAGGATCGTCGCGCCGAGCACGGCCGCGCAGATGCCCGCGATGGTGCCGCCCGACAGGCCGCTGTCGGCGACCTCCTCGCCGATCTGCCGCAGCTGCAGCCCGATCAGCAGGAAGACGGTGTTCTCCAGCAGGAACTGGATGGTCTGCCAGTTGAGCTTGCTGGACAGGCGGGCCTGTCCGGACAGGATGGTCGGCGACTTGTGCCCGAGAATGATGCCGCTCACCACGACCGCGAGCACTCCGGACCCGTGCACGACCTCGGCCAGCAGGTAGGCGATGAACGGGACCGCGAACGACAGCACGGTGTCGGTCTCGAGGTCCTGCAGCCGGTTGCGCAGGTACGACGCCGCGATCCCGACCAGCAGACCGGCGACCCCGCCGCCGACCGCGGCGATCGCGAAGTCGAGGCCGACCTGCCACAGCGTGACCGACCCGGCGATGGCCGCGATCGCGGTGCGCAGCGCGACCAGCGCCGCCGCGTCGTTGAACAGGCTTTCGCCCTCGAGCAGCCGGACCAGCTTGCGCGGCATGCCGACCCGGCGCGCCACCGCGCTGGCCGCGACCGCGTCCGGCGGTGCCACGACCGCGCCGAGCGCGATGCCCGCCGCCAGCGGCAGCCCGGGCACCACGGCCCACGCGACCAGCCCGACGCCCAGCGCCGTGAAGACCACGAGCCCGACGGACAGCAGCGCGATCGGGCCGCGCAGCCGCCGGTAGTCGAGCAGCGAGGTCTGGATGGCCGCCGAGTACAGCAGCGGCGGCAGCAGGCCGACCAGCACCAGTTCGGCCGACAGGTGGTATTCGGGAACGCCGGGGATGTAGGACGCGACCACGCCCACGCCGATGAGGCACAGGGGCGCCGACCAGTCCAGCCTGCGCGCGATGGTCGTGACGACGAGAACCGCCACGACGAGCGCCACTATCTCTGCCGCGATGTGCACGCGACAATCATCGCCCGGCGCTCCCTCGGGCGATCGATGTGCTCCCGGTCAGCGTCCGAAGAGGCCCACGAGGGTTCCCGTCGCCGCCGCGTGGTGGTCGAGCGCGGCACGCAGGTCGGCGGCGGGCAGGTCGACCGGCACGCGCTCGGCGTGGTCGAACGCGTAGACCCGGAACACGTACCGGTGCGGGTCGTCGCCGACCGGCGGCCGCGGACCGCCCCAGCCCTGTTCGCCGAAGCCGTTGGTCTCCTGTGCCCCGGTCGGCGGTGGTTCGCCCTCGTCGGCCGAGGTCACGTCCGGCTGGATGCCGGTGACGAGCCAGTGCACGAACGGGCCGCCGGGCGCGTCCGGGTCCTCGCACAGCAGTGCCAGCTCGGTCATGCCCTCCGGGACCCCGTCCCACCGCAGTGGTGGCGAGACGTTGCCCTGCTCGTGCGCGAACCGCTCGGGCATCAGCTCGTGGTCGGTGAACGCGCTGCTCCGCACGGTGATCACGTCCTGCGCACCGGCTCTGTCACCGCGGCTTCCCGGATCCGGCATCGGACACCCTCCTTCCCAGGTTGACGGCTTACCGGCTACCCGGGACGACGAGGGGTGACACCCGGTTTAGCCGCGCGTGTGCCGGGTAGGCCGGTCGCATGGCACGTCGGCAGGAGATGGGCGAGACCACGACGCCGCTCGGCAGGCCCGAGCCGGGCAGGCTCGCGTCGGCGGGCGCCGGGATGGTGTTCCTGCTGGTCGGCGTGCTCGGCTTCATGCCGGGGGTGACCACCGACGGGCTGGCCTTCGCGGGCCACGAGTCGACCGCCGAGTTGTTCGGTGTTTTCCAGGTGTCCGTTCTGCACAACCTGGTGCACATCGCGTTCGGCGTGGCCGGGCTGGTGCTCGCGACCACCGCGCGCGGCGCCCGGGTCTTCCTGGTCGGCGGTGGGCTGGTCTATCTGGCGCTGTTCGCGTACGGACTGGTAGTGGACGGTGACGCGGACGTCGTGCCGGTCAACGCCGCCGACAACTGGCTGCACCTGTTCCTGGGGGTGGGCCTGCTGGCGCTGGCCTTCCTGGTCGGGACGCCGCGCAGGCCCACCAACACACCGATCCACGCGCCGTGACCGTCAGGCGCTGTAGCCCTTCGGCGGGATCAGCGTCGCGAGCTGGTCGAACGTGAGCCAGTAGATCTGGTTGCCGCTGAACGAGGCCGGGTCGGCGATCAACACGGTCATGTTCGCGTCGTTGTAGCCGATGATCGTGAAGTAGTGGTAGATCGTCTGGTCGGGCGGGTAGCCGGGCGGCTGGTTGCCGGGCGGGGCGACGATGTTCGCGACGATCGCGTAGCCGTTGTCGATGTCCAGCACGATGTCGCGCCACAGCAGGTCGCGCTGTGCCTGGGTGGGCGGGTCGTTCGGCATCTCCTTCGTCTCGTACCAGCCGACGTAACCCGACAGCACGCGGGTGACCTGGCCGATCCAGTCCGTGCCGCCGGTGTGCGTGCCCAGCTCGGCGGCGAGGTCGGCCTGGCTGCGGTACACGCCGCGCGCGGACAGCGCGATCCTGGTGGCGGCCGGGCCGCACCAGTAGCCGGTCTCCTGGACCTGGTAGTCGACCTGCAGCACGTGCTCGCCCTTGACGTGCACGTCGGCGGCGGCGACCGGTGCGGTGAACACGGTGGCCACGAGTGCCGCCGTGACGAGTGCGATCCTGCGCATGGGGATCTCCTTCGACAGGCAGGGTCGGTCGATCTGTGAACAATCAACCAACTGTCTGGGATTTCCGTTGCTCACCGATCGTGACAGCGTGATGCGATCATTGCCAACACCTGTCCACTGGCTCACCTGCGACATAGCGCAACTGAGTCACGCCGGAGGTGCCCGTGTTCGACGTGCTCGATCCCGACCGCGACCAGGGCCGCGTGTACCGTGCGCTCGCCGCCCAGCATCCGTCCGATGTGGACAGACTGGCGGTGGTGGCCGGGCTGTCCGCCGCGGACACCGTGCGGGTGCTGGGGGAGCTGGCCGACCTCGGCGCGGCCGCGCGCACGGACGACGGGTGGGTGGCGAGACCGCCGGTGCGGGTGATGTCGGAGGTGCTGCGCGCGGAGGAGGCTCGCAGGACCGCGCTGTGGCGCGCTGGTGCCGAGCTGGACGAGCTGTACCAGGCGGCACGGCCGGCCGCCGGCCGCACCGCCGACGTCGAACCGGTCACCGACCTCGCGGAGCTGTTCGCGCTCACCGAACGCGTGCAGGAGCGGGCGCGGGAACGGATCCGCTGGCTCGACCGCCCGCCTTACCACAGCACGCCCGACCGGTTCGCGGCGCAGGAGTCGTTGCAGGCCAGGCGGATGGCGGACGGCATCGCCTACCTGACCCTGTACCACCAGGAGGTGTATGACGACACGAACCTGTTCGCGAGCATGACCCGCATGATCGAGGCCGGGGAGGACGCCCGCGTGCTCGCCGACCTCCCGGTGAAGCTCCTCATCGCCGACGACCACACCGGTTTGCTGGTGCCGGAACCGGCGCGCTCGGGCGTGGCGGGCTCACTGCTCGTGCACACGTCCGGTCTGCTGAACGCGCTGTGCGGCCTGTTCGAGACACTGTGGACACTCGGCGTACCGGTGACCGCGGCCGAGCCGTCGGTGCGGCTCTCCGAACGGGACCGCACCATCATCACGCTCATGGCCGCCGGGCTGACCGACGAGGCGATCGCCCGGCGGCTGCGACTGTCCCGCCGAACGGTGGTCCGCCGCATCACCGCCCTGCTCGACCGGCTGGGCGCCACCACCCGCTTCCAGGCCGGCGTACAAGCCGCCAACCGCAACTGGCTGTAAACCCGCGAGTCGGGGGGGGGGGGGGGGGGGGCGATTGTTTGGTGTGTGGGGTGGGGGAGGGAGGGACACCGCACCGCATCGAGAGGGCGGGGGCGGCGCGGCG
>NZ_JBITMQ010000006.1:296064-438913 GCF_044466355.1 Actinophytocola sp. NPDC049390
ATCAACCCCCCCGCGCCCCGCCCCCACACACCCCTTTTGGGGGTTTCCGCACACCCCCCCCCACAACACCCCCCCAAACTCGTTGTGCGGGGGCGCGCGACTCGCGGGGTTTTAGGCGACCAGCGCGGGTTCTGGTGTCGGGGCCGGGGTGGTCTCCGGGGCCGGGGTGCCGGACTTGCGCAGTGCGACCATGCCGACCACCGCGAAGACCACCACGACGACGCCGCCGATCGTGGCGACCGTGTGCAGGCCGCTGGTGAACGCCTCGCGGGCCGACTCGAGCAGTCCGGCGGCCGCCTGCTCGTCCATTCCGGCGGCCACGGTGGTGGCACCGGCCAGGCTCTCGCTGGCCTCGGCGGCGGCGGGCCCCGTCAGCCCGGTGGGCAGGGTCAGCTCGTCGCGGTAGACGGCGGTGCCGATGCTGCCGAACAGCGCGATACCCATCGCGATGCCGAACTCACCGGTCGTCTCCGACGTGGCCGACGCGGCCCCGGCCCGGCGGGCGGGCACCGACCCGATGACCATCTCGGTGCACAGCACGCCCTGCGGCCCCATGCCGAACGACGCGATCGACATGCCGAGCACGACCGGCAGGAGCCCGTCGACCCCGGCCTGCGTGAACAGCACGAACCCGCCCGCGGCGACGATCATCCCGAAGCCGAGCACGAACTCGGGCCGGATCCGGCGGGCCAGCCGCGGCGCGATCAGCGACCCGGCGACCACGGCCAGCGCCTGCGGCACCAGCACCACGCCCGCCTCGACCGCCGACAGCCCGGCGACGAGCTGCAGGTACTGGCTGACCAGCAGGAACACGCCACCCATGATCAGCGCACCGACGGACATGATGCTCAGGGCCGCCGTGAACTTCCGGTTGCGGAACAGGCTCAGGTCCAGCATCGGGTCGGCCAGCGTCCGCTGCCGCCGCACGAACGCGACACCGACGGCCAGACCGGCGCCCAGCACCAGCAGCGTGACCGCGGACGGCCCGTCCTTGGCGAACTCCTTCAACGCGAACACGACCGGCAGCACGGTACCGAGCGAGAGGACGACGCTGACCAGGTCCAGACGGCCGGCCTGCTCGTCGCGGTACTCCGGCAGCAGCGCGGGCGCGGTGGCGAGCAGCAGCACCATGACGGGCACGGCCAGCAGGAAGACGGCACCCCACCAGCCGACCTCCAACAGCAGACCACCGACCAGCGGGCCGATCACCATGCCGCCCATGAAGCAGCTCATCCACACCGCGATCGCCACCCCGCGCTGGCGCGCGTCGGTGAACATGTTGCTGATCAGCGCCAGGGTCGACGGCATGAGCGTCGCACCGGCGATGCCCAGCACCGCCCGCGCCGCGATCAGCATCTCCGGGCTGCTGGAGAACGCCGCGAGGATGGACGCCAGCCCGAACGCCGCGCCGCCGTACATCAGCAGCTTGCGCCGCCCGATCCGGTCACCGAGCGTGCCCATGGTGACCAGGAAGCCGGCGACCATGAACCCGTAGATGTCGATGATCCACAGCAGCTGCGTGCCGCTGGGCCGCAGGTCGGCGGCGAGGTGCGGCACGGCGAGGTGCAGCACGCTCATGTCCAGCGACAACAGCAGCGTCGGCAGCGCGAGCACCGCCAGCCCGATCCACTCCCGCCGGCCTGCCCGTGCGGTGGTCCCCGTGTCGTTCATGATCCCTGCTCCGTGTCCTTCGTGGTGGCTTCTCACCAACACGTCGGATCCGGGAACGCCGTCTCGACATCGGGCGCGGACTTTTTTTCCGCGGGTTGTGACTGGCTGCTCGGAAGGGGGATGAAGCCCAGGTCAGAGCTGGTTCAGTCGGTGCCGCGGACGATGACCGTGTCCTCGTCCTGTGGCTCGGCCACGGGCGGGCGGTCATCCGTCTGAGTGACCCGCCAGCGGACCGAGCGGCCGCCGATCGTCGTCGGTTTGCGTTGTTCGCGTTCCCATCCGATGCCGGGGCACGCGGCCCGGAACTGGTTTCTGCGCACAGTGCTCTCCTCGTCCGTGCGGTACACAACACCGAAGTTGTCCGGAGGGTAGG
The DNA here is from genome assembly GCF_044466355.1 of Actinophytocola sp. NPDC049390. Lineage (NCBI taxonomy): Bacteria > Bacillati > Actinomycetota > Actinomycetes > Pseudonocardiales > Pseudonocardiaceae > Actinophytocola > Actinophytocola sp. NPDC049390. The sequence continues at coordinate 298,109 of NZ_JBITMQ010000006.1, forward strand.
CAGCTTCGCACGAGATATGCCGGTGGATCGCTCGAAATTCGCTGAGTGGCCAGCTCACTCGGGTAGCGCCCGCCCTCGTGTCTCCGGACAGAACGGCACCACCAGCATGCCGACGACGTAGATGAGGCCGAGCACCGTGGCCGCCGTGCTGTAGCCGCCGAACGTCGCGATGATCGTGCCTGCCAGCAGCGGGCCGAGGAACGCGACGAAACGGGCCGCGTTGAAGACGAACGCCGCACCGGTCGCGCGGAGGTGCGTCGGGTAGAACTCCGGCAGCCAGACCGGCATCCACGTGTACTGGCCCAGCGTGAAGAACCCGTTCACCGCGCAGAGCAGCAGCACGAGCGTGAGGTCGTGCGTCCACAGGAACAGCACCGGCGTCATGACCAGCGACGCCGCGAAGTACGTGAACACCGTCCCCTTGCGGCCGAACCGGTCGGCCGCGAACCCCAGCGAGATGTACCCGGCGATGGCGCCGACGTTGTAGATCATCCCCGCGGTCGACGCGTAGCTCTCCGCCGAGTGGCCGTCCGCGGCGGCGATGGACCCCACGTACGCGGGCACCCACGTCGAGATGCCCCACCACGCCAGCGTGGTCACCGTCGACATGATCGAACCGAGGATGGTCAGCCGCCGCAGTTTCGGGTCGGCCAGGATCTGGCGCAGCGTGAACCGGGTGTACTCGCGTTCCTCGTCGGACAGCGACCCGCGTGCCTGCAGTGACGCCCGCCGGGACGCCACCTTCGTCCACTTGTCGGACTCCGGCACCCCGCGCCGCAGCCACAGCGCGAAGAACGCGGGCAGCACCCCGAGCAGGAACATGTACCGCCACGAGTCGGCGCCCAGCGGGGCGATGAAGTGCCACGCCGCCGACGCCACGAAGAACCCGAGCCCGAGCCCGCACTGCATGAGCCCGGCGGCCTTCGCCCGCGCGTGCGGCGGCCACATCTCCGCGACCAGCGACGTGCCGGTGCCCCACTCGGAACCGAGCGTGACGCCGGTCAGCAGCCGCAGCACCAGGAACGACTCCCAGTTCCACGCGAACGCGGACAACCCGGTGAAGACGGAGTACAGCGTGATCGACAGCAGCAGGACCCGGCGGCGTCCGATGTAGTCGGCCACGATGCCGCCGACGATGCCGCCGACGCCCCACCCGAGCAGCGTCATCGCGATCGTCAGTCCGATGTAGAAAGCCGGGTTGCCGCCCGGGTGCAGCTGCTTCAGCGCGACCCCGGCGGTGAGGATCAGGGCGTACGTCTCGAACCCGTCGAACAGCCAGCCCAGGTTGGCGGCGATCAGGGCACGCCACTTGGTCCGGTCCAGCGAGCGGTACCAGGGAGCGGCTTCCCGCACTTCGGTCATATGAGACGACTCCTATGTCGTGCCACGCATGCGCCGCGACACCGCGGTCTCCGCACGCGTGACGACCCAGTTCACCACGAACCCCAGTACTCCCGCGATCGTGAGCAGCCCGTACACCTGCGCGGACAGGAAGTTGGACTGCGCGGCGCCGAGCGCGGCGCCGAGCCCGTTCACCCTCGTCACGATCTCCACCAGCAGCGTGATGATCAGCGCCAGCGGCGCCGCGACCCGCACACCCAGCAGGACCGCGGGCAGCAGCGCCGGGGTGAGCACCTTCGTGACCCGGTCCCACCCGGACAGTCCCAGCGTGCGCGGCGTGTCCAGCAGCACCGGCGACAGGGACCGCCGCGCCGACCGGCACGTCAGCAGGATCGGCCATGTCGCGGGCAGCACCACGACCACCAGCTTCATCTCCGCCGTGTACCCGAGCACCAGCGCGGCCACCGGCACCAGCGACGCGGCGGGCAGCGCACGCAGGAACTCCAGGCTCGGCGACAGCGCGCGGTCGACCGGCCGCGACGCGCCGACGAGCGTGCCCACCAAGGAACCCAGCACGGTCGCGATGAACAGCCCGAGCACGAACGTGAGCGACGTGTCACCGATGGCGGGCAGCAGCTTGTCGCCGTCCACCAGCGGCGTGACGCCGTCGACCCACGTGGACGGTGGTGGGAAGTACGGCGACGCCGGGTCGCCGAGAACCTCCCAGGCAACCAGCAGCAGCACGAGCGGGATCAACCCGCGCACAGGAGTACCGCGCATCACGCCTCCCCGGCCGAGGCCAGCTGCCCGCGGAAGGCCAGCCGGGCCGCGCCCATGACGAGTCCGTTGAGGACGATCCCGGTGACGCCGATGACGAACACCGCGGCGAACATCTGGCCCGGCTGCAACGCCTGCCCCTTCGTGACCAGCAGGAACCCGAGCCCGTCCGGGTTGCCGACCATCTCGGCCACCAGCGTCAGCACCAGCGACGTCGACAGGCCCAGCCGCAGCCCGACCACGATCGGCGCGGTCGCCGCGGGCAGCCGGATCTTCCACAGCACCGCCGCACGGGACAGCTTCAGCACCCGCCCGGTCTCCACCAGCCGCGCCTCGGTGCGCATGCCGTTGACCGTGTTCAGCAGGATCGGCCACAGCGCGGCGTAGAACGCGACCATGATCTCGGTCTGCATCGAGAACCCGAACAGCAGCACCGCGACCGGCACGAACGCGACGATCGGCAGCGCGCGCAACGCCTCCAGGCTCGCCATCGAGTACGTCCACACCGGACGCACCAGCCCGAGCACCGACCCGGCCGCGACGCCGGCCAGCCCGGCGAGCGCCCACCCGGTGACCGCAGCCAGCAGCGTGTGCCCGAGCGCGGTGCCCAGTTCGCCGTTGCCGAGCAGCGCACCGAGCCCGACCGCCACATCGGACGGCGGCGGCAGGTAGCTGAACGTGAGCAGCCCGGTGCGCACGAGCAGTTCCCACAGGCCCAGCCCGAGCACGAACACCACCGCCCCGAGCAGGTTGACGCGCCTAGCCACGGGCCCGCTCACCGACCTTGTGCCCGAGCGCCGCGTACACCTCGTGCCGCAGGTCGAGGTAGTCGGCGCGTTCCTTCGTGGCGATCTGGTCGCGCGGCCGCGGCAGCGGCACGTCCAGCGACAGCCCGACGTTCGCGGGGCTGCCGCTCAGCACGACCAGCCGGTCGGACAGGTAGACGGCCTCCTCGACGTCGTGCGTGACGAACACGATCGTGGTGCCGGTCAGCTGGGCCACCTGCTGGAGCTGGTCCTGCAGCGACGCCTTGGTCATCGCGTCGAGCGCGCCGAACGGCTCGTCCATCAGCAGCACGCGTGGCCGCATGGCGAGCGCGCGGGCGATCTGCACCCGCTGCTGCATGCCCCCCGACAGCCGCCACGGGTACTCGTCGCCGCGATCGGACAGCCCGACCATCGCGAGCGCATCGTCGACGCGGGCGTTCCGTTCGGCCTTGTCGAGCTTCTCGATGCCCAGTGCCACGTTGCGGCGCACGGTCCGCCACGGCAGCAGCGAGTGCGCGTAGTCCTGGAACACGGTGACCACGCCGTCGGGCGGCCCCGCGATGTCGACGCCGTCGCAGGTGATCGACCCGCCCGTCGCGGGCTGCAGCCCGCCGAGCACGCGCAGCAGCGTGGTCTTGCCGGACCCGGACGTGCCGAGCACCGACACGAACTCGCCCTTCTCGACCCGGAAACGCACCCCCGAGAGGATGTGCACCGGCCCGTTCGCGCCGGGCAGGGTGACCGAGAGGTCGTCGCAGGAGATCATCAGGTTCCCATCAGCTCGATCGCTCGTCCGGTGTCCACAACGGACCCGTACTTCAGCTGGATGTCGAACAGGTTGGCCGCGTGCGCGAACGGTGAGCGGTCGAAGCACGCGTCCTCCGCGACCAGCACGCGGAAACCGTACGAGGCGGCGTCGACCACCGTGGCCCGCACGCAGCCGGACGTGGTGGTCCCGCACACGACCAGCGTGTCCACTCCGTGCCTGGTCAGGTACGTCAGCAGTGGTGTGCCAAAGAACGCGCTCGCCTTCGCCTTCGACAGCACGTACTCGTCGTCGCGGGGCGTCAGCTCCGGCGGGAACGGCGCCTCGTGCACACGCCGAGCCGTCGCGGGATCGCTCGACAGCTTCACCGCGCCGCCGACGAACACCGCGTCCGGTGCGGACCCGCACGTGAGCACACGCGGGACGCCCAGCTCACGTGCGTGGTCCAGCAGCTTCACGATGGCGGGCAACCGGTCCCGGCCGACCTGGCCGCAGCCGGTCGGGTAGTCGGTGGAGATGAACGACAGCGTCACGTCGATCACCAGCAGGCACACCCGCGAACCGGCCTCGACCTCGCCGCCGAAACCGCGCTCCCGCAACCGTTCCAGCTCACCGGCGGGAACGAACTCGTCCCAGACGGCCATGGTCAGCCCGCCGACGCGACGAGCTTGTCGAGGTCGACGTCACCGGTGAAGCCGTCGGCGTCCTTCATGGCCCGCAGCCACACCTCCATGTCCTGCGGCCGGATCTCGGTGGTGTAGGTCGGCAGCTTCGCGGCCTTGATCGCGGGGTCGGGCAGGCCGGTGTACTCCTTGAGCACCGTCCGTGCCTCGGCGTCGTTGTCGGTGATGAACCGCGCGGCCTCGTCCAGCGCGGCCCGGAAGTCCGCCAGCACGTCCGCGTTCTGCGCGGCGAAGTCCTGCTTCGCGATCCACAGGATGGCCGACAGCTCGGGTGCCAGCTCCAGGTACGGGTCGCCGAGGTTCACCGCGTTCGGGTCGCCGAGGATGTTGGTGGCGAACGGCATCACGGTCTCGACCGCGTCGATCCGGCCCGCCGCCAGCTGGTCGGCCTGCGCGGGCCCGTCCACCTGCACGATCTTCACGCTCGCCGGGTCGACACCCTCCTTCTTCAGCCACGCCTTGGTGGCGATGTGCGTGGTGCCGGTCTCGGTCAGCACGCCGAGCGTCTTGCCTTCCAGTTGCGTGATGTCGGTGATGCCGGAGGACTTCGACCCGATCACGAAACCGGTCGGGTTGTCCTCGACGTCGAGGGTCGCGCCGGACACCTGGGTGACCGGGATGCCCTGCTGTGCCGCGGCGATCACGGTCGTGGGCACGGACAGGGCGATGTCGAACGAGCGGCCGAGCGTGCCCGGCAGCGTGCCGATGTTCTCGACCTTCGTGTACTCCACCTTGAGGTCGTGCTTGGCGAAGATGCCCTCCGCCATGGCCACCTGCACGGGCAGCGCGGCGGCGTTGGAGTTGTGCGCGATGCGCAGCGTGCGGGGGTCGCCGTCACCGGAGTTGGCGCCGGCACCGGCACCGCAGCCGCTCGCCAGCACGAGCAGGGCCGCGACGGCGGCAAGCTTGGGGATCGTGGCCATGGGGAAGCTCCCTGGTCCTCTATGCGACACTCGTTGTCCTGTGGAGCGGATGCTAGGAGTGCGTTTCGGGTGCGTCAAGGCCCGCTTCGTCCGGCTTGACACTCTGTTACGGGAGTTCTACTGTCCCGCTGACAGGACAAACAGTCTCGTATGGCGGTCTTCATGAAACTAGAGTCCGAGTTCTCCGTGCCTGCGCATCCGTCGACGGTGTTCAAGCTCTTCTTCGATCCGGAGGTCATGCGCGGCTGCATTCCCGGCTGCGAGGAACTGGTCCGCGTCGACGACACGACCTACACGGGCCGCCTGGTCAACGAGGTCGCGCACGTGCGCTTCTCGGCGGGCTTCTCCGCGACCATCCGGTCGATCGACGAGGCGGGGGAGACCAGGACGGTCACCGCCCTGCTCAAGGGGGAGGACCGCAGACTGGGCAGCTCCATCAAGATCGACGCCACGCTCACCGTCCGGCCGAACGGTGACGAGGCGTCCGTGATCGGCTATCGGATGGACATGGCGCTGTGGGGCAAGCTCGGCCGCCTCGGCGAGCCGATCATCCGGCGCCGCAGCCGCGAGGTCGAGCTGGAGTTCGCCCGCTCCCTCGCGATCGCGTGCGGCGCCCCGGCCGAGGCGGTCCCGCAGAAGGAGAAGCCGCGCAAGAAGGTGGTCGCGCGGCCTGCCGCCGCCCAGCCGGTCACCGCCGCTCCCACCCCGGATCTCGCGATCGCGGCGACGCGGAAGCTCGCCGTGGTCGCGACCGTCGTCTCCGTCGTGGCCCTGGTGGTCGCCGTGCTGAAGCGGGGGCGGTGATGCCCCAGCTGCACCGGCCGACCTCACTCGACGAGGCCGTCGAACTGCTGTCCAGTCTGGACAACCCGATGGTCTACGGCGGTGGCACCGCCATCCAGATCCTGATCAAACAGGGCATCCTGTTCGCCGACCACTTCGTCGACCTCGCCAGCGTGCCCGGCCTGCGGGAGGTCACCGCGGACGACCGCGGGGTCACCGTCGGGCCGATGGTGTCGCTCCGCCGCATGGAGACCGCGGCCCCACCGCTCGCCGCCGACGCGTACCGGCACGTCGCGAACCCCCGCGTCCGCAACACCGCCAGCGTCGGTGGCAACCTCGCCCACGGCGACTACCGGCTCGACCCGCCGACCGCCTTGCTGGTGCTGGACGCGGTCGTCCTAGCCACGTCCGTCGACGGCACCCGCGAGATCGGAGTGCGGGAGTTCTTCACCGACTTCCAGGAGACCGCGCTCGAACCGGGCGAGATGGTCTCCGGGGTGCGGATACCGCACCAGGATCCCGGCGCGGGCCACCACTTCGAGAAGAAGTCGTCGCTCGGCGAGAACGACTGGCCCGCCGCCTCGGCCGCCGTGCTGCTCGACGACCGGACGGTCCACATCGGACTCGGCGCGGTGGCGCCGGTGCCGGTGTACGTGACCGCCGACATCGCGGGCCTCGACGACCAGGGTGCCGTGGACGCCGCCATCGCCGCCGTCGAGCCCGTGCTGGACCCGATCCCGGACGTCCGCGGCGGCGTCGAGTACAAGCGCAGGCTCGCGCGGGTGACCGTCGAGGACGCCGTCCGTCGTGCGTGGAAGGACCGCAACCATGGGTGACCAAGTCGGCCTCTCCCGGCCGCGATTCGACATGGCGGGCCGCGTGCGCGGGCTCGTCTCACACGTGAGCGACCAGCCCGTCGGCACCGGCGCGCACGTCGCGCTGCACCGCGGCACGGCCCCGCACGCGCTGATCAGCGAGGTCCACGTCGACGAGGCGCTGGCCATGCCCGGCGTGTACGCCGTGGTCACCGGCCTGGACCTGTACAAGCAGCTCGGCGACCGCATCCTCACCGGTCCCGCGTTCGCCGACCAGCCCGGTCTCGCGCACGAGAAGGTCCGGTACGTCGGAGAACCGGTCGCCGCGGTGCTCGCCGCCGACCTGAAGACCGCGCGTGCCGCCGCCGACGCCGTGTGGGTGGACTACGAGGAGCTGCCACCGGTCTACGACCTGCGTGACGCGCTCGAAGGCGACGCCTACGTGCACGACGAGCTGAAACCGTCGTCGGTGTTCGGCGACCTGCGGCACCTGCGCGGGGTGCGCGACACCAACGTGAACTACGAGTACAACCTGCGCCACGGGGACGCGGCGGCCGCCCGCGACGGCGGCGCCACCACCGTGACCGGCGAGTTCTGGGCGCCGCCGACCCACCACGTGCCGATCGAGCTGCCGTGCACGATCGCGTGGGTCGAGGCCGGGCGCCTGGAGATGGTGACCACCACCCAGACCCCGTCGTACGTGCGGCAGACCGTGTCCGACCTGCTGGACCTGCCGCTGTCGCGGGTCCGGATCACCACCAGACCGCTCGGTGGCAGCTTCGGCGCGAAGATGTACGACCGGCTCGAACCCCTGGCCGCCGCGCTCGCGTGGACCACCGGCCGCAAGGTCCGGTTGTTCGCCTCACGGGAGGAGTCTTTCCTGCTCACCACCCGCCACGGCGCGGGGGTCACGTCGAGCATGACCGCCGACGCCGACGGCAACCTGGTGAGCGCGATCGCCGACGTCCGGTACGACACCGGCGCGTACGCCGACGTGGGTCCGCGCATCACCGCCAAGTCCGGCATGGTCGCGTCCGGCCCGTACCGGATCGCGAACGCGAGCGTGCGGTCCCGCTGCGTCTACACGAACAAGCCGTCCGCCGGGCCGTTCCGAGGGTTCGGCGTGCCGCAGGTGACGTGGTCGCACGAGTCCCTGATCGACGAACTGGCCGTCCAGCTCGGCGAGGACCCGGTCGAGTTCCGCAGGCGGCACCTCCTCCGCGAGGGCGACGAGGCGCCGATGGGCACGAGGATGCACAGCGCGGACTTCGTCGGCTGCCTCGACGCGGTCGCCGACGCCATCGGCTGGGACCAGCCGATCGAGCGCGGCGAGGGGCGGATCAGGCGTGGCCGCGGGGTCGCGGTCGGCGTGAAGGCCGTCCTGACGCCGACCATCGCGAACGCCGTGCTGCAGCTGAACCAGGACGCGTCGGCGACGCTGCTGATCAGCACCGTCGACATGGGCCAGGGCAGCGACACGATCATGGCGCAGATCGCAGCGGACGTGCTCCGCATGGACTCGGCGCGGATCCACGTCGTGCGGGCCGACACCGACGCCACCCCGTACGACACGATCACCGCGGGCAGCCGGTCCACCTACCACACCGGTAACGCCGTGCGGAAGGTCGCGGAAGCCATGCGCGCCAAGCTGATCGGCCTCGCCGCACAGCACTTCGGCGCGGACGTGCTCGTGGACACTGTGACGCTCGACGCCGACGGCCTGCACCACGGCGACGCGGTCGTGTCCGTCCCGGACCTGATCCACGGCCACTTCGGCGCGCGCGGCGCGACCGTCACCGCCGAGGCCAACTACACGTCCGAATGGGTGCCCTACGACAAGGAGACCGGCCGCTCGGCGAAGGTCACCGAGCACTGGTTCGCCGGTGCCGTCGGCGTCCAGCTCACGGTCGACACCGCGACCGGCCGCGTCCACCTCGAACACCTGGCGGTGAGCGGTGACGTGGGCAAGGCGATCAACCCGAAGCTCGTCGAACAGCAGCTGTCCGGCGCGGCGATCATGGGTATCGGGCACGCGTTGTTCGACCAGCTCGTGCTCGACCAGGGCCAGCTGATCAACGGCACACTGCTCGACTACCAGCTGCCGTCGATCAAGGACCTGCCGGACAAGCTGACGCCGATCATCGTCGAGAGCCCGCACGACACCGGCCCGTTCGGCGCGAAAGGCGTGGGGGAGACCGGCATCCTGGGCGTCGCCCCCGCGATCGCCAACGCCGTCCGCGACGCGCTCGGCGTCCGCATCACCACGCTGCCGCTCACGCCGGAGTCGATCGTCGCGGCCCTGGAGGGGAAATGAAGATCACGCTGAAGGTCAACGGGGTCGAGCACCACGTCGACGTCTCCGACGACGCGTTGCTGCTCGACGTGCTGCGCGAGAAGGTCGGCACCACCAGCGTCCGCGAGGGCTGCGGTGTCGGCGCGTGCGGCGCGTGCACGGTGCTCTCAGGCGGTATGAGCGTGTCCAGCTGCCTCGCGCTCGCCGTCCGCTACGACGGCGCCGAGCTGACCACCGCCGAGGGCCTGGACGAGAACGACGACGTGGTGTCGTCCTTCGTGGACTGCGACGCCGCCCAGTGCGGCTACTGCATCCCCGGCTTCGTGCTCATGTCCCGCGAGCTGCTCGCCGAGAACCCGCGGCCCACCGAGTGCCAGATCACCGAGCACCTGGAGGGCAACATCTGCCGCTGCGGCACCTACCCGGAGATCCGCAGGGCGGTCGCGGCGGCGGCGGAACGGCGGTCGCCGCGATGAAGGCACTGCTCCTGCACTCGCTCGCGATGTCCGGCGGGCTGTGGCAGCCGCTGGTCGAGAAGCTGACCGTGCCCACGGTCGCCATGGACGCCCGCGGCCACGGCGAGTCCACCTGGGACGGTTCACCGTTCACCATCGAGGACCTGGCCGCCGACGCGGCCGCGCTGATCGAAGCACGGGCCGATTCCCCGGTCGCGGTGGCGGGCATGTCGATGGGCGGCTGCGTGGCGATCGCGTTGGCGGGCACCCGGCCGGACCTCGTGGACCGGCTCGTGCTCGCCGACACCACCGCCGACTACGGCCCGGACAAGATGACCGCGTGGGCCGACCGCGCCGACAACGCCATCCGCAAGCCACGTGACAGGCAGCTCGCGTTCCAGGTGGACCGCTGGTTCTCCCCGGCCTTCGCCGAGGAGCACCCGGCGGAGGTCAAGCGGGTCTCGGAGCTGTTCCTCGCCACCGACTCGCGTGCGCACGCGCAGGCGTGCCGCGCGCTCGGCGCGTTCGACGGCACCGCGCTGCTGCCCAGGATCACCGCGCGGACGTTGGTCGTGGTGGGAGAGCACGACTACGCGACGCCGCCCGCGATGGCCCGCGCGCTCGCCGAGGGCATCCCGGACGCGCGGCCGCACGTGTTCGAGAACGCCCGGCACTTCAGCGTGTTCGAGGCACCGGGCGGCCTGGACCTGGTCGCGGGTTTCCTGGAGGGACAGTGACGGATCTGCGGTCGTGGCTTGCGAAGGTCGAGTCGTTCGGCGAACTGCGGCACGTGCGGGGCGCGCACTGGGACACCGAACTGGGCGCCATCGCCGAGCTGAGCTACCGCACACCCGACCCGAAAGCCCTGCTGTTCGACGACATCGAGGGCTACGCGACCGGCCGGGTCCTCACCGGCAGCACCGGTTCGGCCCGCCGCCTCGGCCTCACCCTCAACCTCGGTGACGACCTCGACGACGCGGGCGTGGTGGCCGCGCTGCGGGGCAAGCCGTCGGTGTGGGCGGCGACCGCCCGCGACCACCCCACCGAGACCGTGACCCGTTCTCCGTTGCTGGACAACGTGGTCGCGGGCCGGGACGTGAACCTGCTGGACCTGCCGGTGCCGCGCTGGCACGCCGAGGACGGCGGCCGCTTCATCGGCACCGGCTGCCTGGTGGTCACCCGCGACCCGGAGACCAAGGACGTCAACGGCGGCTGCTACCGGATGGAGGTCGTCGAGGACGGCCGGTCCGCCACGATAGCCGCCGTGCCCGGCAAACACGGCGCACAGCACGTGCGACGCTGGTTCGACCGCGGCGAGAAGGCCCCGGTCGTGGTGTCGTTCGGGCACCACCCGGTGCTGCTCGTGACCGGCGGAACCGAGGTGCCGACCGGCATCTCCGAGTTGGAGTACGCGGGCGCGATCCTCGGCGAGCGGCTGCCGGTGCTGGTCGGCGAGCACACCGGGCTGCCGATCCCGGCGGGCGGCGAGGTCGCGATCGAGGGCTGGCTGTCGGAGGACCACGTGGCCGACGAGGGCCCGTTCGGCGAGTGGACGGGCTACTACTCCGGCAAGCGCCGCCCGGCGCCCGCGCTGGAGATCGCCCGCATGTACTTCCGGGACGACCCGATCCTGCTGGGCGCGCCCCCGGGGAAACCACCGCACGACTACTCGTACATGCGGACCGTGATGAAGTCCGCGATGATCGAGGACGCGCTGGTGGGCGCCGGCGTCCCCGGCATCCGGGGCGCGTGGGCGCACGAGGCCGGTGGCGGCAGGCTGTTCGTCGCGGTGTCGGTCGAGACGCGGTACGCGGGGCACTCCACCCAGGTGGGGCACCTGACGGCGCAGCTGCCCGCGGCCGCGTACATGAACCGGTTCGTCGTGGTGGTCGACGACGACATCGACGTCGCGAGCCTCGACGAGGTGGTGTGGGCGATGAGCACCAGGTGCGACCCGGTGTGCGACATCGACGTGATCGGTGGCACGTGGGGCAGCAAACTCGACCCGATGCTGGTCGAGGGCGCACCGCCGTACAACAGCAGGGCGGTGATCGACGCGACCCGCCCGTTCGAGCGGCGCGCCACGTTCCCGAAGGTGTCGACGGGGGATCCCGCGTACCTCGCGTCGGTGATGGCACAGTGGGCGGACGTACTCTCTTAGGTATTGGGGGCGAATGGTGGCTACTGACGTGCCGGCGGTCTCGTCAGCGGTCCGGATTCTCGAACGGCTGGCGGCGGAATGGCCCGCGCCCGTCGCGCCGAAGGACCTCGTCAACGAGCTGGGGCTGAACCGCAGCACCTGCTACAACATCCTGGCGACGCTGCAGCGGATGGGCTGGGTCAGCTCGACGGGTGAGCGGTCGGGCTGGACGCTGGGCCCGAAGCTGCTGACGTTGACCGGCGTGACCGACGACATGACGGCGGCCATCGCGCAACAGGAGATCGACGAGCTGGCACGGCGGCTGGGTTTCGTCGTGTTCGTGGCGGAACCCGACGGCGCCGGCGGCTACGTGGTGACCGTCAAGGCCGAACGCCACATGGGCGTCCGCGTCACGGTCGGTGTGGGGGAGGGCTTCCCGTTCTCCGCGCCCGCGATCATGCAGGCGTACCTGGCGTGGCAGCCGGCGGACAAGGTCGACGAGCTGGTGGACCGGTACGGGCTCAAGCAGTTCACCCAGCACACGGTGACGAACCGGGACGCGCTGCACCGGGTGCTGGCGGAGATCCGCGCCCGCGGGTACTCGACGAGTCTCCAGCAGTACGACATGGCACAGAGCGGTGTCGCCGCCGCGGTGTTCGACCGGCGCGGGCAGGTGTCGCGGGTGGTGTGCTCGCTGGCGTTCTTCACCGAACTGCACGCGGACAACGTGGGCCGGATCGGCGCGCTGGTGAGCGACTGCGCGGACCGGATCACGGCCCGGACCGGCGGCCGTCGCCCGTCAGCCGGGTAGCCAGGACGTTCCAGCCGTCGAGCCTCAGCCGCCGGTCGGCGGGGGCGACACCGTCCCACCGGCAGGTCAGCACGCGTGTCTCGCCGGGGAGCAGGTCGATCGCGTTGTCGTCAAGACGTGGCCAGCCCGGTGCGCCCGCCGGGCGGTCGTCGAGCAGCCGCACGAACGGAGCCACCGGACCGTCGTCGTGACGCAGGTGGACGGTCCACTCGTCGCCGTCCTCCCGCACGTCCGCGCTGACCCGCGCGGGTGGCAGCGCCGGCAGTTCGCCGAAGTCGTCGGTGCCGGTCAGCACGTACCGGCTGCCCAGGGACAGGTCCAGCAGGAACACCCGCTCCGGCGCCGGACACCGCAGTTCGCCGACCATCCGCGGGGCGCCCAGGTCCGCCGCCCAGGTCGACCGCGCCACCTCGCGGCCGTCGAGGGTCAGCACGCGGGCGGTGATCTCCTCCGCACGCGGGGAGTCCGACCACGCCCACACCGCGGCGACCAGCTCGCCCCGCACCCTCGGTGCCGGCAGCGCGGCACACACGTGCGTCGGCCGGTACGCCCGCCGCACGTAGTGGTACACCGCCTTCGGTTCGCCGAACCAGTCGACCGCCGCCGTGCACCAGCCGTTCGGGAACGACTCGTTCAGCTGCCACGGCAGCACACCGCGGCACGACGACCGCCGCAGGTTCGCCTCCACCGCGTACCGCAGCCCGTCGGCCTGGAGGAACTGGCTGGCGCGCGACAGGGTCGCCAGGTCGTCGATGCCGTCCCCGAACGCGGCACGCACGAGCGGCTCGTTGTTCCACCACCGCCCGAGGTGGTCCCACACCGGGTCGCCCCGGGTCGGCAGCGTCCGCGCGTGCGGCGGCACGACCGACTCGATCGCCCGCGTGTTGCTCATGCCCTCGACGCCGAACTCGCTCAGCAGCAGGGCGCGGCCGTCGTCGTAGTGGCGGTAGTGGTCGTCCAGGCCCTGGTGCTCCCACGGTCCGTGCACGTCGTGCTGCTCGGGTCCCACCGCGGCGAACACCGGCCCGGACGGGGACGTCGGCAGCCAGTGCCGGTCCGGGTCCAACCGCGCCACCGCCTCGTGCAACGCCGTCAGCACCGCCGACTCGGCGTCCGTCAGCGGAACCCCGTCGGCACGCTGCAACTCGTTCCCGCCGCACCACACGGCGAGGCTCGGGTGGTTCCGCCGGGCGCGGATGATCGGCGCCGCCTCGGCGGCCATCCTGGCCACGAACGCCTCGTCCGTGCTGGGCACGCTGCTCATGCCGGAGCTGGACTGCGCGAACTCCTGCCACACGAGGATCCCGAACTCGTCACACAGGTCGTAGAACGCGTCGCTCTCCAGCAACCCGCCGCCCCACACCCGCAGCACCGTCACCCCGGCGTCCCGCGCCAGGGTCAGCAGGTGCCGCAGCCGCGCCGGGTCGACCGCGCCGTAGCAGGCGTCGGCGGGCACCCAGTTCCAGCCCTTGACGACCGTCGGCGTGCCGTCCACGGTCAGCCGGTACGCGAGATCGCCCGCCTCCTCGACGAAGCGAACGTCGCGGAACCCCACCCGGAGCGTGCGTTCGTCGCTGATCTCGCCGCCGACCCGCACCACGGTGTGCAGCGTGTAGCGGTACGCGGGGCCGGAACCGTTGAGGTGCCAGCGTTTCGGCGTGGCGACCACCATGTCCGCACCGGTCGCCACGACCACCCCGTCCTGGTCGCGCAGCGTGTGGTCCACAGTGCACTCGACGGCACCGTCCACTTCGGTGCGCACGGTGACCCGTCCGCCGGGGCTGGTCCGCGCCCACACGTCGACGAGCCGCACCGGCCCCGTGACCCGCAACCGGGCGGGCGCCCACAGCCCCTGCTGCACCATCCGGGGACAGAAGTCCCAGCCGTACCCCATCCGGCTCTTGTGGACGGTCACCGTCGCCGTGTGCCCGACCTGCGGCTCGCTCACCGGCGCGGGCGCCACCACCACGCTGAGGCTGTGCTCTCCGGCGCCGAGCCGGTCGGTGATCTCGGTGACCAGCGGGACGAACATGCCCTCGTGGTCGGCCACCCGCGCGCCGTCGAGGTACACCGAGCCCGCGTGGTCGATGCCGTCGAACTCCAGGAACGCCCGCGCACCGGCCGCGAGCGCGTCCGTCCGCAACCGCGTCCGGTACACCCACGTGCGCTGCGGCACCCATTCGGACAGCAGGCTCTGCGTGCCGACGTACGGGTCCGGCACGACACCCGCGGCGACCAGGTCCGCGAGCACGCTCCCCGGCACGCGCGCCGGAACCCACTTCGACGGGTCGTCGCCACCGTCGCGCCGGTGGAGCTGCGCGCGGTGCAGCTGCCAGTCGTCGCCGAGGAAACCACGCAGCTGCCAGCCGTCCAGCGGTTCGGTCACCGGACCCAACGTCTCAGCCCCGGTTGACCGCGTCGACCAGCAGGTCACGCAGGTCGTCCTCGTCCACCGCCGGCTCCAGGTGCCCGCCGGCCGGCGCGAACACGGACGGCCGGACCAACGCCAGCGCGGCGGTGTCGTCCCACAGCCGTGTTCCCTGCCACTGCGACGGATCCGCCCGCAGAACCGCCTTCAGCAGGCCCGGCAGCCCGGCGCCGTCGAGGCGCGCGACCATGTCCGGTGTCGGCTCGTACGCCGGGGTGGCGGGCAGGTCCACGTAGACCGCCTCGCGGGGTGCGGTCCGGCAGGCCGCCAGGTCGTACTCGCAGTTGAAGTTGTCCGGGTTGTTCTCCGCGAACGACCGCCCGGACGCCAGCACCCGGGTGTGCCCGCCGAGCGCGGACGCGTACGCCGGGTAGGACGTCCACGGCCCGAGGACCAGCACGTCGACCCGCCCGCAGCCCCGCACCGCGGCCCGCACCCCGGCGGCCAGCCGGTCCGGCTCGCCGCTCGCCGGGACGGCCGCGCCGAGGAAGTTGTTCATCCGCTCGGCGGCCGCGCGCACCGGCGGCAGCCAGTCGTAGGCGGGCGGGTTCGGTGACGCCATGCCAGGCAGCACAGGCGGGCTCACCCCGCGCCCCGCCAGGAACATGGAGACGGCCGTCGCGCCGTTCGGCACCCCGGAGATGCCCTCGGTGACCACGACCGCGCGAACGTCCCGCGCGGGCGCGACCACGGCGAGCGCCCGGTAGTCGTCCACGCCGACGTCGGTGTCCACCACCAGGCAGGACTTCGGTTCGGCGGCCGGGGCGGCGACCCCGAGCCCCGCCCACACGAGTGCCAGTACCGCCGTCAACAGGAACCCTGTGCGCACCGCCGCCCCCTTGCGTCAGTCGGCCATCAGACCCACCCCACCATCCGTGCGGGTCGGTTGCAAGATCGCCTGTGCGTCCGCGCCGCCGAACCACAGCCCGATCGCGAACGCGGCGGTCGCCTCCAGCAGTGCCGCGCGCTCCGGGCCGCCGCCGTCGACCGGCGTGCACCCCAGGTCGGTGACCAGCGGGCGCACGGTCGCCACCGCGTCGGCGGGCCCGCACAGCGGCACCGCCAGGGCCCGCCCACCGAACGTCCGCGACGCCAGCCGCCACACGCTGTCGTGGCACAGGTTGAACCCCTTCACCACGGCCAGATCCGGGCGTGCCGCCACGATCCGGGCGTACGGATGACCGACGCCGAAGCCGGGCGTGACCTCGTTCGTGCAGTCGATCACGGTGACGCCCGCAGGCACGTGCGTCAGCACCTCGACCACGGCGGTCGCGGGCACCGCCAACAACACGACCGGCCCGAACCTCCCCGCCTCCGCAAGGGAAACCGGTCCGCGTCGCCCACCGGTCAGCACCTCGTGCCCCGCCGCGCGCCAGCCCGCGCCGAGCGCCGTGCCCATGTTCCCCGTGCCCAGGATCCCGATCCGCATCCGTCCTCCTTCTGTTAGGAAGGACGGTAGAAGCGCTGATGCCTACCGATCGGTGTGTGACATGGAGTTCCTGGCCGACTGCCGCGCCCGCATGGCGCTGGACCTGCTCGCCAACACGTGGCACGGGGTGGTGCTGTGGGCACTGCGGCACGGGCCGGAGCGGCCGGTGACGTTGCGGACGCGGATCGGCGGCATCAGCGACAAGGCACTTGCCGAGACACTGCGCCGCCTCGAACACCACGGCCTCGTCACACGGCGGCGGTACCGGGAGGCGCCACCTCGCGTCGAGTACGCGCTCACCCCGCTCGGCGAGTCGCTGCTCGGTCCCCTCGAAGCGCTCGGCGAGTGGGCCGACCGCCACGGCGACGCGGTGATGGCAGCGCAGGAGCGCGTGTCATGACCGTCGACTTCGGACCCACCGCCGCCGACTACGCCAGGTACCGGGCCGGGTTCCCGCCCGAGTTCCTCGCACGGCTCACCGCGCTCGGGGTCGGCCTGCGCGGCCAGCGGGTCGTCGACCTCGGCACCGGCACGGGCGTGCTCGCCCGCGAGCTGGCCGCCGCCGGGTGCGTGGTGACCGGAGTGGACGTCGCGCCGGAGCTTCTCGACCAGGCCCGCGAACAGGATGCCGAGGCGGGGGTGGACGTGACCTACCGGGTGGCACCCGCGGAGAGCACGGGCCTGCCCGCCGGGCAGTGGGACGTGGTCACGGCCGCGCACTGCTGGCACTGGTTCGACGCGCCGCACGCGGTCGCGGAGGTGCGCAGGCTGCTGGCGCCGGGCGGGAGGATCGTGCTGTGCAGCCGTGACTACCTGATCCTGCCGGGCAACGTGTGCGAGGCGAGCGAGGAGCTGATCCTGGCCCACCACCCGGGCTGGCCGATGGCGGGCAGCCCCGGCACGCACGAGGAGTGGGCGGACGACCTCACCGGCTTCACCGGCCTGGCGACGTTCACGTTCGACGTCGACGTCCCGTACACGCACGAGGCGTGGCGCGGCCGCATGCGCAGCTCGAACGGTGTGGGCGCCAGCCTCCCCGCCGACCGGGTGGCGGCGTTCGACGAGGACCTCGCACGGCTGCTGCGGGACCGGTTCCCCGAGGACCCGATGCCGGTGCCACACCGCGTGTTCGCGATGGTCGCTGTGCGTCCGTGAGGGTGACGGCGCTCGGCGTCACCGGGCGGGCAGCCGCCACAGTCGGATCGCGCCCTGCTCGTCGCCGGTGGCGAGCACGCCGTCCGGGCCGAACGCCACAGCGGAGTGGCCCCTGCTTCCCGGCGCCGAGCGGTTCGCCGGTGTCCAACTCCCACACGGTCGACACGTCGCCGTCGGTGCTGGCTGCCGGACCTCAGCGAGAAGACGTCCGCCGCCGAGGTGACCGTGCCCCCTTCCGCCTGCTCGGGCCCGACCGGCATGGCCCTTTCCGGACAGCGGCGATGAACGCGCCGTCGGACGGCGCCCTCACGCCCGGCACATGAGGCGGCCCCGATGCTGTCCGGGTGCCGAACCTCGCCCGTCACGACCTGAACCTGCTGGCCCCGCTCGCGGCGCTGCTCGACGAACGGCACGTCTCACGCGCCGCCGAGCGGGTGCACCTGACCCAGCCCGCCATGAGCCGCACGCTGAAGCGGTTGCGTGAGGTGTTCGACGACGAGCTCCTCGTCCGGACCTCGAACGGCTACCGGCTCACCCCGGCGGCGCAGCGGCTGCGGCGACGGCTGCTGCCGCTGTTGCCGGAGCTGGCCGACCTGTTCGCGGCCCAGGAGTTCGTGCCCGCCACGGCCGTCGAGCTGTTCCGGCTCAGTGGCACGGACTACGCGGTCGACACGATCGGTGTGCCGCTGTCCACCCGGCTGCGGCGCGAGTCACCGGGCTCGCGCCTGCACATGCGCAAGTGGCACGAGTCGGTCTTCGACGAGCTGGAGCGCGGGGAGCTGGACCTCGCGCTGTACGGGCACGCGCCACCCTCCGGGCTGAGCACGCAGCGGCTGTTCGAGGAACGGTTCGTGTGCGTCGTCGATCCCGGTCACCCGTCGGCCGGGCAGCCCGAGCTGGCACTCGACGACTACCTGCGCGGCACCCACGTGGTGGTCGACGTCCGCGACGGCAGGCAGGGTGTGGTGGACGCCGACCTGCGCGCCCACGACCTGACGCGCACCGCCGGGCTCATCGTCCCGCACCACCGGTCCGCGCTGCTCGCCGTGGTCGGCAGCGACCTGATCGCGACCCTCCCGCGTCGCATGCTGCGCGACGCGGACGGTGTGGCCGTGCTGGCCGCGCCCGACGTGCTCGGGACCATGACCTACTCGATGTCCTGGCATCCCGGCCTCGACGGCGATCCCGCACAGCGGTGGCTGCGCGCGCTGCTCCGCGCCGAGGTGGCACATGACGACGACGCATGATCAGCCATAGCAACGATTCATTGGCGGCACAACGGATGCGCTGGAACCGTCGTCGGTATGACTGGTTTCTCCGTTCGGCGCCTGGTGGTCGGCGCGGGCAGCGCGGCCGTCGTGCTCGGTGCCGTCATGTACACCTCGGCTCCGCCGACCGCCTCCGGATCACCCGCCGCCACCACCCGCGGGCACCACCTGACCATCGTCACCGACAACGCACCCCTTCCCGAAGCCCGGTACGCGCCCGGCTGGCGGCGACTGCCGTCGATCGCGCGCGGCCCCCGGCAGGAGCACGGCACCGCCGCGCTCGACGGCCGCGTCTACGTGGTCGGCGGCATCGTCCCGTTGCCCGACGGGCGGGTCGAGACCACCGGCCGCGTCGAGGTCTACGACCCCGCCACCCGCGACTGGACCGACGCCGCATCGCTGCCGGTGCCCATGAACCACCCCAACCTCGCGACCGTCGGCGGGCGGCTCCTCGTGCTCGGCGGGCTGTCCGGCGGCGCGTCCTGGCAGGCGATCGGCGACGCCTTCGCCTACGACCCGGCCACCGACCGGTGGACACCCCTCGCCGACGTCCCGCCCGCGGCGCGCCGCGGCAGCGCCGCGACGGGCGTGCACGGCGACACCGTGTACATGGCGGGCGGGATGCTCACCCTCACCCCGGGCCCAGGCGGGCTGCAGGACACCGTGGCCACGGTGTCGGCCTACCACGTCCCCACCGGGCGGTGGTCGACGCTGGCGTCCCTGCCGCAGGCCCGCGACCACGCGGGCGGGGCCGTGGTCGGCGGCACCTTCTACGTGCTCGGCGGACGCGACCGCGGCCAGCTCAACGTGCGGGACGAGGTGTTCGCCATGGACCTGAGGTCCGGGCGCTGGAGCGAACGTTCCGCCATGCCGACCCCGCGCGGCGGGCTGGCGACCGCGACCGTGGGCGACCGTGTCTACACCTTCAGCGGGGAGGGCAACCCGGTGCCGGGCTCGGACCACATCTTCCGCGAGACCGAGGTCTACGACGCGCGCACGGACCGGTGGAAGAAGCTGCCCCCGATGCCCCTGCCACGCCACGGCACCGCGGCGGTCGCCATCGACGGCACCATCTACATCCCCGGCGGGGGCAACCGGGCGGGCGGCGCACCGGTCGACGTGATGGACGCCTACCGGCCCCGCTGACCGGCACGCCCGCGGGCCAGGACGCGAGCTTGGCCCGCGGAGGGGCGATCACCTGGACAACGGTCACGTCGGTAGCCGGACCCGTCGGTTGCGGATCGACTC
Organism: Actinophytocola sp. NPDC049390; assembly: GCF_044466355.1. Classification (NCBI taxonomy): domain Bacteria; kingdom Bacillati; phylum Actinomycetota; class Actinomycetes; order Pseudonocardiales; family Pseudonocardiaceae; genus Actinophytocola; species Actinophytocola sp. NPDC049390. The sequence goes on from NZ_JBITMQ010000006.1 coordinate 318,191, forward strand.
GTCGGCGTCGAGCCTGGTGAGGATCGCGGCCAGGGCGGCCCGGGTCTCCGCGATCCGCGCCGCGCCGAGTTCTTCGGCCAGAGCGTCGTCGAGTGCCGCGCGGTGCGTTCTGGCGGCCGCGACCGCGGCACGCGCCCGGTCGGTCAACTCCAGCAACGTCACCCGCGCGTCGTCGGCGGAGCGCCGCCGGGCGAGCAGTCCCCGGCGGCGCATGTCCGCGACCGTCTTGGAGGCCGCCTGCTGGCTGACCCCCATCCGCTGCGCCAACGCGGTGATCGACAACGGATCCGCGATCAGGTGCTGAATCACCACACCGTCGTTGAACCGCACCTCGGCGAACCCGTCCGCCACCATCCGCCGCCGCACGGTCTCGGTCATCGCCCATCCGGCGAACAACGCGAGCAGTGACAGCTCGAGGTCCGCCGCCGTAGGATCCACAACCATGGTTGTGGAATCTAGCAGACCGGACCCCGACGTCCTGGCCGACTTCGTCCGCATCGCACACGCCACCGTCTGGTGCTCGCTGGCCACCGTCGACCGTCGGCAGCGACCCCGTTCCCGTGTGGTGCACCCCTACTGGGAACTCACCGGTCCGCTCGGCGTCACCGGCTGGTTGTTCACCCGCCCGACCCCGCTCAAACTCGCCCACCTCGCGGCCAGGCCCCATGTGTCGTGCTCGTACTGGAGCCCCACCCAGGACACAGCGGTCGCGGAGTGCGACGCCGAGTTCGCCGACGACGAGACCACTCGCCGGAAAGTCTGGGAGATCTTCGAGGCCGCGGCACCACCACTCGGCTACGACCCCCGAATCCTGGGCGCCGCGGACCATCGCGACCCGGCCATCACCGTGCTCAGGATGACACCCTGGCGACTCGCGACACTGTCCGGCGCGTGGCGCCGCACAGTGACGCGCTGACCGGCGCCCGACTTCTGTCAGAAGCCGGGGAACACGCGACGAAGGTCGTCGAGCGTGACGTTGCCTTCGACGGTGACGCCCTCGTCGTACGGTGCCTTCAGGCGCCCGTTGACCAGCCGCACGAAGGCCTCCCGCGGTCCGTTGAACGTGGCGGACGGTGACTCGAGGTGGTCCACCACGGTGGCCTCGTCGTCGATCACCAGACCGGCGCCGGGGACGGCGACGGACACCGGGGCCGCGAGTTCGGCCGGCTTCGCGAGCCAGTTCAGCATGAAGCCCAGGGGCCCGGTCAGCAGGTCGACGAGCACGGCAGCCGAATCAGCGTCCACCCCGGCCCGCGCGTCGAAGGCCACGCGGACGTCCCACGTGTGGTTGGCCACCTCGTTGAGCCGCATGCCCAGCGCGGTGGACAGCGGGACCGGCGCGGGCAGGAAGCCGAGATCAACCGACAGCGACGAGCGCTGCTCGGGCGTGAGCGCCTCGACCACGTCGAGCCAGCGGCCGTTGCTCTCCAGGAATCCCTCGGCCTGCGCGCGCGGCTCGGACGCGTCCCAGCGGGCCCAGATCGCCTGGTTGTCCTCGGCCTCCACGGTCTGTCCGGTGGCCAGGAGGACGGGCGCACGGCCGATCTCCGCGCCGCTGCCGAGATGCGACAGGACCTGGGCGACCGTCCACTCCGCGGCACCGCCGGTGACGGCCAGCTGTTCGTCGGTGAGGGTGCGGACGAGACCGGCGATCGCGTCGTGCTCAGCGCGCAGGGCAGTGATCGTGCGATCCACGAGTTGACTCATGCCATCCCCAACCCGCGGACCCGCGCATGTGTTCCGTCGAACGCTTCAGCGGACCGGGCCCGCCGATCCCCGGTCGGACCGGGTGCGCTCCCCGGCGGGGACACACGTCTCAGGGCTGACGCGTCGACGGGGGCCCGACGGTCGCGGTCAGGCCCTCGGCGTCGTGGCCGTCCGCGATGAGGGCCTTGATCCGCGCGGCGACGTCCGGGAGACCACCGGTGCCGAGGTGCCCGCCCGACCGCAGGTCGATGAGGTGGTCGACGACCGTCAGGTGCTCGGCCAGCGTGGCCGGGCCCGCCGGGTAACTGGCCTCCCGCAGCTCCGCGACCGTGGCGGGGATCGCCGTGATCACGTGGTTGAGCTGGATGCTCGCGGTGTCGCCGAACTCCGCCATGTCGATGCCCGCCGCGCGCACGGTGTCGAGTGCCCGGAGCAGGCCGAGCTGGGCGTCGTACCACAGGCCGAACAGCGTGAGGTCCCAGATCGCGGCCGCCTCCGGGGTCTCCCCGACGAAGCGTGGTGTGCTCACCAGGTCGAACACCGCCCGGTGCTGGTCGAACGCGGACCGGGAACCGCTGTACAGGATCGTCGCGGCGTCGGTGCCGAGCGCCTCGGGGGACGCCTGGACACCCGCGTCGAGGTACCGCCCGCCCAGCTCGTCGACCTGCGCCGCGGCCTGTCGTGCGTCACCGGCGGTGCCGGTGTACATCCCGACGACCGTCTGCCCGGGCAGGTCGACCTGGCTGAGGCACTGCCGCACCGCCGCGTGGTCCGTGAGGGTCATGAGTACGAGCGGGCTGGACGACACCGCCTCCTGCACCGACCCCGCCCGTACCGCACCCTCGGCGACCAGCGCGGCCGCACGACCCGCGGTCCGGTTCCACACCGTCACGTCGTACCCGCCACCGAGCAGCAGGCGCACCACCGCGCTGCCGATGGCTCCGGTACCGACGACCGTCACCCTGGACCCTGACTTCTCGACCATGACGCGATGGTCGAACATCCACCAAGGTAGAGGTCAAGCCCCCGGGGTAGCGTGGCCGTCACGCAGCCACCCGGGGAAGGTCGACGATGCGCTCCACAGTGTTCCGCACGCCCGCCGGGGTCACGCTCGGCGTCGAGCACTTCGGCGACGCCGCGGCGCCACTCGTCCTGCTGGCGGGCGGCACGACCATGCTCTCCTGGCCCGACGCGCTCTGCGCGGCGCTCGCGCGCGGCGGCAGGCACGTCGTGCGCTACGACCTGCGCGACGCAGGCGCCTCGACGACCGTCGACCCCGACACACCCGCGTACACGCTGCGCGACCTCGCCGTAGACGCGGCCGCGCTCGCCCGCGGACTCGACGACCGGCCCGCGCACCTGGCGGGTGTCGGTGTCGGCGGGATGGTCGCCCAGGTCGCCGCGCTCGACCACCCGGACGCGTTCGCGGCGCTCACCCTCGTCGGGACGCGCCCCGTCGCGCCGGGCCCGGTCGACGACGACCTGCCCGACCACGACGGGGCGACGATGAAGCGCCGGTTCGCGCTGCCGAAGCCCGACTGGTCCGACCGCGCCTCGGTCGCGGAGTTCGCCGCCGCGGCGGCGGAGATCCTCGGTGACGACCCCGCCGCGGCGCGGGCGACCGCCGAGCGGATCTTCGACCGCACACCGGGCGCGACACCCGCTGTCCGGCGGGCGAACCACCTCGGCACGGTGTTCGCCCGGCTCGACTGCACGCCCCGCTGGCGTGAGCGTCTGCCCGGGCTCGCGGTCCCGGCACTCGTGGTGCACGGCCGTCACGACCGGTTCTTCCCGGTCGGCAACGGCGAAGCGCTCGCCCGCGAGATCCCCGGCGCGCGGCTGCTCGTGCTCGACCAGGCCGCGACCGCGATCCCCGCCGCGGCCGCCGACGAGGTCGCGGCGGCGATGCTCGTGCTGTAGTCGGTCGCGGTAGGCCATCACGAACCGCGGTCCCCGCCGCGCCGGTCGCCCGCCCCGCGCGATGGCACGCCGGATCGCGTCGGCGACGGTCGACCGGTACGCGACGCCGTCGTCAGAGCGCGACGACCGTCATCCCCGGCCCGGCAGGCGGATGGTCCATCGCGGTGAGCGCGGCCGGGGCGTCGTCGAGTCCGATCACCGTGCGTACCAGACTGCCGGGCCGCAGGGTGCCGTCGGCGACGAGCGCCAGCATGGGCGGGTAGTCGGCGGCGGCCATGCCGTGCGTGCCGTGGATCGCCAGCTCCCGTGCCACGACCACGTCCATCGGCAGCGGCGTCGGGCCGGCCAGCAGCAGTCCGGCCTGGACGTGCCTGCCGCGCCGCCGCAGGCACCGCACCGACGTGGCCGCGGTGGCGGGTGAGCCGAGCGCGTCGACCGACACGGCCGCGCCACCGTCCGTGCGGTCCCGGATGGTCGCGGCCGGGTCCGGGTCGGCCGTCGCGTCGATGACGTGTGCCGCACCGAGTTCGCTGGCCAGCGCCAGTGCGCCGGGTGCGATGTCGACGGCGATCACCGAGGCGCCCAGCGCGACCCCGATCTGCACGGCCGACAGCCCGAGCCCGCCGCAGCCGTGGACGGCGAGCCAGTCGCCCTTCGCGAGCCGGCCGTGCGCGGTGAGCGCCCGGTATGCCGTGGCGAACCGGCAGCCGAGGGACGCGGCGGTCACGAAGTCCACGGAGTCGGGCAGTGCCACCAGGTTCGTGTCGGCCGCGTGCACCACCACCCGCTCGGCGAACGAGCCGGGCCCGGTGAACCCCGGCTGTGTCTGGTGTGGACACACCTGCGCGTCGCCCGCGCGGCAGTACTCGCACACGCCGCACCCGCACACGAACGGCACCGTCACCCGGTCACCGGGCCGCCACCGGCCGACGCCCGCGCCGACCGCGGCGACCACACCGGCGAACTCGTGGCCGGGCGTGTTCGGCAACGGCACGGGATCGTGCCCGCGCCACGCGTGCCAGTCCGAACGGCACACCCCGGTCGCCCGCACCGCGACGACCACCCCGCCGTCGGGCGCGACGGGCTCGGGCACACCGGCCACGACGGGTGGTTCCCCGTAGGCGGAGTAGACGACGGCACGCACCCGCCGATCGTAATGCGGTGGCGCACGGAAGGAGACGCGCCATCAACGTGTTCGAGCTGATCGCAGGCCCGCGGACCTGCTGCTGTGCCGCGCGAGCCGACCGGCGGGCCGGTCGCCAAGCGATACACGGCCGACGAGCTCGAGCGGTAGGCCCTACCGTGGGGGCGTGCCAGAGGTGGTGGTGTTGATCGGGCTGCAGGCTTCCGGGAAGACGACGTTCTACCGGCAGCGGCTGGCAGGCACCCACGTGCACGTCAGCAAGGACGCCTTCCCCAACGCGCGCCGCCCGCAGCGCAGGCAGATGCGCATGGTCGGGGAGGCGCTGGCCGAGGGCCGGGACGTGGTGGTCGACAACACCAACCCGTCACCGGCGCAGTGGGCGCCGATCATCGCCGCCGCGCGGGACCACGGGGCGCGGGTCGTCGGGTACTGGTTCCCGCCGGACCTGGCCGCGTCCGTGGTCCGCAACGCCGCCCGCGAGGCCGGAAGTCGCGTGCCCGACGTGGGCCTGTATGCCACGATCAAGATCCTCCGGGAGCCGACGGCGGCCGACGGCTTCGACGAACTGCACACGGTCCGTTTCGACGGCACAGGGGGATTCGACGTGCGATGAAAGACCTCGAGACACGCCAGCGCGCGCGGGAGTGGTTCCACGGGATGACCGCGCTGCCCGGCGCCTGGATCGTCATCCGCGTGGACGGGCGGAGCTTCTCCCGCTTCACCGAGGAACGCTTCGACAAGCCGTTCGACGCCCGGTTCTCGGACCTCATGACCACCACCGCCGAAACGCTGCTCACCGAGTTCGACGGCCGCTACGCCTACACCGAGAGCGACGAGATCTCCGTGCTGCTCGACCCGTCGTTCGCGTTGTTCGGCCGAAGCGTGGAGAAGCTGGTGTCGCTGTCGGCCGCGGCGGCGTCGGCGGCGTTCACGCACGCGGCGGGCGAGCCCGCGCACTTCGACAGCCGTCTGTGGCTGGGCAACGACACCACCGACGTGCTCGACTACTTCACCTGGCGGCAGGCCGACGCGGCACGCTGCGCGCTCAACGGGTGGTGCTACTGGACGATGCGCGAGAACGGCAGCACCCGCGCGGAGGCGACGAAGGCGCTGGAGCGCACCACCACGTCGGCCAAGAACGAGCTGCTCCACGGTTACGGCATCAACTTCAACGACGTGCCGGTGTGGCAACGGCGCGGCGTCGGCCTCTCGTGGGAGACCTTCGAGCGGCCGGGGTTCGACCCGATCCGGAACGTCGAGGTGACGGCGACGCGGCGACGCGTGCGCGTCGACCGGGACCTGCCCATGAAGGACGCGTACCGCGACCACGTGCGGAGGATGCTGTGACCAGCCCCGAGATCACCGGCAACCCACCCGGTTCGTTCGCGTGGAGCGTGCTGCACGAGCGTCACCCCAAGCTGATCGCGCAGGTGCGGGACGGGTTGCCGTACCCGCCCGCGACCGGCCGCGCGCTCGACGAGCTGGCCGACGAGATCACCGGCGAGATCCAGCCCCACGCCGGGTGGGAGAAGTACGCGGGCCGGTCGTGGGACGACGTGCCGTTCCTGTGGGCCGAGAGTTGTTTCTACCGCAAGCTCCTCGACGCCGTCGGCTACTTCGCGCCGGGACCGTGGCAGGGCGTCGACCCGTTCGAGCCGGTGAAGTCCGCGGAGCTGCGCGGCCCCGAGCTGGCCGCCGACCTCGCCGCGTTCGCCACCCGCACCGACGACGCGGCCGTCGAATCAGCCCTGCTGACGGCGTCGCTGTGGGGCAACCGCGCGGACCTCGGGTTCCGGCTGTCGTCCGGGCAGGCCGACGGGGCCGGGGCGCTGCTGGTGGACGAGAGCCCGCTGCTGTGGTCCCTCCTCGACGGCGGCCCGGTGGTGGTCGTCGCCGACAACGCGGCCCGGGAGCTGGTGCCGGACCTGCTGCTCGCCGACCGCCTCCTCACCACGGGCCGCGCCGGGACCGTCGTGCTGCACGCCAAGCCGTACCCGTACTACGTGTCCGACGCGCTGCTGCCCGACGTGGTCGCGGCGCTGCGCAGGCTCACGGAGAGCCCGGTCGCGGACGCGGGGCACCGGCTCGCGCGCGCCATGCGGGACGGGCGGCTCGACGTGCGGGCGCACCCGTTCTCGTGCGCGCCGTGGTCCTACCACCGCATGCCCGACGACCTGGCCGCCGACTTCGCGTCGGCGACCGTCACGATCATGAAGGGCGACCTGAACTACCGGCGCCTCGTCGGCGACCGCCGCTGGCCGCCGACCACGCCGTTCGCCGAGGTCACGGCGTACTTCCCGGGCCGGGTCGCGGCGCTGCGCACCATGAAGTGCGACGTCGCGGTCGGCATCCCGGCCGACGTGGTCGACCGGCTCGACGCGTCCGGCGAGCGGTGGCGGTCGAACGGCGCGCACGCGGTGATCCACGTGCGGTGATCAGCGGCCGGGCGGCGCCTGCTTCGCCCACTCCGCCCAGTCGGCCAGTGCCTCGTACAGCCGCACGCCCGCCTCGGCGGTGACGCGCGCGGCCCGGGCCCGCGGACCGTCGTCCTGGTCCGCGGCCGCCGCGTGGCAGCGGTACCGCGCGGCGGTCTCGCGCCAGTGGGCGGCTTCGCGGTCGAGGTGGTCGGTCAGCTCCTCGGGTGAGATCGTCCAGAAGAACAGCGACCGCAGCAGGGGTTCCAGGCGGACGGAGTGGTCGACGGGCGCCTCGACGAGCCACCGGTGCAGCTCCGCCCGCCCCGTGTCGGTGATCCGGTACTCCTTGCGGCGCCGTGGCCCCTCCGCCGCCGCCGCGATGTGCCCGGCGCCCGCCAGGCGGATCAGCTCGCCGTAGATCTGCGGGTGCTTCGCCGGCCAGATCGCGCCGAGCAGGTCCTCGAAACGGCGTGCCAGGTCGTAGCCGCTCGCCGGTCCCTCGGCGAGGAGCCCGAGCAACCCGTGCCGCAACGACATGCCACCACCCCTTCTGAACAGGTCCGAAGGAGCCTACCGACGCACGCCCGCCACACGGCCGGTCGGGCGGGCGCGGTTGGCACGATCTCGTCGGGTTCGACCCTCCGCAAGCGTCTTGCATGGCGCTACTGTGATTCGTGGTGCGTCACGACGATCAGTGGAGAGACCCGTATGCGGATCACGATCCTGCTCTTCGACCGGATGGCGGCGCTGGACGCCATCGGCCCGTACGAGGTGCTGCGGTACTCGGAGAACGCCGAGGTGGTGTTCGTCGGCAAGGAGAAGGGTGAGGTGCGGGCCGGTCAGGGCACGCTGGGACTGGTCGCGGACGCGGCGCTGTCGGACGTGCGGGAGACCGATGTCGTGCTCGTGCCGGGTGGGCCGGGGCAGGTGGACCTGATGGCCGACGACGAGGTCCTGTCGTGGCTGCGGGAGATCGACAAGACCAGCACGTGGACCACGTCCGTGTGCACGGGTTCGCTCGTGCTGGCCGCCGCCGGGCTGCTGGCGGGCCGCAAGGCGACGACGCACTGGCTCGCTCAGGACCAGCTGCCCGCGTTCGGTGTGGAGGCCGTGGCCGAGCGGGTGGTGTTCGACGGCAAGTACGTGACGGCGGCCGGGGTGTCGGCCGGGATCGACATGGCCCTCACGCTGGTCGACCGGGTGGCCGGGAACGTGGCGGCGCAGGCGATCCAGCTCGGTCTGGAGTACGACCCCCGGCCGCCCTACGACGCCGGCTCACCGTCGAAGGCGCCGTCACAGATGGTCGCCTCCATGCGGGAGAACAGCCGGTTCTTCCTGCAGGAGATCTGAGGTCTTCCGTCGACCGGGGAGCGCGACGTGGGATCGCCGCCGGCAAAGGGGGTTCGCGCTACAGGCGGCGTCGTGCATGAGCGCGCCCGTCAGCCCTGCTCCTCCTCCACCTGGCGGTTCCAGTCCTTCTTGGTCTCCTGCCAGCGGTCCTCGTCGTGGCCGGTGCGCCAGTAGCCGGAGATCGACACCAGGTCGCGGGGCAGGCCGCGTTCCACCAGCAGCAGACGCCTCAGCTCCTTCACGAACGTCGCCTCCCCGTGGACGAACGCCTGCCCCGTCCCCGCCGGGAACTCGAAGCCGGTCACCGCGCGGACGAGTGCCTCGCCGACGGGCGCCGTGCCCCGGTGCAGCCAGGTCAGCTCGGTCTCCGCGGACGGCGCCAGCTTCTGCTCCTCGTCCGGCCCGGCGACCTCGATGAACGCGTACGCGCGCGCCCCGGCGGGCAGTCGCTCCAGTGACGCCGCGATGGCGGGCAGGGCGCTCTCGTCGCCCGCCAGCAGGTGCCAGTCCACGTCGGCGGACGGAACGTACCCGCCGCCCGGGCCCATGAACCGGACCTCGTCGCCCGGGGCCACGGCCGCCGCCCACGGGCCCGCGATGCCCTCGTCGCCGTGGTGGACGACGTCGATCGCCAGCTCGCGGGTGGCGGCGTCCCAGCGGCGCACGGTGTACGTCCGCATCCTCGGCCACTGGTCCCTCGGCAGCTCCTCGCGGATCCGCCGCATGTCGAACGGCTCCGGGTACGTCACGCCGGGCGGCGGGAACAGCAGCTTCACGTAGTGGTCGGTGAACTCGCCCGCGTCGAAGTCCTCGAGGTCGCCCAGCACGACCCTGGTCATGTGCGGTGTGAGCCGCTCCACACGGGACACCCGTGCGAGCTTCGGCCGGGGGGACCTGCGTTCCTGCGCCATGCCGCCGATGGTAACCGTCCGGTCGGTGGGTGCGCAGTGTCCGGTAACTCACCGGTGGAGTCCGCTCTTCCTCCGCTCTCATCGCGCTTGACCCACGCCGTCACGCGTGGACCGGGTATACCTCCCCTGCGTATGGTCCGGTCAGTTGCCCATCCGTGTGTCCATATAGGACGGTAGTGATGAAGACGCTGACCAAGCTCGGGGCTTTCGTGGTCGCCCTGATACTGGTGTTCGCGAGCGCCTACGTGGTCGGTCGCGTTGTCGGTCCGCCGCCGACCGAGGCGGCCGCCGCGCCGGCCCCCGCCGCCGCACCAGCCGAGGAGGAACACGGCCCGGGCGGGCTGATGGTCTCCGAGGAAAGCATGACGTTGAAGGTGTTCAACGAGAACTGGAAGGCAGGCGAGCAGCAGATGCTCGCGTTCCAGGTGCAGGAACGCGAAGGCACACCGCTGCTGCAGTACAAACCGCAGCACGACAAGCTGATGCACCTGATCATCGCGCGCAGCGACCTGTCGAACTTCCAGCACATCCACCCGAACCTGGGCGCCGACGGCACGTGGCGCATCCCGGTGACGTTCCCCGCCGCGGGCACCTACCGGATCTTCGCCGACTTCTTCCCCGGCTGGGGCATCCACGGCACCACGCTGGGCGCCGACGTCGAGGTGGCCGGGAACTTCACGCCGAAGCCGCTGCCCGCGCCGTCGAACTCCGCCACCGTCGACGGGTACACCGTGACGCTCAGCGGCAAGCTCGTGGCCGGTGCGGAAGCCAAGCTCACCATGCACGTCTCGAAGAACGGCAGGCCGGTCACCGACCTGGAGCCCTACCTCGCCGCGTTCGGTCACCTGGTGATGCTGCGCGACGACGACATGGCCTACATCCACGTGCACCCCGACGGCCACCCCGGCGACGGGAAGACCGCGCCGGGACCGGAGATCCAGTTCTTCGCCACGGCACCCTCGTACGGGTCGTACCGGCTCTTCCTCGACTTCCAGCACCAGGGCACGGTCCGCACCGCGGAGTTCACGGTCAACGTCGAGGGCCCCAACCCGCCGCCGCACGGCCTGACGCCCGAGGTGTTCGAGCAGGCCAAGGCCGTGAACCTGGGCGGCGGCAACAGCGCGGCGCCCGGTGGACCGAGCAGCGGCGGCACCACGGGCGGCACCACGGGAGGTGCGACGCATGGCCACGGAGGCTGAGCTGGTCATCGGTGGGATGACCTGCGCGTCGTGCGCGGCGCGCGTCGAGAACCACCTCAACGAGATCGACGGTGTGACGGCGACGGTGAACTACGCCACCGAGAAGGCGAAGGTGTCGCACTCGGTGCCGCTCGCCGACGTCGTCGCCGCCATCGAGGAGATCGGCTACACCGCGAAACCCGTGGCGCGGCCGAAGCCGGTGGCATCGGGGCAGGCCGAGTTCGTCATCGGCGGCATGACCTGCGCGTCGTGCGCGGCACGGATCGAGGAACGGCTCAACGAGATCGACGGCGTGACCGCGACGGTCAACTACGCGACCGAGAAGGCGAAGATCACGCACTCGCCGTCGGTGCGGGTCGCCGACGTGGTCGCGGTCGTCGAGGAGCTCGGCTACACCGCGACCGTGCCCGCGCCGCCGCGCCAGGTGGCCGAGGCCGCACCGGCGGTGTCCGAAGAGGACGAACAGGACGCCGCGCTGCGGGCCGCGCGCAACCGGGTGCTCATCGTCGCGGTGCTGACCGTGCCGGTCATCGCCATGTCGATGGTGCCGAGGTTCCAGTTCGAGTACTGGCAGTGGGCCTGCCTCGCGCTGTGCGGGCCGGTCGTCGTGTGGGGTGCGTTCCCGTTCCACAGGGCCGCGTTCGCGAACCTGCGCCACGGCGCGGCCACCATGGACACGCTCATCTCCGTCGGCACCCTGTCGGCGTTCGCCTGGTCGCTGTGGACGTTGTTCATCGGCGAGGCGGGCATGCCCGGGATGAAACACCCGTTCCGCATCACGATCGAGCGGACCGCGGGCGAGGCCAACATGTACCTCGAGGTGGCCGCCGGGGTGACGTTGTTCATCCTGTGTGGACGGTACTTCGAGGCACGTGCCAAGCGCCGGTCCGGCGCCGCGCTGCGTGCGCTGTTGTCCTTGGGCGCCAAGGACGTCACGGTCCTGCGCGGCGGCGTCGAGACGACCGTCCCGATCGGCGAGCTGGCCGTCGGCGACCGGTTCGTCGTGCGACCGGGTGAGAAGGTCGCGACCGACGGCGTGATCGAGGAGGGCTCCTCCGCGGTCGACGCGAGCATGCTCACCGGCGAGTCCGTGCCCGTCGAGGTCGGTGCGGGTGACGAGGTCGTCGGCGCGACGGTCAACGTCGGCGGGCGGCTCGTCGTGCGTGCCACGAAGGTCGGCGCGGACACCCAGCTCGCGCAGATGGCGCGGCTCGTGGAGGACGCCCAGACCGGCAAGGCCAAGGTCCAGCGGCTCGCCGACCAGGTGTCCGCGGTCTTCGTGCCCGGCGTCATCGGGCTCGCGCTGGCGACGCTCGGCTACTGGTTCGGCGCCGGTGAACCGGCCACGGCGGCGTTCACCGCGGCGGTCGCCGTGCTGATCATCGCATGCCCGTGCGCGCTCGGCCTCGCCACGCCGACGGCGTTGCTGGTCGGCACCGGGCGGGGCGCGCAGCTGGGCATCCTCATCAAGGGCCCCGAGGTCCTGGAGAGCACGCGCCGCGTCGACACCGTGGTGCTGGACAAGACGGGCACGGTCACCACCGGCGAGATGTCGCTCGTGGACGTCGTGCCCGCGGACGGCGTCGACGCCGACGACCTGGTGCGGCTGGCCGGCGCGCTGGAGCACGCCTCCGAGCACCCGATCGCCCGTGCCATCGCGGCGGGCGCGCGGGAGCGGGTCGGTGAGCTGCCGGCGGTCGACGGCTTCGCCAACGAGGCCGGGCTCGGCGTGCGTGGCGTGGTTGACGGACGTCAGGTTGTCGTCGGCCGGGCCGCACTGGCCGGCGACCTGCCCGCCGAACTGGTGGCGGCGCGGGACGAGGCCGCCGCCGAGGGCCGGACGTCCGTCGTCGTCGGCTGGGACGGTGTGGTGCGCGGGCTGCTCGTCGTGTCCGACACGGTCAAGCCGACCAGCGCGGCCGCCATCCGCCAGCTGCGGGCGCTCGGGCTCACCCCGGTCCTGCTCACCGGCGACAACGAGGCCGTGGCCAAGGCGGTCGCCGCCGAGGTCGGCATCACCGAGGTGATCGCCGAGGTGCTGCCGGCGGGCAAGGTCGCGGAGATCAAGCGGCTGCAGGCCGAGGGCCGGGTGGTGGCCATGGTGGGCGACGGCGTCAACGACGCGGCCGCGCTCGCACAGGCCGACCTCGGGCTCGCGATGGGCACCGGCACCGACGTCGCCATCGAGGCGGCCGACCTGACACTCGTCAGGGGCGACCTGCGGGTGGTCGCGGACGCGATCCGGTTGTCCCGCCGCACGCTCGGCACGATCAAGTCCAACCTGTTCTGGGCGTTCGCGTACAACGTCGCGGCGATCCCCCTCGCCGCCGGTGGGCTGCTCAACCCGATGCTCGCCGGGTTGATCATGGCGGGCAGCTCGGTGTTCGTGGTGTCCAACAGCCTGCGGTTGCGGACGTTCACCCCCAAGTCGGGCGCGTCGGTGCCGGAGGAACCGGTGCGGCCGTCCACTGTGGAGAAGAGGGCCATGGTCACGGCGTCCTGATCGTCAGCCCTGGGTGGGTGGTGTGGCCGCGCTCGGTCACACCACCCACGTGTGTGTTCACTTCTTTCTCAGGGGGTTTCGGTGCTGGAATCGGACGGCAACCCGACGCTGTTGCTGCTGCACGGGGCCGGGCTGGACCGGACGAGCTGGGACGACGTGATCGTCCGGATACCGGGCTTCGCGCGGACGGTCGCGATCGACCTGCCCGAGGTGGAGTACGACCGGGACGCGGTTCCGCTGCTGGCCGAACACGTCGCGGGGCGGATCACGGAGCTGGGGTTGCACCGGCCGCACGTGGTCGGGCACTCGCTGGGGGCTTCCGTGGCGCTCGAACTGGCGTGCCGGGTGCCCGTCGCCGCTGTCACGGGGTTCTGCGCGCTCGGGTTTCACGCTCGGACCGCTGCGTGCGGGATGACGCTGCGGACGTTCGTGCGGGTCGTGCGCGCCGCCGGGCCCGCGGTCCGGCGGCGGTTGGTGGGCAGCCGGGTGTTCCATCGCGCGATCATGTCCGGGTTGTCGGCCCGGCCTTCGGCCATCGAGGCCGCCGTGGTGGCTGCTGACGTGAGTTCTCTTGTGGGTAGTGATCTTGTCGCGTTGACGCGGTTCGCCTGCCGGTACTCGTTCGTGGGGGCTGAGCGGTTGGCTGCGACGCCGGTGAACCTGGTGTGGGCCGGGCAGGATCGGGTGGTGCCCGCGTGCGACGCTCGGCGGGCGGTTCGGGTGCTGCCCCATGCTCGGCACACGGCCATTGTGGACGCCGGTCACCTCGTGATGCGGGACGATCCTGATGGGACTGCCGCTGTCGTGCACGCCTGTCACTCGCAGTTGATGCGTGATCTTCAGCGTCGGACCGGGTGATCCGGGGTTTCCCTCCGTGGGGTCGCTTCGCGGGGTCGCCGCGGGCTTTCCTGGGGTTTTGCATGGGGCGGTAATTGTGCGGTAATCGGTTGGTTGTGTGGGGCTTGTTTCTTTCTTGGGTTCGCGAATTTCGCCGGATCGGGGGAACCACTCGTCTGTGCCGCGCGACTACTCACACGAGACCACTGTGAAAAATTCATGGACAGCGTTGTTCGGATCTCATGTGGTCCATGTGCAGGACGTCACCGCTCCCAATGAGATATCCCAGAGGAAACCTCATGAAAATTTCCCCACAGGTTGGCAAGAAGTTCGGCGTCGTCGTCGAGGGCTTCAACGCGGAGACGGCCTCCGACGAGGACATCGCGGAGCTGAAGAAGACCGTCTACACCAACAAGATCGCCGTCCTGAAGAACCAGGGCCTCGACCCGAAGCAGTTCCTCGCGCTGGGGCAGCGGATGGGTGAGGTCGCCGAGTACTACGAGCCCGTGTACCACCACCCGGAAGTGAAGGAGGTCTTCGTCTCCTCGAACGTGAAGGAGGAGGACGGCAGCCAGATGGGCGTGCCGAAGACCGGCAAGTTCTGGCACTCCGACTACCAGTTCATGCCGCGGCCGTTCGACCTGACGCTGATCTACCCGCAGGTCGTGCCGTCCAAGAACCGCGGCACGTTCTTCATCAACATGGCCGACGCCTACGAGAAGCTGCCCGCCGACCTGAAGGAGGCCGCCAAGGACACCACCGCCACCCACAGCGTGCTGCGGTACTTCAAGATCCGCCCGACGGACGTCTACCGGCCGATCTCGGAGATCATCGAGGAGGTCAACGGCAAGACCCCGCCGGTCACGGACGCCACCGCGATCACGCACCCGCACACGGGCGAGACCATCCTGTACATCAGCGAGGGCTTCACGCTCTCCGTGCAGGACGCCCAGGGCAACGAACGTGCGGACCTGCTGAAGGAGCTGCTCGCGCACTCCGGCCAGCTGGACCGCACCTACGAGCACGAGAACATCCACCTGCAGACCTTCGAGAAGGGCGACATGCTGGTGTGGGACAACCGCACCCTCGTTCACCGTGCGCTGCACACGGCCACCCCGGAGCCCGCCGTTTCCTACCGGGTCACTGTGTACGACAACCCCACGGCGGCATAGCACCTCCAGCGGGACACCGACGGGATTCCAGTTCACTGCCGACGGAATTCCAGTCCACTCTGGAAATCTCGGGCCAGGGAACGGTTCCGGCGGACGCGACTTCGGCCGCGTCCGCCGGACCGGGACATTTCTCGGCACGAGGGGTGATGCAGGCATGGCAGAACGGTTGACTCGCGAGGCCATTCGCGCCGACGTCGCGGCACTGCTGCACCGCGACCCGGACGAGGCGGACGACAAGGAGAACCTTTTCGAAGGCGGGCTGGACTCGATCCGCCTGCTGACACTCCTGGAACGCTGGCGCGAACACGGCGTCGTGGTCAGTTTCGTGGAACTGGCTGAGCAGCCGACATTGGAGCACTGGTTGGAACTCTTGACATCGCGGCAGCCGGCGGTCCTGGATGCCTGAGCACCGCGGTGTGCGGCGGCTCGCGCTGACCGCCGCACAGGAGGGCATCTGGACCGGACAGGAGTTCGATCCGGACAGTCCCGCGTTCAACACCGCCGAGTACGTGGAGATCCACGGACCGGTGGACACCGCCCTGTTCGAGCAGGCCGTGCGCACGGCCGTCGGCGAGACCGACGCGCTCACCGCCTGTTTCGGCACCGACCCCGACGGCCGCGCCTGGCAGGACGTCGGCGCGTGTCCCGAATGGACGATGCACGTGCTCGACGTCAGCACCGCACCCGATCCGGTCGCCGCCGCGCTGGACTGGATGCGTGCCGACCTCGCGGTACCGGTGGACCTGCGGCGCGGACCCGTGTTCGCGCAGGCCCTGTTCCGCACCGGCCCCGACGTCCACCTGTGGTACCAGCGGGTGCACCACATCGCGCTCGACGGGTACGGCCTGTCGCTCGTCGCGCGTCGCGTCGCGGAGGTCTACACCGCGCTCGTCGCGGGTGCCGAGCCGCCGGCGAAGAGCTTCGGGTCGCTCGCCGACGTGGTCGCCGAGGACCTGGACTACCTGGACTCGCCGCGGTTCGCCGCCGACCGCGACTACTGGACCGGCAAGGCCGACGGCAAACCGGCGCCCGTGGTCCTCGCGCAACGGTCCGGTCCGCTGGCGCACGGCGTGGTCCGGGAGAGCGTGGACCTCGACGGCCCGGACCTCGCCACGCTGAAGGATGTCGCAACCGGTGTCGGCGCGACCTGGAGCGAGGTGCTCACGGCCGCGTTCGCCGCCTACGTGCACCGGATGACCGGTGCCGCGGACCTCGTGTTCGCGCTGCCCGTCATGGCGCGGATCGGGTCGGTGTCGCTGCGAGTGCCGTGCATGGTGACCAACGTCGTGCCGCTGTGGCTGACCGTCGACCCCGGCCGCAGCCTCGTCGACCTCACCGGCCAGGTCACGAACGAACTGCGGGCAGGCCGCCCACATCTGCGTTACCGGTACGAACAGCTGCGTCGCGACCTCAAACTCGTCGCCAGCGAACGGAAACTGTTCGGCCCGTCGGTCAACATCATGCCGTTCGACTACGGACTGCGCTTCGCCGGGCACCGCGGCATCGTGCACAACGTCAGCGCGGGCCTCGTCGAGGACCTGGTGCTGCACGTGTACGACCGCGCTGACGGCAACGGCCTGCGGATCGTGGTCGACGCCAACCCCAACTGCTACACGCACGACGAGATCGCCACCCACCTGCGGCGCTTCCTGACCGTCGTGCGCCGCCTCCTCACCGCACCCGAGACCCCCGTCGCCGACGTCGACGTGTTGCTGCCCGGCGAACGCGACACCCTGCTGACCACCTGGAACGACACCGCGCGCGACGTGCCGCCGGTGACCGTCCCCGACCTGTTCGAGGCCCAGGTCGTCGCCACCCCGGACCGCACCGCGCTCGTCGCCGACGGCGGGGTGTTCACCTTCGCCGAGCTGAACCGGCGCGCCAACCGCCTCGCGCGGCTGCTCGTCGAGGAGGGCGCGGCACCCGAGTGCCACGTGGCGCTCCTCCTGCCACGCACGGCCGACGCGATCGTCGCGTTGTTCGCGGTCCTCAAGGCGGGCGCGGCCTACGTGCCGATCGACCCCGACCACCCCGCGCGGCGCATCGCGCTCACGATCGCCGACAGCGCACCCGTCGTCGTGGTCACCACCGAGGCGTTGCGCGAGTCGGCCGGTACCGGCGGGGTCGTCGTGCTGGACGACCCCGCCACCACGCGCCGACTCGACGGACTGTCCGATCGGGACCTGGGCGACGGCGAGCGGCGCGCGCCGTCGATCCCCGCCAACCCGGCGTGCCTCATCCACACCTCCGGCTCGACCGGGACGCCCAAGGGCGTCGTGATCGAGCACAGTGGACTGGTCAACCTGTTCCACCACCACCGCGACACGCTGATCAGGCCGGAGAGCGCGGGCCGGGTCCGCCGCGCCGCGCTGTCCGCGTCGCTGTCGTTCGACACCTCGTGGGAGGGGCTCCTGTGGCTGCTCGACGGCCACGAGCTGCACTTCGTCGGTGAGGACGTCCGCCGCGAACCCGCCGCGATGCTCGACTACGTCGACGAGTGGCGGATCGACTTCCTCGACATCACCCCGACCTACGCCGAGGAGCTCGTCGCGACCGGCCTGCTCGCCGACGACAGGCACCGGCCGGCCGTCATCGCGCTCGGCGGCGAGGCGACCGGGCCCGCGCTGTGGACGGCGTTGCGCGCGGTGCCGGACATCGCGACCTGGAACCTGTACGGCCCCACCGAGTGCACAGTGGACACGCTGCACTGCAGGCTGGCCGACAGCACGACCCCGATCGTCGGCAGGCCCATCGCCAACACCAGGGCCTACGTGCTCGACACGGCACGCGGGCTGGTGCCGCCGGGTGTCGTGGGCGAGCTGTACTTCGCGGGCGCGCCCGTCGCCCGCGGCTACCACGAACGCTCGGACCTGACGGCCGACAGGTTCGTCGACGACCCGTTCGGCGCGCCGGGGGAGCGGATGTACCGCACCGGCGACCTCGCGCGGTGGCGGCCGGACGGCACGCTCGAGTTCCTCGGCCGCGCCGACGACCAGGTGAAGGTGCGCGGCTTCCGCATCGAGCCCGGTGAGATCGAGAGCGTCCTGGCCGGGCACGAGTCGGTGGGCCAGTGCGCGGTGATCGTCCGCGACGGCAGGCTCGTGGCCTATGTCGTCCCGGGTACGGGTACGCCCGAACCGGCTGGGCTGCGGCAGTACGCGGCGCAGCGGCTGCCGGACTACATGGTGCCGCCCGCCTACGTCGTGGTGGACCGGTTGCCGCGCAACACCAACGGCAAGCTCGACCGCGCCGCGCTGCCCGCGCCCAACCCCGCCGCACTGGTCACCGGCAGACCGCCACGGGACCGGCGGGAGGCCGTGCTGTGCGGGATGTTCGCCGAGCTGCTCGGTGTCGACGGAGTCGGGATCGACGACGACTTCTTCTCCCTCGGCGGGCACTCGCTGCTCGTCGGCAGGCTCATCGGCCGCATCCGCGACCACTTCGACGTCCGCCTGGGCATCCGCGCGGTGTTCGAGGCGCCGACGGTCGCCAAGCTCGCGCCGAAGCTCGCCACGCAGACCGACGAGGGCGCCTACGACACGCTGCTTCCCCTGTCCACCAACGGAAGCGAGCCACCGCTGTTCTGCATCGCCCCCGCAACCGGGCTCGCGTGGGCCTACGCCGGGCTGCTGTCCCGGCTGCCCGACAGGCCGCTGTACGGGCTCCAGCTCGTCGGCGCCGACGAGCACGCCGACGTCGCGGAGGTCGCCCGTGACCTCGTGCGGCACATGGAGAAGGTGTGCCCGACCGGGCCGTACCACCTGCTCGGCGCGTCGTTCGGCGGGCTCGTCGCGCACGAGGTCGCGGCACAGCTGGAGGAACAGGGCCACACCGTCGCGCGGCTCGTGTTGCTCGACTCGTACCCGTTCCCGGAGTCCATGCGCGACCACGCCGCCGCGACCGAGGAGGAGTTCGCCGCGTTCGTGCCCGACGCCACGGACCTGGACGCCTTCGACCGGCTCCACCGCACCTACACGCACTGCGCCCGGATCGGTGCCGCCTGGACACCGCGCACGGTCTCGGCCGACGTGCTCCTGTTCGCGGCCACCGAGGACAAGTCGCCGGAGTGGCCAGGACCGGACAGCTGGACGTCCCATGTGGACGGACAGCTGACCGTGCACGAGGTGGCCGCCACACACCACGGCATGACCGAACCGGCAGCGCTCGGGACCGTCGGCGCCGTGCTCGCCGACGACATCGGGCTGAGGAGGGCGTCATGATCACGCGCCGGGAGTGGCTCGGGCTGTGGACCGTGCTCGCCGCCACCTTCATGACCCAGGTCGACGGGTTCATCGTCAACGTGGCCAGCCCGTCGATCCAGCACGACCTCGGTGCCGGCTTCGACCAGATCCAGTTCATCGGCGCCGCCTACGTGATCGCGTTCGGCGCGCTGCTGATCACCGGCGCCCGCCTCGGCGACCGCGTGGGGCACCGGACCGTGTTCCTCTGGGGCGTCGCCGGGTTCACCCTGACCTCGCTGCTCTGCGGACTCGCCCCGAACGCCGAACTGCTCATCGCCGCCCGCTTCCTGCAGGGAGCCACGGCGGCGTTCATGGCGCCGCAGGTCCTGTCCATCATCCGGGCGACCGTGTCGGACACCGAGCAGCGCGCCAAGGCCGTCGGCGTGTACGGCGTCGTGATCGGACTCGGCGTGATCAGCGGCATCGCGGGCGGCGGCATCCTCGTCGACCTCGACATCGCCGGGCTCGGCTGGCGTCCCGTGCTGCTCGTCAACGTGCCGATCGGCCTCGCGATCCTGACGCTCGGCAGGTTGCTCCCGCCGGGGGCCGCGAACCGCGAGAGCCGCCTCGACCTCGCAGGCGCCGCGCTCACCACGGTCGCGCTGCCCGCGCTGCTCGTGCCGTTGATCTTCGGGCCCGGCGGCGCGTGGTGGCTGTGGCTCGGGCTGCCGCTCGCCGCGGTCGTGTTCGCGGTGCTCGCCACCCAGCAGCGGACGCTGCTCGCGGCGGGCGGCGCACCGCTGTTCCCACCGAGGGTGCTGCGTGCCCGCGGCATGCGCCTGTCCCTGCTGACCGTCGCCGCGCTGTTCGCCACGAACTCCGGGCTGTTCCTGGTGTTCACCTACTACCTGCAGACCGGGCTGGGACTGACGCCGTTCGTGGCCGGGCTGATGTTCGTGCCGCTCGGCGTCGGGTTCTCCCTCGCGTCGGCCGCCAACCGGTGGCTCACCGCGCGGGTCAGCGCACCCATCCCGATCATCGGCTGCGCCACCGTCGCCGCCGTCCTGCTCGGCGGCGCCGCGATCACCCAGGCGCCGCAGGACACGCAGCCCGCGCTGCTCGCGGTGATGATCGGGCTCGCCGGGCTCGGGCAGGGCATGGTCGTCCCGCCGCTCGTCGGGGGCATCCTCAGCCGCGTCGAGCCCGCCGACGCCGGCGCCGCCTCCGGCATGGCCACCACCGTCACCCAGCTCGGCCTCGCGCTCGGCGTGGCCGTGGCGGGCGTCTGGTACGGGACGGTGCTCGGCGCCACCCCCGGCGACCCCGGCGTGCCGTTCGACGACCACGCGACGGCGTTCGCCGCCGCCGCCGCGCTGCTCGCCGTGTCGGCCACCGCCACCAGCGTCCTCAACGCCCGCCTGCACCGACTCCCTGCGACCCCGAACGAAGTCCAACCCACGGCGGCACCCGTTGTCGCTTCGACCACCCAGAGGAGCACCTGATGAAGATCAAGCCCGTGCTGGTGGCCATTGGCGCCTTGTGTCTCGCCGCCACGGCCGCGTGCGCCACGACCACCACCGCGGCGGAGCCCGCCGACAACGCCAAGTCGCCCGCGTACCCGGTCACGATCACCAACTGCGGCAAGGAGTACACCTACACCAAGGCGCCGAGCCGGGTCGTGGTCATGAACGGCGGCTCGGTCGCCGAGGTGTCCGCGCTGCTGGAACTGGGCCTGGGCGACAAGATCGTCGCCAACGCCCAGTCCTACGGCGACTCCGAGGTACCCGGCCGCGTCGAGGCCATCAAGGCGCTGCCGACCGGTGACATCGAGCTGAACGAGATGATGGACATCCCGCGCGAGGCCATGATCGGCCTGCGGCCCGACTTCGTGATCTCCACCTACGACGGCGGCTTCCGCGCCGAGGCCGGGTTCGCCACCCGCGACGACCTCGCGAAGATCGGCGCCAACACCTACGCGCCGCAGAGCGCGTGCGGTGAGGTCGGCACGGTCAGCCACAAGCCGACCATCGAGGACAGCTACACCATGCTGCGTGACCTCGGCAAGATCTTCGGCGTCTCCGACAAGGCGGAGAAGATCATCGCCGACTCGGAGGAACGCATCGCCGCGGTCGAGAAGAAGGTCGCGGACGCCGAGAAGCTGAACGCGATGCTGATCATCCCCGGCATGGCGATGGGCGACCAGTTCAGCTCCGTGGGCGACAACGGCATCTGGAACGACATCATGGCCAAGGCCGGTGTCACCAACGCGTTCGCGGGCGCGTCGGAGAACATGTTCGCCAACCCCAGCAAGGAGCAGGTCGCGAAGGCCGACATCGACGCGCTGATCGTCGTGAACTACATGTCGGCCGACCCGGACGCCGACGCGAAGAAGCTGCTGGACCAGTTCCCGCAGTGGGACGCGGCCAAGAACAACCGCTACGTCGTCCTGTCCGACTCGATCTACCTCGGCCCGAGCAACGCCATCGCCGTCGAGGAGATCGCGAAGGCGTTCCACCCGGACGCGTCCTGATGACCGCCACTCCGATCACTCGGCGCCCCGCGCCCCGGCCGCTGAACAAGGCGGCCGGGGCGCGGCCCGCGCCGCTGCACGCGGTGCCGCTGCCGGTGTCGCTGCTCGTGCTGGGTGCGCTGCTGGTCGTGGTGATCCTGGTGGCCGCCGCGGTCGGCTCGGTGACGTTCTCGCTCGGCGACAGCTGGCAGATCGTCCGTGCGCACATCTTCGGCGGCGAGGTCAACCCGGCCCACGACCAGATCATCTGGGAGTTCCGGATCCCCCGCGTGCTGCTCGCCGCCCTGGCGGGCGCCGGGCTCGCGGTGACCGGTGTGGTGCTCCAGGCACTGGTCAACAACCCGCTCGCCGACCCGTTCATCCTCGGTGTGTCGGCGGGCGGCTCGGTCGGCGCCGTGACCGTGATGGCCCTGGGCGCGGGTGCGCTCGGCGGCCTCGGCGTCTCGGGTGCGGCGTTCCTCGGTGCGATGTTCGCGGTCGGCCTGGTGTTCCTGCTCGGGCAGCAGGGCGGCAAGCTCAACCCCATCCGGCTCGTGCTCGCCGGTGTCGTGATCAGCTACGTGTTCACGTCGGTCACGAACTACCTGCAGCTGCAGACCGAGCCGAACAACATGCGGGCGATCATGTTCTGGCTGCTGGGCAGCGTGTCCGGCGCGCACTGGGACCAGCTGCAGGTCGCGGGCATCGTGGTCATCGCGTCCACGTTGCTGCTCACGCTGTACGGCCGGCAGCTCAACGCACTGGTCACCGGCGACGAGTCGGCCACCGCGCTGGGCATCGACGTCAAGCGGCTCCGGCTGATCCTGATCGTGCTGAGCTCGCTTGTCGCCGGGGTGCTGATCGCGGTGGCGGGCGGCATCGGGTTCGTCGGCCTGATGGTGCCGCACCTCGTGCGGCTCACGTTCGGCGTCGACCACCGGCGGCTGCTCCCGCTGGCGGCGCTCGTGGGCGCGATCTACCTGGTGATCGTCGACCTGCTGTCCCGCACCGTCGACCCGCCCAACGAGCTGCCGCTCAACATCCTGACCGCACTCTTCGGCGCGCCGTTCTTCATCTGGCTCATGCGCCGGGATCGGAGCCTGGCTCACTCTTGACCTCCCCTCCGACACGTTCACGTGCGGGAGGTGCCAGCCCTCGCGGGTTGGGTTTCCTGCTTCGACAGTGACCGCACCTGGATACCGAGATGTCTTACGTCACTTCCACAGGCAGACGCCGCCAGCCCGGCGGCCAGAATGTTCTTCGCCGCGTTGATGTCCCGGTCATGCCGGGCGCGGCAGGTCGAGCATGTCCAATGGCGGACACGCAGGTCGAGTTTCGGCCCCAGGTGCCCGCACGTCGAACAGGTCTTGGTGCTGGGCAGCCAGCGGTCGACCACGACAACCGCCCGGCCCCACCTACTGGCCTTGTACTCGAGGAGCTGTCGGAAGGTGCGCCATCCACAGTCCGAGATCGAGCGGGCGAGGCGCCGGTTCCGGACCATGTTCCGAACGGACAGGTCCTCGAGAACGACCAGGTCATGGCTGCGAAGCAGGTGTGTCGAGGTGCGGTGCAGGAAGTCGACCCGGGCGGCTCGCACCTTGCGGTGCGCTCGAGCAACCTTGAGGGCGGCCTTGCGCCGGTTCGCCGAGCCTGGGCGGCAACGCGCCATGCGCCGCTGATAGCGAGCGAGGTTGCGTGCCTTTCGCTCCAGATGATGGGGATTGTGGACACGCTCGCCGCCGGACGTAGTGGCGAAGACGCTGATCCCCAGGTCTACTCCGATCGCCGTCCCGGTGACGGGAAGTGGTGCGAGGTCCGCCGTCTCCACCACGAAGCTGACATACCAGCGTCCGCAAGGGTCGCGGCTGACGGTGACGGTGGTCGGGGAGATGGTGGCTGGGTCCACCGTCGGCCACGACCAGACGAACGGCAACGGCTCGTGAGTCTTGGCCAAGGTCAAGGTTCCACCGCGGTATCGGAACCCCGACCTGGTGAACTCGGCGGACTGCCTGCCGGTTCGAGACTTGAACCGCGGATGGCGAGCGCGCCTGGCGAAGAAGTTCGCGAACGCTCGCTGCTGGGTGCGCAGTACCTGTTGGAGAGGAACTGCGGAGACCTCCTTGAGGAACCTGAACTCCTCGGTTCCTTTCAATTCCGTCAAGAAGGCGTTGGCTTGGGTGAAGGTGGTGGACACGTGGTCGTCGTGCCATCGGGCTCGTCGCCACGCCAGCGTCTGGTTCCAGACCACACGAACGCAACCGAACGTGCGGCTGAGCATCGCGGACTGCTCAGGCGTGGGGTAGGCCCGGCACTTGTACGCGGTGCGCATCGCCACAACCTATCAAGTTCTGCCAGGCCTGCCGCTCGTTGCTCAGACGGCATCCGTTCAACACCGCCAAATGTGGCGGGAGATCGTCCTCGACGCCGAGCGTGTGTGAACGGCGCGCAACTGAAGGAGGGACCACGATGAAACTCAACGTGCGGCAGGTGAGCGTGAGCATCGGCGGGAAGCCGATCCTCCACGACGTGGACCTCGACGTCGCGCCCGGCGAGTTCGTCGGGCTGATCGGGCCGAACGGCAGCGGGAAGTCGACGCTGCTGCGCACGATCTACCGGTCCATGCGGCCGTCCTCGGGCATCGTCCTGCTCGGGGAGCAGGACGTGTGGGGCATGTCCGCCCGCACCGCCGCCCAGCACACCGCGGCGGTGCTCCAGAACAGCCCGACCCCGCCGGGGCTCACGGTGCGGGAGGTGGCCGAGCTGGGCCGCACCCCGCACCACGGCATGTTCGACCGCACCGGCGTGACCGACCGCGAGATCGTGGAGTTCGCGCTCGAGCGGACCGGCATGGCCGGCCACGCGGACCGGATCTACGGGTCGCTGTCGGGTGGCGAACGGCAGCGGGTGCTGCTGGCCCGCGCGCTCGCGCAGGAGCCCAAGCTCCTCGTGCTGGACGAGCCGACCAACCACCTCGACATCCGGGCCCGGTTCGAGCTGCTCGAACTGGTGCACACGGTGGGTGTCACGACGTTGGCCGTGCTCCACGACCTCGACCTGGCCGCCCGCAGCTGCGACCGGCTGGTCGTGCTGGACCGGGGCCGGGTGGTGGCGTCGGGACCGGTGCTGGACGCGCTGACACCCGAGGTGCTGTCCGCGGTGTTCGGCGTGACGGCGGCGACGGAGCGTCACGATGACGGAATTGTCCGGGTTACTTACGGTGCTCGCCCGCTCGCGAGGGCGAGCTAGTTTTGTCACATTGCCGTTAACCGGACGGAATTCTGATCATCATCCGGACGGACGTGCGGACGGGGCCCGCGCACCCGCGTGCGGGCCCCGCGGCGAATTCCGCTCACGCCGCCTTTGTGGGTTTGGTCAGTGGAATTGCCAGCCGCATGCGGTCCGCGGGGCTGTCGTCGGTGTCACGGGTTCGCGCCGCCGCACCCGTGGGCGGGACCGGCGCACGTCGTACCGGCGTCCTCCGGTCGAGCAGCACGACCAGCACGAGCCCGGCGGCGGACAGCAGGTAGGACAGGACACCGCTCGCGTGGCCGGCCAGGTGGCCCCACGACAGCACGCCGACGAACGTGGCGAGCAGTGGCACCAGACCGGCCGGTGGTGAGCGGCGCGCGGCGACCGCGCAGAACGCCACCGCCAGCCCGAGGTGCCACGCCGCGTTCTCGTACGCACCGGTGTCCGCGAACGAGAAGAGCGCCGCCGTGCCCTGCGCGGCACCGACCGCGCCGAGTGCGGCACGCAGCCGGGTGGACGTCGCCGAGCCGCCCGCGGGCACGCGCGCCAGCACGGCGTCCGTGACGTCCGGCCACGCGACCGCGGCCGTGGTCCTGGTCCGCCGGGTGATGAACGCGGCGTTGTCGTACCAGGTCGCGCAGTCGGCGCAGTGCTCGAGATGGCGGTCGGCGGGCAGTCGCGCGTCCTGCGGCCCCTCCTCGTCGTCGAGGCGGGCCGACAGCGCTTCTCGGTATTCTTCGCAGTCCACGTAGTAGTAGTCGGCGAATTCCGGTGGCGAGTTCCAGCGGGTCTTCAATTCGCGGCACGATCCTCGCTGGAGTCGTGATCGTATTCGTTCTTCGGCAGCATTCCGGCCGCTATCGTTCATTTCATGTCGGAGTTGGCGACGGATGACGGCATCACGGAATTGGCGCTCGCGGCCGGCCGTGGTGACCGGGACGCGGCAAATGCATTCATCCGGAGTACGCAGCGTGACGTCTGGCGGTTTCTGGTGTACCTGGCGGGCCCGTCGGAAGCTGAGGACCTCACTCAGGAGACGTTCGTGCGCGCGCTCGGTGCCGCGCACCGGTTCACCGCGCGCAGTCACGCGCGGACGTGGCTGCTGGCCATCGCGCGCCGTGTGGCCGCCGACCACTTCCGCGCGGCGTCCGTCCGGCCCAGGATAGCCGCCGACCAGGACTGGCAGGCCGCCGCCGAGCAGCGTGGCGCCGTCGGCCAGCACGGACTCGACGAGACGGTGTCGATCAACCTGGCGGTCCGCACCCTCCCGGACGACCGGCGCGACGCGTTCGTGCTGACGCAGGTGCTCGGCCTCGGGTACGCGGAGGCGGCGCAGGTGTGCGGCTGTCCTGTCGGGACCATCCGCTCCCGTGTCGCGCGGGCCCGCAGGGAACTGGTCGAGGCGCTGGGACTGGGTCTGCGGCAGGCGCCCGCGGCCGGTCCGTGACGCATCCGGCGTAGTGCGTTCACTCGTTTGTCACACCGGTGACAGCGCTCCCGAAGGGTACACTCCCAACGCCTTGACAAGCGTCAAAACGGTGTGGAATGGTACCGCGCAGGTATGAGGGCCTAATTTGAGTTGCTCAAATGTGGCAGCGATTCCAAGTTGAGCACGCAATCAATTAACCCAAGTGACGTGTTGTTCGTCTGTTCTCTCCAGTAGCATGTCATTTCTACGCGTTTCCGTGGCAGAGCGGTGAGGATCGGGTGTGGGCGGCATGACGATCGGGACCGATGCCGGGGCAGTCGGAGGTGCGCCGCCGGGCAGCGGCCCACGGCGCCGCCGACGACCCGGCGACGAACCCTGTCGTCGACCCGCCGGGAGCACCCTCCGGGGAGCCTCACCTGCCGTGCCCGGAGGGCACAGCGGAGATGCGTGTGTTACGGGGATTCCTTCGGGTGCAAGGAGTTAGGCTCGTGTACGAACCACGTTCGCTGCAAGGTCACCAGTTCGTCGATGAGGACATACGCGGCCTGGCCGGTCCCTCGGTCATGCCCCGATTACGCTGACGGCACCGGGGCACGCCGTGGAAACGTCCGCCGCACCCGTGACGTCGGAAGTCGACAGAACCGTCTCGTTCCCCGCGCCGCGACTCGCGGTCGGCGTGGTGACCGCGGTCTTCGTCAGTATCAGCCTCATCGGGTTCCTGCACGTGCTGTTCCTGCCGATCAGCATCGGCGAGATCGTGCTGTCGTTCGGCTGCATCGTCGCGCTGCTGGTCATGCAGTTGTTGTGGTACGGCCGTTCGACCGCGCCGGTGCGGTCGAAGATCGGCTACGGGATGCTCGCCGCGCAGGCGTGCCTGGTGTACCTGCCCATCCTGATCTTCGGTCAGGCGTGGGTCGGCATGCCGGGCTTCCTCGCGGGCAGTGTGCTGCTCGTGCTGCGCCCGATCGCGGCGTGGGCGTCGTTCTGCCTGATCGTCGCCAGCATGGGGTTCGCCCAGTTGGAGTTCACCGGTGCGCCGGTGGACATCCTGTACACGTCGATCTCCACCGTGACCACGGGATTGGTCGTCTACGGCCTGTCCAGGTTGGCGGCGTTGGTCGTCGAGGTGCAGTCGACCCGCGCCGAGATCGCGCGCATGGCCGTGCTGCGGGAAAGGCTGCGGTTCGCCAGGGACCTGCACGACCTGCTCGGGTACAGCCTTTCCGCAATTACGTTGAAAATTGAACTGACGCACCGGTTGCTGGAGAAATCGCCGCAGGAGGCGAGCGACCAGCTCCTGGAGATCCTCGAGATCTCCCGGCTGGCGCTGTCGGACGCCCGCACGGTCGCGACGGGTTACCGCGAGCTGTCGCTCGAAGACGAGTGCCGCTCGGCGGTGTCGGTGTTGCAGGCGGCCGACATCAGCGTCCGGCTCGACAGCGACCACACGGATCTCCCGGTCCGCGTCAGCACGGTCCTCGCGACGGTGTTGCGCGAAGGTGTCACAAACCTGCTGCGACACAGCAAAGCCAAGCACTGTGAGATCACGATTCGTCAGACCCAGGACCGCGCGACACTCGAAATCGTCAACGACGACGTGCAGCCGAACCCGAAGGCGCCCAGGGACCGCGGGCGCAGCGGGTTGCACAACCTGTCGGTGCGGGCCGGTGAGATCGGCGGGACGGTGACCGTCGACCACGAGCCGAACGAGTTCCGGCTCAAGGTGGACGTGCCGTTGCGGATGGAGCGGAAACGCTGACGGGTGAAGGGCCCCGCGCGAACGGGGCCCTCGCTCAACGGCACTGAAGGTCCATCGGCACGGGCGCGGGGCAGAGCGGTCCACGGCTCGACTATCCACAGGCGACGGTTATCCACAGGCGACGGTCACGCGGCCCGGAAATGTCGGTGGCGTGTGGCAGGCTGGCAACCGGGGGCCGGAGGCCGACCCCCACCGCGACCGGGCCTCAGAGCCACCCGGCCTCGCGGGCGATGCGGATGGCATCGACCCGGTTGCGGGCGGCGAGTTTGCCGATCACCGTCGTCAGGTAGTTCCGCACCGTGCCGACCGACAGGAACAACCGGGACGCGATGTCCACCGCCTGCAACCCTTCGGCGGTCAACCGCAGCACCTCGGTCTCCCGCGCCGTCAGCGGGCACTCGGCACTGTCCCACGCCGCCATCGCGAGCTGCGAGTCCACCACCCGCTGTCCCGCCGCGACACTCCTGATGGCGTCGGCCAACTGGGCCGGGGGCGCGTCCTTCAACAAGAATCCAGTCACCTTCGCGGACAACGCCCGGCGCAAGTTGCCGGGCCTGCCTAAGCCGGTCAGGATCAGGGTTCTGATCTCCGGCAGGTGTTCGTGGATCTCACCCACGGCGGTGAGACCGTCCTTGCCGGGCAGGTCGATGTCGACGACAGCCACATCGGGCTTGAACTTCTGGGCCGTGGGCAGGATGTCGGTGCCGTTGGAGACCTCCGCCACCACCTCGATGTCGGGTTCGAGGTTCAGCAGCGCGACAAGTGCCCCGCGGACCATGTGCATGTCCTCGGCCAGCATGACCTTGATCATTCGCGGATGTACCTCCGAGCTGCCCGATCCGCCCTGTGTTGTATCACGCCGTCGTACGGCTACGCAGTCATCATTATCCGGTTCGTGGCCGCCGTTCTCGGCCGTTCGGCGCAACCGGAACGGTCCGCCACTCACCGCGTTCGACCAGGTGCGTTCCGTCATCACTCTGTCCTCGGTAATCCGATCACGAACTCGCCGACGCTGACCTCGGCGGGCCAGTCGAGGCCGAACGCCGTCGTCGCGGTCTCGCTGTCGCCCGTCGCCACCGCGCACGGGGCCAGCCCCAGCATCGTGGCGACCAGGTACAGGGTCTGCTGCAGCACACCGACGTGCTTGAGCGTGGTCGCGTAGGCGATCCCGTCGTACACCCACGACAGCCGTCCCATCCTGGCCGTCATGGTGATGAGGACGGGTGGCCTGCGCCGCGCCCCCATCAACACCATGGCGCTGTCCAGCAGCTCGTCCGCGTGCGCCGTGTCCGCGTTGACGAGTGTGAGGGCGTGGCCCTCCGGGTCGTAGTGGTAGCTGCCGCGCGGCAGGCCGTCGCAGCGGTCCACGGTCAGGTACAGGTCCAGCTCGTACAGCGAACCCGCGCTCGGGTACGGGCGCGCCGACACCGGGTACCGGACCCCGCCCGCGCCGACCGCCTCGGTCTGCGAACGGACCCGCGCCGCCCGGTACAGCAGCTCGCCGAGCTGCCGTGTGGACGGGCCATCGTCGGCGAACTCGCGCACCGAGTGGCGCTGTTCGACGGCCTGCGTCAGCGTCATCTCGTCCGGCCTCGCGGCGAGGTCCGGGCGGTACAGCGGGAACCGCTGTCCCGTCGGCACCGGCCGCACCACCGGCAGCGGCGCCAGGTCGGGCACGTTGCGGAACGCGGCACCCGCCGGGTCGTCGTGCCTGCCGAGCCTGCTGCGGGAGTGGAACAGCAGGTCGTGCGGCGACCAGATGCGCAGGTCCGGATCGGTGTCCTCGGCGAACACGGCCCGCCCGCCCGCCATCTCGCCCGTCACGACCATGCCGGTGGCCACGAGGTAGCCGAGGATCTCGGCGGTCAGCGCCAGCGTCACGTTGATGGCGTGCGCGATGTCGAGTGCCGTCGTCGCCCGGCCGAGCGTGCCGACCACCCACGTCGTGAGCGGCCGGTGCAGCACGATCCGGTGGCGGGACAGCGGCGACTCGACCACCATCTCACCGGCGTCCTCCCGCACGACCGCGAACCGGGACAGCCGCACGGGGACCGTCTCGTCGATCTCCGGCAGCTCCAGCACCTCGCCCGGCGCCAGCGGCACCGCCGACAGCAGCGGTGTCGCCGTCTCCTGGAGGCCCAGCGACCGCACGACGCACCCGGGCAACCGCGTGAACACGTCGCGGAGGTCGTCGCGGTCGAGGTCGTCGACGTTCGTGAGCGCGACCGGGCCCAGCGTCATCCGGTACAGGCTGTCCACGATCGCCGGCGCTGGCGAGTCCACCCGGACGTCTCCCCAGCGGGTCAGCACGACCAGGTTGCCGCCCACGGCCGGTTCGATGACCACGTCGTCCCTGAAGGACCACAGGGGAAGGCTCACGCAGGGGGGAGCGCCGGGGTCCGATGGCACTTGTCGCTCCTCGGTGTGCGTGCACACGCCGCCCGCGTAATACATCACGTCACACGAATAGGGGGATCGGGTTCAGTTGCTCGTACGGCGTCGGGGCCGTCAGTCTCCCGAGCCGTACGGGGACGTCGAACAGCCTGCCGGGCGCGAACCGCGCCCAGAAACCACGCATGCCGGGCACGATCGCCTTCACCACGGGCAGCCCGACGTCCGGGCGGGTCTGGTCGAGGACCATGACGTCGAGTCCCAGGCCCGCCAGCCGGTCCCGCACCTCGGTGATGTCCTGGTGCAGGTCCGTCGTCGGGACGTGCCGGTAGTCGGCGGGTGTGCGTGGCCGCACCGCGGGATCCGGCCGCAGGTACGGCATGCCGTCCCAGGTGGCGGTGCGCCACCAGTGCACGGCGTCGGGGTCGGACCAGTCGTAGTCTCCTCCGTCACCGGCTGCCACGACGGCTGGCATCAACTGGTTCATTTCCGTGAGCGCCCGGATGAGTGCGACCTCCGGGTCCAGGTGCGCCCCGAACCCGAACATGACGTCCTCACGTGGCCCGTCGGTGCGACGAGACAGCGCGGCCATGGTCGGAATCCCTACGTCCGAGGACACGTCCAGCACCCAGACGTCGCGGTTCAGAGCCGCGTACACGGCACGCAGCTCGTCGATCCAGCGCACCCCGAAGCTGTCGAGGTCTACCCCAGGCGCTCGGGTCTGGTTGTACCACCACAGCGCGACCGCGTCTCGCTCGACCACCTCCAACAGCCCCTGCAGCAACGCGTCCTCGACGCTGCTGCCCGCCGCGTTGCCGTTGGAGTCGGCCGACAGCGAACCGCCGCCGCCCAGTTCGGCGGGTACGTCGAAGTACAGCATCCCGGTCGGCAGCAGGCGGTGCCGCTGCTCGGTGAGCGACCACACGGGGGTCCAGCTGGTGACCGCGTCCTCGTCGAACGGGTCGCACACGTACTGGAACGACGAGTGCGAGGCGTTCCACGCCGCGCGGTTCGCGTACTGCTGCTCGTCGAACAGCAGGCAGTCGGCCGGGTGCACGGCCTCACCGACGAGCTGCGAGTAGCTCGCGACGACACGTTCCTCGTCGCCGTGGAAGTAGCCGCTGTGCCGCTCGATCGCCTCGCACAGCGCGCTCACCTTGCCGTGCAACGGGGTGATGCCCTTGCCGCCGTTCTCCGCGCGGGCCGAGCGCATGTGCTCGAAGTGCCTGCGCACGTTCAGCGCGAGGTTCGGGCCGGCGCGGAACGAGTTGAAGAACGACGGGCCGCGCGAGTCCTTGGTGATCTCCTTGAGCACGCCGGTGACCGGGCTGATCAGGTGCTCGTAGGTGGCGAGCACCTCTTCCGGCGGCATGGCTCGGTGGCCGCCGCCACTGCGGCTGACCTTCGCCACGTGCCCGATCTCGACGGGCAGGCGGGCCTGCTCGCTCATCAGCTCCGGGTCGCCGCAGGCCGGGCACTGCGGCCGCGGACGGAGATCGTGGCGGCGGCCGTGGAGGTCGAGGCTGTCGAGCGTCCACACCGCGCGCTGGCCCTCGTTGCGCAGGCCCGCCACCCACTTGACCGCCTCCAGTGCGACCAGGTTCAGCGCGGCCGCGCCCAGCGGGGGCAGCGACACCGCGGGTGGGATGAGCGGGACGTTCCTGTCGACCAGCGCGCGCAGGTGGGTCTCGGCCTGGCGGTGGCCGCGCAGCCGGTGGGCGAGGCAGTGCCAGCACGCCTGGTCCTCCTGCCCGAAGACCGGGCCGATCCACACCTGCGTGCCGCCGGGCTTCGCGAGCAGCCAGGGACGGCCCGCCGCGCGGTGCACGGCGTCGATGCCGGGGAGCCGCGGGTCGAGGTAGTCCTCGCACAGGACGACGGACAGCGCGGCGTCCTCGGCGAGGTGGTCGGGGGTGCCGGGCACGGTGGTCAGGCCCGCCGAGCGCAGCGCGGCGGTCGCCGCGGCGCCGTCGATGCCGTCACCGGCGCCGTCGTCGGCGGGCAGGAAGATCGTCGAGACGGCGGTGCGCCGCAGGGTGTGCACGACCTCCGACGGCTCCCGCCCGGCGGCCTCCCAGTAGGCGAGGCTGGGCGGGTCCATACCGTCGACCGGTTCACGCAGCGTCACCAGCCCGGCGTCGACCAGGCGGGTGACGACCGAACCGGCCTCCGCGAGCGTGAGCCCCTCGGGGATGTCGCGGCACAGTTCGGCCAGGTCACGGGTGCCGTCGAGCAACGGGGCCAGTGCCTCGACGTGCGCGCCCGCGACGGACGTCGCGTCCCGCTCGGACAGCAGGTACACGGCTTCACCGGCCACCACGTGCGCCCGTAGGTGCCGCTTGAAGCCGATCCGTAACCCGCTCTCCTTGCTTGAGGTGGTCATCGCTCCTCCTCGCACTCGTCCTGCGCTTGAGCCCCGCTCGAACCCAAGCGTGCGTGGCGCGCGTGGTACTGGACAAGTGCGCCTCTCATGTGCTGTACCTCGGTTACTCACTGCCCATTTATGACGCCGTCACTATCGGCGAGGGGCCGTGCCGGAATACCGTGAGATGTCCTGATATCCATGTTCAACGATCGTCGCATCCTGCCGGGACTATCCCGCTGGCACACCCCGCCGGCGGCGGAAAGTGCGGTGGATCTGGCTGATTGCGAGGTCCCGAAATGGTCACCAAATTAGACGCACTGGGAACGATGACGCACGAGGAGAAACTCGCCCTCCTCGCGACCCTGTTGGAGTCGACGTCGCAGCCCGAGCCGGACGAGGACGCCGCCGCCGAGGCCTCGGCGCTCGTGCGTCCGCGCACCGAGGGCAACCCGCTCGCCGACCTGCGGTTCGAGCTGCTCGGCCCGCTGGTCATCCGGCACGGGGACCTGGACGTGGCCCCGAGCGCGCCGAAGCTGCGGCTGATCCTGTCCACGTTGCTGTTCAACGCCAACAAGCCCGTCGGCGCCTCGGTGCTGGCGCGCGAGCTGTGGAGCGACGGCGCTCCGCGCACCGCGCACTCGACGCTGCAGACGTACATGTTCAAGCTGCGCAGGCTCTTCCGCGCCGTGCTCGGCCTGTCGGTGGAGTACATCACCCGCGAGGTCCTGCAGACCTGTTCCGGTGGCTACGTGTTGCGTGTGGACCCCAGCCAGCTGGACATCACCGAGTTCGACCACCTCGTCACGGCGGGCTCGGCCGCCATGCACGCCGGTGACTACGAGAAGGCCGCGAACGACCTGCGCCGCTCGCTCGCGCTGTGGCGGGGCAACGTCGTCCACCACGGACAGTGGGGCACCCTGCTGCGCGCACAGGTCGCGCGGCTGGAGGAGCGCCGTTTCTACGCCCACACCACGAGGATCGACGCGGACCTGTGCCTCGGGCGGCACCGCGAGATGATCAGCGAGCTGGCGTCGCTGGTCGTGGAGCACCCGCTGCACGAGTCGGCGCACACGATGCTGATGATCGCGCTGTACCGGGCGGGCCGGGCGTCGGCGGCGCTGGAGGTCTACATGCGCTTCCGGCAGCGGATGCTGCACGAGCTGGGCATCGAGCCGTCGGACCGGATCCGGGCGCTGCACATGGCGCTGCTGTCGACCGACCCGCTGCTCGCGGACCGGTCGCTGACGTCGGACATGCTGCTCGACCGCCTCGTCCGCACCGGCGGCGCGCAGCCCCGTCGACGCGAGAATTCGTCCGCTGTTACCGGTGGATGACCCCGGCACATTACGGTCATAACCGAATGCGGTGGCGCGCGGAGGAGGAAATGATGACGGTATTGCCGAGCAACAATTCCGGCGAAATCAACTTCGCCAACGACCCGGAACTGCTTTCGGACGTACTACGCCCCTACGCGCGCCCGAAGACCCAGTACCTGAAGTCGGCGACGGTGACGGTGACGGGTGACCTGGCGAGGGCCGAGGGCCGGTTCTCCATCCCGTTCCCCTGCTATATCGACGACACCGGCCACCTGAACGCGGTCGAGGTCACCATCTGCTTCAACCAGCTCATGTACTACCTGATCGCCAAGTGCGTGCAGGAGCGCTCGCTGGCCGCGTTCGACGCGTGGACCATGGAGGACTACTGGGCCAAGCAGCTGCCGGACATCCTCATCGCGCGGTACGGCAGCAGCTTCAAGCGCCCGATCGACTCGGCGGACTTCTCCGGTGAGGTGTCCTTCGGCGGGTTCACCGAGACCAACCGCAGCCGGCCCGTGCTGAGGGTCGACATGCCGTACCGCTTCTGGGACGCGAACGGCGGCCACGCCGAGGGCGAGGTGGGCATGGCGCTGGTCGACCCGCCGGGCATGGCCGTGCGCGCCGCCTGACCCGACTTTCGTAACACAGGAGGACATCGTGGCACCCCAGTTGCGCACGCTCGTCGACGTGGCGCGCACCCACGCTGCCAAGCAGCCGGACGCGATCGCGATGATCTGCGAGGGCCGCCGGATCGACTACGCGACGCTGCACCGGGTGAGCAACCAGGTCGCGCACGGCCTGGCCGCGGCGGGCGTCCGCGCCGGTGACCGCGTCGCGTACCTCGGCAAGGAGTCCGAGCACTACTACGAGCTGCTGTTCGGCGCGGCGAAGTGCGGCGTGGTGCTGGTGCCGATCAACTGGCGGCTGGCCGCCGACGAGGTCGACCACATCCTGCGCGACTCCGGCACCGCGGTGCTTTTCGCGGACACGGCGGCGGAGGCGGTGGCCGACCGGCTGGCGCCGGAGCTGCCGTCGCTGACGACGGTCGTGCGGCTGGACGAGCCGGGCGCGCCCGGTGCCGGGTTCGCGGCGTGGCTGGCGGGGCAGCCGGACACGAACGTGCTCGCCCGGGTCACGCCGGACACGCCGCTGGTGCAGATGTACACGAGCGGCACGACCGGCCTGCCGAAGGGCGTCGTGCTGGGGCACCGCAGCTTCTTCGCGGTCCGCAACGCGCTCGCCGAGGCGGGGGAGACGTGGATCGACTTCCACCCGTCGGACGTGAGCCTCATCGGCATGGCCGGGTTCCACATCGGCGGTATCTGGTGGGCGAACCAGGGCTTCGCGGCCGGTGCCACCAACGTGGTGATGCGCGAGTTCACCACGGCGGGTGCCGTCGAGCTGATCAGGACACTCGGCGTGACGACGGCGTGCCTGGTGCCCGCGATGATGCGGCTCCTGCTCACCGAACCGGGCGTCACGAAGGACGACTTCACCACGCTGCGCAAGGTCATCTACGGCGGCGCGCCGATCTCGGCCGGGCTGCTCGCGCGGTGTGTCGAGGGTTTCGGCTGCGAGTTCGCGCAGATCTACGGGCTGACGGAGACCGGCAACACGGCCGTCTGCCTGCCGCCCGCCGACCACACGCCGGACAGCGGCCGCATGCAGGCCGCGGGGCGGGCGTACCCGGGCTTCGGGCTGAAGGTCGCGGACTCCGCGGGCAACCCGCTGCCGCCGGGCGAGGTCGGCGAGGTGTGGCTGAAGACCCCGGCGGCGATGCTGGAGTACTGGAACCTGCCGGAGGCGACGGCGCGCACGCTGGTCGACGGCTGGGTCGTCACCGGTGACGCGGGCGTTCTCGACGAGGACGGTTACCTGTTCATCCGCGACCGCATCAAGGACATGATCATCGTCGCGGGCGAGAACGTGTACCCGGCGGAGATCGAGAACGTCATCGGCAAGCACCCGAAGGTCGCCGAGTCCGCGGTCGTCGGCGTGCCGGACGAGCGATGGGGCGAGGTCGTGCACGCGTTCGTCGTGCCGGTGGAGGGCGAGACGCTGACGGAGCGGGAGATGGCGCTGTTCCTGAAGGGGAAGCTGGCGACGTTCAAGCAGCCGCTGAACTACGAGTTCATCGAGAAGGTGCCGCGCAACCCGAGCGGCAAGATCCTGCGGCGCGAGCTGCGGGAACGCTTCTGGGAAGGGCACGAGCGCCGGGTGAGCTGAGCGTGCTGAAGGACCCCTTTGGCACCGGGCGTGCGTGCTGAAGGGGTCCTTCAGGGCGGCGGGGCGGCCGACGCTTCAAGGGAGTGGGCCATGGGGCGGTTCTGGTCGGTGTGGTTGACCGGGTTCCTCGCCGGGCCTTCCACCGCCGCGCCGGTCGGGTTGGCGTTGCGGCTGCCTCCGTGGGCGACCGTGCTCGCCGTGTCGGCGGGGGCCTGGGCGAGCTTCGTGATCGCGCTCTTCGCGATGGAGTGGGTGCGCCGCCTGCGCAAGGTCCGCCTCCGCTACCGGCCGCGCCTGCTGCTCCGCTACAGCCTGACCGCCCGCTACCTCCGCCGTCGCCGTGAGCGCGCGGCCGATCCCGAACGGCAGGCCGCCCGGCTGGAGAAGGCGCGCCGGATGCTGACCCGCTTCGGTCCCGCCGGGTTCGGACTGGTCGGTCCCGCCCTGTTCGGGACGTGGGTGTCCGCCGTGCTGGGGGCCGCGCTGGGGCTGGCCCGTCAGCGGTTGCTGGTGTGGCTGGTGGTCGGTGCGACCACGTGGAGCGCCGTCCTGGTGCTCGCCTCGCACACCGTGCTCGGCTGGCTCTTCGCCTGAGTGGCCTGCCTCACACCATGTCAGGAATCGCGTCCCCGCGGTGTCTTGTGCTCGGACCTCGAGCGAAGGAGAC
Organism: Actinophytocola sp. NPDC049390; assembly: GCF_044466355.1. Taxonomy (NCBI): domain Bacteria; kingdom Bacillati; phylum Actinomycetota; class Actinomycetes; order Pseudonocardiales; family Pseudonocardiaceae; genus Actinophytocola; species Actinophytocola sp. NPDC049390. Next base: position 355,443 of record NZ_JBITMQ010000006.1, read on the forward strand.
ACCATGGGCACCGATGTGGTCGTGATCGGCGGTGGGTACGCCGGCGTCATGGCGGCCAACCGGCTCACGCAGCGCGACGACGTCACCGTCACCGTGATCAACCCGCGTACCAGCTTCGTCCACCGGATGCGGCTGCACCAGCTGGTCGGCGGCTCCGACGACGCGCTCGTCGAGTTCGTCGACGTCGTCGCGGACGGCGTGCGGCTCGTCGTCGACACGGTGACGAGGATCGACGCGCCCACTCGCACCCTCACCCTGGCCAACGGTGATCCGGTCGGCTACGACCACCTGATCTACGCGGTCGGCAGCGGCGGCGCCACCCCGAGCGTGCCCGGTGCCGCCGAGTTCGCCTACTCGGTCACGAGCCTGGAGGAGGCGCTGCGGCTGCGGTCGGTCCTCGCGGACACACCGTCGCGGGCACCGGTCACCGTCGTCGGCGCGGGGCCGCTCGGCATCGAGGTGGCCGCCGAGTTGGCGGAAGTGGGCCGGGCCGTGTCGTTGGCCGGGCCGCTCGGGCCCTACCTGCACCCGCGCGGCAGGCGTTCGGTCGCCAAGGAGCTCGCGAAGCTCGGCGTGACCGTGCTGGACACCGCGACCGTGACCGCCGTGACCGCCGACGCCGTGCGGCTCGACGACGGCCGCGAGCTGCCGAGCGCCGTGACCATCTGGACCGCCGGTTTCCACGCGCCGGACCTGGCGCGGCGCAGTGGCCTGCGCACCGACGCCCTCGGCCGCCTGCTCACCGACGAGACCCTGACCAGCGTCGACGACGACCGCATCGTCGCGACCGGCGACGCCGCCGCGCCGTCCGGCGTGCCGTTGCGGATGAGCGCTCAGGCCGCGCTGCCGCTGGGCGCGTACGCCGCCGACACGGTGCTCACCCGGATCGCGGGCGACCGGCCGGCGGACCTCACCCTGAACATCGCCGCCATGTGCGTCAGCCTCGGGCGGCGGGCGGGCGTGTTCCAGTTCGCCCGCTTCGACGACACCGCGATCGGTCTCCACGTGGCGGGCAGGCTCGGCGCGAAGCTCAAGGAGGCGTCGTGCCAGAGCCCGATCTCGCAGTTGGCGAGGGAGGCGCGCAAACCCGGTTCGCACAGGTGGCCGGTCAAGGACGGCAAGCGGGCACGGCGCGTCGAGGCGGAGCGCGGCGCAGCCGTGGCCGTGTGAGGATCGCGGACATGGGTGATCCGGCGACCGAGGCGTTCCTCGCCCACCGCAACCTGCTGTTCGTGGTCGCCTACGAGCTGCTCGGCTCGGCGGCCGACGCGGAGGACGTCCTGCAGGAGACGTGGCTGCGGTGGGTGGCGGTCGACGTGGACGAGGTACGCGACCAGCGCGCGTACCTCGTCCGGATCACGACCCGCCAGGCGCTGAACCGGTTGCGCGCGGTGCAACGCCGCCGGGAGGCGTACGTCGGGTCGTGGCTGCCGGAACCGCTGCTCACCGCACCGGACGTCGCAGAGGACGTCGAGATGGCGGAGAGCATGTCGATGGCGCTCATGCTCGTGCTGGAGACGTTGTCGCCGACCGAACGGGCCGTGTTCGTGCTGCGCGAGGCGTTCAACGTGGGTTACGACGACATCGCCGAGGCGCTGGACAAGACGCCCGCCGCCGTGCACCAGATCGCGCACCGGGCACGCAAACACGTCGAGGCCCGGCGGCCGCGGGAGGCGGTGTCGCCGAGCCGGACGAGGGCGGCGGTGGCGGCGTTCCAGCGCGCGATCGAGACCAGGAACCTGCAGGGGCTGCTCGACGTGCTCGCTCCCGACGTGGTCGCGATCAGCGACGGCGGCGGTGTCAAGCAGGCGTGGGCGCGTCCGATGACCGGGGCCGACAAGGTCAGCCGCTTCATGCTCGGCGGCCTCGCGAGGTACGAGGTGGCGGTCACCGCGGAACCGGCGGTGGTCAACGGCAACCCGGCGCTGATGCTGCGTGTGAACGGCGAACTCGACGGTGTGCTGGCGGTGCGGGTCGCGGGGGACCGGATCACCGGGCTCTACTACGTGCGCAACCCGGCGAAGCTGCACCACGTCGAGTCGGAGACGCCGGTGACCCTTATCTGACGTGCGTGAGGAGGCTCCGCAGCGCGCCCCGGCTCACGGGCAGGACCGCGATGGGGGACTTGCTGTCGCGGAGCGCCTGAAGATCGCCCCGAACTTCCACGCAGTTGCCGTCTTCGGAGCGGGTGGACTTGTGCCAAGTCATCGGAACTCCCTCACAAGCGTTCGCAACAGCGTCGTGCTTTCCATGGTGGAAAGGGCGAGCTGGTTCAACAAGGCGAGTCTCTCGGTATAGAGCTTAGCTTGATCATCGAACAGATACACGCCTCCACCAGCGACCTCGACGTTCACCACCGGGGACGTGTTGGGGAACGTCATGTACAGCCAGCTGTGGCTAACCCCTCCGTAGGGCAGTTGCCTCGGCATGATGCGGATGCCGATACCTCGATCTCGTGCGCTGGCCAGATGGAGCAGTTGTTCGCGGTGCGCCTTGTGGCCTCCGAACGGGGTGAACAGTGCAGTCTCGTGGATGAAAGCGGTGTAGTCGATGTTGCCGAGGATCTTCTGTCGCCGTTTCCTTGCCACCCAACGGAGTTGGGCGTCTTCCTCGCTGGCGCTTCCCGACTGCCAGACTGCCATCGCGTAGGGCTCGATCTGGAGGAGGCCCGGGATCAGTGACACAGCCCAGTCGGTGAGGCTGTTCGCTTCCGCCGCATAGCTTGCCAGGACGCCCATCTCTTCCGGGACGCCGGGCAGCGGCTTGTCCCACCAGCCCGCCGAGTTGTCGGCCCTCGCGTCCCTGATGATCTCCGCGCGTTCGGGCGCGGGCAGCCGGTACGCGGTCACGATCGTCGCGACCTCCTCGCTCGTGATCTCCCGGATTCCGTTCTCCGTACGGGAGAGCGTCGACGGGGACCAGCCCAACAGCTCCGCTGCCTCTTCGAGCGAGAAATCCGTGCGCTGCCTGCGAATCGCGCGCAGGCGCGCGCCGATGCGCCGGTTTCGTGGCCTCGGTTGCCGACGGTCGCCACCCACTGTCTGTCCCCTTTCCGGTGCGGAAAGGAGTTTTCCCTTTCCAGAGGGACATTAGCGGTAGTCCTACGTGGATTCGAGGCACCGCAACAGGTTCCCCGACAACTTCACCCAGTAGGTGACGACGGGCGTCGCAGTCAGGCCACGTCGCCCAGTTCGTCGTCCAGGAGGTCGAACAGGTCGTCGGCGGTGATCTCGTCCAGGTCGTCCTTCTCCTCTTCGACGGGGGTCACCGTCTTGTCACGCCACCTGGTCAGCAGGCGTTGCAGGGACGCGGCCACGTCGGCGTCGGGGCCCAGCTCCTCCAGCGCCGACTCCAGCTTGGCGATCGTGTCGACCACCGTGCGGAGGCGCTGCCTGTCCTGACTGCCGACCAGCTCCGACAGCAGGAACGCCACCAGCGCCTTCGGGGTCGGGTAGTCGAACGTGAGCGTGGCGGGCAGGCGCAGGCCCGTCGCCGCGTTCAGGCGGTTGCGGAGCTCCACCGCGGTGAGCGAGTCGAAGCCCAGCTGCTTGAACTGCTGGTCCGCCGCGATCGTCTCCGGGGTGCCGTGTGCCAGCACCGTGGCGACGCTGGTACGCACCAGGTCCAGCAGCAGTGTGCGCTGCTCCTCCTCCGACCGGCCCGACAGCTGCTGCGCGATCGGGATGACCGCCGCCTTCTGCTGGCGGCGCTTCGGCGTGAACGACCGCAGCGGCGGCGCCACGTTCGTCGCCGTGCGCAGTGCCGCCTGGTCCAGCTTGATCGGCACCAGGTGCGGCTCACCCGCGCGGCACGCCGCGTCGAACAGTGCCAGGCCCTCCTCGACGGAGTGCGCTCGCACGCCGCCCCGGTTGATGCGGGCCAGGTCCGCGTCCGACAGGTGGCTCGTCATCGCGCTGTCCTGTGCCCACAGGCCCCACGACAGCGACACCGCGGGCAGGCCCGCCGCGTGCCGGTGCGCCGCCAGCGCGTCCAGGTAGGCGTTCGCGGCCGCGTAGTTCGCCTGGCCGGCCGTACCCAGAATGCTCGTGGCCGACGAGAACAGCACGAACAGCTCGACGTCACCCGCCAGCTCGTGCAGGTGCCAGGCCGCGTCGACCTTCGGGCGCAGCACCTTCTCGACCTGCTCGGGGGTGAGCGAGTCGAGCGTGCCGTCGTCGACCACACCCGCCGCGTGGATGACGCCCGTCAGGTTCGGGATGTCCTTCAGCAGAGCCGAGAGCGCGTCCCGGTCGGCCGCGTCGCACGCCACGATCTCCACACCCAGCTCGGCCGCCAGTTCCGCCGCGCCCGGGGCGGCCGGGCCGCGGCGGGACGTCAGCACGAGGTGCCTGGCGCCGTGTTCGTCGATCAGGTGACGGGCCAGTGCCGCGCTGAGCGCGCCGGTGCCGCCGGTGATCAGGACCGTGCCCTCCGGGTCGAACAGCCTGGTGTCCGGTGTGGACACCGTGGCCTTCGCCAGCCGCGGCACCAGCACCGCGCCGCCCCGGACCGCCACCTGCGGTTCGCCCGTCGCGAGGGCCGCGTCGACGTCGTCCACGTCGGTGTCGATCAGCGTGAACCGGTCCGGCTGCTCGGTCTGCGCCGAGCGGACCAGGCCCCACACCGCAGCACCCGCGAGGTTCTCGCCGGTCGTCGCGCCGCGGGTGACCACGGCCAGCCGGTCGTCCGCGTGCCGCAGCGCGGACAGCGTCCGCGTCACCGCCTCGCGGACGTCGTCGGTCTCGACGTGCAGCACGTCCGTGTCCGCGGCGCCGGTGCCGGGGTTCGCGGGGACCCAGTCCAGCCGGTACAGCGAGTCCGGTCCGGACCGCAGTGCGGCCGCGTCGACCGGGCGGGCGACCAGCGTGTCCACCGTCGCCACCGGGGCGCCGGTGCGGTCGGCCAGGGCCAGCGTGTACGCGTCGGCGCCGGTCTTCGCGATCCGCACCCGCAGCGTCGCCGGGGCCGGGCCGGTGATGCGCACGCCGCTCCAGCTGAACGGCAGCATCACCTGCCGCATGGGCACGAGCATCGCGTGCAGTGCCGAGTCCAGCAGCGCCGGGTGGATGCCGTACTTGTCGGCGCCCACCCCTTCCGGCAGCGTGACCTCGGCGAACAGCTCGTCCCCGCGCTGCCACACCGCCGTGAGGCCCTGGAACGCGGGCCCGTACTCGATGCCGAGGTCCGCGAACGCGTCGTAGTCCACGGTCAGCGGGGTCGCGTCGGCGGGCGGCCACGCACCGGTCCACACCTCGGGCGCCGTGTCGTCCGTCCCGAGGGTGCCGCTCGCGTTCTGCGTCCACGGTTCGTCCGCGCCCTCGTGCCGGGAGTGGATCCGGATGGTCCGTAGCCCGGTCTCGTCCGGCTCGCCGACCTCGACCTGGACCTGCACCGCGTCGCTCAGCACGAGCGGCGCGTGCAGCGTCAGCTCGTCGATCACGTCCAAGCCCGCGTGCTCCGCGGCGCGACGGGCCAGCTCGACCAGCGCGGCACCCGGGACCAGCGTGGCGCCGTGCACGACGTGGTCGGCGAGCCACGGCTGGTCGCGCGGCGACAGCCTGCCGGTGAACACGACCCGGTCGGAGTCCGCCAGCCCGAGCGCGGCGCCGAGCAGCGGGTGGTCGGTCGCGCCGAGGCCCAGCCCGGCCGCGCTGCCCGCCGACTCCCGCGTGATCAGCCAGTACCGCTGGTGCTGGAACGCGTACGTCGGCAGGTCCACCCGGCCCGCGCCCGCGAACAGGGCGGACAGGTCGACGCGCACACCGCGCGTGTGCAGCCTGCCGAGCGCCTCGACGACCGTGCGGACCTCGTCGCGGTCACGGCGCGCGGTGGGCACGAAGTCCTCGCCGCCCAGCGCGGTCAGCACCGCTTCGGGCCCGGCCTCGACGAACGTCGTGACCCCCCGCGAGGCCAGCGTCGCGACGTTCTCGGCGAACCGGACCGTGCCGCGGACGTGCCGCACCCAGTACTCGGGGTCGGTCGGGTCCGCGCCGACGATCGGGATGACCGGCTCGTGGTACGTGACGCTGGTTGCGACCGCCCGGAACTCGTCGAGCATCGGGTCCATCAACGGCGAGTGGAACGCGTGCGACACGGTGAGCCGCTTGGTCTTGCGGTCCGCGAACCGCGCGGCGATCGCGAGCGCGGCCACCTCCTCGCCGGAGATCACCACCGAGTCGGGTGCGTTGATCGCGGCGATGCCGACCTCGTCCGTGAGGTGCGGGGTGACCTCGTCCTCGGTCGCCTGGATCGCGATCATGGCACCACCGGTCGGCAACGCCTGCATCAGGCGGCCGCGTGCCTCGACGACCGTGCACGCGTCCTCCAGCGACCAGACACCCGCGACATGCGCGGCGGCCAGCTCACCGATCGAGTGCCCGCCCAGGTAGTCGGGCCGCACGCCCCACGACTCGAGCAGCCGGTACAGCGCGACCTCGAACGCGAACAGCGCGGGCTGCGTGTTGCCGGTCTCGTCGAGGCCCCTGCCGGAGATGATCACCTCGCGGACGTCGGCCTCGAAGTGCGCGCAGACCTCGTCGAACGCGTCCGCGAACACCGGGAACGCCTCGTACAGTTGCTGGCCCATGCCGATCCGCTGCGCGCCCTGACCGGTGAACAGCACCGCGAGCCTGCCGGTGCGCACCACGTCCGGGGCGATCTCGTCCAGCCCGCGCAGCAGTTCGTCGCGGTCCGTGCCGTACACGACGGCCCGGTGGTCGAACCCGACGCGGCTCTCCACCAGCGACCGGCCGACGTCGGCGATCCGCAGCGACGGCCGTGCCGCCACAAAGGACTTCAGGCGGGCGGCCTGGTCGAGCAGCGCCTGCTCGGACCGTGCCGACAGCACCCACGGCACCACCGGCGGGCCGTCCGCCGGCTCGGCGACCGGTTCCGCGGGCGCCTCCTCGATGATGACGTGCGAGTTGGTGCCGCTCACGCCGAACGACGACACCCCGGCGCGGCGCGGACGGCCGCCCCGCTCCCACGGCACCGGCTCGGTAAGCAGCTCCACCGAACCCGCCGACCAGTCGATCTTGCTGCTCGGCTCGGCGACGTGCAGCGTCCTCGGCAGCAGGCCGTTGCGCATCGCGAGGACCATCTTGATGACGCCGCCGACACCGGCCGCGGCTTGCGTGTGGCCGACGTTGGACTTCAGCGAACCGAGCCACAGCGGCCGGTCGCGGTCCTGGCCGTACGTCGCGAGCAGGGCCTGCGCCTCGATCGGGTCACCGAGAGCCGTGCCGGTCCCGTGCGCCTCCACGGCGTCCACATCGGACGGAGTGAGGCCGGAACCCGCCAGCGCGGCGCGGATGACCCGCTGCTGCGACGGCCCGTTCGGCGCGGTGAGCCCGTTGGAGGCACCGTCCTGGTTGACCGCGGAGCCGCGCAGCAGGGCCAGCACCTGGTGGCCGTTGCGGCGTGCGTCCGACAGCCGCTCGACGACCAGCACACCGACGCCCTCGGCCCACGCGGTGCCGTCGGCGGCGTCGGAGAACGCCTTGCAGCGGCCGTCCTTCGCGAGGCCGCGCTGCCGCGAGAACTCCACGTACAGGCCGGGGGTCGCCATGACGGTCACACCGCCGGCCAGTGCGAGCGTGCACTCGCCGGACCGCAGCGCCTGCGCCGCGAGGTGCAGCGCGACCAGCGACGACGAGCACGCGGTGTCGATCGTGACCGCGGGGCCCTCGAAGCCGAGCGTGTAGGCGACGCGGCCGGAGGCCACGCTGCCCGCCGTGCCCGTGCCCCAGAAGCCCTCGACGCCGTCGGGCACGGCGGCCGAGCGGGCCGCGTAGTCGTGCGTCATGAGGCCGGTGAACACGCCGGTCGACGAGCCACGCAGTGCGTTCGGGTCCAGCCCCGCGCTTTCCAGTGCCTCCCAGGAGGTCTCCAGGAACACGCGCTGCTGCGGGTCCATCGCGAGGGCCTCGCGCGGGCTGATGCCGAAGAACTCGGCGTCGAACTCGGCGGCGTCGAGCAGGAACCCGCCCTGGCTGACGTAGCTCGTGCCGGGGGTGTCGGGGTCCGGGTCGAACAGGTTCGCGAGGTCCCAGCCGCGGTCGGCCGGGAACCCGGTCACGCCGTCCGCGCCCGCGGTGAGCATCGCCCACAGCTCGTCCGGAGTGGACACACCACCCGGGTAGCGGCAGGCCATGCCGACGATGGCGATCGGCTCGTCGCTCGCCCGCACCGGGGCCGTCGTGACCGCCTGCTGCTCCTGGCCGTCACCCAGCTCGGCGAGCAGGAAGTCGACGAGCGCGTCCGGCGTGGGGTAGTCGAACGTGAGCGTCGCGGGCAGTCGCAGCCCGGTGACCGTGTTGAGCCGGTTGCGCAGCTCGACCGCGGTGAGCGAGTCGAAACCCAGCTGCTTGAACGCGTTCGTGGCGCCCACGGCGTCCGGGTCCGGCAGCGCCAGCACCGACGACACCTGCGTGCGCACGACGTCCAGCAGGAACACCCTGCGGTCCTCGTCGCTGCGCCCGGACAGCTGCTGTGCCAGCGCGGCCTGACCCGTGCTCTTGCGCTTGCGCGGGATCTTCACCATGCCGTGCAGCGGCGGCGGCGCGGACGTGGCGGTACGCAGTGCCGCGTGGTCCAGCGTGACCGGCACCAGGTGCGGGTGTCCGGACCGGCAGGCCACGTCGAACAGGGCGAGGCCGTCCTCGACGGAGTGCGGGAGCACCCCGCCGCGGTTGAGCCGGGCGCGGTCGGCCTCGGTCAGGTTCGCGGTCATCGCGCTGTCCTGCGCCCACAGGCCCCACGACAGCGCGGTCGCGGGCTTGCCCTGTGCGTGCCGGAGCGCGGCGAGCCCGTCCAGGAACGCGTTGGCGGCGGCGTAGTTCGCCTGGCCCGCGGTGCCGAGAACACTCGCCACCGACGAGAACAGCACGAACAGTTCGACGTCGCCTGCCAGCTCGTGCAGGTTGAGCGCGGCGTCGACCTTCGGCCGCAGCACCGCGTCTACCCGCTCGGGGGTGAGTGCCTCCAGGATGCCGTCGTCGAGGACACCGGCGGCGTGGATGACACCCGTCAGGTCCGGGATCTTCGACAGCAGCGCGGCGAGCGCGTCGCGGTCGGCCGCGTCGCAGGCGGCGATCTCCACGCGGGCACCCAGCGCGGTCAGCTCGTCCCGCAGCTCGGCCGCGCCGGGGGCGTCGGTGCCGCGGCGGGACGTGAGGACCAGGTGCTGCGCGCCATGGGTGGTGATCAGGTGCTTCGCCAGCGCGCCACCGAGCGCGCCGGTGCCGCCGGTGAAGAGGACCGTGCCCGCCGGGTCGAACAGCGGCGTGTCCGAGGGGGACGTCTCCGCCTTGGTGAGCCTCGGGACGGTCAGGTTGCCGTCGCGGACCGCGACCTGCGCCTCACCGGCCGCGATGGCCGCGTCGACCAGGTCGCCGTCCGACTCGACCAGCACGAACCTGTCCGGGTGCTCGGTCTGCGCGGACCGCACCAGGCCCCACACCGCCGAGCCCGCGAGGTCGCCCGGCCGCGTGACCACGGCCAGCCGTCCCGTGCTCTCCAGTGATTCCCGCAGTGCGGTGAGCGTGTCGAGCACGGCCTCCCGCACCGGGGCGCCCGCCTCGACCACGTGGACCGGCACGTCGTCGCGGTCCACGGGGGTGGGCACGGCGACCCAGTCGGTCGTGTACAGCGCGGCCACCGGGGTCGCGGCGCCGCCGATCTGGTCGGTCGACACCGGCCGCAGCGCCACCGACTCCGCGTCCAGCACCGGGTTGCCCTCGGCGTCGGTCGCACGCACGCGGACCGCGCTGGTGCCCGCCGGGGTCAGGTGCACCCGAAGCACGGTCGAGCCCGACCGGTGCAGCCGCACACCCCGCCAGGCGAACGGCAGCCACGCCTGCGCGTTCCGCTCACCCGTGTCCAGGTGCAGCACCACGGGGTGCAGTGCCGCGTCGAGCAGTGCCGGGTGCACACCGAACCGGGCGGCGCCGGACTGCTCCTCCTCGCGCAACGTCACCTGCGCGTACAGCTCGTCACCGACACGCCACACGTCCTGCACGCCCTGGAACGCCGGGCCGTACGTGAAGCCGCGGGACAGCAGCCAGTCGTAGAAGTCGCCCACCGCGGCCGGTTCCGCGCCGGCGGGCGGCCACTCGGTGTCCACAGTGGCCGGTGCGGACGGCTGCTCGTCGGTGAGGACACCGGCGGCGTGCAGGGTCCACTCACCATCAGCGTCGACCTGGCGGGAGTACACCTCCACCGTGCGGCGGCCGTGCTCGTCCGGCCGCCCGGTCCACACCTGCAGGTCGACCGGCTTCTCGTGGGTGAGGACGAGCGGCGCCCGCAGCGTCAGCTCCTCGATCGTGGCGTGGCCGGTGGCCTCCGCGGCCCGGCCCACCAGCTCGACGAACGCGGTGCCGGGCAACAGGATCGTGTCGAGCACGGCGTGGTCGGCGAGCCACGGCTGCGCCTGCAGCGACAGCCGCCACGTCAGCACGAGCCGGTCCGAGTCCGCGACACCCATCATCGCGCCGAGCAGCGGGTGCCCGGTCGCGGTGAGACCCGCGGCGCCGAGGTCGCCGATATCGGCGGGCCGCAGCCAGTACGAGCGGCGCTGGAACGCGTACGTCGGCAGTTCGACCACGCGCGTGCCGGGGAAGAACGCCTGGCTGTCCACAGTGGTCGCGCTGGCGAGGCGGCCGAACGCGTCGGCGACGGTCCGCAGCTCGTCGCGGCCCGCGCGCAGCACCGGGATTGTGGTCGCGTCGTCGACCATCGCGGACAGCACCGCGTCCGGCCCGGCCTCCACGAACGTGCGCACACCCGACGCCGTCAGCGCGGCGACGTTGTCGGCGAACCGGACCGTGCCGCGGACGTGGTTCACCCAGTACTCGGGGTTGGTCGGGTCCGCGCCGACGATCGGGATGACCGGCTCGCGGTACGTCACGCTCTCCACGACCGCCCGGAACTCGCCCAGCATGGGGTCCATCAGCGGCGAGTGGAACGCGTGCGACACCGTGAGCTGCTTGGTCTTGCGGCCCTGCGCGGTGAACGCGGCGGCGATCGCCTGCGCGGCCGCCTCGTCACCGGAGATCACGACCGAGTCGGCCCGGTTGATCGCCGCGATCCCGACCGTGTCGGTCAGGTGCGGCAGGACCTCCGCCTCGGTGGCCTGGATGGCGATCATCGCGCCACCGGTCGGCAGCGCCTGCATCAACCGGCCGCGCGCGGCGACGACCCTGCAGGCGTCGGCCAGCGACCAGACGCCGGCGACGTGCGCGGCCGCCAGTTCGCCGATGGAGTGCCCGACGAGGTAGTCGGGGCGCACGCCCCACGACTCCAGCAGCCGGTACAGCGCGACCTCGATCGCGAACAGCGCTGGCTGCGTGTTGCCCGTGTGGTCGAGCCCGTCGCCGGAGGTGATCACCTCGCGCAGCGACGGCTCGACTGTGTTTGATGTTCGTTCCGCAAGCTCCACGAAGTGCGCCATCACCTCGTCGAACGCGGTCGCGAACTCTCCGAACGCCTGGTAGAGCTGCTGTCCCATGCCGGCGCGCTGCGCGCCCTGGCCGGTGAACAGCACCGCCAGCTTGCCAGCCTGGCCCGTGAACGGCACCCCGGCGGTCAGGCCCACCAACAGCTCGTCGCGGTCCGCGCCGGTCACCACCATGCGGTGGTCGAACCGGGCACGGGAGTCGAGCAGCGACCGGCCGACCTCCGCAGCGGTCAGCGCGGGCCGTGCCTCCACGAAGGTCTTCAGCCGCAGCGCCTGGTCCCGCAGTGCCTGCTCGGTCCGCGCCGACAGCACCCACGGCACCACGGCCGGGCCCATGGCCAGTTCCGGCTCCGGCGCGGGCGGCGCCTCCTCGATGATCACGTGCGCGTTGGTGCCGCTCATGCCGAACGACGACACACCGGCCCTGCGCACCCCGTTCCCCGTGCGCCACGACGCGGGCTCGGTCAGCAGCGTCATCGCGCCCGCCGACCAGTTGACCTTCGTCGTCGGCTCGCCCACGTGCAGCGTTCTCGGCAGCAGCTCGTTGCGCAGCGCCATCACCATCTTGATGACACCGCCGACACCGGCCGCCGCCTGCGCGTGCCCGATGTTCGACTTCAGCGAACCCAGCCACAGCGGCCGGTCGCGGTCCTGGCCGTACGTCGCGAGCAGCGCCTGCGCCTCGATCGGGTCACCGAGCATCGTGCCGGTGCCGTGCGCCTCCACCGCGTCCACATCGGACGGAGCGAGGCCCGCGTTGGCGAGTGCCTGCCGGATCACGCGCTGCTGCGACGGGCCGTTCGGCGCGGTCAGGCCGTTCGACGCGCCGTCCTGGTTGATCGCGGTACCACGCAGCACGGCGACCACCGGGTGCCCGTTGCGTCGCGCGTCGGACAGCCGCTCCACGACCAGCATGCCCGCGCCCTCGGACCAGCCGGTGCCGTCGGCGTCGTCGGAGAACGCCTTGCACCGGCCGTCCGGCGACAGGCCGTTCTGGCGGGAGAACTCGGTGAAGGTCTCCGGCCCGGACATGACCGTGACACCGCCCGCGATGGCGAGCGAGCACTCGCCCGACCGCAGCGCCTGCACGGCCAGGTGCAGCGCGACCAGCGACGACGAGCACGCCGTGTCGACCGTCATCGCCGGGCCTTCGAGCCCGAGCACGTAGGCGATGCGGCCGGACGCGACGCTGCTCGCGATGCCGGTGATGAGGAAGCCCTCGACACCGTCCTCCTCGGTGTGCCCGCCGCGGCCGTAGTGCTGCACGGGGACACCCGCGAACACGCCGGTATCGGAGCCGCGCAACGCGGTCGGGTCGATCCCCGCCCGCTCCAGCGCCTCCCACGAGGTCTCCAGGAGCAGCCGCTGCTGCGGGTCCATGGCGAGCGCCTCGCGTGGGCTGATGCCGAAGAACTCGGCGTCGAAGTCGCCCGCGTCGTGCAGGAAACCACCGGCCTGCGCGCTGATCGTGCCGGGGCCGTCGCCGTCGAACAACGCGGCCAGGTCCCAGCCGCGGTTCGTCGGGAACGGCGACACCGCGTCGACCCCGTCGACCACGAGCTGCCACAGCTCGTCGGGGGACGTGACACCGCCCGGGAAGCGGCAGCCCATGCCGACGATCGCGATCGGCTCGTCGTAGCGGGCGGTGACGGCGGTCGCGGCGGCCTTCTCCGCCACGGCGCCGACACCCAGCTCGGTCAGCAGGTGCTCGACCAGCGTGTCCGGCGTCGGGTAGTCGAAGATCAGGGTGGCGGGCAGGTCGAGACCGGTGGCCGCGCACAGCCTGCCGCGCAGCTGCACGGCGGCCAGCGAGTCGAAACCGAGCTGCCGGAACGGGGTCTCGGCGTCCAGGCTGGCCGGTGCCTGGCTGTCGAGGACCGCGATCGTCTCGGTGTGCACGAGGTCCAGCACGGCCTGGCCGCGGTCCGCGGTGGACAGTGCCCGCAGGCGTTCCGTCAGCGCGGCCAGGGTGGCCTCGGCACCGGGCGCGTTCAGCATGGCGGTCGAGCCGGTGGCCAGCTCGTTGCGGCGCGCGGCGACCACGGTCGGTGCGCCGGCCGCGAGCGCCAGGTCGAACATGGCGGTGCGGCGCTCGTCGGGCAGCGTGAGGAACCCGCTGGGCGACCACGTGATGGACACCGCGGGCAGGCCCAGCACCGCGCGGTGGCGGGCCAGGGCGTCGGCGAACGCGGTCGCCGGGGTGTCGTAGCCGGTCGTGACCAGCACGAACGCGGCCAGCTCGCGGGCGAGGGTCTGCTCGTGCGCCGACTGCGCCGTCGCGTCCCGCGGGTCGACGCACACGACGGCCGTGACGTCCTCGCGGTCGGCCAGGACCGCGGCCAGCTCGGCGGCGTCCTCCGCGGTGACCACGGTCGTGCCGTGTGCCTCGGTGAGGTGGCGCGTCAGGGTCTCGTCGGGCTTGCCGACCAGCACCGCGGTGCCACCGAGCGCGGGGCCCGCCGCGGTCGCGGCGACGGGCACGAAACGGGGCCGCAGCAGGGTTTCCGACCGGATCGCCACCTCGTCGTGGCCGGACGCGACGGCGGCGCGCAACGCGGACGGGGTGCCCGCGTCGGCGTCGGCGAGCGCGATGCGGCACGGGTAGCGCTTCTGGATCTCCCGTGTGTGCGCCCACGCGGCCGCCAGGTTCGGCTCGGGGGAGTAGCCACCCGCGTGCACCGCGCCCCTGGTCAGCAGGACGAGCCGGGTCACCGCGACCCGCTCGTCGGCGAGGAACGCACGCGGCTCGCCGGGCGGCATGCCGTCGGCGTCCAGTTCGACGCACGCGACGTCCGGGGCGGCGCGCCCGGCGGCGACGGCTTCGACCAGCGCGGTCAGGTCCGGGTAGGTGTCGGCGAACGGCTCGGTGCCGGTGGCGAGGTCGCCAGCACCGACCAGCACCCAGTCACCGGGCTCGGTGGCGACCGCGCCGGTGACCGGCTCCCAGTCCAATGTGAACAGCTCGTCGGCGATGGTGGTCGCGAGCAGCCGGGCCGGGGTGGCGAGCAGCCGGTGCCGCACGATCGAACCGGTGGCCGTGCGCGGGATCTCCGGCACCGCGAACACCTCGACCGGCACCGCGGCGAGCGGCAGCCGGTCACGGCAGGCGGCCAGCAGCACCGCCGCGTCGGCGTCCCCGACCACGTAGGCGACCGCGACCTTGCCCACCTCGTCGTCCGGCCGTCCTGCGACGGCCGCGTCGGTCACGCCGTCGACGTCCCGCAGCACGGCCTCGACGCGTTCCGGGCGGATGCGCTCGTCGCCGGTCACGATGACGTCGGCGAGCCTGCCGGTGACCGTGAGGTAGCCGGACTCGTCGCGGCGGGCCAGGTCACCGGTGCGGTACCAGCCGGTGCGCAGCACGGACGCGGTCGCGTCGGGCAGGTTGTGGTAGCCACCGGCCATCACGTTCGGGCCGCTGACCCACAGCTCGCCCTCCTGCCCGGTGCCCACGTCGGTGCCGGTCAGCGGGTCGACGATGCGCACGCTCAGGCCGGGCACCGGCAGGCAGCGCGCTTCGCCGCCCGTGGCGCCGCGCGGCCAGCTCAGCGCGACCGGCCCGCAGGTCTCGGTGGTGGCGTAGACGTCCAGCAGCGGCGCGTCGAACGCGGCCGCGAACGCTTCGCGCAGCCCGGTGTCGCTCGCCGCGCCCACGGCGAGCCCGGCACGCAGGTGCTGCACGTCGGCGTCGAGGAGCGCACGCAGCACGGCGGGGGTGCCCGCGACCAGCGTGCTGTCCGCGAGCGCGGCGCGGTCCGTGACGTCCGCGAACCGCGCCGAGGCGCCGACCGCGATCGTGGCCAGCACGGCGAGGTGGTGCGCGAGGCCGTCGTGCACCGGCAGCGGCCACAGCAACCGGTCCTCTTCGGACAGGCCAAGGACCGGTGCGTACGCGGCGGCGGCCGACCACAACGCGTTGCGCTGCGTGGACAGCACACCCTTGCGCGGCCCGGTCGTGCCGGCCGTGTAGACCAGGAACGCGAGGTCGTCGAGCGCGAGGTCGTCACGCGGGGGCTCGTCGGCGTCGGTGGTCGCGAGCGCCTCGAACTCGTCACCGTCGACGATCACGTTGAGCGGCGCGGGGTCCAGCGCGCGCACGCGCGCGACGCGGTCCGCGTCGGTGATCACCGTCTCGGCGCCGCTGTCGGCGATCAGCCGCGCCAGCTCGGCGTCGTCCAGGGCCGGGTCGAGGGGCACCGCGATCGCGCCCGCCCTGCTGATCGCCACGATGCTCTCGACCGCGGTGACCCCGTCGGTGAACACGGCGACCCGGTCCGACGGCCACACCCCGAGGTCCGCCAGATGACCGGCGACGCGGGCGGTGCGTACCGCCAGTTCGGCGTGCGTGACCGCGCGCCGGGAGTCGGCGAACGCGACCCGTTCGCCGTACCGGCTCGCGTTCTCGCTGAGCAACTCGGGCAACGGCCGGAGCAGTTCGGTACGCGGCATGTCGTAAGCCTCGCTAGAAGTCGTTGGTACCAGCGTTCATGCTGTCCCCGCGCGCTCACTGCCCGGTAACCGCCAGCTGGATCGCCGAGTCGTGTTCGAGGATCCGCCGCTGCAGCTCCTGCAGCTCACGTCCCGGTTCGAGGCCGACGCTGTCGATGAGCGCCTCCCGGGTGCGCCGGTAGATCCGCAGCGCGTCCGCCTGCCTGCCCGACCGGTAGAGCGCCAGCATGAACTGCTGGCACAGCCGTTCCCGCAGCGGTTCGGTCGCGGTCAGCACCTCGAGCTCCGGCGTGATCTCCCGGTGGCGCCCGCACACCAGCTCGGCGTCCAGCCGGTCCTCCAGAGTGGACAGGCGCTCGTCCTCGACCGCCGCCACCTCCGACCACCGGTAGCCGGCCTCGACCAGGTCGGCGAGCGCGGGACCGCGCCACAGCGCCAGCCCGGCCCGCAGCAACTCGGCGCCGTGCTCTGGTTCGCCGTCCGCGATCGCCCGCCTGCCGTCGTGGGCGAGCGCGCGGAAGCGGTACAGGTCGACGTCGGAGGTGTCGACGGACAGCTGGTAGCCCGGCGGGTGCGTGCGCAGGTCGCCCGGCCGCCCGGCGAGGACGCGCCGGAGCCCGGAGACCGCGTTCTGGATCATCTTGCGCGCGGTCGGTGGCGGGGTGCGGTCCCACATCGCCCCCAGCAGCCCGCTGGTCGGCACGACCTTGTTCGCGTGCAGCAGGAGGTAGCCGAGAATCGCGCGTTGTTTGACCCCGCCGAGTTCGAGCGGCTCGGTGTCGCCGGTGACTTCGATACTTCCGAGAACAGAAAACCTCATGGGTTTCACTCCGAGTCTGGAAATGCCCCAGTCACCACGGAATGGTTACATCCGAGTGAGCGCCGGGGAACATTCCCATGTCACGCGTCCGGATGTGAACAAGCGAAACCGGCACGGTGATCGCCTCACGGGTGCCCGCGCCGGCCGCAAGGGTAGACCTCCAGCCTAGCCGAGCAGGCGCGGCCAGTCGATATGAGCGATTCACGGCTTGGCCGGGTGAGAAACCATGGGCCAACGATGAGCATGGAACTTGCCCACGACCACCCTGATGGCGCAGATTTGAGACCAGCGGTTGCTCCCCACTATCGCAAAACGAACCCCAAGGAGACTCCAATGTCCACCACCACGAGCGAGCTTCTCCGTTCCTTCTTCTTCAACGGCGGCGAGGCCCCGGCCGGCGGCACCATCACCATCGACGTCCTGGACAGCATGACCAACGTCGGTCTCGCCGCGGTCGCACCGACCACGATCAGCTGGTCGGACGGCCGCGCCACGGGCGACAACGCGGTCGCGTCCTGAGTGCACAGTGGCGGGCTCATCACCGGATCGGGGCTGGTGATGAGCCCGTCGTCATGTTCGTGAACAGCGACAACGAGCTCCCGAGGTGAGCGAGATGACCGACACCGACCTGTGGGTCCGGCGGTTCCACCCGGCGGACGACGCCGCGACGCGGTTGCTCTGCCTGTCACACGCGGGCGGCTCCGCGAGCTACTTCTTCGGGGTGTCCAGGGCACTCGCGCCTGAGATCGACGTGCTGGCCGTGCAGTACCCCGGCCGCCAGGACCGGCTGCGGGAGCCGTGCCTGCGCTCGATCCACGACCTCGCCGACGGCCTCCTGCCCGCCGTCCTCCCACTCGCCGACCGACCGCTGACGATCTTCGGTCACAGTCTCGGTGCGACACTCGGCTACGAGCTGGCACGCCGTTTGGAGCAGTCGGGTGTCATACCGACCGCCCTGTTCGCGTCCGGCCGTCCGGCCCCACATCGCACCCGCCTGGAACGCACCCACCTGCGCGACGACGCGGGCCTGCTGGCGGCCATGAAGGCCCTCGGCGGCACCGAGGCGGCCCTGCTCGACGACGAGGACGTCCGTGCCATGGTCATGCCCGCCATTCGCGGCGACTACGTGGCCGCGGAAACGTACACGCATCGTCCCGGCCCGAAACTGAGCTGTCCGCTCTACGCGCTCACCGGAGACAATGATCCGAAAGTGACGGTCGCGGAAGCGGACGCGTGGCGCGAACACACCTCCGCGGAATTCGAGCTGACGGTGTTTCCCGGTGGTCATTTCTATCTGAACGACGTCGTGCCGGACATTCTCGGCAAGCTCCGCACCCACGCCCGGTCAGTGTCGGCCGAAGCGGCGAGCTGACCGCGCCACGTGGCCGAGTCAGGGCAGTTGTGCGACCGACTGGCTTTGGTGAGCGAGCCTGCGCAGCGCGGTGACGAGGGCGTCACCGAGTACGGTGCCGACCACCGCGCCCTCCAGCATGGCGTCGACGTCCGCGATGCCGCCGACGTACTCGAGGTCGGCGGCGGCGATCCGCTCGCACGCCTCGGCGTACACGTCCAGCTTGTGGGTCCACACGCCGTGTTCGAGTTGCCGCGCGCTGACCAGCACCGCGACCACCGTCTGCCACGCGCGGCTGTCGGGCCGTGCCTGCCAGCCGCGCCGCTCGACCATCTCCGCCACGTTACGGTCGGCCTCCGCCCACGCGTCGTCGTGCGGCAGGTCCGGCTGTCCGCTGATGCTCTCCTGCGCGGTGTAGAGCATCCGGCGGACCGTCTCGTCGGGGGCGTCGGCCGCCGCCAGCACGTCACGGACCGCGGCGATCGTGAGGCCGCCGATGTCGATCAGCGCGCGGATGAGGCGCAGCCTGCGCAGGTGCGCGTCGCCGTAGTTGGCCTGGTTCTTGCTGACCAGCTCACCCGGCGGTAGCAGCCCTTCGCGCAGGTAGTACTTGATCGTCGGCACGGACACGCCGCTGCGGCTGCTCAACTCCTTCACGCGCATGGCTGTCCTTCCCTTGACCTACGGCACCGAGCCTATCACCATGGATAGCAGATAGTGTCGCTATCCGCGCGGCTGGAGGAACCTGATGCGTGGCGTTACCGGGCTGGTCCGGGATGTGTACGGCTGGCACAGACCGTTGATGGTGTTCGCGGCCTTCGCCGCGGTCGTGACGGTGGTCGCCGCGGTCGGGCTCGCGGTCGACGACCGTGTGCTGGTCGGCGCACCCATCTGGGCGAAGCCGTGCAAGTTCGCCTTCTCGTTCGGGCTCTACGCGGCCATGTGGGCGTGGATGCACGCGATGCAGAAGCGGTACCGGCGGTTGGGCTGGCACCTCGGCACGATCGCCGCCGTCGTGTGCGCGCTCGAGGTGGGGGTTGTCCTCCTGCAGACCATCCGCGGCCACCGCAGCCACTTCAACGTCTCCACCCCGTTCGACACCGCCATGTGGACGATCATGGGGACGAGCATCGTGGTGCTCTGGGTGGTGAACCTGGCCGGCACGGGGCTGCTGATGCTCGAACGGCACGTCGACCGGCCCGCGATGCTGGCGCTGCGGCTCGGTTCGGTGATCACGATCGCGGGCATGACCATCGCGTTCCTGATGACGTGGGGCACCGACGAGCAGCGGGCCAACCCGCCCATGGAGATCATCGGCGCGCACAGCGTCGGCGTGCCGGACGGTGGGCCCGGCATGGCGGTCACCGGCTGGAGCACCACGGGCGGTGACCTGCGGGTGCCGCACTTCGTCGGCATCCACGGACTGCAGCTGGTGCCGCTGTTCGCCGTCGTGCTCGGGCTGCTGGTGACGACGTTGCCCCGGCTGCGCGACGAGCTGGTCCGCATCCGTCTCGTGTGGACGTTCGCGGGGGCCTACACCGGCGTGTTCGCCATCACCGCGTGGCAGGCGCTGCGGGAACAGCCGTTCACGAGCCCGGACTTACTGACCGTTGGTGCGGCCGGTGTACTGGTGGCCGGGACCATGGTCGCAGCGGCGTGGGCCCTGCGCGCACGGAAGGCGACGCCCGCGCAAGCTCCCGTCCCCGAGGAGGCACTGGTCTGATGTCGACAGCCTTTACCCTGGTTTTCGTTGCCGCGGCGCCGTTCTGGTTGCTGATGATCTTCGCGCCCACGTGGGAGTGGACCAGGCGGATCGTGTCCTCGCCGTGGTCCGCGACACCGCCCCTGGTGTTCTGGTTCGTCTTCGCGATCCCGATGTTCGGCGAGCTGCTGCCCGCGGTCGCCAAGCCGACGCTCGCCGGGTGGCAGGACCTGCTGGCCGAGCCCGCGGCACTGACGTTCGCGTGGGCGCAGATCATCGCGTGGGACCTGTTCGTCGGGCGCTGGATGTACCTGGACAGCCGGGAACGCGGCATCCACCCGCTGGTGATGGGCCCGCTGCTCGTGGTGGCGATCATGCTGTCGCCGATCGCCGTCCCGGCCTACCTGATCCTGCGCAACGTCCTGGGCAGGAAGCCGGAGAACACCCCCACCCAACCAGACCGCACCGCCATCCCCGTCTGACAAACCCCGCGAGTCGCGCTCTCGCGCATACCGAGTTGTACGTTTCGTGCACCCACGCTCTGCACGAAACGTACAACTCGTTGTGTCTGAGCGCGCGACTCGCGGGGTTCCTTTGTGGAGGTTCCTCCGGCGTTACCGGGCGAGTACCCGAAAACGGACATGATTCTCCTGACCGCGGTTCCGTTGTTACCCGAGGAGAAACCGATGTCCGGGAAATGCCCGCTGCACGGTCACGAGCAGCCGTTGGACGACGCGTACTTCGCGAACCCCTACGCCACGTACGCGCGGCTCAACGAAGCCGGTCCCGTGCACCGGTTCTGCCTGCCGGACGGCATACCGGTCTGGGCCGTCACCTCCTACGACGAGGTGCGCGAGTGGCTGCGGGACCAACGGCTCGCCCGGCACCGCGACTTCGCGAACGAGGACTACACCAACGACGTGCCACCCGAGGGGGTGCCGGTCGCGCCCCTGGTGATGGAGGACCCGCCGGAGCACGGCCACACCAGAAGACTGGTCAACTACGCGTTCATGCCCAAGCGGGTCGCGCAGCTGCGGGAGAAGATCGACGGACTGGTGGCCGACCTGCTCGACGACATGGCCGAGGCAGGCGCGGACGGCCAGGTCGTCGACCTGGCCGGGATGTTCTGCGCACCGCTGCCGATCGTCATGGTCAGTGAGATGCTCGGGGTGCCGAAGGAGTCCTGGGACGACGTGCGGCGCTGGACCGACGACATCTTCGGCCGTGTCGACGAGGTCAACTACGAGGCCAAGGTCGGGTTCGCGAACCTGTTGCGCGGTCTCATCGCCGAGCGCACCGAGGAACCCCGCGACGACCTGATCTCGGTCTGGGCACAGGCCACCGACATGAACGGCGAGGTCATCCCGGCCGAGATGGTGATGCTGCTGATCCTCAGCATCTACACCGGCGGGTTCGACAGCACGCTGGGCGCGCTCGCCGCCTGCGCCGTCGACCTGATGAACCACCCCGAGCACACCGCCGAGTTCGTGGCCAAGCCGGGGCTGGTGCCCGCGGCGGTCGAGGAGCTGTTGCGGCGCAACGGGTCCGTGCACCGCGGCTTCCGCCGGTTCGCCAGGGAAGAGGTCGAGATCGCCGGGCAGAAGATCGGTCTCGGCGACACCGTCATGCTCTACGTCGCCGCGGCGGACCGGGACCCCAAGCACTTCCCCGACCCCGACGTCATGGACTTCACCCGGCCGCCCCACCAGCACATCGCGTTCGGCCGAGGGCCGCACGTGTGCCCCGGCGCCGAACTCGCCCGGCTGGAGATCCGGATCGGGCTGCACGCGCTGTTCTCGCGGTTCCCGAACATCCGGCTCGCCGTGCCGGAGGAGGAGCTGGAGTGGCGCACGTCGACGTTCATCCGGGTGCCGAAGGCCCTGCCCGTGATCCTGTCCTGACCGTCTCCACCGGACGATTACCTGGCGGTGGTCGTGGGGTGTGCGTGAGGCGACTGACCGCATACCCCTGCTCGGCATACTGGCCCCACGACCTCGCCAGACGGGTGGGAAACCATGTCCACAGAACGTGTTCTGCCCTCCTACTGGGCAGTGGTGCTGACCGCGTCCGGCGCGAACTTCCTCGCGATGCTGGACTCCACGGTCACCATGCTCGCCATGCCCGCGCTCGCACGCGAGTTCCCGACCGCGTCGCTGCCGGACCTCTCGTGGGTCATGAGCGCCTACGCGGTGATCTTCGCGGCGCTGCTGGCGCCGAGCGGTCGCATCGCGGACACCCTGGGGCGCAAGCGGATCTTCGCCGGCGGGATCGTGCTGTTCACACTCGCCTCGCTGCTGTGCGCCTTCGCGCCGTCGCTGCCGCTGCTGGTCGCGGCGAGAGCCCTGCAGGGTGCGGGCGCCGCGGTGATGGTTCCCGCGTCGTTGTCCGTGCTGCTGAGAGACACCACCCCCGAACGCAAGGTCATGTCGATCTCCTTGCTGAGCGCCGCCGGTGGTGTCGCCGCCGCCGTCGGGCCCGGGCTCGGCGGGCTGCTCGTCGAGGCCTTCAGCTGGCACGCCGTGTTCCTGATCAACGTCCCCGTCGGCATCGCGCTGGTCGTCGCCGCGCTCCGGGTGCTGCGGCCCGCACCGGCCACCGGCGGGCTGCCCGATCTGGTCGGCACCGTGCTGCTCGCGGCCGGCGTCGGCGGGCTCACCCTCGGCGTCACCAACGGCACCACCTGGGAGTGGACGTCGGCGCGCACGCTCGCCTGCCTCGTCGGCGGCGTGCTGTGCCTGGTGCTCGCGATGGTGCGGTCGGTGCGGCACTCCTCGCCCGCGTTCGAGTTCTCCCTGTTCCGCGGCAACCGGTCGTTCACCGCCGCCAACGTGGTCGCCCTGCTGTACGGCACGGTGATGTACGCGTGGCTGCTCGGCGCCGTGCTGTTCCTCACCGACATCTGGCGCTACAGCGAGTTGGAGGCCGGGCTCGCGCAGACCGTCGGCGCGGTGGTCGCCGCCATCGGCGCGGTCGTGATGGGCAAGGTCATGGGCCGGTACGGCGGACCGCGGTTCGCGGCCGTGCTCGGCATGGCCGCGCACGCCGTCGTGCCCG
Source organism: Actinophytocola sp. NPDC049390 (assembly GCF_044466355.1). Classification (NCBI taxonomy): domain Bacteria; kingdom Bacillati; phylum Actinomycetota; class Actinomycetes; order Pseudonocardiales; family Pseudonocardiaceae; genus Actinophytocola; species Actinophytocola sp. NPDC049390. The sequence continues at coordinate 378,274 of NZ_JBITMQ010000006.1, forward strand.
CCCTCCTGCTGTTCTTCCTCTCCGAGCAGAGCGCGTTCCTGACCATCTGGTTGCCTGCCAGCGTGTTCGTCGGCTTCGGCATCGGCGCCACGATGATGTCCACGATGTCCGCCGCGGCCGAGTCCGCGCCCGCCACCAAGTTCGCGAGCGTCAGCGCGCTCAACAACACCGCGCGGCAGATCGGCGGTGCGCTGGGTGCCGCCGCCGTCGCCACCATCCTGCAGTCCGGCACGGACGCCCATGGGGCCCGGACCGTGTCGTCCTACCTGAACGTGTTCACGTTCTGCCTGGTCCTGACAGTGATCGCCATCGTCGTCGCCGTCATCGGACTGAACCAAACCGGAGGGAAGAGAAATGGCGGACAAGTGCCCCATGCACGGCCACGACATGCCGTTCGATGAGGAGTACTGGCACGCGCCGTTCGACAAGTACGCGCGGTTCCACGAGCAGGGGCCCGTGCACCGGGTCTGCACGCCGGACGGCATCCCCGTGTGGCTGGTCACCGGCTACACCGAGGTCTACGACGCGCTGCGCGACCAGCGCCTCGCCCGGCACCGCAGGTACGCGAGCGACGACTACACCAACAACCTCCCGCCGGAGGGACTGCCCGAGTCGCGCCTCGTCATGGAGGACCCGCCGGAGCACACGAAGTCCCGCCGCCTGGTGAACTTCGGCTTCGTGCCGCGCCGGATGCGGCTGCTGAAGCCGAAGATCCACGAGCTGGTGGCCGGGCTGCTCGACGACATCGAGGCCAAGGGTTCCGGCGGCGGCGTCGTCGATCTGATGGACACCTTCTGCGCACCGCTGCCCATCACCGTGATCTGCGACCTCGTCGGCATGCCCGAGGAGGAGCGGGTGCACGTCCGCGAATGGGGCGAGCTGGTGTTCTCCGGCAAGCTCGTCAACCCGCAGGGCATCGGCGCCGCGATGGCACGCGCGCTGGTCGAGCGGCGCACGAACCCGAAGGACGACCTGCTGACCACGTGGGCGCAGGTCACCGACGACGACGGCGACCTGCTGCCGCCCGAGGACCTGTCGCACATGGCGCTGATCATGTTCGCGGCAGGCTACGACAGCACGATGGGCATGCTGTCCTGCAGCACGCTCGCGCTGATGGAGCGCCCGGACTACGCCGACCGCCTCGCGAACGCCGACGAGGACGAGCTGCACAAGCTCATGGAAGAGATGTTCCGGATGTACAGCCCGACGCAGCGCGGGTTCCGGCGCTTCGCGCGCGAGGACCTGGAGATCGCCGGGGTCAAGATCGCCGCGGGCGACACGGTGTACCTCTCGATCGGTGCCGCCGACCGCGACCCCGGGAAGTTCCCCAACGCCAACGAGCTCGACTTCGACCGGACCGAGAACAAACACCTCGTGTTCGGCCGCGGCCCGCACGCCTGCCCGGGCGCCGAGCTGGCCCGCATCGAGAACGGGATCGCGTTGCAGGAGCTGTTCAAGCGGTTCCCCGACATGAAGCTCGCCGTGCCGGTGGACGACATCAAGTGGCGCGAGTCGACGCTCATCCGGCTGCCGCTGACGCTGCCGGTCACCATCTCGTAGGGGAGTGCCATGTTGAGAACCGATCTGATCCGTCCGCTGACCGAGCTGCTGCGCGAACACGCCGCCGCGACCCCGGACAAGGTGGCGTTCGCCGACCCGTGGCGCAGCGTGACGTGGGCGGAGCTGGAGCTGCGGTCCGCGCGGGTGGCCGGCCACCTGGCCGACATGGGCCTGCAGGCGGCCGACCGCGTGCTGCTGTACCTGGACAACATGGTCGAGGCGGTGGAGAGCCACCTCGCGGTGCTGCGGGCGGGCGCGATCAGCGCGCCGATCCACATCGGACTGGAGGACGCCGAGCTGGCGGCGCTGCTGGCCGACAGCCGCGCGACCACGGTCTTCACCGACACCGCACGCGCACACCAGGTGAACCGGGTCCGCCGCGAGTTCCCGAACCTGACGGTCGTGCTGGTCGACCACGAGGGCGAGGAGCTGGACGACGAACTGCCGTTGTTCCCGCTGTTCTCCGAGCTGGCCGAGATCCAGCCGGGGGCCGAGCCCGAGGGCGACCTCGGTCTGGACGACCTGTCCTTCCTGACCTACACCGCCGGTGTCACCGGCGCCCCGCGTGCCGTGCTGTTCAGCCAGCGCAACGTGATGTGGGCGATCGCCGCCTGTTACGCGCCGATCCTGGGGATGGGCCCCGAGGACCGGGTGGCCTGCCCGCTGCCGCTGGCGCACGGCATCACCCAGCAGGTCGCCGTGATCGGTGTGCTCGCGACCGGCGCGTCGGGCTGGCTGACGCCGACCGCGGCCGAGGACGTGGCCGACCTGATGGCCAACCGGACCTCGTTCCTCACGGACCTGGCCCGGCGGCGGATCACGTTCCTCGCGGGCATCCCCAGCACGTACCTGGACCTGCTGTGGGCGGGCAGCTACCTCGACGTCGACCTGCCGGACGTGCGCGTCGCCCTGGTCGCGGGCGCGTCGTCGGTGACCACGCTGCGGGAGCGGTTCGAGGAGCGGTTCGGCGTGCGGCTGCTCGACAGCTACATGACCACCGAGACCACCGGTCCGGTCGCGGTGAGCTGGCCCGACGGTGGCCGGGTGGACGCCGCGTGCGGCATGCCGATCCCCGGTGTCAGCGTGCGGATCATCGACCCGCGCACCGGCAAGGACGCCGGTGTCGGGCAGGAGGGCGAGCTGTGGGTCAGCGGCCCGAACGTGACCGCGGGCGGCTACCACAACCAGGCCGCCGCGATCAGCGACGGCTGGTTCCACACCGGTGACCTCGCCACCCGCGACGCGCACGGGTACCTGACGATCACCGGCCGCATGGCAGAGCTGATCACCCGTGGGTCCACCGCGATCAACCCGCGCGAGATCGAGCACGTGCTGCTCGGTGTCGACGGCGTCACCGCGGCGGTGGTCGTCGGCGAGCTGGACGAGGCGCTGGGCGAGGTGCCGGTCGCGTACCTGCAGACCGGCGCCATGGGCGTCGACCCGGCCGCCGTGTTCGCGGCCTGCCGTGCGCTGGCGCCCGCGAAGGTGCCGGTGAAGCTGTACCGGGTGGCGGAGCTGCCCCGCGTGCGGGCGGGCAAGCCGGCCCGGCTCGCGCTGCGGGACGTCGCCGCCGAGCTGCTTGCCGTGCAGCCCGTCGAGACCGGCACCCGGCCGCAACCCCGCCCCGAAACCCGCTGACCCCCCGCTCGACCGACCCGCTGACTGACCCGCTTGACCCCGGCTGATCTCCGGCTGAGCACCCCCGATCGAGGAGACCGCAGTGGCGGACGAAGAGAAGTACCTGGCCTACCTCAAAAGGGCGACGGCCGAGCTGCGCGAGGCCCGCCGCCGCCTGACCGAGTTCGAGGACAAGGCCCGCGAGCCGATCGCGATCGTCGGCATGGGCTGCCGGTTCCCCGGCGGAGTGTCCACTCCGGACGAGCTGTGGGAGCTGGTCGCGAACGGCCGGTCGGGGATCACGGAGTTCCCGGCCGACCGCGGCTGGGACGTCGACGGGTTGTACGACCCCGACCCGGACGTGTCGGGCAAGACCTACACCCGCCACGGCGGCTTCCTGCACGACGCGGGGAAGTTCGACGCGGAGTTCTTCGGGATCAGCCCACGCGAGGCGGCGACCATGGACCCGCAGCAGCGGCTGCTGCTGGAGACGTCCTGGGAGGCGCTCGAACGGGGTGGGATCGACCCGGTTGCCTTGCAGGGCAGCAAGACCGGTGTGTTCGTGGGCGTGATGTGCCACGACTACATCCCGTCGCTGGCCGAGCTGCCCGACGGTGCGGAGGGCTTCTGGGGCACGGGCACGGCGGCGAGCGTCGCGTCGGGACGGATCGCCTACCTGCTCGGCCTCGAAGGGCCCGCGGTCACGCTGGACACGGCGTGCTCGTCGTCGCTCGTGGCGCTGCACCTCGCGGTGCAGGCGCTGCGGGCCGGCGAGTGCGACCTGGCGCTCGCCGGTGGCGCGACCGTGATGGCCAAGCCGGACACGTTCGTCGAGTTCTCCCGGCAGGGTGGGCTGTCCGCGGACGGCACCTGCAAGTCGTTCGCGGAGGCGGCGGACGGCACCGGCTGGGGCGAGGGCGCCGCGGTGCTCGCGGTGGAGCGGCTGTCGGACGCGGTCCGGCTCGGGCACCCGGTGCTGGCCGTGGTGCGCGGGTCGGCGGTGAACCAGGACGGCGCGTCGAACGGGCTGACCGCGCCGAACGGGCCGTCGCAGCGCCGGGTGATCACGCAGGCGCTGGCGTCGGCCGGGCTCACCACGTCCGACGTGGACGCGGTCGAGGCGCACGGCACGGGCACCCGGCTCGGTGACCCGATCGAGGCGCAGGCCCTGCTGGCGACGTACGGGCAGAGCCGCCCGTCGGACCGTCCACTGTGGCTCGGGTCGGTCAAGTCGAACCTGGGGCACACGCAGGCCGCGGCCGGTGTGGCCGGGGTGATGAAGCTCGTGCTCGCGTTGCGGCACGGTGAGCTGCCACCGACGTTGAACGTGGACGCGCCCAGCTCGCGCGTCGACTGGGACTCCGGTGCGGTCCGGTTGCTGACGCAGGCGCAGCCGTGGCCCGCCGGTGAGGCACCGCGCCGGGCCGGGGTGTCGTCGTTCGGGATCAGCGGCACGAACGCGCACGTGGTCATCGAGGAGGCGCCCGCCGCTCCCGAGGTGGAACCCGTCGCGGCGCCGCCGGTCGTGCCGTGGGTGCTGTCGGCGAAGACCGAGAGCGCGGTGCGGGACCAGGTCGCGCGGCTGTCCACGATGGACGCTTCGCCGGTGGACGTCGGGTTCTCGCTGGCGACCACGCGGGCGCGGTTCGACCACCGGGCCGTGCTGGTCGACGGCGAGGAGGTCGCGTCCGGGTCGGTGGAGCCGGGGCGGCTGGCGTTCGTGTTCACCGGTCAGGGTGCGCAGCGGGCGGGGATGGGGCAGCGGCTGTACGAGGCGTTCCCGGTGTTCGCGGCCGCGTTCGACGAGGTGCTGGCGCACTTCGAGCCCGGGCTGCGGGACGTGATCGTCTCCGGCGACGGCCTGGACGACACGGGGAACACGCAGCCCGCGTTGTTCGCGTTCGAGGTCGCGTTGTTCCGGCTCCTCGAATCGTGGGGCATTCGTCCCGACTTCCTTGCCGGGCACTCCATCGGTGAGCTGGCGGCCGCGCATGTCGCGGGTGTGTGGTCGCTGGCGGACGCGTGCAAGGTCGTCGCTGCGCGTGGGGGGTTGATGCAGGCGTTGCCGACCGGTGGCGCGATGATCGCGATCCAGGCGACGGAAGACGAGGTCACCCCGCACCTCACCGATCGGGTCGGGATCGCGGCGATCAACGGGCCGCGGTCGGTCGTGATCTCCGGTGACGAGACGGCCGCGCTCGCGGTCGCCGCCGAGTTCGCGGACCGGAAGACGAAGCGGCTGACGGTGTCGCACGCGTTCCACTCGCCGTTGATGGACCCGATGCTGGACGAGTTCCGGGCGGTCGCGCAGAGCGTCACGTACCACGAGCCGACGATCCCGATCGTGGGCGCGGACCCGACCAGCCCGGACTACTGGGTCGACCACGTGCGGGGCACGGTCCGGTTCGCCGAGAACGTCGCGACGCTGACCGAGCGGGGCGTGAGCACGTTCGTCGAGGTCGGGCCGGACGGTGTGCTCTCCGCGATGGGGCTGGACGGCACGTTCATCCCCGCGCTGCGCAAGGACCGCGACGAGGCCCGGACCGTCGTCGGAGCGGCCGGGGCCGCGTGGGTGCGGGGCGTCGACGTCGACTGGACCGCGCTCCTGCCCGGTGGCCGCCAGGTCGAGCTGCCCACCTACGCCTTCCAGCACAAGAACTACTGGCTCATCCCCGCCAGCGCGAGCGACGTCAGCGCCGCCGGGCTCAACCCGGCCCGGCACCCGCTGCTCGGCGCCGTGCTCACGCTCGCCAACGGCGACGGGATCGCGCTCACCGGCCGTGTCTCGCGGCACTCGCACCCCTGGCTCGCCGACCACGCCGTCCGCGGCACCGTGCTGCTGCCCGGGACCGCGTTCGTCGAGCTGGCGCTGCGGGCCGGGCTCGAGGCGGGCTGCGAGCACCTCGACGACCTGACCACCGAAAGCCCGCTGGTGCTGCCCGAACAGGGCGCGGTGCGGCTGCACGTGATCGTGTCACCCGCCGACGACTCCGGCCGCCGGTCCGTCACGATCCACTCGCAGCCCGATGACGAGGACGGCGAGTGGACCCGGCACGCCACCGGCACGCTGTCGGCCACCCCGGTCGCGGTCGCCCAGCCGGACGCGGTGTGGCCGCCCGCCGGCGCGGAACCCGTGGAGCTGGACGGCTTCTACGACACCCTGGCCGAGTCCGGCTACCACTACGGGCCGACCTTCCAGGGGCTGCGGGCCGCGTGGCGGTCCGGTGACCAGGTCTACGCCGAGGTCGAGCTGCCCGAGCAGGCCCGGGGCGACGCCGACCGGTTCGGCGTGCACCCGGCCCTGCTCGACGCCGCACTGCACGCGATCGCGTTGGGCGGCTTCGTCGAGGGTGCGGGTGCGCTGCCGTTCAGCTGGTCGGACGTGTCACTGACCGCCACCGGCGCCACCACGATCCGGGTCCACATCGGACCCGCCGGGCAGGACACGGTCTCGCTCACCGTCCTCGACGGGACCGGGGCGCCGGTCGCGTCCGTAGGGTCGCTCCTGCTGCGCCCGGTGTCCGCCGAACAGCTCGCGGGCACCACGAACTCGCTGTACGGGCTCGACTGGGTCCGGGTCGCGGGTGTGCGGCCCGCCGAGGACCCGCCCGCTGTCGCGGTCGCCCCGGCCGGGGTCACCCCGCTGGCGGCCGCGACCTGGGCGCTCACCACGGTCCAGGCCGCCGACGACCGGTTGGTGCTGGTCACACGCGGTGCGGTCGACCCGGACGGGAACGTCACCGATGTGGCCGCCGCGGCGGTGTGGGGGCTCGTGCGTGCCGCGCAGATCGAGTACCCGGACCGCTTCGTCCTGGTCGACACCGACGACGAGGCCTCGGTCGCGCTCGCGGTGGGCGCGGGGGAGCCGCAGGCGGTCGTCCGCGACGGCGAGGTCTACGTGCCGCGACTGGCGCGGGTCGCGAGCCAATCCGGCACGGTCGACGGCACCGTCCTGATCACCGGCGGCACCGGCGGGCTCGGCAGCCTGCTGGCCCGTCACCTCGTGACCGCGCACGGCGTCCGGCACCTCGTGCTGGCCAGCCGCCGCGGCTCCGCCCCCGAACTGGCCGCCGAACTCACCGAGCTGGGCGCGACGGTCACGGTCGCCGCGTGCGACGTCGCCGACCGCGAAGCCCTACAGGCGTTGCTCGACGGCCTCGACCACCCGCTGACCGGTGTGGTGCACGCGGCCGGTGTCCTCGACGACGGCGTGCTCGACACGCTCACCCCCGAACGGCTCGCCACCGTCCTGCGCGCCAAGGTCGACGCCGCCGTCAACCTGCACGAACTCGCGGGCGACGTCGCCCTGTTCGCGCTGTTCTCGTCCGCTGCGGGAGTGTTCGGCAGCGCGGGCCAGGCCAACTACGCCGCCGCCAACGCCGTCCTCGACGCGCTCGCCCAGCAGCGCCGCGCCGCCGGGCTGCCCGCCGTGTCGATGGCGTGGGGCCTGTGGGACAGCGGCATGCGCGAGCAGCTCGACGCCACCGACCTCGCCCGCATGGCCCGCTCCGGCTTCGCCGCCCTGTCCACTGAGGACGGTCTGGCGCTGTTCGACGCCGCCATCGCCGCCGACCGTGCGCTGACCGTGCCGGTCAGGCTGGACCTGGCCGGGCTGCGCAAGTCCGGTGCCGAGATCCCGCCGCTGCTGCGCGGCCTCGTGCGCGCGCCCGCGCGGCGCGCCGCCGCGGCCGGTGGTGGCGACGGTCTCGCCCAGCGCCTCGCGCGGCTGGGGGAGCCCGAGCAGCGGGCGCTGCTGCTGAACGTCGTGCGTGAGCACGTGGCCGCGGTGCTCGGCCACAGCTCGTCCGACGCGATCACCGGCGCGCAGGCGTTCAAGGAACTCGGTTTCGACTCGCTCACCGCCGTCGAGCTGCGCAACCGCCTCAACACCGCCACCGGGCTGCGGCTGCCCGCCACGCTCGTGTTCGACTACCCGAGCCCGCTCGCGGTCGTCGACCACCTGCGTGCCGAGCTGGCCCCCTCCGGTGACCGGATCGTCCAGGCCACCGCGGCCGTCGCCGTCGTGACCGACGAGCCGATCGCCATCGTCGGCATGGGCTGCCGCTTCCCCGGCAGAGTGTCCACACCGGACGAACTGTGGGACCTGGTCGCGGGCGGCCGGTCCGGCGTGTCGGAGTTCCCGTCCGACCGCGGCTGGGACCTCGCGAACCTGTTCGACCCCGACCCGGACGCGCTGGGCAAGTCCTACGCCCGGCACGGCGGGTTCGTCGAGCACCCCGATCTCTTCGACGCGGAGTTCTTCGGCATCAGCCGCCGCGAGGCGCTGGCCATGGACCCGCAGCAGCGGCTGTTGCTGGAAACCACGTGGGAGGCGCTGGAGCGTGCCGGGATCGACCCGCACACGTTGCGGGGCAGCCGGACCGGCGTGTTCACCGGCCTCATGTACCGGGACTACGCGCCGAGCCTGACCGGGCTGCCGGACGGCGTGGAAGGCTTCTGGGGCACCGGGATCGCCGCCAGTGTCGCGTCGGGACGGATCTCGTACACGCTCGGCCTGGAAGGGCCCGCGGTCACGCTCGACACCGCGTGCTCGTCGTCGCTCGTCGCGATGCACCTGGCCGCGCAGGCACTGCGGGCGGGGGAGTGCGGGCTCGCGCTCGCCGGTGGCGTGACGGTCATGGCGAGCCCCGACACGTTCGTCGAGTTCTCCCGCCAGCGCGGCCTCGCCGCCGACGGGCGCTGCAAGGCGTTCGGCGCGGGTGCCGACGGCACGGTCTGGGGCGAGGGCGCGGGCATCCTCGTGCTGGAACGCCTCTCCGACGCGCGCCGCAACGGCCACCCCGTGCTCGCGATCGTGCGCGGGTCGGCCGTGAACCAGGACGGCGCGTCGAACGGGCTGACCGCGCCGAACGGGCCGTCGCAGCAGCGAGTCATCACGCAAGCGCTTGCGCAGGCCGGGCTCGGCACGTCCGATGTGGACGTCGTGGAGGCGCACGGCACGGGCACCGCGCTGGGTGACCCGATCGAGGCGCAGGCGCTGATCGCCACCTACGGCCGGGACCGCGACCGTCCGCTGTGGCTGGGTTCGGTCAAGTCGAACATCGGGCACACGCAGGCCGCCGCCGGTGCCGCCAGCGTGATCAAGATGGTCATGGCGCTGCGGCACGGTGAGCTGCCGCGCACCCTGCACGTGGACGAGCCGACCCACCAGGTCGACTGGGCCGAGGGCGCGGTAGAGCTGCTGGCCGAGCCGGTGCCGTGGGAGGCCAACGGGCGGCCGCGCCGCGCGGGCGTCTCGTCGTTCGGCATCAGCGGCACCAACGCGCACGTGGTCATCGAGGAGCCACCGGCCGAGGAGCCCGTGACGCGGGCCGATGTGCCCGCGGTGCCGTGGGTGCTGTCCGCTCGTTCCGAGGCCGCGCTGCGGGACCAGATCGCCCGGTTGTCGCGAGTGGACGCGGACCCGGTCGACGTCGGCTACTCGCTCGCCACGACGCGGGCGCGGTTCGACCACCGGGCCGTCCTGGTCGACGGCGAGGAGGTCGCCACCGGCACGGCTGGTGGGCGGCTGGCGTTCGTGTTCACCGGTCAGGGTGCGCAGCGGGCGGGGATGGGGCAGCGGCTGTACGAGGCGTTCCCGGTGTTCGCGGCCGCGTTCGACGAGGTGCTGGCACATCTCGACCCGGACCTGTGCGAGGTCATCACGTCCGGCGACGGCCTGGACGACACGGGGAACACGCAGCCCGCGTTGTTCGCGTTCGAGGTCGCCCTGTTCCGGTTGCTGGAGTCGTGGGGTGTTCACCCCGACTTTCTTGCCGGGCATTCGATCGGTGAGCTGGCGGCCGCGCACGTGGCCGGTGTCTGGTCGCTGGCGGACGCGTGCAAAATCGTGTCGGCGCGTGGGCGGTTGATGCAGGCGCTGCCGACCGGTGGCGCGATGATCGCGATCCAGGCGACGGAAGACGAGGTCATCCCGCATCTCACTGAGACCGTGGGCATCGCCGCGATCAACGGGCCGCGGTCGGTCGTGATCTCCGGTGACGCCGACGCCGCCGAGGCCATCGCCGTGCGGTTCGCGGACCGCAAGACCAAGCGGCTCACCGTGTCGCACGCGTTCCACTCGCCGTTGATGGACCCGATGCTCGACGAGTTCCGGGCGGTCGCGTCGAGTGTCACGTACCACGAGCCGGTCATCCCGATCGTCGGTGCGGACCCGACCGATCCCGAGTACTGGGTGCGGCACGTCCGCGGCACGGTCCGGTTCGCCGAGAACGTGGCGACGCTGACCGAGCGCGGAGTGAGCACGTTCGTCGAGGTCGGGCCGGACGGTGTGCTCTCCGCCATGGGGCTGGACGGCACGTTCATCCCCGCGCTGCGCAAGGACCGTGACGAGGCGCGGACCGTGGTCGCCGCCCTCGGCACCGCCTGGGTCAACGGCGCCGACGTCGACTGGACCGCGTTCTTCGGCGCCGGTCGGCTTGTCGACCTGCCGACCTACCCGTTCCAGCGCGACTCGTACTGGCTGCGGCCCACCGCGGGCAACGTGCAGGCCGCGGGGATCGACGCGGCCGGGCACCCGCTGCTCGGCGCCGCCGTGCCGCTCGCCGACGGCGACGGGCTCGTCCTCACCGGCAGGCTCTCCACCCAGACCCACCCGTGGCTCGCCGACCACGCCGTCTTGGGCACCGTCCTCGTCCCCGGCACCGCGCTCGTCGAACTCGCCTTGCAGGCCGCGGAGCGGGTCGGCTGTGACGTCGTCGAGGAACTGACCCTGCAGGCGCCGCTCGTCCTGCCCGAGGGCGCGGCCGTCGTCACCCAGGTGACCGTCGACGCCGACCGGAACGTCGCCATCCACTCCCGCCCGGACGGCGGCGAATGGACCCAGCACGCCACCGGCACCCTCGGCACCGGCACACCGTCCACAACGGACCTGACCGCGTGGCCGCCTGCCGGGGCCAACCCCGTGTCCGTCGCCGACGTGTACGACAGGGCCACCGAACTGGGCCTCGAGTACGGACCGGTGTTCCAGGGCCTCCAGTCGGTGTGGCGGCGCGGCGACGAGGTGTTCGCCGAGGTCGCGCTCGCCGACGAACAGCACGCCGACGCCGCCAAGTTCGGCGTGCACCCGGCGCTGCTCGACGCCGTGCTGCACGCGTTGTTCGCGGGCAGCACCGAGACACAGGCGCGCCTCCCCTTCGGCTGGCACACCGTCGCCCTGCACGCACGCGGCGCCACCCAGCTCCGGGTCCGCATCAGGTCCGTGGGCGGCGACGCGATCAGCATCGACGCCGCCGACCAGAGCGGCACCCCCGTCGCGTCGGTCGGCAGGCTGTCGCTGCTCCCGGTCACCCCGGACCAGATCAGGGTGAACCGGCCGATGTTCGGCGTCGACTGGACCCCCGTGACACTGTCCGCGGTGGACGACGTGACCGTCACGACGCGGCCCGTCGCCACCGCCCACGAGGCGCTCGCCGCCGTCCAGTCGTGGCTCGCCGACGAGCACCCCGAGAACGCGCGGCTCGTGCTCGCCACCACCGGCGCGGTCGGCGTCACCGACGACGAGCGCATCGGCGATCTCGACGCGGCCGCCGTCTGGGGCCTCGTCCGGTCCGCGCAGTCCGAGCACCCGGACCGGTTCGTGCTGCTCGACGGCGACCACAGCGTCGCCGAGTCCGTCGCCGCGTCCGGCGAGACACAGGTCGCCGTCCGCGACGGACAGACCTACGCCCCACGACTCGTCCGCGTGCAGGACACCCCGGCCCCGCTCACGCTCGACGGCACCGTCCTGATCACCGGCGGCACCGGCGGCCTGGGCGCGGTGCTGGCCCGCCACCTCGTCACCCACCGCGGCGTCCGGCGTCTCGTGCTGGTCAGCCGCCGCGGCACGAAGGCCAGTGGGGCGAAGGAACTGGCCGCCGAGCTGACCGAGCTGGGCGCCGAGGTCCGTGTCGCCGCGTGCGACGTGACCAGGCGGGCGTCGGTCGCCAAGCTGGTGAAGTCCATCCCGGACCTCGTCGGCGTCGTGCACGCGGCCGGTGTCCTCGACGACGGCATCGTCACCACGCTCACCCCCGAGCGGCTCGACACGGTGCTGGCGCCCAAGGTCGACGCGGCCCGCCACCTGCACGAGCTGACGTCCGACCTGGCGCTGTTCGCGCTGTTCTCCTCGGCCGCGGGTGTGCTCGGCACGCCCGGCCAGGCCAACTACGCGGCCGCCAACGCCGCACTCGACGCGCTGGCACACGACCGGCGCGCCGCTGGACTGCCCGCCGTCTCGATGGCCTGGGGTCTGTGGGACTCGGCCAGCGACATGACCGGCGAGCTGAGTGACACCGACCGCGCGCGGCTGTCCCGCGACGGCTTCGGCGCACTGTCCACCGCGGACGGTCTCGCCCTGTTCGACGCGGCCACCACCGGTCGCGCGCTGTCGGTGCTCATCGAACTGGACCCGGCCGCGGTCGCCAAGGCCACCGGCACGGTGCCGCCGATCCTGCGTGCGCTGGTCCGCACCCCGGCCCGCCGGGCGGGCGGACCCACCGGCGAACTGGTCCGGCGCCTCACCGGGCTCGCGGAGGCCGAGCAGCGCACGATCCTGCTCGACGCCGTCCGCGGGCACGTCGCCGCGGTGCTCGCGCACGGCTCACCCGAGTCGATCGCGCCGGAGCAGGCGTTCAAGGAGCTGGGTTTCGACTCGCTCACCTCCGTCGAACTCCGCAACCGGCTCAACTCGGCGACCGGCCTGCGGCTGCCCGCGACACTCGTGTTCGACTACCCGAACCCGGACAAGCTGGTCGACCACCTGCTGGCCGAACTGGGTGGCGCACGCGCCACCGCGACCGTGGTCGCCGCGCCGACCGCCGTCTCCGACGAACCCATCGCGATCGTCGGCATGGGCTGCCGCCTACCCGGCGGCATCACCTCGCCCGACGAACTGTGGGACCTCGTCGTCGGCGGCCGGTCCGGCATCTCCGACTTCCCGGCCGACCGGGGCTGGGACCTCGCGAAGCTGTACGACCCGGACCCCGAGACCCCGGGCACCTCGTACGTGCGGCGTGGCGGGTTCCTCCACGACGCGGGCGAGTTCGACGCCGAGTTCTTCGGCATCAGCCCACGCGAGGCGCTCGCCATGGACCCCCAGCAGCGGCTGTTGCTGGAAACCGCGTGGGAGGCGCTCGAACGCGCCGGGATCGACCCGCTGTCGTTGCGCGGCAGCCGGACCGGTGTGTTCGCGGGCATGATGGCCCAGGACTACGGCCGTGGCGTCAACGCCAACGAGGCCGGGGTCGAAGGCTTCCTCGTCACCGGCATCGCCGGTAGCGTCCTGTGTGGACGGCTGTCGTACGTGCTGGGGCTGGAGGGCCCGTCCGTCACCATCGACACCGCGTGCTCGTCGTCGCTGGTCGCGCTGCACATGGCCGTGCAGGCGCTGCGTGGCGGCGAGTGCGACCTGGCGCTCGCCGGTGGTGTCACCGTGATGACCGGGCCGGAGACGTTCGTCGAGTTCTCCCGCCAGCGCGGCCTCGCGGTCGACGGCGAGATCAAGGCGTTCGCCGCCGGTGCCGACGGCACCGCGTGGGGTGAGGGCGCCGGTGTGCTCGCCGTCGAGCGGCTCTCCGACGCGCAGCGCAACGGGCACCGGGTGCTCGCCGTGATCCGCGGCTCCGCGGTCAACCAGGACGGCGCGTCCAACGGGCTGACCGCGCCGAACGGCCCGTCACAGCAACGGGTCATCGCCGCCGCGCTGGCCGCGGGCGGGCTCACCACGGCCGACGTGGACGCGGTCGAGGCGCACGGCACCGGCACCCCGCTCGGCGACCCGATCGAGGCGCAGGCGCTCATCGCCACCTACGGCCGCGACCGTGACCGGCCGCTGTGGCTCGGGTCGGTCAAGTCGAACCTGGGGCACACGCAGGCGGCCGCCGGCGCGGCCGGGGTGATCAAGATGGTGCTGGCGCTCCAGCACGGCGAGCTGCCGCCGACCGCGAACGTGGACGAGCCGACCACCGAGGTCGACTGGGCGGCGGGCAACGTGCGGCTGCTGACCGAGCCGGTGCCGTGGCAGGCCAACGGGCACCCGCGTCGTGCGGGCATCTCGTCGTTCGGCATCGGCGGCACCAACTCGCACGTCGTCATCGAGGAGGCGCCCGCGGCGGCCGAGCAGCCGAAGGCCGAGCCGCCGGTCGTGCCGTGGCTGGTGTCGGCGAAGACCGAGGACGCGCTGCGCGACCAGGTCGCCGCGCTGTCCGAGGTGGACGGCGACCCGCTCGACGTCGGCTACACGCTCGCGACGACGCGGGCCAGGTTCACCCACCGCGCGGTGCTGATCGACGGTGAGGAGGTCGCCACCGGGACGGCCGGCGGGCGGCTGGCGTTCCTGTTCACGGGTCAGGGCGCGCAGCGGATCGCGATGGGACAGCGCCTGTACGAGGCGTACCCCGTGTTCGCGGCGGCGTTCGACGAGGTCTGCGCGCACTTCGACCCTGTACTCAGAGAGGTGATCACGTCCGGTGATGGGCTGGATGAGACTGGGCACACGCAACCGGCGCTCTTCGCGGTCGAGGTGGCACTGGCTCGGCTACTGGCGTCGTGGGGCGTTGCACCGGATGTGGTCGCCGGGCACTCGATCGGCGAGCTGGCCGCCGCGCACGTCGCGGGTGTCTGGTCGCTGGCGGACGCGGCTGCCGTCGTATCGGCACGAGGACGACTGATGCAGGCCCTCCCGGCCGGTGGCGCGATGATCGCGTTGCGGGCGCGGGAGGAGGAGGTCCTGCCGCTGCTCACCGACGGGGTGGGGATCGCGGCGATCAACGGGCCGGAGTCGATCGTGATCTCCGGTGAGGTGGACGCCGTCGAGGCGATCGCGGCCCGGTTCGCCGACCGCAAGACCAAGCGGCTGACGGTGTCGCACGCGTTCCACTCGCCGTTGATGGACCCGATGCTGGACGAGTTCCGCGCGGTCGCGCAGAGCGTTACCTACCACGAGCCGTCCATCCCGATCGTCGGCGCCGACCCGACCAACCCCGAGTACTGGGTCGAGCACGTGCGTGGCACGGTCCGGTTCACCGACCGGCTGACCGCGCTCGAGGAACAGGGCGTGCGGACGTTCGTCGAACTGGGCCCCGACGGCGTGCTCACGGCCATGGGCCAGAACGCGTTGCCGGACGGCGTGTTCGTGCCGACGCTGCGCAAGGACCGCGACGAGGTCCGGACGCTCGGCACCGCACTGGCCGTGCTCGCCGTGCACACGGACGCGATCGACTGGGCCGCGTTCTACGAGGGCACCGGCGCGGCGCGGGTGCCGCTGCCGACGTACGCCTTCCAGCGCCGCAACTACTGGCTGATGCCGGGCACCGGTGCCGGTGACGTGTCCGCCGCCGGGCTCGGGGCCGCGGAGCACCCGCTGCTCGGCGCGGTCGTGGACGTCGCGAGTGAGCCGGGTCTGCTGCTGACCGGCAGGCTGTCCACGCGGACCCACCCGTGGCTCGCCGACCACGCCGTGCTCGGCACCGTGATCGTGCCCGGCGCCGCGCTGGTCGAGATGGCGTTGCACGCGGCTCGCCGCGCGGACCGCGACGGCATCGAGGAGCTGACCCTGCAGGCGCCGCTGGTGCTGCCGGAGGACGACGCGGTGGTGGTCCAGGTGTCCGTGGGCGCCGAGACCGACACCGGGCAACGTCCGCTGACCGTCCACTCGCGACCCGCGCGGGGCGGTTCGTGGACGTTGCACGCGACCGGCACGCTCGGCGAGGGCACGGCGCCGGGTGCGCTCACCGAGTGGCCTCCCGCCGGTGCCGCCGAGGTGTCGCTCGGCACCGTCTACGAGGAGCTGGCCGACCTCGGGCTGGAGTACGGGCCCGCGTTCCAGGGACTGCAGAAGGTGTGGCGGCGGGGCACCGAGGTGTTCGCCGAGGTGGCGCTGGACGAGGCGCAGGCCGAGCGGTCGGCGCGGTTCGGGGTGCACCCGGCGTTGCTGGACTCCGCGCTGCACGCGCTCCTGGCCGCGGCGACGGGTGAGCGGGCGCTGGCGCTGCCGTTCTCGTGGCACGACGTCACGGTCGTCGCGGGTGGTGCGGCCACGCTGCGGGTCCGGATTCGCGAGACCGGTGAGGACGCGTACGCCATCGACCTCGCCGACCAGGCCGGTGCGCCGGTGGCTTCTGTCGGTGCGTTGTCGGTCCGGCCGGTCACACCGGAGCAGCTCGCCGCGGCGACACCGTCGACCGCTGGTCAGCATCTGTTCACCGTGGACTGGGTGCCGGTCGACGTACCCGCCGACGAGACGGAGTCGCGTCGGCGGCGTCGTGCCGAGCGCCGCGACCGTCGCGATCGGCGGGACCGCTCCGAACGGCGTGCCGCCAGGGCCGCGCGCCGTGCCGAGCGCCGGGAGACCGTGCGGCTGCCGTCCAACGTGGTGGAGGTCGAGACCCGTCTTGGTCCGGTCGCCGACAGCACCCGGGATGCCGCGCACCGGGCGTTGGCGCTGGTGCAGGAGTGGTTGTCCGGTGGTCAGTCAGTGCCGCTCGTGCTGGTGACCAGCGGTGCGGTCGCGGTCGGGCCGGAGGACGCGGACCCGGCGGGTGCCGCGGTGTGGGGCCTGGTGCGCACGGCGCAGTCGGAGCACCCGGACCGGTTCGTGCTGGTGGACGTCGACGACAGCGACGCGTCGCAGGAGGTGCTGGCGGCCGCGGTCGCCACTGGGGAGGCGCAGCTCGCGATCCGCGACGGGGAGGTGTTCGTGCCCCGGCTGGCGCGGGCCACGCCGGCCGCGTCGCCCGCTTCGGTCGACGGGACGGTGTTGATCACGGGCGGTACCAGCGGATTGGGTGCGCTGGTCGCTCGGCACCTGGTGACCGAACGTGGTGTGCGGAGCCTGCTGTTGGTGAGCAGGCGGGGTCCGGACGCGGCCGGGGTGCCCGCTTTGACGGCGGAGCTGACGGCGCTCGGTGCGTCGGTGACGGTGGCGGCGTGCGACGTGAGCGACGGGGCCGCGCTGGCTCGGTTGCTGGCCGCGCATCCGGTGCGCGGTGTCGTGCACTCGGCGGGTGTGCTGGACGACGGCACGGTGGACGCGCTGACGCCGGAGCGGATCGACAGGGTGCTGCGGCCGAAGGTTGACGCGGCGTGGAACCTGCACGAGCTGGTCGGGGACGTGCCGATGTTCGTGCTGTTCTCGTCGGTGGCCGGGGTGCTCGGCGGGCCGGGACAGGCGAACTACGCGGCGGCGAACGCGGCGTTGGACGCGTTGGCCGCGCATCGGCGGGCGTGCGGGCTCGCGGCTCAGTCGTTGGCGTGGGGTTTGTGGGCTCAGGCCAGCGACATGACCGGGGAGCTGTCGGAGACGGATCTGGCTCGGCTCAACCGTGGTGGGTTCGGTGCGTTGTCCACTTCGGAGGGTCTTGCGTTGTTCGACGCGGCGGCCGGTGTGGACCTGGCGGTGCCGGTCAAGCTGGATCTCTCCGCGTTGCGTCGGGCTGGGACGGATCTGCCGTTGTTGCGGGGGCTGGTGCGGGTGCCTGCTCGGCGGGCAGGGAAGGCGGATGTCGCGGCGTTGGTGAACCGGCTCGGTGGGTTGCCGGCCGCGGAGCGGTTGGGCGCTGTGCTGGAGCTGGTGCGTGCGCAGGTGGCCACTGTGCTGGCGCATGGCTCTGCGTCGGCCGTCGCGCCGGGGCAGGCGTTCAAGGAGATGGGGTTCGACTCGCTCACCGCGGTTGAGTTGCGGAACCGGATCAATGCGGTGACCGGGCTGTCGTTGTCGGCGACGTTGGTGTTCGACTATCCGAATCCTGAGGCGTTGGCTGGGTATGTGCTGTCCTCGTTGCTGCCTGATCCTGCCGCTGCCGCGGCTCCGGTGGATGAGGATGCGTTGCGGCGGACGTTGGCTTCCGTGCCGGTGGAGCGGTTCCGGGAGGTTGGGATTCTTGACGCGTTGCTGAGTTTGGTGGCTACGGAGGAGCCTGCGCGCCAGGCTGAGCCTGCTGAGGATTTGGACAGTCTGGACGTGGACGATCTGGTGAAGCGGGCTCTGGCTGGGCGTTCTACTCAGCGGAAGGCTTCGTAGGCGGGGGGTTGGTGTCCTCGCCGGACGGGCAAGTCTCGGGGAGGGGGCCTTCCGAGTTGGTCTCGGGGTGTTTTGGCATGGATGGGGGCCTGCCCTCCCGTCGACCTCCCTCCGGGCTATCACACCGCGTCAAGGGGGCCATCGCCTTGGCATGAGGGCTGGTTCGGGCTGGCCCCCTTGACCCGGCGTGATCGGGCTTCGCCAGGTCGACGGGAGGGCAGGCAGGCCGTCTTTGTGGGCTGGCGCCCGGCTTGTGCACGGGGCTGGGGCCCGCTTCGCGGGTCTGATCGCCGAAAAGGGAGATCCTTGCTCATGTCCGGGCGGGACGTTCCCAATGTGACGATCATGGTCCCGGCCATCTTTGTCGGTGGCGCTGCTGGTGGGGGCGCTGGATGCGGAAAGGCCGGCAGTCGCTGACGCGACTGCCGGCCTGTGGGGCGTGTGGGGGGTTAGCCAGCGGTTACCTGTGCGTGTTCCTTCTCCGCGTGGGCCTTCAGGTTCAGCAGCTGCCTGCGCATCATGATCATGTCGATCAGGCCCAGGGGCCTGCCGATGATGTTCGGGCCGTTGAACACCGCGCGTGCGACCAGGCGGGTTCCGGTGCCCTCCGGGCGCACGGCGTACGTCGTCGCTACGCGGCCGCTGCGGATCGTCACGTGGACGTCGCGTTCGAAGGAGGCCAGGGTGAACAGGCGCATGAAGCGCTGGCCCTCCTCGAGGTCCGTCAGCTCCGGCGTGCGGACCGGTGGGCTCTTCTTGCCGAAGTTGTCTAGGTAGTCGTAGCTGTACGGGGCAAGGCGGATCTGGCACAGCCAGGCCCACACCAACGACGGCGGTGCGTCGACGGACACGGCGCGGTCGGCTGCCAGTCCGTCCGGAAAAATCTCGTCACAGGGCAGCTTCGCGGCACGTTCGTCAGCCGTGGCGCCCCACACCTCTCCCGGAAACATGAAGTGATTGTGCCATTCTTCCCATAATTCGACTCCGTGGTTGCGCGATGCTCCAGTGGGGGTCTACCCGATGGTGGAACAAAAATGCGACACTGCACGTGTCGACGATGAGGAGGTGCCGTCATGACGGGCACGAAAAGCTGGTGGCACAGCCCGGCCCGCCATTTCATCCAGCACCTGCTGGAGATGACCGCGGCCATGTTCATCGGCATGGGGGTGCTCGCCATGCCCGCGCGGATGCTGTGGGAGGCCCTCGGCTGGGACTTCATGATCGAGAACCTTGTGGCGCGCACCCTCGTGATGGCGACGAACATGACCATCGGCATGGCGGCGTGGATGCTCTTCCGCGGGCACCGCTGGCGGCCCATCCTCGAGATGAGCCTGGCCATGTACCTGCCGTTCGTCGTCATGTACCCGTTCTACTTCGGCGGGCTCGCCGGCACGACCGGCGTCATGGTCGTCGGGCACGTGCTGATGGTGCCCGCCATGGCCGTGGTGATGCTGTTCCGGCTCGACGAGTACACCGTCGACCACAGCAGGCACCGGCGTCCGGCGGCCGAGCCTGCGGAGCTGGCCACCCAACCCGAGGGCTGAAATCCCGCGAACGACCGTGCCCGGCATTCACCGAATGCCGGGCACTGGTCGTGTTCGGGAATTCCACACAAACCCGATCATGAATTCTCCACAGGTCATATGTGAGGAATTCATGTTCTTGCCGCGAACTGGTTCACGAAAGAGTGAGCGGGCGTTGACTGTACGACAAGACGGCTGGGAGCGTGGGACGTGAACCGACCACGTCTGTCAGGGGCACCGCTGTCATGTTCACTGCCATAGGACGCTTCGCCGCCACCCGCGCGCGCTGGATCCTCGTCGTTGCCCTGCTGGCGCTGATAGCCGCGGGCGCGGTGGGGTTCACCGTCTTCACCAAGCTCAAGCCGGAAGGGTTCTCTGACCCCGCCGCCGAGTCCTCCCAGGTTCAGAACGTCATCGACGACGAGTTCGGCGGGCAGGTCGACGTCGTGGCGATGGTCTCGGTCAAGGACGGCTCCGTCGACGACGACGCCGTGCGGGCCGACGCCACCGACCTCGCCGAGCGGATCGGCGACGACCCCGCCGTCACGGAGGCCATCTCCTACTGGGGGACGGGCGCGCCGAGCCTGCGCTCGGACGACGGCCGGCACGGCATGATCGCGATCAAGCTGGAGCAGGACGACATCACGGCCACCGAGGAGTTCGCGGAGCGGTTCGCCGACGCCTCCACCGCGGAGTACGACGTGTACTTCGGCGGGCCCAAGATGATGTCGGTCGACAGCCGCACCCAGGTCGGCAAGGACCTGGCGCTGGCGGAGGCCATCGCGGTGCCGATCATCCTGGTGTTGCTAGTGTTCGCGTTCGGCAGCCTCGTCGCCGCCAGCCTGCCGTTGCTCATCGGCGCCGCCACCGTCTTCGGGACGTTCGCCGCGCTGTCCGGGATCGCGTCCGCCACCGACGTCTCCATCTACTCGATCAACCTGACCACGGCGCTGAGCCTCGGCCTCGCCGTGGACTACGCGTTGCTGATGGTCAGCAGGTTCCGGGAGGAACTGTCGTCCGGGCGGTCCATTGAGGACGCCGTCGTGCGCACCGTGCAGACCGCGGGCCGGACCATCGTGTTCAGCGCGTTGACGGTCGCGGTCGCCCTGGCCGTGCTGATGATCTTCCCCCTGTTCTTCCTGCGCTCGTTCGCGTACTCCGGCATCGGGGTCGTGCTCATCGCGATGCTGACGTCGGTCGTGGTGCTGCCCGCGCTGCTGAAGGTGCTCGGGTACCGGGTCAACGCGGGCAAGCTGCCGTGGTTCAAGAAGACGCCGAGCGCGGTGTCGCCGTTCTGGCGCCGGGTCGCGTCCGCGGTGACCAAGCGGCCGATCCTGTGCTCGCTGCCCGTGATCGCGGTGCTGGTGCTCGGCGCGCTCCCGGTGCTCAAGGCCGAGTTCGGCACGCCGGACGACCGGGTGCTGCCGGAGTCGACGCAGACCAGGACCGTCGGCGACACGATCCGCACGCAGTTCCCCGACGACAACAGCCGCGCCATCCAGGTCGTCGTCACCGGGTTGCTGCCCCCGGCGGACGTCGCCGACTACGCGGGCCGGCTGTCGACGCTGCCGGACGTGTCGCGGGTCGAGTCCAGCTCGGGCGTCTTCGTCGACGGCGCGAGCCGGGGTGTGCCGCCGACGTCGGCGGCCATGGGCAAGCCCGAGGTGCAGCGGTTCGCGGTGATCACCGAGGACGACGCGCGGTCGGCGAACGCGCAGGAGCTCGTGCACACCATCCGGGACACACCCGGGCCGGTCGGCACCGATCCGCAGGTCGGCGGTTCGGCCGCCACCCTGGTCGACAGCAAGGAGGCCATCGGCAGCAGGCTCCCGCTCGCCGGCGGGTTGATCGCGCTGTCCACGTTCATCCTGCTGTTCCTGTTCACCGGCAGCGTGCTGCAGCCGATCCGGGCGCTGGTGTTCAACGTGCTCGGGTTGTCGGCGACCATCGGTGTCCTGGTGATGATCTTCCAGGAGGGCTGGCTGGCCGACTTCCTCGGGTTCACACCGATGCCGCTCGACACCAGCATGCTGATGCTGTTCTTCTGCATCGCGTTCGGACTGTCGATGGACTACGAGGTGTTCGTGCTCAGCCGCATCAAGGAGGGGCACGACTTCGGGCTCGACCGGCGGGCCGCGGTGGTCGACGGGCTGTCGCACACCGGCCGGATCGTGTCGACGGCCGCCGTGCTGATCGCGGTGAACTTCTTCGCCTTCGGCACCGGTGGCGTGAGCTTCCTGCAGATGTTCGGGATCGGGGCGGGCCTCGCCATCATGGTCGACGCCACACTGATCCGCGGTGTGCTCGTGCCCGCGGGCATGCGCCTGCTCGGGCGCGCCGCCTGGTGGTCGCCGAAACCGCTGCGAGTACTGCACGACAAGGTCGGCCTGTCGGAGTCGGCTCCGCCCGAGCCGCCCGCGCCGCGTGCGGAAAGTCCAGTGCGGCGCGAGAAGGAACCCGCTCTCGACTGAACCACCGAGTTACCGGGAACTGGCTGCCCGCATACCCCGCGTCCGTACGCTCGACGCGAGAGGTATGCGGGCAGTCACACATTCAAGGGCTTGGGGACGGTATGGCCACGTCTGACGAATTGGTTGAGGCGCTGCGGTCCTCGCTGAAGGAGAACGAGAACCTCCGGCGGGAGAACGAGGAACTCACCGCCGGCGCGCGGGAACCGATCGCGATCGTCGGTATGGCGTGCCGGTACCCGGGCGGCATCACGGACGCGGACTCCCTGTGGGCGGCCGTCGTCGAGGGCCGCGACGGCATCGCACCACTGCCCGCCGACCGTGGCTGGGACACCTTCGCGAGGGCGTTCGGGATGACGTCCGTCCTTTCCGGATCCGGCGGTTTCCTCGACCACGCCACGGAGTTCGACGCCGGGTTCTTCGGCATCAGTCCACGTGAGGCCACCGCGATGAGCCCGCAGCAGCGGGTGCTGCTCGAAACGTCGTGGGCCGCGCTGGAACACGCCCGCATCGACGCCGACACCGCCCGCCGCGCCACCACCGGTGTGTTCGCGGGGCTCATGGGTGAGGACTACGGCATCCCGGTCCTGATGTCCGGCGAGGACCTCGGCGGCTACATCAGCACCGGCACCACGCCGGCCGTCGCGTCGGGACGGGTGTCCTACGCGCTCGGGCTGACCGGGCCGTCGCTGACCGTCGACACCGCGTGTTCGTCGTCGCTCGTCGCGGTGCACCTGGCGGCGCAGGCGTTGCGGCGCGGTGACTGCACACTCGCGCTCGCGGGCGGGGTCAGCGTGATGTCGACGCCCAGCTCCTTCAACGAGTTCTCACGCCAGGGCGGGCTCGCCGAGGGTGGGCGCTGCCGGTCCTTCGCCGCGGGAGCCGACGGCACCGCGTGGGCGGAAGGTGTCGGGGTGCTCGTGCTGGAGCGGTTGTCCGACGCGGAACGCAACGGGCACCGCGTACTCGCCGTGGTCCGCGGGTCGGCGGTGAACCAGGACGGCGCGTCCAACGGGCTGACCGCGCCGAACGGGCCGTCCCAGGAGCGGGTCATCCGCGCCGCGCTCGCCGACGCCGGACTGTCCCCTTCGGACATCGACGCTGTCGAGGCACACGGCACCGGCACCCGGCTCGGCGACCCGATCGAGGCGCAGGCGTTGCTGTCGACGTACGGCCGCGACCGTGAGACGCCGCTGTGGCTGGGGTCCGTCAAGTCGAACTTCGGGCACGCCCAGGCCGCCGCCGGTGCGGCCGGGATCATCAAGGTCGTGCAGGCGCTCCGGCACGGGGTCCTGCCGCGCACACTGCACGTGGACGAGCCGACGCCGCAGGTCGACTGGTCGGCCGGAACGGTCCGGCTGCTCACCGAGGAGCAGCCGTGGCCGGAGGCCGGGCGACCGCGTCGTGCGGCCGTGTCGTCGTTCGGGCTGTCCGGCACCAACAGCCACGTGATCATCGAGGCGGTGCCGCAGGCGGTGCCCGCCCCCGCGAAGGACGCGCCCGCGATGCCGTTGGTGCTGTCCGCCAAGACCCCCGCCGCGCTGCGGGCGCAGGCCGACGCGGTGCGCGACCACCTGACCGCCCACCCTGAGCTGTCCGTAGCGGACGTCGCGTTCTCGCTCGCCACCACCCGCACGCACTTCGAGCACCGCGGGCATCTCGCGGGCACCGACCTCGTGCCCGTCGCGCGCACGGACGGCAAGCTCGCGTTCCTGTTCTCCGGGCAGGGCGCGCAGAAGCTCGGCATGGGGCGGGACCTCGCGCAGGCGTTCCCCGTGTTCGCCGAGGCGTTCGACGAGGTGCTCGCCGCGCTCGACCCGCACCTGGACCGGCCGCTGCGCGAGGTCCTCTGGGGCGGGGACGAGGAGCTGCTGAACCAGACCACCTACACCCAGCCCGGTCTGTTCGCGGTCGAGGTCGCGCTGTTCCGGCTGTTCCGGTCGTGGGGGATCCGGCCCGACTTCCTCGCCGGGCACTCGATCGGTGAGCTGGCCGCCGCGCACGTCGCCGGGGTCCTGTCGCTCGCCGACGCGGCGCTGCTCGTCACCACGCGGGCGCGGCTGATGCAGGCGCTGCCCGCCGGTGGCGCGATGGTCGCCGTCCAGGCGAGCGAGGACGAGGTCACGGTCACCGGTGACGTCGGGATCGCGGCCGTCAACGGACCGACCTCCGTGGTGCTGTCCGGGCCCGAAGCGGACGTGCTCGCCATCGCGGCGACGTTCGAGGGCCGCAAGACCAGCAGGCTCGCCGTCAGTCACGCGTTCCACTCGCCGTTGATGACGCCGATGCTCGCCGACTTCGCCCGTGTCGCCGCGGGGCTGTCCTACGCGGAACCGAGCATCCCGGTCGTGTCCACGGTGACCGGCGACGTGGCCGACATGGCCACGCCCGAGTACTGGATCCGCAACGTCGCGCAGACCGTCCGGTTCGCCGACGCGATCGCGACGCTCGCGGACGAGGGTGTCACCACGTTCGTCGAGCTCGGCCCGGACGCCGTGCTGTCCGCGATGGCGGCAGAGAGCGCCTCCGGCAGATTCATCCCCGCTCAGCGGCGCAAGCAGCCCGGTGACCGGGTGGCCGTCGAGGCGCTCGCCGCCCTGCACTGCGAGGGCCGCACAGTCGACTGGCGGGCGTTCTTCGCGCCCTTCACCCCGTCCGCGGTCGACCTGCCCACCTACGCGTTCGACCGGCAGCGCTACTGGGTCGACGTCAGCGACTGGCGCGTGACCGACGAGTCCGTCGTGGACTCCTGGCGGTACCGCGTCGACTGGGCGCCGGTCGACACGCGGGCGTCGCTCGACGGCCGCTGGCTGGTCGTCGGCGCGAACGACGCGGTCGCCGACGCGGTCGCCGACGCGCTCGCCAAGCACGTCGAGATCGTGCGCGCCGAAGTCGGTTCGCTGCCCGCCGGGGACTTCACCGGTGTCGTCTCCACGCTCCCGCTGGCCGACACGATCAGGCTCGTCCAGGAGGTCGAGGCACCGCTGTGGTGCGTGACCACCGGCGCCACCACCGAGTCGCCGGATCCCGACCAGGCTGCCATCTGGGGCCTGGGCACGGTGCTCGCGCTCGACCTGCCCGAGCGGTGGGGCGGTCTCGTCGACCTGCCCTCCGCCGATGCCACGGACCTGCTCGCCGCCGCGCTGTCCACACCGGACGAGGACCAGCTCGCGATCCGTGGCGACGGGGTGTACGCGCGCCGGATGGTCCCCGCCCCCGCCGGCGACACCACACCGTGGCAGCCGCGCGGGACCGTCCTCGTCACCGGTGGCACCGGCGGCATCGGTGCCCACCTGGCCCGCTGGCTCGCCGAGAACGGGGCCGACCACGTCGTGCTCACCAGCCGCCGCGGCGCGGACGCCCCCGGCGCGGGCGAACTGGCCGACGAGCTGACCGCGCTCGGCGCGAAGGTCACGATCGCCGCCTGCGACGTCGCCGACCGCGACGCCCTGGCCGCACTGCTTGCCGAACACCCCGTGAACGCCGTGTTCCACGCCGCCAGCGCGCTGCCCGTGCCGGTGGCGATCGGTGACACGACCGTCGAGGAGTTCACCGCCACCGGCCGCGCCAAGGTCGACGGCGCCCGCAACCTCGACGAACTCACCGGTGACCTGGACGCGTTCGTCCTGTTCTCCTCGGGCGCGGCGATCTGGGGGAGCGGGCACCAGGCGGCGTACGGCGCCGCGAACGCCTACGTCGACGCGCTCGCCCAGCGCCGCGCGGCACAGGGCAAGCCCGCCACGTCCGTCGCCTGGGGTGCGTGGGCCGGGGAGACGATGGCCGCCGAGGGCGACCTGTCCCGCTACGGCCTCGACGCCATGGAGCCGCGGCTCGCGCTGTCGGCGCTCGCGCAGGCGATCGCGGAGGGGCGCCCGAACCTGGTCGTCGCCGCCATCGACTGGCAGCGGTTCGTGCCGACCTACACGCTCGCCCGGCCGCGTCCGCTGCTGCGCGGTGTGCCCGCGGCGATGACCGTGCTGGCCGCTGAGAACGACGTGGTACCGGACGCCGGTGCCGCGGAACTGGTGGCACGGCTGGAGAAGCTGTCCGCCGCCGACCAGGAGCAGGAGCTGGTCGAGCTGGTGCGGGCACGGGCCGCGGCCGTGCTGCGGCACGACTCCGTCGACGCGGTGGCGCCGCACGCGGCGTTCCGCGAGCTGGGTTTCGACTCGCTCGCCGCGGTCGAGCTGCGCAACCAGCTCGGCGCCGCGACCGGGCTCACGCTGCCCGCGACCATGGTGTTCGACCACCCGAACCCGGCCGACCTCGCCGCGTTCCTGCGCGAGTTGCTCGGCCTCGGCGAGGCGGGCGGCGACTCCGTGCTGTCCACTGTGGACGCACTGGAGCGGGCGGTGGCCGGGCTGGAAGCGCACGACATCGAACGCACCCGGATCGTGGCGCGGCTGCAAGCCGTCGTGGGTGCCCTGAACGACAGGACCAGCGGGGGCACCGTCACCTCGGTCGAGGACAAGCTCAAGGCCGCCTCCGCCGACGACGTGTTCGCCCTGATCGACGACCTCGGCGTGGCGTGAGCGAGCTTGCGGAGCGAACCATTGGGACGGAATAGAGGAATCGGATGACCGACGACAAGCTCCTCGAGTACCTCAAGAAGGTCACCGCGGAACTGGCGCGGACCAAGGAACAGCTGCGTGACCTGCAGGCCAGGCAGCCGGAGCCGATCGCCATCGTCGGCATGGGCTGCCGGTACCCGAACGCGCACGGTCCCGACGAGCTGTGGCGGCTGGTCGCCGACGGCACCGACGCCACCGGCCCGTACCCGGCCGACCGCGGCTGGAACGCGCTCGCCGAGAAGTTCGGGCTCGACTCGACCGGCTCCGGCCGCGGCGGTTTCCTCGACGACGTCGCCGGTTTCGACGCCGCGTTCTTCGGCGTGAGCCCGCGTGAGGCGCTGGCCATGAGCCCGCAGCAGCGGCTGCTGCTCGAAACCGCGTGGGAGGCGCTCGAGCACGCGGGCATCGACCCGCTCGCGCTGCGGGGTAGCCAGACGGGCGTCTTCGCCGGCATCAACGGCGACGACTACGGCACGCTGATGATGTCCTCCGACGAGGACCTCGGCGGCTACTACAACACCGGCGCCGCGCCCGCCGCCGGGTCCGGCCGCATCTCCTACGTGCTCGGGCTCGTCGGGCCCACGGTCACCGTCGACACCGCCTGCTCCTCCTCACTGGTCGCGCTGCACCAGGCCGCGCACGCGCTGCGCAACGGCGAGTGTTCGCTCGCCCTGGCCGGTGGCGTGACCGTCATGTCGACGCCGTCGGCGTTCTTCGACTTCGGCCGTCAGGGCGGGCTGTCCTCCGACGGGCGCTGCAAGTCGTTCTCCTCCGACGCCGACGGCACCGGGTGGTGTGAGGGCGTCGGCATCCTCGTCGTCGAGAAGCTCTCCGACGCCATCCGCAACGGGCACACCGTGTACGCGGTCGTGCGCGGCACCGCCGTGAACTCCGACGGCGCGTCGAACGGGCTGTCCGCGCCGAACGGGCCGTCACAGGAGCGGGTGATCCGTGCCGCGCTGGCCGACGCGCGACTGTCCACCCGGGACGTGGACGCGGTCGAGGCGCACGGCACCGGCACCACGCTCGGCGACCCGATCGAGGCGCAGGCGCTGCTCGCCACGTACGGGCAGGACCGCGAGCGGCCGCTGTGGCTCGGGTCGATCAAGTCGAACATGGGGCACGCGATCGCGGCGGCCGGTGTCGGCGGCGTGATCAAGATGGTGCAGGCCATGCGGCACGGCACGCTCCCGCGGACACTGCATGTCGACGAGCCGACACCCGAGGTGGACTGGGCCTCGGGTGCGGTGCGGCTGCTCACCGAGGCACGGGACTGGCCGGAGACCGGGGCGCCGCGCCGGGCCGGGGTGTCGTCGTTCGGCGTCACCGGTACCAACGTGCACGTGATCCTGGAGCAGGCGCCCGAGCAGGAGGTCACGTCGACCGAGTCGACGCTGCCGGTCGTGCCCTGGGTGCTGTCGGCCCGGTCCGCCGAAGGGGTGCGGGACCAGGTCGACCGGCTGACGTCCTTCGCGGCGGCCAACCCCGGGCTGTCGGCCGCCGACATCGGCTTCTCCCTCGCCACCACCCGCGCCGCGCTCGAACACCGGGCCGCGTTGGTGGACGGGCAACTCGTCACCGGGTCCACCCGCCAGGGCGGCAAGACCGCGTGGCTGTTCACCGGTCAGGGTGCGCAGCGTGCGGGGATGGGGCAGCGGCTCCACGCGGCGTTCCCCGCGTTCGCCGCGGCGTTCGACGAGGTGCTGGCCCACTTCGAACCCGGGCTGCGGGACGTGATCGCGTCCGGGGAGGGTCTCGACGACACGGGCAACACGCAGCCCGCGCTGTTCGCGTTCGAGGTCGCGCTGTACCGGCTGTTCGAGTCGTGGGGTGTTCGCCCGGACTTGCTTGCCGGGCACTCCATTGGTGAGCTGGCGGCCGCGCATGTCGCGGGTGTCTGGTCGCTGGCGGACGCGTGCACGATCGTGTCGGCGCGTGGCCGGTTGATGCAGGCGCTTCCGCACGGCGGTGCCATGATCGCGATCCAGGCGACCGAGGACGAGGTCATCCCGCATCTCATTGAGACCGTGGGCATCGCCGCGATCAACGGGCCGCGGTCGGTCGTGATCTCCGGTGACGCCGATACTGCTGAGGCGATCGCCGCGCAGTTCGCGGACCGCAAGACCAAGCGGCTCACCGTGTCGCACGCGTTCCACTCGCCGCTGATGGACCCGATGCTCGACGAGTTCCGGGCGGTCGCGTCGAGTGTCACGTACCACGAGCCGACCATCCCCATCGTCGGTGCGGAACCGACCAATCCCGAGTACTGGGTGCGGCACGTCCGCGGCACCGTCCGGTTCGCTGACGCGGTCCGCGCGCTCGCCGACCTCGGCGTGACCCGCTACCTGGAGATCGGCCCCGACGCCGTGCTCACCGGCATGGCCGGCCAGACCGTCGACGGCACCCTCGTGCCCGCGCTGCGCGGCGGCCGCGACGAGGTCACCACCGTCGTCGAGGCGGTCGCCACGTTGCACGTCCACGGCGTCAGCCCGGACTGGACCGCGGTGTTCGGCGGCGGGAAGCGGGTCGACCTGCCCACGTACGCGTTCAACCACCAGAAGTTCTGGCTGAAGCCCGGCACCAGCGGCGACCCGGCCGGGATCGGCCTGATCCCGGTCAAGCACAACATGCTCAGCGCCGTCGTGACGCTGCCCGAGTCCGAGGACGTCGTGCTCACCGGCAGGCTGTCGCTGCGCACCCACCCGTGGCTCATCGGGCACACGCTGCTCGGCCGCGTGATCGTGCCCGGCACCGGCTACGTCGAGATGGCCATCGAGGCGGGCAACCACGTCGGCTGCGACTTCCTCGAGGAGATGGTTCTCGAAACCCCGCTCGTGGTCCCGGACGACGGCGGCTGCGCCGTCCGGTTCGTCGTCGGCCGACCCGACCAGCACGGCAACCGGCGCTTCACCGTCTACTCGCGCTTCGACGACGCGCCCGCCGAATGGGGCTGGACCCGCAACGCCAGCGGCGTGCTCGCCACCACCCTGAGCATGACCAAGCCGACCGTGCCGCCGGAGCACGCGGAGATGGCCGAGTGGCCGCCGCCCGGCGCCCGCGAGATCGAGCTGGGTGACCTCTACGACCGGTTCCTCAAGGAGGGCTACACCTTCGGCCCGCACTTCCGCGGCCTCAAGCACTCCTGGACGATCGGTGAGGAGCTGTACTCCGAGGTTTGGCTGCCCGAGCAGTACGCGGAGGAGACCAGGGAGTTCAACCTCCACCCGGCCCTGCTCGACTCGGCCATGCACGTGCTGATCCTCGGCGCGTCCGAGTACCTCAACGACAGCGTCGCCGTCGGCTTCGCGTGGTCCGGGGTGCACCTGTACGCGACCGGCGCGACCGCGCTGCGCGTGCGGATGCTGCCCACCGACGAGTCGGCGGTGGAGATCCTGCTCGCCGACCAGCACGGCAGGCCGGTCGCGCACGTGCGTGCCATGGCGGGCCGCGCGATGACCCACGAGCAGGCCGACGCCGCCTACCACCGCGGCGTCGACGCGCTGCTCGGCGTGAACTGGACCCCGCTGCCCGCCACCCCGGCACCGGATCTGTCGATCGTGGCGGCCGACCTGGGCACGCTGTCCGATGTGGACGCCGCCGACGTCGTCGTGTTGAACGTGCGCGGGGACTCCGGACTCGACGTCGCCGACGCGACCAGGGCGGCGACCCACGCCGCGCTGGCGGACCTGCAGACGTGGTCGAGCAGCGAGCGCTTCGCTGCGTCCCGGCTGGTCGTCGTGACCGACGGCGCGCAGGGGCTCACCGGCGAGGCCGTCACCGACCTGCCCGCCGCGGCCGTGGTCGGCATGGTCCGCTCCGCCCAGTCGGAGAACCCGGGCCGCATCACGCTGGTCGACATCGCCGACGCCGACCGGCACCTGCTGCCGAACTTCCTCGCGAGCCAGGAACAGCAGATCGTCGTGCGCGACGGCACCGGCCACCTGGGACGGATGGCGCGGCTGCGGCCCGGTGAGAAGGCGGCCGCGTTCGCGGCGGACGGGACCGTCCTGATCACCGGCGGCACCGGCGCGCTCGGCGCGCTGACCGCCCGGCACCTCGTCACCGAACACGACGTGCGGCGCCTGCTGCTCACCAGCCGCCGCGGCGCGGACGCCCCCGGCGCCGAGGAACTGCGGGCGGAGCTGACGGGGCTGGGCGCTCAGGTCACCATCGTCGCCTGTGACGCCGCCGACCGCGACGCGCTCGCCGCGGTGCTCGCGGACATCCCCGCCGAGCACCCGCTCACCGCGGTGTTCCACACCGCCGGTGTCACCGACGACGGCGTGCTCGCCTCCCTCACCCCGGACCGGGTGGACGCCGTGCTGCGCCCCAAGGTCGACGCGGTGTGGAACCTGCACGACCTGACAAAGGACATGGACCTGTCCGCGTTCGTGCTGTTCTCCTCGCTCGCCGGTGTGCTCGGCAACCCCGGGCAGGCGAACTACGCGGCCGCCAACGCGTTCCTCGACGCGCTGGCCGCGTACCGCCACGCCGCCGGGCTGCCCGCGGTGTCCCTCGCGTGGGGTCCGTGGGCGCTGACCGCGGGCATGGCAGGGAAGCTCGGGGACGTGGAGCGGTCCAGGATGGCCCGCGCCGGGTTCCTCACGCTGTCCGCCCAGGAGGGCATGGCACGCCTCGACGCGGCACTGCTGTCCGACCGGGACAGCGTGGTGCCGCTGAAGCTCGACACGTCGGCGCTGGCCGCGCTCGGCGGATCGTGCCCGCCGCTGTTCCGCGGCATGGTGCGCACCACCCGCCGCAACGCCGCCGACCGGGTCGTGTCGGACAAGTCGTGGGCCGAGACGCTCGACGGGCTCGAGGGCGACGCCCGCGTGGCGGCGCTCACGGAGCTGGTGAAGGCGGAGGTCGCGGCGTCGCTCGGGCACAGCACGGTCGACGACGTGGACGCCGAGCGCCGCTTCGACGAGATGGGCTTCGACTCGCTCGCGTCGGTCGAGCTGCGCAACCGGCTGTCGACGGCGACCGAGATCTCGCTGCCGCCGACCCTGGTGTTCGACCACCCGAACCTGACCTCGATGGTGGCCTACCTGGCCACGAGAACAACCGCGAAACCGGAGTCCCTCGCAGGTTGAGAAAATTCATCAAGTGCTTCTCCGGAATAGCATTGGCGGACAATTACCGGGGGGTTTCTCGGAAATGGACAAGTGGCCGCCGAGTCGCTTAATCGTATGTCCGATTTTCGATAGCATTGACGCGATCCGCCGGTTCTACTGGAGATGAACATGACTACTTCCTCGGAACAACTCGTCGAGGCTTTGCGTGAGTCGCTCAGGGAGAACGACCGTCTCCGGAAGGAGAACCAGCGGCTTGTCAGCGACGCGCGGGAGCCGATCGCCATCATCGGCATGGCCTGCCGGTTGCCGGGTGGTGTGACGTCTCCGGCGGACCTGTGGGACCTGTTGTCGGAAAAACGGACCGGCGTCAGCGAGTTCCCCACCGACCGCGGCTGGGACATCGAGCGCGTGTACGACCCCACGCCCGGTCAGAAGGGCAAGACCTACGTCAACCGGGGCGGTTTCCTGCAGGGCGCGGGCAACTTCGACCCCGAATTCTTCGGCATCAGCCCACGTGAGGCGCTCGCCATGGACCCGCAGCAGCGGCTGCTGCTGGAGACGTCGTGGGAGGCCATCGAGAACGCGCGGATCGACCCCGGCGCGCTGCGTGGTTCGAAGACCTCGGTGTACGCGGGCTGCATGTACCACGACTACATCGGCGACTACTTCGACATGCCCGAGCACCTGTCCGGCTTCCTCGTCACCGGCACCACGGGCAGCATCCTGTCCGGCCGCGTGTCCTACACGCTGGGCCTTGAGGGTTCGTCGATCGTGCTCGACTCCGCGTGCTCGTCGTCGCTGTCCGCGGTCCACCTCGCGACCCAGGCCCTGCGCGACCGCGAGTGCTCGCTCGCGCTCGCCGGCGGCGTCACCGTGCTGGGCCAGCCGTACAGCTTCGTCGAGTTCTCGCAGCAGGGCGGCCTGTCCCCGGACGGTGTCTGCCGCTCGTTCGCCAAGGGCGCCGAGGGCACCGGCTGGGGCGAGGGCGTCGGCGTGGTCCTGCTGGAGCGGCTGTCCGACGCGCAGCGCAACGGCCGCCGCATCCTGGCCGTCATCCGCGGGTCCGCGGTCAACCAGGACGGCGCCTCCAACGGCCTCACCGCGCCGAACGGCCCCGCGCAGCAGCGGGTCATCGCCGACGCGCTCGCCGACGCCGACCTGCGGCCCGGCGACATCGACGCCGTCGAGGCGCACGGCACCGCGACGTCGATCGGCGACCCGATCGAGGCGCAGGCCATGATGGCGAGCTACGGCTCGTCGCACTCGCCCGACCGGCCCCTGTGGCTCGGTTCGGTCAAGTCCAACATCTCCCACGCGCAGGCGGGCGCCGGTGTCGCGGGCCTCATCAAGATGGTGCTGGCGCTGCGGCACGAGGAGCTGCCCGCGACGCTGCACGTGGACGAGCCGACCCCCGAGGTCGACTGGTCGGCGGGCACCGTCCGGCTGCTGACCGAGCCGCAGCCGTGGCCGTCGCGTGAGACGCCGCGCCGCGCCGGTGTGTCGTCGTTCGGCATCAGCGGCACGAACGCGCACCTGATCATCGAGGAGGCGCCCCGCGAGGACGCCGACGCCGACGGCACGCCCTACGAGGGCCCGGTCGCGTGGACGCTGTCCGCGAAGACCGCCGAGTCGCTGCGCCGCCAGGCCGAGCGCCTGCGGTCCATCGTGACCAGTGACGAACGGCTGCGGCCCGCGGACGTCGGCCTCTCGCTGGTCAGCACCCGCGGTCTGTACGACCACCGCGCCGCAGTCGTCGGCACGACCCGCGACGAGCTGCTCGCCGGACTGGACGCGCTGCGGGACGGCACAGGCATCACCGGTACGCCCGGCGGCGGCAAGGTCGCGTTCCTGTTCACCGGCCAGGGTGCGCAGCGCGCGGGCATGGGCGCCGAGCTGTACGCACGGTTCCCGGTGTTCGCGGCCGCGTTCGACGAGGTGGCCGAGCACCTGGACCCGTTGCTGGAGCGGCCGATCCGCGAGGTGATCGCCGACGGCGACGGGCTCGACGAGACCCGCTACACGCAGCCCGCGCTGTTCGCGGTCGAGGTCGCGCTGTTCCGCCTGCTGGAATCGTGGGGCGTCACCCCGGACTTCGTGTGCGGGCACTCGATCGGTGAGCTGGCCGCCGCGCACGTCGCAGGCGTGCTGACGCTGACCGAGGCGTGCGTGGTCGTCGCGGCCCGCGGCGCGCTCATGCAGGCGCTGCCCACCGGCGGCGCGATGGTCGCGATCCATGCCACCGAGGAGGAGGTCACGCCGCACCTGAACGACGCGGTGCAGATCGCCGCGATCAACGGCCCGTCGTCGATCGTGATCTCCGGTGACGAGTCGGCCGCGCTCGCGGTCGCCGCACACTTCGAGGAGCAGGGGCGCCGGGTCAAGCAGCTGACCGTCAGCCACGCGTTCCACTCGGCGCTGATGAACCCGATGCTGCCGGAGTTCCGCACGGTGACCGCTGGCGTCGCCTACCACGAGCCCACGATCCCGGTCGTGTCCAACGTGACCGGCCGGATCGCCACCGCCGAGCAGTTCGCGTCGCCGGACTACTGGGTCGAGCACGTCCGTGCCGCCGTCCGGTTCTGCGACGGCGTCCGCACGCTGGCCGACGCCGGCGTCACCACGTTCGTCGAGGTCGGCCCGTCCGGTGTGCTCACCGGCATGGCGGCCGAGTGCCTCGACGAGGACGCGGTCACGATCGTGCCCGCCCTGCGCAAGGACCGGCCGGAGCCGCACGCGGTGCTGACCGCCGCCGCCACGCTGTGGGCGCGCGGCGCGTCGGTGGACCGGGCCGCCGCGTACGCGGGCACCGACGCCACGCTGGTGGACCTGCCGACGTACGCGTTCGAGCACAAGCACTACTGGATCACCCGTACCGGCACCGGCGGCAACATCCGTTCCGCGGGCCTGGACGCCGCGCAGCACCCGGTCCTCGGCGCCGTGGTGTCCCCTGTGGACAGCGACAGCTTCGTGCTGACCGGCCGGATCAGCCCGTCGACCCACACGTGGCTCGCCGACCACAAGGTGCAGGGCGCCACGCTCGCGCCGGGCACCCTGTTCGTGGAGCTGGCCATCAAGGCGGGCACCATCGCCGGTGCCGCGCAGCTCGACGAGCTGATCATCGAGAACCCGCTGGTGCTGAACGAGGGCCAGGCCACACAGCTGCAGGTGAACGTGTCCGGGCCGGACGACGACGGGGCGCGGTCGGTGACCGTCCACTCGCGACCCGACGGCGAGGAGGCCGCCGAGGGCGAGTGGACCCGGCACGCGGCGGGCACGCTGTCCAACCAGGTGCCCGCGCTGGTGCCGACGTTCGCGTCGTGGCCGCCGCCCGGCTCCACCGAGATCGACGTGACCGACCTGTACCCGAACCTCGCCGACGCGGGCTACGACTACGGCCCCGCGTTCCAGGGCCTGCGTGCCGCGTGGCGCAACGGCGACCAGGTGCTCGGCGAGGTCGCCCTGTCGGGCAAGCAGCGGGACGAGGCCGCCGCCTACGGGCTGCACCCGGCGCTGCTCGACTCGGCACTGCACGCCATCGGCGCGGGTGCGCTGCTGGACGGTGCCGGGCACGTGCCGTTCCACTGGACCGGCGTGTCCCTGTACGCGACCGGTGCGCGGAGCCTGCGGGTGCTGGTGTCGTCGGCGGGTGAGGACACCGTCCACATCGACCTCGTCGACCAGAACGGCGCACCGGTCGCCAAGGTGGAGTCGCTGCTGCTGCGGCCGATCTCCGCCGAGCAGCTCGCCGCGCTGCGCAAGAACACGAACGACGACCCGCTGTTCGCCCTGGACTGGGTGGCGCCCGACGAGACCGGGGAGCCCGGCGCGACCGAGAGCTGGGCGGCCATCGGCGCCGTCGACGGCGTCACCTCCTACGACGACGTCGCCGCGATCGACGGGACGCCCGAGGTGGTCCTGCTCCCGGCCGCGGTGGAGGCGGCGGCGGACCTGCCCGCCGCGGTGCACGCCGAGAGCCTCCGGGTGCTCGGGCACCTGCAGGCGTGGCTCGCCGACGAGCGGTTCGCCGAGGCCAAGCTGGTCGTGGTGACCCGGCGCGCGGTCGCCGTGAGCGGTGGCGAAAAGGTCCGCGACCTGCCGTCTGCCGCGCTGTGGGGTCTGCTGCGCAGCGCCCAGACGGAGAACCCCGAGCGGTTCGTGCTGGTCGACCTCGGTGAGAAGGACGTGACCGCCGACGCGGTGGCCGCCGCGCTCGCCACCGGTGAGGACCAGGTGGCCGTGCGGGCGGGCACCGTGCTCGTGCCGCGCCTGGCCCGCCGCACACCCGGTCTGGAGGCACCCGACACCGACGTGTGGCGCCTGCACACCACCGGCCGCACCATCTCCGACCTGGAGCTGGTGCCGGACGACCGGTTCGACGGCGACCTGCTGCCGAGCAAGGTCAAGGTCGCGGTCCGCACCTGTGCGCTCAACTTCCGCGACGTGTTCAACGTGCTCGGCCTCGCGCCCATGCACAACGGCCTCGGTCAGGAGGGTGCGGGCATCGTCCTCGAGGTCGGCTCGGCCGTCACGGACCTCAAGCCCGGCGACCGCGTGATGGGCATGTTCCCCGGCTCGATCGGCCCGGTCACGGTGACCGACGTGGAGATGCTGGCGCCGCTGCCGGACACGTGGACCTTCGCCGAGGGCGCGTCGATCCCGCTGGTGTTCACCACCGCCTACCACGGCCTGCTGAACCTCGCGCACATGAAGGCGGGGGAGCGGCTGCTGATCCACTCCGCCGCGGGCGGTGTGGGCCTGGCCGCGATCCAGCTGGCGCAGGCACGCGGCGTCGAGGTGTTCGGCACCGCCAGCAAGGGCAAGTGGGACACCCTGCGTGCCCTGGGCCTGGACGACGACCACATCGGCGACTCCCGCACCACGGAGTTCGAGGAGCGCTTCCGCGCCACCACCGACGGCGAGGGCGTCGACCTCGTCCTGAACTCGCTGACCGGCGAGTTCATCGAGGCCTCGTTCCGGCTGCTGCGCGAGGGCGGGCGGTTCCTGGAGATGGGCATCGCGGACCTGCGCGACCCCGAGGACGTCGCGAAGGCGCACCCGCACATCAGCTACCTGCCGTTCGAGCTGTTCGGCGCGCCGATCCACGTGATCGCGCCGGGCTGGTCGGCGGTCGCGGAGCTGGCGGCGCGCGGTGAGATCTCGCCGCTGCCGTTCACCGCGTGGGACGTGCGCCGCTCGCAGGAGTCGTTCCAGTTCTTCAGCCAGGCCAAGCAGATCGGCAAGGTCGTCATCACCGTGCCGCGCGAGGTCGACACCGACGGCACCGCGCTGATCACCGGTGGCACCGGCACCCTGGGCGCCGCGGTCGCCCGGCACCTGATCACCGAGCACGGCATCAGGCACCTGGTCCTCACCAGCCGCCGCGGTCTCGCGGCGGACGGGGCGCCGGAGCTGGCGGCCGAGCTGACCGAGCTGGGCGCCGACGTCCGCATCGAGGCCTGCGACGCCGCCGACCGCGACGCGCTGGCCGCGCTGCTGGACTCGCTGGCGCACCCGCTCACGTCGGTGATCCACACGGCCGGTGTGCTGTCCGACGGTGTGCTCGCGTCGCAGGACGGCGACACGCTGGCCAAGGTCATGAAGCCCAAGGTGGACGCGGCCTGGAACCTGCACGAGCTGACCAAGGACCTCGACCTGTCGTCGTTCGTGCTGTTCTCCTCGGCCGCCGGCATCCTCGGTGGCCCCGGCCAGTCGAACTACGCGGCCGCGAACGCGTTCCTGGACGCGCTGGCACAGCACCGCCGCGACCAGGGCCTCCCGGCCACCTCGGTGGCGTGGGGCGTGTGGGCCGAGCGGTCCGGCATGACCGGGCACCTCGACGAGGCCGACCTGGCCCGCATGGCCCGCAGCGGCATGGAGCCCATCGAGCTGAGCCAGGGCATGGCGATGTTCGACAGCGCGGTCGCCGGTGACCACTCGATCCTGCTGGGTGTCGCGTTCGCCGCCGGAGCGCTGCGCAGGGGCGGCCCGGTGCCGCCGCTGTTCCGCGCGCTGGCCGGTGGCAACGGCCGCCGTGCGCAGGCCGCGGGCATCGCGAAGGACGACACGCTCGTCGAGCGGCTGTCGGTCATGCCGCCCGCCGAGCGGGAGCGGATGCTGCTCGACCTGGTCCGCGCGCAGGTGGCCGCCGTACTCGGCGTCGCGGACCCGGACACCGTCGAGCCGGAGCGGCCGTTCAAGGAGATCGGGTTCGACTCGCTCACCGCGGTCGAGCTGCGCAACCGCGTCAACGGCATCACCGGCCTGAAGCTCGCGCCGACGCTGGTCTTCGACTACCCGACACCGGTCGCGCTCGCCGAGCAGCTGCGCGACGAGCTGGTCACCGACGACGTGGCCGTGCCGGTGCCGGTGCTCGCGGACCTGGGGCGGGTGGCCGAGGCCCTGAACGGGGTGCCGGTCGACGACGAGGAGGTGCGGGCCCGCGTGGACGCGGCGCTGCAGGAGCTGGTCGCGGCCTGGCAAGCGCTGCAGCCGCAGCGTTCGGACGGTCTGAAGGCCCGCCTGTCCACCGCCGAGTCGGCCGACGACCTGTTCGACCTGATCGACACGGAGCTGGGGAAAGCGAGCTGACATGACACTCCCTGAAGGAAATTCCGGGGAGGCGGGACAGTCTCAGAGCCGGGAACAGAAGCTGGTCGAGTACCTCAAGCGTGTTACCGGCGACCTGGTCGAGGCCAAGGAGCGGCTGGCCGCGGTGGAGTCCGCGGCCACCCAGCCGCTCGCCGTGGTCGGGATGTCCTGCCGGCTGCCGGGCGGGGGCGACACCCCCGCTCGGTACTGGCAAGCCCTCCAGGACGGCGTCGACGCGATGGCCGAGGTGCCGCCCGACCGGTGGCGTGCCGAGGACTACTACGACCCGGACCCCACCAAGCCCGGCAAGGCGTACACGCAGCGCGGCGGGTTCCTGCCCGACATCGCGGGCTGGGACGCGGCCTTCTTCGGCATCTCGCCGCAGGAGGCGCTGCGCATCGACCCGCAGCACCGGCTGCTGTTCGAGCTGGTGTGGGAGGCCCTGGAGGACGCGGGCATCCCGGCGGAGTCGTTGAAGGGCACCAGGACGGGCGTGTTCCTCGGTCTGGTCGACTCGCGGCAGTACCTGCAGCTGGAGGCTGAGGCCGAAGGCGTGGCGTGCGTCGACGACCCGTACCTCACCATGGGCGGGTCGGCGAGCGCCGCCGCCGGGCGCCTCGCCTACCAGTTCGACCTGCGCGGGCCGGTCATGACCGTCGACACCGCGTGCTCGTCGTCGCTGGTCGCGCTCGACCTCGCGGTGGCGAGCCTGCGCCGCGGCGAGGTGGACCACGCCATCGTGTGCTCCAGCTCGGCGATCATCCACCCCATCTACTTCGTGCAGTTCGCGAAGATGGGCATGCTCGCCCCGGACGGCAGGGCGAAGGTGTTCGACGAGGCCGGGAACGGCTACACGCTCGGCGAGGGCGGCGGCGCCGTGATCCTCACCCGTGCCGCCGACGCCGGTGACCGCCGGGTGCACGCGCTGATCCGCGGCTCCGCCGTGAACTCCGACGGCCGCAGCAACGGCCTGACCGCGCCGAACAAGGTCGCGCAGATCGCGGTGCTGCGGACCGCGCTCGCCGATTCGGGCCTGAAGCCCGACGAGATCGACTTCCTGGAGTCGCAGGGCACCGGCAGCGCGCTCGGCGACGCCATCGAGTTCGGCGCGCTGCTGGAGGTCTTCGGTGACCGGGCCGCCGACCACCCGCTGCTGGTGGGTGCGGTGAAGGCCAACATCGGTCACCTGGTCGCGTCGTCCGGGCTCGCCAGCCTGATCAAGGCGATCCAGGCGGTCAAGCACGGCGAGGTGCCGGGCAACCTGCACCTGACCAAGCCGAACCCGGTCGTCACGCTCGACGGCCCGGTGCGGCCCGTGCAGGGCAACCAGCCGCTGCCCGCCTCGCCGGACGCACCCCGTCGCGCGGGGATCAGCGCGTTCGGCTGGTCCGGCACGAACGCACACGTGATCATCGAGCAGGCGCCGCCCGTCGAGGTCGTGCCCACTCCGGAGCACGACTGGCAGCTGCTCACGCTGTCCGCCGCGAGCGAGGCCGGGCTGGTCGCACTCGCCACCGCACTCGCCGACCACCTGGAGTCCACACCGGACCTCGTGCTGGCCGACGTCGCCC
Organism: Actinophytocola sp. NPDC049390; assembly: GCF_044466355.1. Taxonomy (NCBI): domain Bacteria; kingdom Bacillati; phylum Actinomycetota; class Actinomycetes; order Pseudonocardiales; family Pseudonocardiaceae; genus Actinophytocola; species Actinophytocola sp. NPDC049390. The sequence continues at coordinate 418,266 of NZ_JBITMQ010000006.1, forward strand.
ACACCGTCCAGTCGGGACGTGCCGCGCTGCGGGTGCGGAAGGCGCTGGTGTGCAAGGACATTGCGGACGCCGTCACGCAGCTGCGGTCCGAGTTCTCCGGCACGCAGGCACCGGCGGGCAAGCAGGCGCTCGGGTTCGTGCCGGGCGGTGACTGGGCGACGGGCCTCGCGGCGGCCGAGCCCGCGTTCGACGCCGACGACCCGGTGGCGTCGCTCGGCAGGCTGCTGCCGATCGCCGCGACCGGCAGTGCCGCCGAGGTGGCCGGACGGGTGGACGTGGTCCTCGCGGCCGAACCCGGCGCCGGTCAGGTCGCGCTGCGCACGGACCGGCCAGGGTGGCTCGCAACCCTCGGCGAGCTGTGGGAGCGAGGCGTCCCGGTGACGTGGCCCCGTGCGGGACAGTTCGTCGACCTGCCGACGTATCCCTTCCAGCGCACCAGGTTCTGGCCGCAGTACACGCCGACGCCGTTCGTGCAGGAGACGCCGGTCAACGCCGAGCGCTTCCCGCGGCCGGACCTGCGGACGTCGTTCCTGCCGCCACGCACCCCGACCGAGCGCACGGTCACCCAGGCGTGGGAGGAACACCTCGGCATCGAGGCCATCGGCGTCAACGACCCGTTCTTCGAGCTGGGCGGCACGTCGATGATCGGCGTCGCGGTCGTGTCCCGGCTGGCGAAGGAGTTCGACGTCGAGCTGACCCCGGCCAGCCTGTTCGAGCGGCCGACCCCGGCCCAGTTCGCCGAGCTGCTCGACTCGCTCACCGCCGAGGCACCGGCCCGTCCGTCCGCTGTGGACGCACAAGCCGCGCGTGGTGCGCGCAGGCGGGCGATGGCGCAGGCACGCAAGGGGGCGGCATGACCGCCCCGCTCGACTCCGACAACGACATCGCGATCGTCGGCATGGCCGGGCAGTTCCCCGGCAGCCGCGACGTCGACGAGTTGTGGCGGAACCTGCGGGACGGCAGGGAATGCGTCACCTGGTTCAGCCGTGAGGAGTTGCTCGCCGCCGGTGAGGACCCGGAGCTGGTCGCCGACCCCGCGTACGTGCCCGCCGCGGCCGTCCTGGACGACATCGAGCTGTTCGACAACGGCTTCTTCGGCTACCCGGCGCACGAGGCCGCGCTGATGGACCCGCAGCAGCGGCTGTTCCTCGAGAACTGCTGGCACGCGCTGGAGGACGCGGGCATCGACCCGGACCGCGCGCCGGGGCTCGTCGGCGTGTACGCGGGCAGCCAGATGAGCACCTACATGATCTACAACCTGATCCAGCACAAGGAACTGGTCGCGGGCGCCGGGAAGCTCGCGATCGGGTTGTGCAACGACAAGGACTCGCTGACCAGCCGCGTGTCCCACACGCTCGGGCTGACCGGCCCGAGCGTCGGCGTGCAGGCGTACTGCGCGACGTCGCTCGTCGCCGTGTCGGTGGCGTGCTCGAGCCTCATGACCGGCGAGTGCGACGTCGCGCTCGCGGGCGGGGTGGCCATCGAGGTGCCGCACCGCGTCGGCTACCGGTACGAGCCGGGCGGCACGTCGTCGCCCGACGGCCGGTGCCGCGCGTTCGACGAGGCGGGCGAGGGCACCCCGCACGGCACCGGCAACGGGCTCGGCGTCGTGGTGCTGCGCAGGCTCGCGGACGCGGTCGCCGACGGGGACCGGATCTACGGCGTCATCCGCGGCTGGGCGGTCAACCACGACGGCGCCGCCAAGGCCGCGTGGGTGGCGCCCGGTGTGCAGGGTCAGGCCGGGGTCGTGGCGGAAGCGCTCGCGGCCGCCGGTCTCGAACCGTCCGATGTGGACTACCTGGAGGCGCACGGCACCGGCACCGCACTGGGCGACACGATCGAGGTGTCCGCGCTGCACCAGGTGTTCGGCGACACGCCGCTCGCACTCGGCTCCGTGAAGCCGAACCTGGGCCACCTCGACCGGGCGGCCGGGGTGGCGGGCCTGATCAAGGTCGCGCTGGCGCTGACACACGAGGAGATCCCGGCGACGATCAACCACAGCAAGCCCAACGCGCAGCTCGCCCGCACCCGCATGGAGGTCGTCACCGAACGACGGCCGTGGCGCCGAGGCGACCGGCCGCGCCGGGCGGGTGTGAGTGCCTTCGGGCTGGGTGGCGCGAACGCGCACGTGGTGGTGGAGGAAGCGCCGTCGCTGCCGCGTGCGGAGCGGTTGCCGGACCGCACGCAGCAGGTGCTGGTGTGGTCGGCGCGAACGGCCGAGGCGGCCGACGCGTTCGGCGACCGGCTGGCGTCGTTGCTTGAATCGTCCGATGTGGACCTCGCGGACGTGGCGTACACGCTGCAGACCGGACGGCGGGTGTTCCAGCACCGCGGGGCCGCGGTCGTGTCGGCCACGGGGGAGTTCGCCGCGGTGCTCCGCGGCACCGACGCCCACGTCGGCCGCCCGGTCGTGTTCCGGTACAGCGGAGCACAGCCGACGGCCGACGAGGACCTGTACCGGACCGAGCCGTTCTACCGGAACGCGTTCGACGAGTGCCTCGACCATGGGCGCGCGCTGGGCAGGTTGCTGGAGCATTGGGGTGTACGGCAGGGAGAGTCCGACCTGGTCGTGACGCTGCCGGGCACGGAAAGCGCGGCCGAGGTCCTCGCGCGGTTGTGGCTCGCCGGTGCGGACGTCGACTGGCACGCCTACCACGAGGGGCGGAGCCCGAGGAAGGTCTCCGTGCCGAAGTACAGCTTCCAGCGCAGCCGGCACTGGATAGACCCGCCGACGGACGCGGCGGTCGGCCGAGCGATCTGAACCCGCACCCGGAAGGACGAGACACGTGACCATCTCCATCGACCGGAAGCCGCTGCTTCCCGAGGGGCTGACCAGGCAGCTCGCCAGTCAGCTCACGGGAACCGGGCCGACCGTGACGACGTACGCGCCGTGGACCGGTGAGCCGCTGGTCGACGTGGCCACCTCGACTCCCGCGGATGTGGCGGCCGCGTTCGCGAAGGCGCGGGGCGCGCAGGCCCGCTGGGCGGCCACGACCCCGGCCCAGCGCGCGAAGGTCTTCCTGAAGTACTACAAGCTGGTGCTGCACAACAAGAAGCTGATGGACCTCATCCAGGCGCAGACCGGCAAGGCCCGGTTCACCGCCTTCGAGGAGACCATCGACGTGGCGGGCATGGCGCTGTACTACGCCCGCAACGCGAAGGCGTACCTGTCGCCGCGCAGTCGCAAGGGCGGCATCCCGTTCGCCACGCGCGTCACCGAGCTGCGGCACCCCAAGGGCGTCGTCGCGGTGATCTCGCCGTTCAACTACCCGATCTCGGACGGCATCTGCGACGTCATCCCGGCTCTCATCGCCGGCAACGGTGTCGTCTTCAAGCCGGACACGCAGACCGCGCTGGCTCCGCTGCTGGCCCGTGAGCTGCTGGTCAAGGCGGGCCTGCCCGCGGGACTGTGGCAGATCGTCGTGGGCGAGCCGTCGGAGATCGGCCCGGCGCTGATCGAGGGCGCCGACCACGTGTGCTTCACCGGCGGCAACGAGGCGGGCAGGAAGATCGCGGAGGCCGCGGCGAGCAGGCTCGTCGGCGCCACCATGCAGCTGGGCGGCAAGAACCCGATGCTGGTGTTCCCGGACGCGGACCTGGACAAGGTCATCCCGGCCGCCGCCCGCTCGGGTTTCGTGAGCGGCGGCCAGATGTGCCTGTGCTCCGAGCGGATCTACGTCCACGAGTCGATCTACACGCAGTTCGTGGAGAAGCTCGTGGCCCACACCCGAGACCTGAAACTGGGCCAGGGCTTCGACTTCGACTACGACCTGGGTTCGCTGTCGCACCAGCGCCAGCTGGACAAGGTCGTCCGGCACGTGGACGACGCGGTCGCCCACGGCGCACGCGTGGAGGTCGGCGGCAAGGCCCGCCCGGACCTGGGCCCGTACTTCTACGAGCCGACGGTGCTCACCGGCGTCAACGCGGCCTGCGAGATCGCGACCGAGGAGACCTTCGGCCCGGTCGTGTCGGTGTACCCGTTCCGCGACGAGGACGAGGCACTCCGCCTGGCCAACGCGACGGAGTACGGCCTGAACGCGAGCATCTGGACCAAGGACCTCGGCAAGGCCCACCGCCTGGCAGCACAGATCAAGTCAGGCGCGGTGAACATCAACGAGGGCTACGTGTCGACGCACATCTCCTACGACGCACCGATGGGCGGCCGCAAGGCCTCCGGCTACGGCCGCCGGCACGGCGAGCAGGGCCTGCTCTCGATGTGCGACGTACAGATCGTGGCGAGCCAGCACGGCATCAGCTTCGACCCGAAACCAGGCGTGACCCACGAACAACTGGCCAACCAGAACACAAAGATCTACCAGATCATGAAAACGCTACGCCTGAAGTAACCAGCGACCACACCGAAGGACCCCTTCGTCACCGCAACGCGACGAAGGGGTCCTTCAGCGCATTGCCCTCGGACCATGATCGTCACATTGGGAACGTCACGCCCGGACATGAGCAAGGATCTCCCTTTTCGGCGATCAGACCCGCGAAGCGGGCCCCCAGCCCCGTGCACAAGCCGGGCGCAGCCCACAAAGACGGCCTGCCTGCCCTCCCGTCGACCTGGCGAAGCCCGATCACACCGGGTCAAGGGGCCTGCCCGAAGCACCCCGTGCACGAAACACCGGCCCCTTGACGCGGTGTGATAGCCCGGAGGGAGGTCGATGGGAGGGCAGGCAGGAACCCATCCATGCCAAATCTCAACACGCCCAAATCGTGAGGCCCCCTCCCCGAGACTTGCCCGTCCGGCGAGGACCCCCCGGAGGGCAGCACCCATCCATGCCAAATCTCAACACGCCCGAATCGTGAGGCCCCCTCCCCGAGATCAGCCCGTCCGGCGAGGACAGCACACCAAAAGGGGCCTCCCCAAAGAATGAGGAGGCCCCCCGCGCCCGGTCATCACCGCTTGAGCAGGGCGCCCTTCCGGCGTGCGCCGGTCAGCCACAACATGAAGTGGTTCATCCGAGGAAAGTGCTGACTCGACGTGGACACGAACTTCATCTGCCAAGGCATGATCAACGTCCCACGACGCCGCTCAACCGCACGACAGATCCCCTCGGCCACCTGCGAAGGCGACACAGTAGGCACAATCCGAGCGATCTTCGGCAACTTGTCCTCAGACCCAGGATTGTTCGCGAAGTACGAGCTGCTCACAGTCCCCAGCACAACCTCGGTTGCACCGACACCGGAACCCCGCAGATCACTCTTCAACGCCAGGTCCAACCCACGCAGAGCCCACCGAGCACTGGCATACCCGACAGCCCCAGGCCACACAGCCCGGGACACCCCGGAGTTGACGGTCACGATCCACCCGGCACGCCGGGACAACATCCCCGGCACGAACGCCCGCGTGGTCAGCAAAGCAGCCAGGTAAGGCACCTTGGCCATGTCGACCAACTCCGACGGCGGAGCGTCCTCGATCGACACCCAACGCCCGGACCCGGCACTGTTGACCAGCACATCGACGGAGTGCCCATCGGCCTGCACAGCGGCGGCCAGCTCGGAGACGGCCGACTCGGAACCCACGTCGCACGTGTAGTAGTGCGCCCGGATCCCCAGCTCCTCCGACAGCGCCTTGAGCTTGGTCTCACCCCGGGCCACCAGCAACACCGTGGCACCACGCGCGTGCGCGGCCCGAGCCACGGCCTCGCCGATGCCACTGGACGCCCCGGTGACCAGGACGGTACGGCCGAGCAGTTTCATGATGGCCCCCGTCAGTGGGTGTGGTTCTTGTGGTAACCGCACGCGGGGCACGCGGCCTTCGCGCGCAGGCTGCGCGCACGCAGGTGCTGCACCTTGCTCATGATCTTCGACTGCAGCGTGTCCGGCGGCGGCACGATGCCGAGCTGGCGCGCGGTGTGCAGGCAGTCGTAGATGGTGGTGTTGCTCGCGAGCAGGCCGTCGCGGAAGACCCACTCGTCCACCACGCGGACCGACATCTTCTGCCCGGTCGGTGCCATGTTGGTGAACGGCCAGAACTTGGTCAGCGTGCCGGTCATCGTGTACCGGGCGATGGCGAGCGGCTCGGTCGGCGAGGGGATCGGGTCGCTGACCCTGGTGATCTTCAGGTCCGGGTACGACGTCGCGAACGCGTTGACCAGCTTGATCAGTTCCTTGCGGCCGCGGATCGGCCACGGCACGCTCGGGTCGGTCCACACGATGTCGTCGGTGCACGTGTCGGCAACGGCCTCGGCGTCCAGCGCGTCCCACGCCGCTAGGTTGCGGTCCGCCCATTCCTGCAGGAACGCCGGGTCCAGGCCGCCGGGCTGCTGCTTCTTGGCCCGCGCGATCGGTGTGGCCATGGTTGGTCCTCCTGCCGGCTTCCCGGTCGATTGGCGTGATTTACCGATGTCGTCCAGAATTGTGCGACCGCGCGCTTACCCACGGCCAGTGCGGTGGTTCCTGACTTTGTCCTGATGTGCTCACCGGCCGGGTGTGGGTTCTTCACGTATCCGGTGAACGGGTTCCCTGCCAGTGACCCGCCGTGTGACCATGAATTCCGAATCCGCTATACCAGGGCGAAGTGGTCGGAGTGAATAGCCATGAAGTTTCACTTACTGGGGTCATTGGAAGTCAGTGACGGGGCACGGCGGATCGATCTCGGCGGGGTCAAACAGCGTGCGGTGCTCGGCTATCTCCTCCTGCACGCCAACCAGGTGGTGCCGAACAGCAGGATGCTCAACGCGCTCTGGGACTGCCAGCCGCCGTCGACCGCGCGGAAGATGGTGCAGAACGCGGTGTCCGCGATCCGGCGCATGCTCGCCGCGGCGGGCCCGGACTGCTCGGCGCAGCTGCTCACGCACGCGCCCGGCTACCAGTTGCGCGTGGACCCGGGCGATGTCGACATGCACCAGTTCCGCCGTCTCGTCCACAGTGGACGTGACGCTGTCGCGGCCGGCGCGCCCGACCGTGCCACCACCCTGTTCCGCGACGCGCTGACGCTGTGGCGCGGTCGCGCGCTCGCCGACCTCGTGGAGTCCGGCACCATGTGGTCGGAGCTCTCCGCCATCGAGGACGAGCGGCTCACCGCGCTCGAGGACTGCTTCGACGCCGAGCTGCAGTGCGGCAGGCACCGGGAGATCACCCCCGAGCTGGAGGTGCTGACCGCGGCCGAACCACTGCGCGAGCGGCTGTGCATCCAGTTCATGCTCGCCCTGTACCGCTCCGGCCGCCAGGTCGACGCCCTCAACGTCTACCGCAGGACCAGGGCCGCGCTCGTCGACGGGCTCGGCATCGAGCCGGGGCCCGAGCTGCAGGCGCTGCAGCACATGATCCTGGAGCACGACGCGTCGATCCAGGTCCCCGCCTACGCGTGAGCACGGCGTGCGCCACCGTCCGAACAACCTCCCACCACGAAAGGCAGGGGAGCCACATGGGACAGTCACACGAGCAGGGCACGGCCTTCTCCTGCTACGTCTTCACGAGCGACGCGCGGCTGCTGCTGACGATGCGCGGCCAGGCAAAGCGCACCTGGGCCGGGGTGTGGAGCAACTCATGTCACGGCCACCCCGGTCCGGGTGACTCCATTTCGGACGCCGTGGCGCGGGCACTGCGCGACGAGCTGGGCTTCACCGCCGCCGTCGCCGAGCTGGTGCTACCGCGGTTCCAGCACCCCTCGACCGGCACGTGCCCGGTGTACCGCGTCGTCACCGACGAGCCGCCCCGGCCCGACCCCGCCGAGGTCGGCGACTTCGAGTGGGTGACGTGGGCGGACTTCGTGTACGCGGTGGGCGCGGGGGACCTGCGGGTGGCGCCGTGGTGCCGTCCGCAGGTGGCGGCGCTGACCGCGCTCGGCCCGGACCCGGCGCGGTGGTCCACTGAGGACATCGCGGTGCCGCCGGCGGCGTGAGTTCCACAGCTCGGTAACAAATCCCGGAATCGACCGGTAATTCTCCCGGCCAATTGCCGTGCACCGCCAATGGTTCGCATTGCTCACGGTGCTGGTGGCGATGCACCATCTGACGGGGAAAACAAGCCGGGAGGATCGGTGTCCATCGGAATCATCGGGACTGGGTCGTACCTGCCGGAATGGGTGGTGACCAACGCCGAGCTCGCGCAGCGGGTGCCCGGCACCACCGCCGAGCAGATCGCAGGCAAGACCGACATCCACGCCCGTCGCTTCGCCGCCGCCGCCGAAGCGACCTCGGACCTCGCGGTCGTGGCCGCGGCCCGCGCACTCGAACAGGCCGGCCTCTCGGTCGACCGGATCGACTACCTCATCGTGTCGACGTCGACCGGTGACCACCCGCAACCACCGACGTCCTGCCTCGTGCAGGACCGCATCGGCGCGTACGGCGCCGGCTGCTTCGACGTCAACGCCGTCTGCGCGGGCTTCGTGCATGGGCTGGTGCTGGCGCAGAGCCTGGTCGCGGCCCGGCCGGGGGCGCACGCGCTCGTCGTCGCCGCCGACCTGTACTCACGCATCCTCGACTTCGACGACCGGCGCACCGCGGTGCTGTTCGGTGACGGCGCGGGCGCCGCGGTCGTCGGCGGCGTCGCCGACGACCGCGGGCTCGCCGAGTTCGACCTGGCGAGCCGGGGTGACCGGCACGATGTGATCTGGGTCGACGCGGGCGGCAGCAGGCGCCCCGCGTCGGTGAAGACCCTCGCCGACGGCGGGCACTTCTTCCGGATGAAGGGCAGGGACGTCACCGACATCGTCCTGCACGAGGTGCCGCCGTTCGTGGACAAACTGCTCGCTCGCGCCGGGGTGACCGCGGCCGACGTCGACCACGTCGTGCCCCACCAGGCGAACGGCAAGCTGCTCGGCCAACTCGTCGAGCGGTGCGGGCTGACCGGTGCGAGCACCCACCGCACCGTCGAGAAGTACGGCAACGTCGGCAGCGCGTCGGTACCGGTGACGCTCGACGAGGCCAACCGCGCCGGCCTGCTGGCCGACGGCGACCTGGTCCTGCTGCTCGGTTTCGGCGGCGGGATGTCCATGGGCGCGAGCCTGCTCCGCTGGGCCGCCCCCGCAGGGAAGTGATCTCACCATGAACAGGATTCGACGCGTCGGCATCGTGGGATGCGGCGTCATGGGCGCCGGGCTCGCCGAGGTGTGCGCCCGCGCCGGGCTCGACGTGCTGGTCGCGGTGTCGCGGCCGGGCCGGGAGGCCGACGGCAGGAGCAAGGTGGCCGGTTCGCTGGACCGGCAGCTGCGCAAGGGAAAGATCACCGAGGACGACCGTGACGCGGCACTCGCGCGCGTGTCGTTCACCGCCGATCTCACCGACTTCGCCGACCGGCAGTTCGTCATCGAGGCCGGGCCCGAGCAGGAGTCGGTCAAGCTGGACGTGTTCGCCACGCTCGACAAGGTCGTCGCCGACGACGACGCGATCCTCGGCTCCAACACCTCGTCGTTCCCGATCATCCAGCTGGGACGCGTCACCGACCGGCCCGGCAAGGTGGTCGGCACGCACTTCTTCAACCCGGTCACCGTGTTACCGCTCGTGGAGCTGGTCGGCTCGGTGCTCACCGAGGAGAGCACGGTCGCGACCGCGGAGACGTTCGTGACCGACGTGCTCGGCAAGCAGGTCGTGCGCACCAAGGACCGGTCCGGTTTCGTGGTGAACGCGCTGCTGATCCCGTACCTGCTGTCCGCGATACGGGTCTACGAGTCGGGTATCGCGTCCATGGCGGACATCGACAAGGCGATGAAGCTCGGCTGCGCCCACCCGATGGGCCCGTTCGGGCTGAGTGACCTCATCGGACTGGACATCGTCCAGGCGATCAGCGAGTCGCTCTACAACGAGTACCGCGAACCGCACTACTCGCCGCCGCCGCTGCTGGCGCGCATGGTGTCGGCCGGTCTGCTCGGCAAGAAGACGGGGCGTGGGTTCTACGACTACACCGTGCGCGAGGAAGTGAGGGCAGCGGCGTGAGTGTCATGGATTTCGCGGACTATCGGTTGCGGATGCGTGCGGGTGCGCCCGGACGCTCGCAGCGTTCCTACTACCTAGTCGGCCTGACACAAGGGGTCCGCCGCGGTGTGCGTGCGGCGGCCGCCGAACCACGCAGGCGGCTCGCCGGGGCTATCCTGGCGCGCAACCCGCGTGCGGTCGTGCACGACCCGGTCGACTCGTGGCTGCGCACGGAGACGCAGGTGCCCGCCGAGTTCCACCGCCTGACCGGGCTCGCCGGTGCCAGCGACGTGTGCGTCGCCTGGCTGCCGGACTCCGACAGCGCCGCCGACGCGGTGGCCGAGATCCAGGCCGCACACCGGGGTGGGGCCACCGTCGTCGTGATCACGGGTGAGACGGACGACTTCGTGGTCCGTGCGTTCGCCACCGTCGTACTACCCGATCTGGACGCGTTCACGGACTGGCTCCACGCGCAGGCGGCGTGAGGGGAAGAGTCAAGGTCATTTCATGGCCGACATGAAAACCTCATAGTGCGCCACATGGATTCGTACCAAAGGGGTCACATGAACATCCGTCGGCAGCCGTATGTCCATGAACTGTTCGCAGCGCGCGCCGCAGAGCGCCCGGACGGCATCGCGGTCGTGTCCGGCGACCAGCGGATCACCTACGCGGAGCTGGCCGAGCGCGCCGGTCAGCTCGCGCACTACCTGCGCCACAACGGAACCGGGCCCGGCTCGGTCGTGATGGTCCACATGGAACGGTCCATCGACACGATCGTCGCCGTGCTCGGCATCCTCGCCGCGGGCGGGGTCTACTTACCGGTCGAACCCGGGGCGCCGGAAGGCAGACTCCGCGGGTTCGCCGAGCAGACCGGCTGCGGCACCGTCATCACCCAGGCGAAGGACGCGCACCGCGTCACCGCGTTCGCCGACCTCGCGGTCAGCGCGGAGGCCGGTGCCGCTGGTGGCTTCCCGCCGTTCGCGCCGGACGTGCACGTGTCCGATGTGGACCCCGCGTACGTCATCTACACGTCCGGCTCGACCGGCACCCCCAAGGGCGTGGTGGTCGACCACGGATCCCTCGCCTACGTCATCGCCGAGCTCGTGGCGTACTACGGGATCACGCCGGACGACAACGTGCTGCAGTTCGGCGCGCTGTCGTTCGACACCTCCATCGAGCAGATCATGGTGACCCTGACCGCCGGCGCCACGCTCGTGCTGCCGGACATGGCGTGGGCGCCGAGCGAGCTGCCGGACCGGCTGCGCCGCCACGGCGTCACGGTCATGGATCTCACGCCCGCGTACTGGCGGCGGTTCCTCACCGAGTTCGCCGCCCGCCCGGCCGACCTGCCGCTGCGTCTGTCCATCGTGGGCGGTGAGGCGGTGCGCGCCGAGGACTGCCGCACCGCGCTGGAGCTGATGCCCGGCGTGCGGCTCGTCAACGCCTACGGCCTCACCGAGACCACGATCACCTCGTGTGTCGTGGACCTGACCGCCGACATCCTCCGGGCCCGCGGCGCCGCCCCGGTCGGGCCGCCGCTGCCGGGCACCACCGTGCACGTCCTGGACGAGTCCCTGCGGCCGGTGCCGCCGGGGGAGCGCGGCGAGATCTGCATCGGTGGCCGTGGTGTCGCGCGGTACCTGAACGCGGACGTCCGCGCCCGCGACCGGTACGTCGACAACCCGTTCGGGGACGGCCGCCTGTACCGCACGGGCGACCTCGGTGCGTGGACGCCGGAGGGGAACCTCGAGGTCGTCGGCCGCATCGACCGGCAGCTGAAGATCCGCGGCTTCCGCGTCGAACCCGGCGAGGTCGAGGCGGCGCTCGCCGCGCACGAGCTGGTCGACGGCGTCGCGGTGACCGACTACGAGCAGAACGGCCAGCGCAGGCTCGCCGCGTACTACACGGTGCCGCCCGGCGCCACGCTGGACGCCGGGGACCTGAAGGAGTTCGCCGGCCGGTTCCTGCCGCACTACCTGGTGCCGTCGGCGTTCGTGGCGCTGCCCGAGCTGCCGTTGAAGACCAACGGCAAGGTCGACCTCACCGCCCTGCCCGTCCCGGAGACGGCGGCGGCGTCCGGCGGGGACGACACCGACGACGCCACTGTCGTCAACCTCTTCGAACGCGGCGTCGCACGGCTGTGGTGCCAGGTGCTGGAACGCGACAAGGTCGGCCCGGGAGACAACTTCTTCGCGCTCGGCGGCAACTCGATCCTCGCCGCCGAACTGCTCGCCAAGGTACGTGGCACGTTCGGCGTGATGATCACGCAGGTGCGCCCGCTGATCCGGCTGCTGCTCGAGGACGCGTCGCTGCGCTCCTTCGCGCACGCCGTGCAGGCCGCCAGGGCGGGCACGCTGCCCGGCGACGACACCCGCAAGCGCGTGGACTTCGCCGCCGAGTCCGAGCTGGACGTCCCGATCAGCGCCGTCGCACCGGACACCCCGGACTGGCAGGACCCCAAGCACGTCCTCCTCACCGGGGCCACCGGCTTCCTCGGCACCTACCTGCTGCGCGAGCTGCTGACCACCACGGACGCGGTGGTGCACTGCCTCGTGCGTGCCGACGACGCGGACACCGCGATGGCGCGCCTGCAGTCCGCCGCCACCCATTACTACAAGGACGACCTCGCCGCGCACCGCCTGGCGGGCCGCGTCGTGGCCCTCCCGGGTGACCTCGCCAAGCCCGGCCTCGGACTGTCCGACGAGGACTTCGACCGGCTGGCCCGCACCGTCGACGTGATCCACCACCCCGGCGGGCTCGTAAACTTCATCTACCCGTACTCGCACATGCGCCCCGCGAACGTCGAGGGCACCCGCGAGATCATCCGCATGGCCGCCCGGTACCGCAACACCCCGGTCCACTACACGTCCACGATGGCCGTGGTCGCGGGCTTCGGCACCGCGGGCGTGCGGCACGTCGACGAGGACACCCCGCTCGCCCACGCCGACCACCTGTCGGTCGGGTACGTGGAGAGCAAGTGGGTCGCCGAGGCGTTGCTGCTCAAGGCGGCCGAGCAGGGGCTGCCGGTGGCGATCTACCGCGCCGCCGACATCTCCGGCGACCGGGTGACCGGGGCGTGGAACACGGCGACCGAGATGTGCGCGATGAAGAAGTTCGTCGTGGACTCCGGCACCGCGCCGGTCGCGGAGCTGCCGCTGGACTACACGCCGGTCGACGTGTTCGCCGCCGCGGTCGCCCACATCGCGGCGACGACGCTGCCGCGCGGGGACGTCTACCACCTCACCAACCCCGGCAAGGTCAACATCGCCGACCTGGTGGCCAGGATGCGGGCGCGGGGCCACGAGATCCGCGAGGTGTCGTGGCAGGAGTGGCTCGACGAGCTGGTGAAGCTTGCCGTGGAACACCCCGAGCACCCGATGACCCCGTTCGCGCCGCTGTTCATCGACCGCTGCGCCACCGGCGAGATGAGCGTCGCGGAGATGTACCTGGAGGACACGTTCCCGGTGTTCAGCCGCACGAACGTGGAGAACGCGCTGGCGGGCAGCGGCATCGTCATCCCGCCGGTCGACGCCGCCATGCTCGACAGCTATCTCGACTACCTGACCGACATCGACTTCCTGCGAGCCGCGTGATGGACGCCAACCTTCGCACCGCGACCCCGTGGCAGGCGCTCGACCTCACCGGCGCGCCCGCCGACGGCCCGGTCGCCTTCCACGACGACCTCAGCCCGGAGACCCTCCTCGAGGCATACCGGCACGGGCTCTACCCGTTCCCCGCCGACACCGAGGAACAGAAGATCATCAGCGAGATCGGCTACGAGGGCCGGGTGCCCGTGCTGGGCGAGAGCGCCGACCCGTACGCGGTCGCGTGGTGCTCGCCCGACCCGCGGCCGGTGATCCTCGTCGACGAGATCCGCCTCCAGCGCAGCCTGCGCAAGCAGCTGCGGAACAAGGTGGAGTGGACCACCACGGTGGACGCCTGCTTCGGCCGGGTGGTGCGGCAGTGCCGCGTCGGCCGCGAACCGAAGTGGCTCACCGACCGGCTGGTCGCGGGCCTGGAGAAGCTGCACGAGGCCGGGCACGCACACAGCGTGGAGGTGTGGGACGGCGACGAGCTGGTCGGTGGCACGTTCGGCGTGCGCATCGGCGGCGTGTTCTCCGCCGACTCGCAGTTCACGCTCGCGAGCGGCGCGTCGAAGGTGGCGATCGCGTGCCTCGTGCGGCGGGTCGCGGAGAGCGGCGGCGTCGCGGTCGACGTACAGCGCGACGGCGACCACGCCCGCCTGCTCGGCGCGGTGCCGGTGTCCAGGGCCGACTACCTGACGCTGCTGGCCGAACACCGGGACGCCGCGACCGCGATGCCCGCGGAGCCGTTGCCCGCGCGGGAGCTGGCGGCATGACCACCGTCGAGACGCTTCGGGTCGCCACCCTCGCCGAACGGCCGGACCTCACCGACGCCGTGCTCGGCATGGAGTCGACGTGGCCCGCCAACATCCGGCCCGACCCGATGGTGATCGGCTGGGCGTTCGACCGCCACGCCGCGCACCAGCTCGTGGTGCTGGACGGCGACGAGGTGGTCGCGCGGGCGGCGACCGTGCCGTGCCACTGGGACGGTGACCCGGCGTCGCTGCCCGACACCGGCTGGGACGAGGCGCTCCGGACGTCCATGATGGACACCTACGACGGCCGACCGCTGAACACGCTGTGCGCGCTGGAAGTCGCGGTGGTGCCGGGCAGCGGTCGCGGCACCTGTCCGGCCGCACACTCGCCGCGGTCGCCGACAACGCGCGCAGGCACGGGTTCGGTGACGTGGTGGTGCCGGTGCGGCCGGGAAACACCTGGATCCGCACGTGGCCATGACGGCGTACGCGGCACGCACACGCGAGGACGGTCTGCCAGAGGACCCGCGGTTGCGTGTGCACGTGCGGGAGGGCGGGCAGATCCTCGGGGTGTGCCCGGTCTCGATGACGATCTCCGGCAGCCTCGCCCAGTGGCGTGACTGGACCGGTCTTCCGTTCGACACCAGCGGTCCGGTGGCAGTGCCGGGTGCGCTGAACCCGGTCGAGGTCAGCGTGGAGCACGACCGCGCTGTCCACGTCGAACCCAACGTGTGGGTTCGGCACCGGTTGGTTCCCTGACGATTCCTAGTGGAAGGTGCTCCACCATGACCAGCACGGTACCTGTCAGCTCAGCGGAGAAGATGCGGCTGCGTGCCGCGCTGATCGAGAAGATCGGCGGCTACATGCACGCGCACGCGCTCGGCCTCGCCGCGGAGCTGAAGCTCGCCGACCTCATCCACTCCGGTGTGGACACCAGCGCGGCGCTCGCCGAGGCGACCGGCACGCACGAGCCGTCGCTGCGGCGGCTGCTGCGCCTGCTCGCCGCGGTCGGACTCACCACCGAGCCGTCGCCGGGCACGTTCGGCCTGACCGAGGTCGGCGACCTGCTGCGGTCCGACTCGCCGGACTCGCTGTACGCGTTCACCAGGATGTTCACGCACGAGTCGCACTTCAGCGCGTGGCAGGGGCTCGCCCACGCCGTGCGGACCGGTGAGTCCGCGTGGGACCACGTGTTCGGCAAGAACATCTACGCGTACCTCGCCGACCTGCCGGCGCTGTCCGAGCTGTTCAACGTGGCCATGAGCCAGGAGTCGCGGATCGCGGCGGGGCACATCGCGGCTGCCTACGACTTCTCGGGTGTGCGCAAGGTCGTCGACATCGGGGGCGGGGACGGGACGCTGGTGTCGGCGATTCTGCGTGCCAACCCGGGGCCGTCCGGGGTGGTTTTCGACAGTCCTGCCGGTGTGGCGCAGGCCGCTGACGTGCTGGCCGCCGCGGGCCTCGCCGACCGCACCGAGGTGGTGGCCGGGGACTTCTTCTCGTCCGTGCCCGACGGGGGTGACCTGTACATCATCAAGAGTGTGTTCCAGGACTGGGATGACTCGCCCGCCAAGGCGATCCTGCGGACGGTTCGTGCGCACGTTCCGGCGGACGCCACGTTGTTGATCGTGGGGTCGGTGTTGCCGGAGACCGCGGCGCCCGGGGAGCCGATTCCGTTCTACACCGACATGAACATGTTGGTGAACTCCGGTGGGCGGGAGCGGACGGAGAGCCACTTCCGGGCTCTGCTCGCGGAGGCCGGGTTCGCGGTGGAGTCGGTGGCGCTGAAGGCGGCCGGGCCGTTGTCGATCATCAAGGCCAATCCGGTGTAGACCTCGCTGAAAGGCCGGCCGGTCGGGGACGTGTCCCGGCCGGCCGGTCGCGTTACGCCGGACCGTCCCGAAGCGACTACAGGGTGTGGACGAGCCCCTTCTCCGCGCCGCGCTGACGGCACGGGAACGACGTCTCCGGCACGCCTGGCGGCGTCGGGCGGCCGTGTGGGCGCTCGTCGCGCTGGCGGTCGCGGCGACCGGGTGGCAGCTGGTCCGGCTCGGGATGGTGCCGTCGTGGACCGTCGTCGGCCGGTGGTGGCCCGCGCTGGTGGCGCTCGCCGCGCTGGTCGTCGCGGGTGTGCTGTGGTCACGAACCCGTTCGTCGCCCACCCCGCTCACCGGGGAGGGCCGCTGGTCGCGGATCGGCGGGATGGTCACCACGGTCACCGCCGTCGGCGCACTGGTGTTCACCGCGATCTCCCTCGAGGCGACCCGCGACCAGATCGACGTGGCACGCGAGGGCCAGATCACCGATCGGTTCACCCGCGCCATCGACCAGTTGAGCGCCGAGGGGTCGTCGAACATGCACCGGCGTCTCGGTGGCATCTACGCACTGGAGCGGATCGCGGTCGACTCCGCGCGCGACCAGGCCACGATGGTCGAGGTCCTGTCCGCGTTCCTGCGTTCCACCAGCCCGAGGGCGCCGGGCAAGCCGTGTGGGGAGACCCGGGCGGACGTCGCGGCCGCGTTCGCCGTGCTGGCCCGCCGTGACGTGTCCAGCGATCCCAGGTCCCAGGTGATCGACCTGCGGAACCTCTGCCTGCGGAAGGTGCGGGCGGTGCGCGGCGACGTGAGCCGCATGTCGATGATCGGCTCGGACCTGACCGGCGCGAACTTCGCCGAGGCACGGTTCGGGCTGACGTCCCTGTCGAGGGCCACGCTGTCCGGGGTGTACCTGTTCGCGGCGGACATGACCGCGGGCTTCGTCTGGGCCGACGACGCCGACTTCACCGGCGCCTATCTTGGCTACGCCAAGCTGGGCAGCACCGAGTTCTCCGGTTCGACCTTCGTCGGCGCGAACTTCGAGGGCACCGACATGGGCCACGCCGACTTCACCGGCGCGAACCTCACCGACGCCACGCACAACCCCCGCACCCGCGCGGCCGGCGCACGCAAGGGCGGCACGACCGGCGCCTGGTGGTGAACTCGTTCACGCTACCCGGCGGTGCAGGTTCTCGTGCTGGGACGGGCCCGGGGGTGGGTCCGCGATCCACGGGCCCTCGATCGACGGGTCCAGGATTCCTTCCTCCAGCCACCTGTACCGGTCCGCGAGCACGCCCGTGCTCAGTGCGCGGTCGTGGTCGTCGGTGTTGGCCCACAGGCGGCCGAACAGTTCGGCTACGCGCAGCCGGGACTGGTGGCAGAACGCGTCCGCCAGTGCCACGGCCGTCTCCGCGCGGGTCTTCGCGTACACGCAGCTCACGCTCATCGCGTACAGCTCGGCCGTGATGTCCACCAGGCGGCCAAGGAACAGTTGGCGCTGCGGGAGGTCGTCGGCCCAGCGGGAGCGACCGTGGGCGACGTGCTGGGCGACGTTGCGGCAGGTGCGCTCCACGAACCGCAGGTGTGCCGCCAGCGGGCCGAAGTCGTCCAGCGCCGCCGGTTCCGCCGGTGCCACCGCGGACTCCGGGACCTCGAGGGCCTCCGCCGCGATGAAGCCGCGCAGTGCCTCGGTGGAACCGTCGAAGATGCGGCCGACGCGCAGGTCGCGGAGCAGTTGCTCCACCGGGACGCCGCGCTCGCCGCGGGCGGCGGCCGACGCCGCGGTCTCGAAGCCGCGGCCGCCGCGGATCTGCAGCAGCTCGTCGGCCACCTGCCACGCCTTCTCCGACGCGAACAGCTTCGCCAGCTCGGCTTCCATGTGCGTGTTGGCGCCGTTGTCGGCGTGCCTGCCCGTGATCTCGACGATCGCCTCCAGTGCGAACGCGGTCGCGGCGATGAACGAGATCTTCGCGGCCACCGCTTCGTGTTCGCCGATGGGGCGGTCCCACTGGACCCGCACCCGCGACCACTCGCGTGCGATCTTCAGGCTCCACTTGGCCGCCGCCGCGCACACCGAGGGGAGCGACAGCCTGCCGGTGTCCTGCGCGGCGAGCGCCACCTCCAGGCCCTTGCCCTCGTCCCCGATCCGGTGGCTCGCGGGCACGACCACGTCGTGCAGCCGCACCACCCCGTTCTCCAGTCCGCGCAGACCGAGGAACTCACCGCGGTGCTCGACCGTCACTCCGGGGGAGCGGGCCTCGACGACGAACGCGGTCATGCCCGCCTCCGGCACCATCGCCATGACGACGATCAGGTCCGCGAGCACCCCGTTGGTGACCCACGACTTCACCCCGTTCAGCGTGTACGACCCGGCCGGGCCGGGCACGGCCGTGGTGCGCATGCGGAACGGGTCGTTGCCGATGTCGGGTTCGGTCAGCGTGAACGCGGAGATCTCCCGCGCGCACCGGGGCAGGAACTCCCGCTTCTGCTCGTCGGTGCCGAACAGGAGGACGGGCTGCGGCAGGCCGATCGCCTGGTGTGCGGCCAGCAGCTCGCCGAGCGCGGAGTGCGTCGTGTTCACGACCTGCAGCGCGCGCAGATAACAGAGCCCCGGCAGGCCGAGACCGCCGTACTCCCGCGGGATCTTGATGCGGAACGCGCCGATGTCCTTCAGCCCGGCGATCACCTCGTCGGGGATCCGGCCGTCGCGTTCGATCAGCGCGCCGTCGACCTTGCCGGTGCAGAAGTCGCGCAGTCGCGCGAGGAACGCCTCGCTGTCCGCGTCGAGTCCGGGGAACGGGCCGGGTACCGGGTCGAGCAGGTCCGGGCGGAACCGGCCACCGAACAGCTCCCCGCCGAAACTCTCCACAGCAGACCTCCGCGTGCCGGTCGAACGAGAAGGCCGGGTGGCCCATCGCTGGACCACCCGGCCGGATTCCTTACGCTGTCTCGACTTCCTTCTCGGGAGCCTGCTCCTCGGCCGTCTCCTCGGCGGCAGAGGGCGCCCCGGTGGGGGGCACCTGGCGCAGCCGGGCGAACGCCAGGGCGGCGCCCACGGCGGCGATGATCGCGGCGACCAGCGCGCCCAGGTTGAGCCCGCTCGTGAACGCCGCACGCGCCGGCTCCAGCACCGTCGTGGCCACGTCCGGGGACAGCCCGCTCGCCGCGTGCACCGCGCCGTCGATGCTGTCCCGCGCCGCGCCCGCCGCCTCGGCGGGCAGGTCACCCGGCAGGGTGTCGGCGATCTCGCCGCGGTACACGGCGACGCCGATGCTGCCGATCAGGGCGATGCCCAGCGAGATGCCGAGGTCGTTCGCCGTGGTCGAGAGACCGGAGGCCGCGCCGGCCTTCTCCGGCGGCACCGCGCCGACGATCAGGTCGGTCGTGAGCGCCATGGCCGGGTTCACCGCCGGGTACAGCACGATGAAGCCCGCGATCAGGAGTGGCAGCCCGGCCGTGCTCTCGACCTGCGTCAGCATCAGGTAGCCGATCACCTGGATGGCGAGACCGGCGCCGATGATGATCCCCGGGCTGACCCGGCGGGCCAGGATCGGCGACACCAGCGACACACCGACCAGCAGCACGGCGGCGGGCAGGATGGCCATGGCGGTCTGCAGCGGGGTCAGGGCCGCGACCAGCTGGAGGTACTGGGTGAACATCAGGTACACGCCACCCATGCCCGCCGCGGCGAGGACGAACACGCCGAGCGCGCCGGACACCGTGCGGTTGGCGAACAGCCGCACGTCGAGCAGTGGTGCGTCGATCCGCAGTTGGCGCACCACGAACCAGGCCCCGAACGCGACACCCGCGGCGATCGTGCCGAGCGCGATGCCGAGCGAGTCGTCCTTGGCGAGGGTCTTGACGCCGTAGATGAACGGCAGGAGCGAGGCCAGCAGCAGGCCGACGGACAGCAGGTCGAGCTTGCTGCCCCAGGAGTCGGTGTGCGCGGGCAGCACCAGCGGCGCGCCGATCACCACGATCGCCATGATCGGCACCGCGACCAGGAACGTCGCCCGCCAGGAGAACGCCTCGAGCAGGACGGCGGACACGATCGGGCCGAGCGTGACGCCCGCGGAGATGCTGGCGGCCCACACGCCGATCGCGAGGCCGCGCTGCTTCGCGTTGTGGAACATGGAGAAGATCAGGCCGAGCGTGGACGGCATCTGCGTCGCGGCGGCCACACCGAGGACCGCGCGCCACAGGATCATCAGCGTGGGGTCGTCGGTGAACGCGGCCAGGATCGACACGACCCCGAACACCGCGGCACCGATGATCAGCAGGCGCCTGCGGCCGATCTTGTCGGCCAGCGTGCCCATGGCGACGAGGAAGCCGGCCATGGTGAAGCCGTAGATGTCGAGGATCCACAGCAGTTCGGTGCTGCTCGGGTTGACGTCCCTGGCGATGTGCGGAATGGCCAGGAACAGGATCGTCAGCATCATGAACAGGAGCAGGGAGGGAAGTACCAGCAGGCCCAGTCCCAGCCATTCCCTGCGACCGGCTCGCGGCCCGGACGACGTGTTCGCAGAGGACATCGGTGTTCCCTAATCAGTTCTGAGAGTGAGCCGTCCGGCACACTCTTGGTCGGTAGCCGCCCGGTTGGTGAGCACTCGGTGTTCCTGGACGTTGAGTCCTGAC
>NZ_JBITMQ010000007.1:0-5070 GCF_044466355.1 Actinophytocola sp. NPDC049390
TCGATCTACCGGAGACCTCTCCTATTTGATCAACGACACGCCGGAACAGGCCACACCCGAAGCCATCAGCTGATCCACTTCGATACAGGCCCTAGACCATCCGGGTGGCGGGTGTGACGGGGAGGTCCCACTCGTCACCCAGAGGTCGTACCTTGTGCACCATGCGGTCCCGTCAGGGTGCCGCGGGACAACTGGGGGGTGGTCCGATGGCAGCGGAGCATCCGTCCGTCGCACGGTTCTGCCTGCTCGGACCCGTGCAGCTGGTGGTCGGCGAACGGGCGGTGCCGCTGGGCGGTGCCGGCATGCGTGGCGTTCTCGCCATGCTGTTGCTCGAACCCAACCAGGTCGTGCCGCTGGACCGGATCGTGGACGTCCTGTGGGCGCACGAACCACCCCCGAGCGCGCGGACGATGGTGCAGGGCTACGTGTCCCGCCTGCGCCAGCGGATCGCGGAGGCCGACGTCAACGCGCTCATCGTGACCACACCCCCGGGCTACCGGCTGGTCGTCGACGAGTCGCTGATCGATGTGACGGTCGCGCGGTCGCTGCTCGGGAAGGCCCGTGAACAGCCCCCTGCCCGGCGGGCCGAGCTGCTGCGGGAGGCGAACGCGCTGTGGCGCGGTCCCGCCCTCGCCGACCTCGGCGGCCGGGTGACGGCGCCGGAGCTGACCGAACTGCGCCTCGCCATCCTCGAAGCCCTGTACGACGCGCAGCTGGAACTGGGCCGCCACCACGAGATGATCGGCGAGCTGACGCAGCTGATCGACGCGCAGCCGTTCCGCGAGCGCCTCGTCGCGCAGCTCATGCTGGCCCTGTACCGGGCGAACCGGCGGGCCACCGCGCTCGACGTTTACCAGAAGTTCGCGCACCGGGCGGCCGAGGAGCTGGGCATGGACCCCGGCCCGCAGCTGCGTGAGCTGCACGCCCGGGTGCTGCGCGACGACTCGAGCCTGCTCGAGCCGTCGCCGGAACCGGTGCTCACCCCGAAGGTCGGGGTGCTGGTGCCCGCACAGCTGCCGAGGGCGCCGTCCGGGTTCGCGGGCCGGGACGAGGAACTCGACTGGCTCACCGGGCTTCTGCCACCGGGCGAGACCGCGGCGATCGGCCTGCTGGCCGGGCCCGCGGGCGTTGGCAAGACCGCGCTCGCCGTGCTGTGGGCACACCGGGTGGCGGCGGCGTTCCCCGACGGACAGCTGTTCGCGAGCCTGCGCGGCTTCGACCCGCAGCACACGCCGGTGCGGGCTGCGGACGTGCTCACCCAGTTCCTGCTCGCGCTCGGCGTCGGCGTCGACGACGTGCCGTTCGAACTCGACGACCGGGCCGCGCTGTACCGGTCGATCCTCGCGGACCGCCGGGTGCTGGTGGTGCTCGACGACGCCCGTGACGCCGAGCAGGTCCACCCGCTGCTGCCCGCCGCGTCGTCGTCGTTCGTGCTGGTGACCTCGCGGATCCGGATGGACGGGCTGGTCGCGCGGACCGGGGCGAAGATGCTGTCGCTCGGCACGCTCGCCGCCGACGCCGCGGAGCGGTTGATCGAGCTCATGGCCGGGACGCCCGCGCACAGCAGGGACCGGGAACAGCGCCGCAAGCTCGCCCGGCTGTGCGGGCACCTGCCGCTCGCCCTGCGCATCGCGGCGGCGCGGCTCGCCGCCAATCCACAGTGGACGGTCACGGACCTGGTGGAGGAGCTGACCGACGAGCGGTCCCGGCTCGGCGCGCTCGACACCGAGGACGTGGACACGAGCGTGCGCGCCGCGCTCGACGTCACCTACCGCAGCCTGCGGTCCGAGCCGGCCGAGATCGTGCGGCACCTCGGGCTCTTCCCCGGCACGCGGATCGGGCCCGGGCCGGTCGCCGCGCTCCGCGACGGTGACGTCGACGAGTGCAGGCGCGTGCTGCGTGCGCTCGCCGCGTCCTTCGTGGTCACCGAGACCAGTCGTGACGTGTTCCTCATGCACGACCTGGTCCGGTTGCACGCGTCCGAGCGCGCGGAAGCCGAGATGTCCGAAGTGGACAGAGCGGCTGCGGTGCGGCGGCTGCGGCGGTACTACCTGGCAGGCGCCCGGACCGCGCGGGAGTTGCTGCGGCCCGACGGTGGCCCGCTGCCGGAGGGGCCCGGCCCGGTGATGACCACCGCCGAGGAGGCCGTCGACTGGATCGACAAGGAGTGGGCGAACCTGCTGGCCGTGGTCGAGGCGGGTGCGGACGGGACGGACGGCGACGACGAGCTGGTCGCGCTCGCGCGCCTCGCCGCGGAGTTTTCCGAGGGTACGCGGGCTCTGGGACCCGCCGCGTTGAGCCGGTTGGTCCGTCTGGTCGTCTAGGTTGGGCCCGCGTTTAGCGAGGAGTTAGTCGTTTCGGGCGATCAAGTGGCAGGCTGCGCGCCGAGTGCTCGACGTCCCGGAGCCTGACCGTGAGCACTCGGGCGGCGCTACCAACGTGGGGGTGTGCTGCCCAAGCAAACCGGCCGACACTGTTTGGGGGAACGGTGTCGGCCGGTGTGCTTGGGAGAGCGTCACACGCGGGCGCTGTTCTTGCCGGTGCCTGTCGGCAGGGGAAGCGGGGACAGTTCGGGCCGCTTGGGCGCGAGTCCGTCCCCCATGGACTCGCCGCGCAGGTGCCTGCGCACCCACGGCAGCAGGTGTGTGCGGGTCCACGCGAGGTCCGCCTGCCGGGACCGCAGCCACGGCGTCGGCTCGACCGGCGGCCACGGCTCGCGCCAGTCCTCGGTCACGGGCACACCGAGCACCTCGGCCGTACGCAGCGCGATCCGGTGGTGACCCTCCGGCGAGAAGTGCAACCGGTCGTCGCTCCAGGAGCGGACGTCCACGAGCGGCTTCATGGCCCACAGGTCGACGATCATCGTGCCGTGCCGGTCGGCGATGGCACGCAGGTTCGCGTTGTAGATCGCGACCTTGGGCCGTACCCGCCGCACCACCGGCTGGCTGCGCGGGTCCGGACCGGTGAAGATGACGACCTCGCAGCCCGCGGCCCGCAGGGCCACGATGGCCTGTTCGTACTCCTCGGCGAGCGCGTCGACGTCGCTGCCGGGCACGATCAGGTCGTTGCCACCCGCGCACATCGTGACCAGGTCGGGCTTCACCTCGACGGCGATCGGCACCTGCTCGTCGATGATCTCCCGCAGCATCTTCCCGCGCAGCGCCAGGTTCGCGTACCGGAAGTCGCGGTCGCGCTCCGCGAGCGTCGCGGCCAGCCGGTCGGCCCACCCCACGTAGCTGCCGTCCGGTGCCTCGTCGCTCAGTCCCTCGGTGAAGCTGTCCCCAACAGCAACCCAGCTCTTCCACTTCCGCCCCACGGCGACCACCCCTCCCTAGTGCGCGCCCTTCGTTATATCTCCTAATCCGCCAGGATGCCGCTTGATTCCCGACCTACGCCACCGTCGGTTTGCCGTGTTCGCGGACGGCTGCGCAGCGTGATCGGACGACGTCGGTTCCGGCGTCCGTCCCGCCGTTCGCCGTCGACTGTCCAATTCGGACCAACGGGTCAGGCGGGCAGGAGGAACAGGCCCGTGACCGCGCCGTCGTCGTCGAACGACACCCGGCCGGTCAGCTCATTCGCCTCGCAGTACAGCGGCACGTCGACAACGGTGTACCCGCCGACGCGCAACGTCGCCGGTTCGCCCATCCGCTCGTGCGCGCCGAACGTGCCGACCACCTGGGCCCAGGCGTCGGCGATCCGGTCCGTGGTCAGCTCGGCGGCCATCCGCGCGTCGAAGTCGCGGCCGACCTCGGCCCACCGTCCCGCGACGAGGTCGGCGAGCAGGGTGATCGCCTTCTCGGCCGCGCCCGGCAGCGGTTCGTCGGAGCCGGTCGTGTCCGTTCCCGTGCGCGGGTCGACCGGACGGCCGAAGCGCTGGAAGGCCGCCTGGCGGGAGGTGTCGAGCACGTCGCCGATCTCCTGCCAGGTGCGGCCCGACGCCCTGGCTTCGTCGACCGCCCGCCGCAACGCGTTCTCCGCGTCACGGGCCTGTCCGAGGGCCTCGGCCACCGCCGTGAGACCGTCGTCAACGTAACCTTGACGCGTTTCGAGGGTCAGGCCGTGCTTGGCGCGCTGCCGCCGAGCAGCGCTGCGGCACGTCGCGTCGCAGTACTGCTTGATCCGGCCTTTCCCTTGCTGTCTGGGAAGGCTGCGACCACAGTTGCGGCAGGTGTGCGGATCGTCGACGTTGGCCATGCTTCTTTTCCGTGCCTGTCAGCCGTGCACGTAATTCTAAAACGTGCTGTCAACTGAGGTTAGGGTGGCCTAACTGATTCGGGATGAGGCAGGCTTGACACGTGACAGACCAGCCGACCGAGACGCGCGACCAGTCGCTCCGGGAACTGCTGGGTGGGCGCCGGGGGGCCGTCGACGCGAGCATCCCGCCCGCGGTGTTCGTCGTCGCCTGGCTGGTGAGTGGCCGCTCGATCGGCTGGGCGGCCGCGGCGGCGATCGTGGCGGGCGTGGCCGTGGGGATCTGGCGCCTGGCCCGGGGGAAGCGGGTGACGGCGTCGGTGGCGAGCGTGGCGGCGGTGTCGCTGGCCGCGTTCGTGGCACTGCGGACCGGGCGGGCGGAGGACTTCTTCCTCATCCAGCTGTTGTCGAACGTGGCGAGCGCGCTGGCGTGGGCGCTGAGCATCCTCATCCGGTGGCCGCTGCTCGGCGTCGTGGTCGGGCTCGTGCTCGGGCAGAAGACCCGGTGGCGACGGGACCCCGACCTGGTCCGTGCGTACGGGAACGCGAGCTGGGTGTGGGTGCTCGGCCAGTACACCGTGCGCGTGGTGGTGTTCGGCCTGCTGTGGTGGTCGGGCTGGGTGGTCGCCCTGGGCGTGGCCCGGGTCGTGCTGAGCTGGCCACTGGTGGCGGCGACACTGGCCGCGAGCGCGGTGGTCCTCCGCAAATCCCTCCCACAAACCCACCCGGGCCTCCGCCACCCCCGCCCCTAACCCCGCGAGTCGCGTTCCCAGGCACACCGAGTTGTGGGGGGGGGGGGGGGGGGGGCGGGGGGGGCCCCCCCCCGAAACGCGCGCGGCAGGGCGCGCCCGCGCCCGCGACGCGCGGGTCGGACCCGGT
>NZ_JBITMQ010000007.1:5080-374253 GCF_044466355.1 Actinophytocola sp. NPDC049390
GACCCCCACCGCCCTCTCACCCGGGAATCCCCCTAAACATCCTCTAGTTTGCGCGTTTTCGCCCCCCCCCCCCCCCCCCCCCCCCCCACAACTCGGTGTGTTCGCGCGCGCGACTCGCTATGTCTGGGGGCGCGACTCGCGGGGGGTGGGGTGGGGGGTGGTTGGGCCCCACGCTTCCAGGGCTGCCAGCCACGCCGCGCCTGCCGCGCCGTCGCTGGCGTACCGGACCTCCGCCTCGGCTGACAGGCGTTCCCGTAGCGCTACGCCTACCGGGCTTGACGGGCCGATCACGCTGCCCGCCAGCACGACCGGGGTCGTCTCGTCCGGGGTGCGGGCCATCGCCGCCTGCTCGGCCAGCAGCCGGGCCGCGTCCGCGACGATGTCCGCCGCGGCCGGGTCGGCCGCCGCCAGGTCGCTCACCAGCGACGCGAACCGGGCCAGCCGGATCGGCGGCTCCGCGTTCGCCGACGTGATCAACCTGCTCAGGGCGAGCCGCCGGTCGCCGACGTCGCCCACCGTCTCCTTCAGCACCGCCTCCGCCAGCAGGCCGAGCGGCGCCGTGCTCTGCAGCACCGACAGCGTCGACCGGACCGCCTGCCTGCCGATCCAGAACGCCGAGCCCTCGTCGCCGAGCAGCCAGCCCCAGCCGCCGCGCCAGGACTCCTTGCGCCTGCCGACGATCCGCGCCGCGACCGAGCCCGTGCCACCGATGAGCACGGTCCCGTCCGGTGCCGACGTCGCCGACGCGAACGCGACCTCCGCGTCCGACACGACGTCGATCCGGCACGTCACGCCCACCTCGCGCAGCGCGGCCTCGAAGATCGCCAGGATCGCGGGGTCGGAGAACTTGCTCTCCCCGGCCAGCCCGAGCAGGCAGCTCACCACGTCCGCGCCCGTGGGCACGGCCGCCGCCACCGCCTCCGCCACGCGGCCGGCCGCCACCTCGGGTGGGTGCGAGTTCGGGTTGCCGCCGCCCGACGCGCCGCGCCCGGCCACGCGCCCGTCGGCGTGCACGGCCAGCGCACGGCTCGACGTGCCACCGATGTCCACGCCGACCGCCACGTCCGTCATGAGATCAACCCCGGTCCCGGTTCCATGGTCACGCGTTCGGCCGTCATCGGGCCGCCGCAGTCCGCGCAGTTCACGGTCGCCGTCGTGGCGGTGCCGCAGTCGTGGTGGCGTAGCAGCCGCGGCGGGCCCTCCGGGTCGGCGAGCCAGTGGTCGCCCCAGCGGATGATCGCCGCCAGCACGGGGAAGAAGTCCTGGCCCATGGTGGTCAGCGGGTACTCGTACCTGGCGGGCCGGTCCTGGTAGCGGACGCGTGCCAGCAGCCCGGCGCCGGTGAGCCGGTCGAGCCGCTCGGTCAGCGTGTTCCGCGCGATGCCGAGCTCGGCCTGGAAGCGGTCGAACCTGCGGACGCCGTTGAACGCCTCACGCAGCACCAGCAGTGTCCACTGATCCCCCAGCAGGTCCATGGTTCTCGCGATAGAACACTGCCACCGGGCGAACGACGTCCTTCGCACACAGGAAGTCTAGGGTAACGGCTACAGCGTGCGAGTGACCTTGTTCAGACCGCGAGGGTTGTCGGGGTCGCCGCCGCGCGCCAGCGCCAACGCGAGCGCGAGGCGCTGCAGCGGCAGGATCTCCAGGATCGGCGCGACCTCCTCGAACGTGTCCGGCACCGCGATCCGCAGATCGGCCGCCACGTCCGGTGCCGAGGAGCCGACCGCGAGCACGGACGCGCCGCGGTCGCGCACGGTGCCGACCACGTCACGCATCGCGGTGGCGCCGAGCCCCTTGCTGGTGACCGCGACCACGCCGGTGCGGTCGTCGATCGCCGCGACCGGGCCGTGCAGCAGGTCCGCGCCGCTGTAGGAGCGGGCGCCGAGGTAGCTGGTCTCCGCGAGTTTCAGCGCGGCCTCCGCCGCGGTCGCCGAGGAGTAACCGCGGCCGGTCGTCACCACCCGTTCGATGTCGCGGAACCGGTCGACCGCGTCGTCGATCGGGGCGGCGAGGGCGGTCGCGGACAGCTCCCCGATGTCCGCGACCGCCGCACCCGTACCCCCTCGGATGGCATCCACCAGCAGGTACAGCGACAGCAGGGTCGCCGTGTACGTCTTCGTGGCCGCGACGGCCAGTTCCTCGCCCGCCCTGATGTCGACCGAGAGCTCCGCCGCGTCCGACAGCGGCGACGACGGCGTGTTGGTCACGGCGACCGTCAGCGCGCCCTGTGCCCTGGCCGCCTCGGTCGCCGCCACCAGATCGGGTGAACCGCCGCTCTGGCTGACCGACAGGTACAGGACGTCCGTGAAGTCCGGGCGCGCGCCGTAGAGGGTGGTGGTCGACGGCGACACCAGCCCGGCGGGCAGCTCCAGCAGCACCTCGATCAGGTACTTCGCGTACAGGGCCGCGTGGTCGCTGGACCCACGGGCCGCGAGCAGCGCGAACCTCGGCCTGCGCGCCGCGACCAGCCTCGCGACGGCCGCGATCTCCTCGCGCCGTGCGACCAGCGAGGAGAACACCGCCGGCTGCTCGGCGACCTCCGCGGTCATCCGGGCACCTGCTGCCGCCATCGTCCCCTCCTGGTTCATTAAGGTCTAGACCAATGATGGTAGCGCTGTAGGGTGTGCGTTCGCCACGGGTGTCACGGTATTCCCAAAAACCGAGCGGCGTGATCGCGTCGACGGCTTCGGGAAGGCATGCTGTAGCAGGGAAGTCGTTGGAGGAGGAGCCATGCTCGAAACGTCGGCCGCGCAGGAGCCCGACGCCGGTACCCGCGCCATGCGCGAACCCAAGTACTGGGGTCTGAAAAGGCATCTGCTCGACCTGCTCGCCTCCCTGCCGCCGGGGTCGCCCATCCCCACTGAACGTTCGCTCGCCGCCGAGTTCGACGTGTCCCGCACGACCGTGCGCCAGGCTCTTGCTGACCTGACAGTGGAAGGCCGACTACTGCGCGTGCAGGGCAAGGGCACGTTCGCGGCGGAACCCAAGGTGGCACAGCGGTTGCAGCTGTCTTCGTACACAGAGGACATGCGTGCGCAGGGCCGTGAGCCATCGTCGCAGCTGATCGACATCGCGGAGATCCCCGCGGAGGGCGAGTTGACCACCCTGCTCGGCATCCGTTCCGGCGCGAAGGTGCTCCGCATGCAGCGGCTGCGGCTCGCCGACAACGAGCCGATGGCGATCGAGACCACGCACCTGCCGCTCGGCAGGTTCCGCGGGCTCCGCAAGTACCTGACCCCGGGGGGCTCGCTGTACCAGGTGCTGCGGGACCGGTTCGACGTCGAGATGGGGCACGCGGAGGAGACCATAGAGACCGCGCTCGCCGGCCCCCACGAGGCCGAACTGCTCGGCGCGGACGTCGGCATGCCGATGCTGCTGCTGTCGCGGCACTCGTTCGACACCACCGAACGGCCCGTGGAGTGGGTGCGGTCGGTCTACCGCGGCGACCGGTACAAGTTCGTCGCGGAACTGAACCGGCCGTCATGACGCTCGGTGAGGTCCGCTGGGGGAGCGCCACCGCGCGCGGGATCCTCGCCGCGACCATCCTCGGCTCCGGGATGGCGTTCCTGGACGGCACCGTCGTCAACATCGCGCTGCCGCACATCGGCGCCGAGTTCGACGCCGGGGTCGTCGGCCTGCAGTGGATCATCAACGGCTACCTGCTGACCCTCGCCGCGCTGATCCTGGTGGCCGGTTCGCTCGGCGACCGGTACGGACGGCGCCGCGTCTACCTCGTCGGGGTGGCCTGGTTCGCCGTGTCGTCCCTGCTGTGCGGGGTCGCGGTGAACACGGAGATGCTGGTCGCCGCGCGCATCCTGCAGGGCATCGGCGGCGCGCTGCTCACCCCGGGTGCGCTCGCGATCATCCAGTCGTCGTTCCACCGGTCGGACCGGGCACGCGCGATCGGCGCGTGGTCGGGGCTCGGCGGCATCGCGGGCGCGGTCGGGCCGCTGGTCGGCGGGCTGCTCGTGCAGGCGTGGTCGTGGCGGCTCGCGTTCCTGATCAACCTGCCGCTGGGCATCGCGGTGATCTGGCTGACCAGGAAGTTCGTGCCCGAGTCCGAGGACACGTCGATGACCGGGCACCCGGACGTGTGGGGTTCGGTGCTCGGTGCGCTGGGCCTCGCCGGGGTCACCACCGCGTTGGTCGAGGGGCCGGAGCGGGGCGCGTCGGACCCGTTCGTGCTCGTCGGGGCCGTGGTCGGGGTGGCCGCGCTCGTCGGGTTCGTCGTGCTGCAGGTGCGGCAGCGCAACCCGCTCGTGCCGCCGGACATCTTCGCGAACCGGACGTTCGTCGTCGCGAACCTGCTGACGTTCGTGGTCTACGCGGCGCTCGGCGGCGTGATGATGCTGTTCGTCCTGCAGTTGCAGGTCTCGCTGCACTACTCGCCGACGGCCGCCGGGCTGGCCAGCGTGCCGATCTCGATCATCATGCTGGTGCTGTCGGCGCGGTCCGGGAAGCTCGCGCAACGGTTCGGGCCGCGGCCGTTCCTCGTGGCAGGGCCGCTGGTGATCGCGGTGGCCATGATCATGTACACGTGGGTCACGCCGGGTGCGTCGTACCTGCTCACGGTGCTGCCCGCGGTGGTCGTGTTCGGGCTCGGGCTCACCGCGGTGGTGGCGCCGGTGACGGCGACCGTGCTGGCGGCGGCCGAGGACCGGCACGCCGGGGTGGCGTCCGGGGTGAACAACGCGATCGCGCGGACCGGCGGCCTGCTCGCGGTGGCGATCCTGCCGGCGGCGGCCGGGCTGTCCGGTGAGTCGTACGCCGACCCGGACGCGATGACGTCGGGCTGGCAGACGGCGATGTGGCTGTGCGCCGGGTTGTGCGTGGTCGGCGGCGTCCTGGCGCTGTGGGTGCGCAACGACGTCCTCGCCCCGGTCCCGGAGCCCGAACCCGAGCTGCCGGACCCGGGGGAGTGCTTCAGCTGCGGTGTGACGGGCCCGCCCACCCACCTGGGGGCTACACGCGCGTCGTGAGGATCTCCGCGAACAGCGCCGGATCGATGTTGCCGCCGGACACGACCGCGACGGTCTTACCCTTCGGCAGGTCCGCGTGCACGTAGGCCGCCGTGGTCACCGCGCCGCTCGGCTCCGCCACCACCTGTGACCTGGTGGCGAGCAGTCCGATCGCGTCCTTGATCTGGTCCTCGGTCACGGTGATCACGTCGTCGACGAACTTGCGGACGTGCGCGAACGTCAGCTCGGACGGCGTGGAGCGCAGCCCGTCGGCGATCGTGCGGGCGCGGTCGTCGGTCGACCAGTTCGGGCGCTGACCGGTGCGGAAGCCCTCCGCGGTGTCGCCGGCCAGCTCCGGTTCGACGCCGATGACCTGCGCGTGCGGCGCCTTCGCCTTGATCGCGGCGGCCACGCCGGAGATCAGACCGGCACCGCTCACCGGCACCAGGACGACCTCGACGTCCGGCAGGTCGGCGGCGATCTCCAGGCCGATCGTGCCCTGACCGGCGATGACGTCCGGGTGGTCGAACGGCGGGATCAGCGTGCCGCCGTTGCGCGCGACCACTTCCTCAGCGGCCGACTCGCGGTCCGCGGGCGGGACGATCAGGACCTCGGCGCCGTGCCGCCGGGTGGCCTCCACCTTGATCCGCGGCGTGTTGGTGGTCACCACGATGGTCGCCGGGACGCCGTAGAGCTTCGCCACGTAGGCGACGGCCTGCGCGTGGTTGCCGCTCGAATAGGCGACCACTCCTCGGGTACGCACGTCGTCGGGCAGCCGCCCGATCGCGTTCGCCGCACCGCGCATCTTGAACGCGCCGATCGGTTGCAGCTGTTCGGGTTTGAGCCACAGGGGACGGTCGCGCTCCGCCCAAAGGCAGGGCAGCAAAGGAGTACGCACGATCCGGTCGCCGATGCGCGCGGCGGCCGCCTCGATGTCGTCGATGGTGGTCAGTTGCACGTCACCAAGTATGCACTGTCCACAATGGACTGTGGTGGTGCTCACCATCGGTCAACCACGGGAGTGGTGTGCCCGTCCCAGCCGTTGCGGAAGTGGAACGGTCGTGAACAGACGAAGGATCATGAGCGACAAGGAAGCGACGGAAAGAGTAAGAATCAGCCAGGTGCTCGCCGGTGCGCTGGCAGCGGTCACCGCGGCGCTGATCGGCTCCACCATGGGGGTCGCGGGCACGGTCATCGGCGCCGGGCTCGCGAGCATCGTGTCGACCGTCGGCGGCGTGCTGTACCAGCGGTCCATCGACCGGACCACGGAGAGCGTGCGCACGGTTCGCGCCAAGGTCGTCGGCCGGTCCGGCGGCACGACGGTGCTGGTGTCCGAGGAGGACCCGGAGAAGGAGCCGGACGAGGAGGTCCGGGCGGAGCCGGTCAGCGACGACGAACCGGACGACCGGCCACCGGCGGAGCGCGGGCGTCGGCGCTGGCCGATGGTGGTCGTGGGCAGCCTCGCGGCGTTCGTGCTGGGCGTGCTGGCCGTCACCGGGGTCGAGTGGCTTCGTGGCGAACCGCTGTCCGGGGGCACCGGCACGACGTTCGGCAGCATCGTCGAGCCGCACCGCGACAGCGGCGGCCGGCCGGAACAGCCGCCGGACCCGACGACGTCCACGACGACACCGACGTCGAGCGAGTCGGAGCGGCCGCCCGCCACGACGACCGCGCCGACCAGCGGCACCGCCACGACGACCCCGCCGAGCGACTCGTCGTCGACGACGACCACCACCACGACCACCACGACGACACCGCCCGAGACCACGACCACCGAGGTCGAGCCCCCGGGTGGCAGCGTCATCCCCACAAACTGACCCTGGGTAGCAAAACGGACGCGCACCTGGCAACTGTTGTCCCCGATCGGCCGATCGCCGGACGCTGCGTTAGCAAATAGTTTCAAAAAGGCCATCCATCCCGGATGGTGAGAACCCGCTCCGTAGTTGCCCGGGAGTCTTCTCAATCCCCTGCTCGCTCCCGGGTCCCCCTGCAAAGACGAGGGAGCAAAACCTGATGAAACGCACAACCCTTGTGCGCTTGGGCAGCACCGCACTGCTCGCCGTGGGCCTGGCGTTGACCGTCGCCATGCCCGCGAACGGCGTGCCGGTGACGTCGGACTCCAGCGCGATCCAGGCGGCGCTGCAGCGTGACCTCGGCCTGACCCCGCAACAGGCTGAGGCCCGCTACCAGCAGGAACAGGTGGCGTGGTCGAAGGAGAAGACCCTGCGGATCGCCCTCGATCGCGACTTCGCGGGCAGCCACTTCGACACCGCCAGCGGCAAACTGGTGGTCAACGTCGCCGACGCGTCCCGCGTCGCCGAGGTCGAGGACGCCGGTGTCATCGCCCGTGTCGTCGAGGACAGCGCCGCGGAACTGAACGCCACCAAGGCGAAGCTGGACGGCAGCGCGGCGACCATGCCGAGCTCGGTCACCGGCTGGCACGTCGACGAGGCGACCAACGACGTCGTCGTGTCGGTGTACGGCAGCCAGGCCGCGGCCGCGACCTGGGCGAAGAGCCTCGGCGCCGACGTGCGGTTCGAACACGTCACCGCGCGTCCCCAGACGTACTGGAACCTGATCGGTGGCCAGGCGATCCGGACCAGCAGTGGTTCGCGGTGCTCGCTCGGCTTCAACGCCCGCAGCTCGAGCGGCGCCCGGTACGTCATCACCGCCGGTCACTGCACCAACCTCGGCGGCACGTGGTCCGGCTCCGGCGGCACCATCGGCGGCGTCGCGGCAACCTCGTTCCCGACCAACGACTACGGTCTCATCCGCGTCAGCTCCAGCTCCGCGGTGTCGACCCCGTACGTCGACCGCTACAGCTCCGGCAGCGACGTGATCGTCTCCGGTTCGCAGCTCGTCGGCACCGGCGCCACGGTGTGCCGTTCCGGCTCCACCACCGGCTGGCACTGCGGTTCCGTGTCGTCCACCAGCGCGACGGTGTGCTACTCGCAGGGTTGTGTCTACGACACGATCCGCACCAGCGTGTGCGCCGAGCCCGGTGACTCCGGCGGCTCGCTCGTGTCCAGCCCGGGCTCCGGCACGCGCGTCCAGGCCCAGGGCATGACCTCGGGTGGTTCCGGCAACTGCTGGTCCGGCGGCACCACGTACTACCAGAAGGTCAATGAACCCCTGAGCAGGTACGGCCTGTCGCTTTACCGGGGCTGACCTTCAGCCTGCCAGCGGACGGGCCGAACCCTGCCGGCCCGTCCGCTGGTCCCGTGCACCGGCCGAATGTTCTTTCAGGACATTCGGCGGGTTGCTTCGGCCAGGCGGGATGCCGCCGCTCTCGGGTCCTCCGCCTCCGTGATCGCGCGGACCACCACCACCCGGGACGCGCCCGCTGCCAGCACCTCCGGCAGACGCGCCTCGTCGATGCCGCCGATCGCGAACCACGGCCGTGCCGGGTTCGCCGCCGCGGTCGCCCGCACCAGGTCCAGGCCCGGCGCGGGCCGCCCCGGCTTCGTCGGTGTCGGCCAGCACGGGCCGGTGCAGACGTAGTCCACGCCCGGCTCTTCGAACGCGGCCTTCGCCTGCGCCTCGTCGTGGGTCGAGCGGCCGACCACCACGTCGTCGCCCGCGATCTTCCTCGCCCACGAGACGGGCAGGTCGTCCTGCCCGAGGTGCAGTACGTCCGCGCCGGAGGCCAGCGCCACGTCCGCGCGGTCGTTCACGGACAGCAACGCCCCGTGCCGGGCGCACGCCTCCGCCAGCACCGCCAGCGCGGCCAGTTCCTCCCGGGCCTCGATGCCCTTTTCCCGCAGCTGGATCACGTCGACCCCGCCCGCCAGTGCGGCGTCCGCGAACTCCGCCAGGTCCGGGCGGTTGCCCGTGCACAGGTACAGCCGCGCGTCCGCCAGCCGCCGTCGAATCCCGTCTCCGTCTAGTCCAGGCACCCGTTCACGCTATACGGTGGGGGTGGTCCGCACGGGAGTCCAGAGGACTGGGCTGAGAGGGGATCTGCCGATCCCGACCGTCGAACCTGATCCGGATCATGCCGGCGCAGGGAGCGTGAGTGTGCTGTGAGTCACAATGTGGTCGTCGTCGGTGGTGGCGTCGTCGGGCTGTCCGTCGCGTGGCGGCTCGCCGCCGAGAACGACGTGACGCTCGTCGATCCGGCGCCCGCACGCGGGGCGTCGTGGGTCGCCGGCGGGATGCTCGCGCCGGTCACCGAGGCCTGGCCCGGTGAGGAGGACCTCCTCGACGTCGGGGGTGCCTCGCTCGCGTCGTGGCCCGGGTTCGCGGCCGACCTGGGCGTCGAGCTGTACACCGAGGGCACGGTCGTCGCCGGGTTCGACGCCGCCGACGCCGCCCAGCTCGACATCGTCGCCGACTTCCTCGCCCGGCAGGGGCGGTCCGTCGAGCGGCTCACCGGGCGCGAGCTGCGCAGGGTCGAGCCCACCGTCGGACCCAGTGTCCGCAGTGGACTCAAGGTGTCCGGGGACCTCGCGGTCGACAACCGGGAGTTGCTGCGGTGCCTGACCTCCCGCGCCTACGAGGCCGGGGTCGAGTTCATCCGGGAGCCCGCCCGTGCGGTGCGGGCCGGCGCCGTCGAGCTGGCGGGGTCCGTCCTGCGCTGCGACATCGCCGTGGTCGCCGCGGGTGCGTGGAGCGGTGCGCTGCACCCGGCGCTCGCGTCCGCGGTGCGGCCCGTGAAGGGGGAGATCCTGCGGTTGCGCGCCCGGGACGGGACGTTGCCGCCGCCGCGCCACACCGTGCGTGCGCTCGTCGAGTCGCGGCCGGTCTACCTGGTGCCCAGGGCCGACGGTGAGTTGGTGCTCGGCGCGACCCAGTACGAGGCCGGTTTCGACACCGCGGTGACCGCCGGCGGGGTGCGTGACCTGTTGATGTACGCCGAACGCGTGGTGCCCGCGATCGCGGAGTACGAGCTGACGGAAACCGCGGCCGGGCTGCGTGCCGGTAGCCGGGACAACCTCCCGCTGGTCGGTGCGCTCGAACCGGGGGTGCTGGTCGCGGCGGGCCACCACCGCAACGGCCTGCTGCTCGCCCCGATCACGGCGGACGCGATCCGCGCCATGGTCGCCGGTGTCGAGCCGCCCGCCGAGATCAAGTCCGCGGACCCCGCCCGACTGGAGAGGTGACGTGATGTACGTACAGGTCAACGGCACGGAACGCGAGGTGCCCGACGGCGCGACGGTGACGGAGATGCTCGCCGCCCTCGGGGTGCCTGCCAAGGGCGTCGCGGTCGCGGTCGACGGGCAGGTCGTCGCGCGGACCGAGCACGACACGAAGGTGGTGCCGGACGGCGCCGACGTCGAGGTCCTGACCGCGGTGCAGGGAGGCTGACATGGACGACCCACTGGTCATCGGCGACCGGCAGTACTCGTCACGCCTGATCATGGGCACCGGCGGGGCCGCGAACCTCGCGGTGCTGGAGCGTGCGCTGAAGGCGTCGGGCACCGAGTTGACGACGGTGTCCATCCGCCGCGTCGACGTCCAGGGCGGCACCGGTGTGCTGGACGTGCTGGAGCGGTTGGGCATCGACCCGCTGCCGAACACGGCGGGCTGCCGCACCGCGGCCGACGCCGTGCTCACCGCACGGATGGCCCGAGAGGCGCTGGGCACGTCGTGGGTGAAGCTGGAGGTCGTCGCCGACGACCGCACGCTGCTCCCGGACCCGGTCGAACTGCTGGACGCCGCGGCGACACTCGTCGACGACGGCTTCACGGTCCTGCCGTACACGAACGACGACCCGGTGCTCGCGCTGCGGCTGGAGGAACTGGGCTGCGTCGCCGTGATGCCCCTGGGCTCGCCGATCGGCACCGGCCTCGGCATCCGCAACCCGCACAACATCGAGCTGATCGTGAAACGCGCGGGCGTCCCGGTGATCCTGGACGCCGGCATCGGCACCGCCTCCGACGCGGCCCTCGCCATGGAACTGGGCTGCTCAGCGGTACTGCTGGCCACCGCGGTCACCAGGGCGACCGACCCGGAGGCCATGGCGTCGGCCATGCGCCACGGCGTCCTGGCAGGCCGCCTGGCCCACAACGCAGGCCGAGTCCCCCAACGCTTCTGGGCCCAGGCCTCAAGCCCCCCACGCTAACCCCCCACCCCGCGAGTCGCGCGCCAAAACACCGCGAGTCGCGCGCTGGCACATACCGAGTTGTACGTTTCGTGCAGGTCGGGGACCTGCACGAAACGTACAACTCGATGTGTTCGAGGACGCGACTCGCGTGCTGGCCCTCACCTCGGCTCCCGCTGCCGCAGTTCGGCGATTTCCCGCCGCAACTCTCTCAGCTCCGCCAGGATCAGCGCGTCCGACGCCGCCTGGTCGGCCGCGTGCCGGTCCTCTGCCTCGACGAGGTCGTCCGTCACGGTCTTCTCCATCCCGCTCACGATCACCGCGATGAACAGGTTCAGCACGGCGAAGCTGGAGATCAGGATGTAGATGACGAAGAAGATCCACGCGAGCGGCGCGGCCGCCATCACCTCGCGTGCGATGTCCGGCCACGCCTCGCCGGTCATCGTCTGGAACAGCGTGAACAACGTGGTGCCCAGGTCACCGAAGTACTGCGGCGAGATCGTGCCGAACAGCTTCGTGGCCATCACCGCCGCCACGTAGATGATCAGGCCCAGCAGCGCGCCGATCGACGCCATGCCCGGCACGGCCGCGAGCAGCCCCGACACCACCCGTCGCATCGCGGGCACCGCCGAGATCAGCCGCAGCGCACGCAGGATCCGCAGCGCGCGCAACACGGAGAACGGGCCGGACGCCGGGATCAGCGAGATCGCGACGATCACGAAGTCGAAGACGTTCCACGAGTCGCGGAAGAACCGCCAGCCGTGCGCGTACAGGCGCAGCACCAGCTCGACGGTGAAGATGTAGAGCATCGCGTGGTCGGCGACGTGCAGCAGGCCGCCGACCTCGCGCAGCACCACAGGAGAGGTTTCGAGGCCCAGTGTGATCGCGTTCACGACGATCACCCAGATGATGAACTGCTGGAAGCGCTTGTGTTCGACGAGAGCCCGGACGCGGTCCCTGGGTTTCACGTCAAGAGACTGTAAACGTCCCGTCCTCGGGCAGTCGCCAGAACGCCGAGACTGGCCCCACCCCGCCACCCAGCGGATACGCGTGCTTCACCGCGTTGGTGACGAACCACTTGCCGAACCGCACCGCGTCCGGGACCGACATGCCGCGCGCGAGCGCCGAGGAGATCGAGGACGCCATGGTGTCGCCGCCGCCGTGTGTGTGGATGGTGTCGATCCTGGTCGCGGGCAGTTCGAGGAACGTCTCGCCGTCGTACAGCACGTCGACGCACTGCGGGTCGTCGTGCATGTGGCCGCCCTTGACGAGTGCCCACTGTGGACCCAGCGCGTGCAGTGCCCTGGCGGCCTCGCGTGCGTCCTCATGCGTGCGCACGTCGTGGCCGATCAGCAGGCGCACCTCGTCGAGGTTGGGTGTGACCAGCGTCGCACGTGGGAACAGCTCGCTGCGCAGCGCGGCCATCGCGTCGTCCCGCAGCAGTGGGTCGCCGTGCATGGAGGCCGCGACCGGGTCGACGACGAACGGGATGGTGCCGTCCCGTCCGATGTGGACCCGGTCGCACGCCTTGGCCACCGCCTCGATGATCTCGGCGGTCGCGAGCATGCCGGTCTTCGCGGCCAGCACCCCGATGTCGTCGGCGACGGTCTCGATCTGCGCGGCGACGACGTCGGGCGGGATCACCGACACACCGCTGACGCCCAGCGAGTTCTGCACGGTGACCGCGGTGACCGCGGTCATGCCGTGGACCCCGCACGCGAAGAACGTGCGGAGGTCGGCCTGCAGCCCCGCACCACCGCCGGAGTCGGATCCGGCGATGGTGAGGACGCGGGGCGGAGTGCTGGTCACTTGTCGACCACCGGCAGGTACACGTGGCGGCCGTGCTCGTGGAAGCGGTCGGACATCTCCTCCATGCCCGCGTCGATCGCGGCCATGTCGGTGAGCCCGTGCTCCTCGGCGTACTTGCGCACGTCCTGCGTGATGCGCATGGAACAGAACTTGGGACCGCACATGGAACAGAAGTGTGCCGTCTTCGCCGGTTCCGCGGGAAGCGTCTCGTCGTGGAACGACCGGGCCGTGTCCGGGTCGAGCGACAGGTTGAACTGGTCGGTCCACCGGAACTCGAAGCGCGCCTTGGACAGCGCGTCATCCCACTCCTGCGCGCGCGGGTGGCCCTTGGCGAGGTCGGCGGAGTGCGCGGCGATCTTGTACGTGATCACGCCGGTCTTCACGTCGTCGCGGTTGGGCAGGCCGAGGTGCTCCTTCGGTGTGACGTAGCAGAGCATCGCGGTGCCCAGCCAGCCGATCTGCGCGGCACCGATCGCGGACGTGATGTGGTCGTACGCGGGCGCGATGTCCGTCGCGAGTGGACCGAGCGTGTAGAACGGCGCCTCACCGCACAGTTCCTCCTCCAGGCGGACGTTCTCGGCGATCTTGTGCATGGGCACGTGGCCGGGACCCTCGATCATCACCTGCACGTCGTGCTCGCGGGCGATGTGGGTCAGTTCGCCGAGCGTGCGCAGCTCCGCGAACTGGGCATCGTCGTTGGCGTCGGCGATGGAACCGGGGCGCAGGCCGTCGCCGAGCGAGAACGTCACGTCGTAGGCGCGGAGGATCTCGCACAGCTCGACGAAGTTGGTGTAGAGGAAGGACTCCCGGTGGTGCGCGAGGCACCAGGCGGCCATGATCGACCCGCCGCGCGACACGATCCCGGTGACGCGCCTGGCGGTCAGCGGCACGTACCGCAGCAACACTCCCGCGTGGACGGTCATGTAGTCGACGCCCTGCTCGCACTGCTCGATCACGGTGTCGCGGTAGACCTCCCACGACAGCTGCGTCGGGTCGCCGCCGACCTTTTCGAGGGCCTGGTAGATCGGCACCGTGCCGATGGGCACGGGCGAGTTGCGGATGATCCACTCGCGGGTCTCGTGGATGCGTTTGCCGGTCGACAGGTCCATCACGGTGTCGGCGCCCCAGCGGGTCGCCCACACCATCTTGTCGACCTCGTCCTCGATGGACGACGACACGGCCGAGTTGCCGATGTTCGCGTTGATCTTGACGAGGAACTTCTTGCCGATGATCGCGGGCTCGACCTCGGGGTGTTTCCTGTTGACCGGGATCACCGCGCGCCCGATCGCCACCTCGTCGCGGACGAACTCGGGATCGACCCCCTCGCGTGCGGCGACGAACCGCATCTCCTTGGTGATGATCCCGGCTTTCGCGTACGCCAGCTGGGAAACGGCGCCGTGCACCGGTTCCCGTTCGGCGATCCAGTCGGCCCGCAGCGGTGCCAGTCCACTGTGGATGTCGATGGTCGCGTCGTCGTCGGTGTACGGCCCCGAGGTGTCGTACAGCTCGACGTGCTCGCCGTTGGTCAGGTCCACGCGCCGGAACGGGACCCGCAGGCCGTCAGTGCCGTCGACGTCGCGGTAGACCTTCCGCGATCCGGTGATCGGCCCGGTGGTCACGCTGGGGCGCACGGAACGGTCGTCAAGAGCAGTCATGGTGGATCTCCCTACGCCGGCATTACCCGGTCAGGTTCGAGCGGTCGGCAGAACCGGGTCCGTGACTGGACACCATCTGCCCTCTCAGCCCGCCAAGGCGCGAGCTCCCGCGTTGATTGAGTTGTCGTTCTCGCCTCCCGACCATAACCAGCCATTCGGGGCACTGCCAAGGGCGAGATCGGCCGGACGGCGATAGCGTGCACGCGTGCACGCCAACCCGGTGGCAGCCAAACCCTGTGCGACCTGCGGCGATCTGACGGGCCGCGGCTACCCGTCGTGCGCCGGTTGCGTGGCGGAGGTCGACCGTCCGTGGCTGACGGCGTGGGCCGAGCTCCCCGACGCGGACCCCGAACGGGTGGCCGACGCCCCGGCAGGTGACTACCCGTGGGCGTGCGTCGACTGGGCACTGCGCCAGCTGCGGTGCGCGGGCTGCGGCGGCGAACTCGCCGCGGGCGCCCCCGACTGCGTCGGCTGCGCGACCGCGGACGCGGCACGCTGGGAGCTGGTGCCGCCGACCGCGCACGACGTCGTCCTGCGGGCGGCGGTCGTGGCGTTGCGCGCGCCGACCTGGCGCAGGCAGGCCGTGGCGTCGACGTGGCGGCTGCTGCTGCCGTTCGTGGTGGCGGGCGCGGTGCCGACCGGGTCCGAGGTGCGCGAGGTCAGGACGCAGGTGGTGGCGGGCCGGTACGAGGAGCTGGCCTCGGTGGAGGTGCTGCCGCTCGAGGTGCCGCTGCTGCCGTGGCGCCGGTCAACGGTCTAGGGCGAGCTTCACGCCGAGGCCGATCAGCACCGCGCCGGACCACCGTTCGACCGTGCTCTGGTGCCGCCGCAGCCGGTCGACGACCGTGGTGATCAGCCCGGCGATGACCAGATACCAGAGCGTGTCGATCACGACCCACGCCACCGCGAGCGCGATCAGCGCCCACCGCCCGGCGTCCGGGGAGACGAACTGCGGCAGGAACGAGATCGCGAACACGGGGAGCTTCGGGTTGGCGAGGTTGACCAGCAGCCCGGCCCGGAAGCCGCCGCCCGATGGTGCGCCGGTCTCGCGGTGCTTGCCGAACAGCGCCCGGGCGCCGAACCAGAGCAGCACGGCGACGCCCGCCACCCGGAGGGTTTGGTAGGCCACTTCGGACGCGACGAGCAGCACGGACAACCCGAGGCCCGCGGCCAGCGCCCAGAACGCGACGCCGGTCTCCAGCCCGACCCGGCCCACCGACAACGCCCAACCGATTTTGGCGGGGTTGTCCACAGGTCGGTCGGTTGTCCACAGGCAAGATCGAGATCGGCCCGTCTGTCGGTGGGTACAGGTAGGCTGGCAAGGCGGGTGGCCCCCGGGAACGGGTGGGGCTTGAGGTTACGTACTTTGCGGGCCGTGTCGTTCTTTGGTCGCGTACGGGGTGGCAGCGCGGACCAGTACGGCGATGTTCCTGCTGTCCCGGTCGGCGTCCGCAACGCGTACACGTGGTGCGCGCGTGCCGGTCAGCCGACCGTCAGCTCGGTCGGGCGCGCGTACACGTCGACCATCGCGCCGTTGCGCAGCACGGTGATCGCCAGGTCTGTGCCGATGACCTCCGCGAACAGCCTGCGCTGGATGCCCTGCGCGTCCTGGACCTGTTCCCGGGCGACGGTCAGCACCAGGTCGCCCTTCCGCAGCCCTGCCCGGTCGGCGGGACCGCCCGCCACCACCTCGATCACCCGCAGGCCCGCCTTCTGGCCATGCCGCTCCGCGACGTCGTCCGGCAGCGGTGCGGGCACGCCGACCACGCCGAGGTACGCCCGTCGCACGCGGCCTTCCACCATCAGCGTGTCGACGATCCGGCGGGTCGTCGCGTTGATCGGGACCGCCAGGCCCAGACCGAATCCCGCGACCGCGGTGTTGATGCCGACCACCCGGGCCCGCGAGTCCGCCAGCGCGCCGCCCGAGTTGCCCGGGTTCAGCGCCGCGTCGGTCTGGATCACGTCCTCGATCACGCGGGCCGCCTGGCCCTGCCGCACGGGGAGCGACCGGCCCAGCGCGCTCACGACGCCGGCCGTCACCGAACCGGCCAGGCCGAGCGGGGAGCCGACCGCGACGACCAGTTGGCCGACCACCAGGTCGTCGGCGTCGCCGAGGTCGGCGGGGGCCGGGGCGGTGCGGGCCTTCAGCACCGCCAGGTCCGACAGCGGGTCCGCGCCGACGACGTCGAAGGGGGACTCCTCGCCGTCCGCGTACGTCGCCTCGCCTCGCGACGAGCCGCCGACGACATGGGCGTTCGTCAGCAGGTGGCCCTCGTCGGTGAACACCACCGCGGAGCCGCCGCCGCGGCGCAGCGTCACGCTCGCCACGTGCGGTGTCAGTGTTCTCGCCACCTCGCTCACCGTGCGCGAGTAGGCGTCCAGCTCGTCGGACATCGCACTCACCGCCAATTACACCGTTGCACCCAGTACAAATGTGCGCCGGTGAGTGTTTGTTCCGCGTTCGCCGTCAGCGGACGTCGGCGTTGGCGCCGGTGAGCACGGTTGCGACCGACTCGGTGCCGAGCTTGGGGATCGCCGCGAGGCCCGCCGCGCCCGCTGGTTCCAGCAGCACGCCGAGCGTCTCGGCCGCCAGGGCCATGGCGGCCCGGAGTTCGTCATCGGTCACGAGGACCATGTCGTCCACGAGTGCGCGGAGGCGTGTCACCGCGACGGGTTCCGGGCGGCTGATCGTGATGCCCGCGGCGAACGCGTTCTCCTGCGGGACCGTCACCACCGCGCCCTGCCGCCAGCTCTCCACCAGTGCGGGCGCGGCCGCCGCCGCGACGCCGACGACCCGTACGCCCGGCCGCTTTTCCTTGACCCAGCACGCGATTCCGCTGATCAACGCGCCGTCGCCGACCGGGACGACCACCGTGTCGAACGACTCGGTGGCCAGCTCGACACCGATCGAGCCCGCGCCCTCGGCGATCGCCGGGTGCAGGCCGTCGCTCAGGTAGACGCGGCCGGGGCCCGTCACCGCCTTCGCGGCTTCCTTCGCGTCTCCGTCGACCTCGTGCACGACCGCGCCGGTCGCGGTCATGCGCGCCAGCTTCACCGGCGACGTGCCCGCGGGCACGAACACCTCCGCCCGCAGCCCGCGGCGCCGTGCCGCGTAACCCACGGCCTGCCCGAAGTTGCCGCCGGTGGACGAGCACACGACCGTCGAACCCGCCGGCAGGGCGGCGATCGCGAAGTCCGCGCCACGGCCCTTGAAGCTGCGCAACGGGTTCAGCGTCTCGACCTTCGTCAGCACCCGCGTGCCCAGCCGGGTGCACAGCTGGTCGTCGACGTACTGCGGGGTGTGCAGGAAGACCGGGTCGATCTCCCGCGCCGCCCGGGCGATCCGGTCGAGGTCGAGGTCCACGTGCTAGACCTCCGGCTCGTCCTCCACGGCCGGGTTCCACGACAGGCCCGGCTGGCCCCAGCCGTTGCGCTTGAGCATGCGCTTCGACTCCTTGTTGTAGCGGCCGACGAGACGGCTCAGGTACAGGAACCCGTCGAGGTGGTCGGTCTCGTGCTGCAGGCAGCGCGCGAAGTAGCCGGTGCCCTCGACCTCGACCGGCTCGCCGTCGAGGTCCTGCCCGGTGACCTTCGCCCACCGCGCGCGGCCGGTCGGGAACGACTCGCCGGGCACCGACAGGCAACCCTCGAGGTCGTCGTCGGGGTCGGGCATGGTCTCGGGCCGCTCGGACGTCTCGAGCACCGGGTTGACGACCACGCCGCGGTGCCGCACGCCCTCGTCGTCGGGGCAGTCGTAGACGAACACGCGCAGGTCGACGCCGATCTGGTTGGCCGCGAGGCCGACGCCACGGGCAGCCGCCATGGTCTCGAACATGTCGTCGACCAGCGTCCGCAGCTCGTCGTCGAACGTGTCGACCTTGCGCACGGGGTTGTGCAGGACAGGGTCGCCTGCGATCCGGATCGGGTGAACTGCCATGGCGCGAACTGTAGTCAACCGGGTGCGTTGTCCCGGCGGGGACGGCGGTAGCGTGATGTAATGGCACCCGGAATCACACGCGTGTGATTCCGGTTCGGACCCGACCTGGTGGCGAGGAGCCAGATGGACGCCGCGGAGTTGCCGGCAGAGCCCGACGGTGGCCTGCCCGCGACCGGTGAGCTGACGCAGCGCGAACGCGAGATCCTGGCGTTCGAGCGCCAGTGGTGGAAGTACGCGGGCGCCAAGGAACAGGCGATCCGCGAGCTCTTCGACATGTCGCCGACGCGGTACTACCAGCTGGTCAACCGGCTGATCGACAAGAGCGACGCGCTCGTGGCCGACCCGATGCTGGTCAAGCGGTTGCGCAGGTTGCGGACCACTCGTCAGCGCGCCCGGATGGCGCCGAGGCTGGGTGCCGAGCGGCAATGACCTCGCCCGACTCCGGTTCGACGCGGCCACTGCGGGTCGCGGGTGTCGCGCTGCTCGGCGTGGCGGTGGTGGCCCTCGTCATCGGCCTGATCACGATGT
Source organism: Actinophytocola sp. NPDC049390 (assembly GCF_044466355.1). Lineage (NCBI taxonomy): Bacteria > Bacillati > Actinomycetota > Actinomycetes > Pseudonocardiales > Pseudonocardiaceae > Actinophytocola > Actinophytocola sp. NPDC049390. Next base: position 24,014 of record NZ_JBITMQ010000007.1, read on the forward strand.
TCGGCGGCAACGGCGACGGCCGCGCCGACGGCAACGGCGAGGAACGCCCGCCCGAGTCGACGTCGACCTCCGAGGCCTCGTCCCTGCCGGGCAACCCGCCGTCGTCGAGGACGACGTCGAAGTCCGTGCCGCCGACGACCACCACCCAGCCCAGCGCCCCGACTACGACGACCACCACCGGCGCCGCCCCGCCTGGCGACGGCAACGGTGAGCCGGAGAAGTCCGTTCCGGTGCGGGTGCTGAACAACAGCAAGATCAAAGGCCTGGCCGCGACCGCCGGCGAGGACCTGAAGGCCGACGGCTGGCAGGTGGTCGGAATCGGCAACTACTCGGCGACGAACCTGCCCGAGACGACGGTCTTCTTCCGGCCGGGCACGTCGGAGGAGGCCGCGGCACGCGCGCTGGCGGCCGCGTTCGGGTTGGCCGTCGAGCCACGGATCGACACCCTCGCCGACCAGCCGGCAGGCGTACTCGTCGTGGTGACGAACGACTACGCCGACACAGGCGGCGGCAAAAACGAAGGCTGACACAAACACCGCGAGTCGCGTTCTCACGCATACCGAGTTGTGTGTTTCGTGCAGGTGTCGCCACGGCGGCATGTGCACGAAACGTACAACTCGGTGTGTGCGGGCGCGCGACTCGCGGTGTTTTGGCGCGTGACTCGCGGGGTTAGCGGGATTTGGCGTAGGTTTCCAGTGCTGCCAGTTGGGCTGGGTCCAGGCTGGCCTTGACCGACTCGCGGGCCCTCGTGACGTGGTCCAGCGTGACCTCTGTGGCTTCCAGTGACTCGCGCATCGCCGTCAGGGCTGCTTCCCGGACCAGTGCCGCGCAGTCCGCCGCCGAGTAGCCCTCCAGGGTCGCCGCCACTTCCGCCAGGTCCACATCCGCCGCGAGCGGGGTGTTGCGGGCCGCCGCCTTCAGGATCTCCGTGCGGGCGTCGGCGTCCGGCGGCGGGACGTAGATCAGGCGCTCGAGGCGGCCTGGTCGCAACAGCGCCGGGTCGATCAGCTCGGGACGGTTCGTCGCGCCCAGGACCACCACGTCCCGCAGCGGTTCCACGCCGTCCAGTTCCGTCAGCAGCGCGGCGACCACGCGGTCCGCCACACCCGAGTCCGACGACTGGCCACGGCGCGGCGCCAGCGCGTCCACCTCGTCCAGGAACACCATCGCCGGGGCCGCCTCCGCGGCGCGGCGGAACAGCTCACGCACCGCGCGCTCGGACTCGCCGACCCACTTGTCCATCAACTCGGCGCCCTTGACCGCGATCACGTTCAGCCGCCCAGTGCCCGCCAGCGCACGCACCAGGAACGTCTTCCCACAGCCGGGTGGCCCGTACAGCAGGACGCCGCGGGGCGGCTCGACCCCCAGGCGCGCGAACGAGTCCGGGTACCGCAGCGGCCACAGCACGGTCTCCGTCAGCGACTGCTTGACCTCCTTCATGTCGCCGACCTGGTCGAGCGTGAGCCCGCCCGTCTGCAGGTTGTCCGAAGTGGACAACGCGGTCGGCCGGACCGTCGACAGCGCGTCGGTCAGGTCGCCCGCGGTGATCGCCGACGCCGAGCGGACCGCGGCGCGCACCGCAGCCTCCCTGCGCAACGCGACCAGGTCCGCCGCCACGAAGCCGGGGGTGCGCTCCGCCAGCGCCCCGAAGTCCACATCGGACTCGACGGGCACGTCCCGCAGCAGCACGCGCAGCAGTTCGGTCCGCGTCCGCGCGTCCGGCAGCGGCACCGACACCGACCGGTCGAGCAGGTCCACGGAACGCGCACGGGGGTCGACGGCCTCGGGATGGGCGGACGTCGCCACCACCGCGAAACCCGGGTTCCGCACCGCCGCGCGCAGCGTCTCGATCACGACCGTCGCCATCGGCGGCGGGCTGGTCGCGGGAAGCAGTGCGTCGAGGTCGGTGATCAGAAGCACCGACGGGGTGTGCGAGGTCGCCGACTCGATCGCCGCCGACAGCTTCGCCGCGCCCGCGTTCGGCTCCAGCGCGGCGAGCGTCGGGGCGGCCAGTTCGACGACCTCCGCCTCGGCCGCGTGCGCCACCGACCGCACGACCGTCGCCTTGCCGACCCCCTCCGGGCCCGTCAGCAGCACGCCCAGCTGTGCGGTCGCACCCAGCGCGGTCAGCAGCTCCGGCCGTTTGAACGCCAGGTCGAACCACTCGGTGAGCCGGTCCGCCGCCTCCTGCGCGCCGATGAGGTCGGTCACCGGCGGCGGTGGCGCGGACGGCACCACCACCGGCTCGACGTCCATCTGCCGCGGCTCCGCCGTCACCACCGAGCCGCCAGGACCGGCCAGCACCGCGGCCGCGGCGCGCTCGCCCGTGCGGGCACCGTCCCGCCAGCCGACCACAGTGGACGGATGGACGGCGACCGCACCCGCCGGCTCGGTCGCGGTGACGGTCAGCAGCTCGTTCGTCCACGTCGTGCCGACCGCGCGGGACAGCTTGCCGCGCACCGCGTTCACGTCGGAACCGGGCGCGGGCGCGAGGTCCTGGGGCAGCAGCGACACGGCGTCGCCGACGGTGAGGATCTTGCCGATCAACGCCAGCCGCACGGTCTCGGGCGTCAGCGACGCGGCCGCCAGCCGTGACCCGGCGAGCGTCAGCGTCCTGGCGGGCCGCACGTCGGCCGGGGACACGACGACCTCGCCGCCCTCCGTCACGCCGACGTTCGACATCGTGATGTCGTCCAGCAGCACGACGCCGGGCGGGCCCTCGCCCTCGGCGGCCAGCGCCGCGCTGATGCGGGCGCCGGTCAGCTTGACCCCGTCCCACGGCTCGAGGCCCAGCGCGTCGAGCACCTCCGGGTGCAGTCGCACCAGGCCGCGCCGCGAGTCGAGCGCGGACGGGGACAGCCGGACGGTCAGCGTGATCTCTGGCATGGGCCAGACATTACTGGTCGTCGCCTCGCGAAGTGGTTGGTCGGGACTGGTTGCGCCGCAGGCCGATGCGCCGCCAGTTGCGACCGCGTACCGCGCCGCGGCGCATGCGGGTCGCGTCGGCGGGCAGGGCCACCGCACGCACGTGGTCGCCGCCGCGTCGCGACAACGCGGCGCGGGCGGCGCCCGCGACCCGCCGCATCGGTGGCCGTAGGCCGAGCCGCCTGCCCGCCCCGTGCGCACGGCGGATGGCGCGCCGCTCCTTGGGCGGCACGTCCCACGCCTCGGGGTGGTTGGCGAGCCAGTGGTTGCGGCGCACCGCGTACGGGATGTGGGCCAGGTAGACCGCCAGCGCGGTGGCCAGCGCCAGCAGCGGGTAGGTGATCACGGCCGCCGCGAGCAGGCCGGTCAGGACGAGCAGCGGCGCGACCGCCCTCGCGGGCACCTTGATCGTCTTGAACGACAGCGTCGGGATGCGGCTGATCAGCAGCGCGGCGATCGCGACCGTCCACACCATCACCACGCCGTCGGCGTTCCACCAGCCGTCGCGACCGATCTGCAGTGTCAGGATCAGCGGCAGCAGCGCCGACAGGCCACCCGCGGGCGCGGGCACGCCGACGAAGAACTCCTTGGCGTACGGCGGTTGCTCGGTGTCGTCGAGCAGCGTGTTGAACCGCGCGAGCCGCAGGATGATGCACACCGCGAACACCAGCGCGACGACCCAGCCGACTCTGTTGCCCTGGAACTGCCACACGTACAGCACGAGCGCGGGCGCGACGCCGAACGAGATGGCGTCGGCGAGCGAGTCCAGCTCGGCGCCCATCTTGCTGGTGGCGTCGAGCAGCCGCGCGATGCGGCCGTCGAGGCTGTCCAGCACCGCGGCGACCGCGATCGCCGCGATCGCCGCCTGGAACTGCTTGGCCAGCGCGAACTGCACCGCGGACAGGCCGGCACACATGGCCAGCACGGTGATGGCGTTCGGCAGCACCCGAACACCCGCGGACGCGCGACCGGCGACCCGGCCTGCCACCGTCAGCCCTCCGGCAGTTCGGCGAGCACGGTCTCGCCGCCGATGGTGCGCTGGCCCGGCTCGACCAGCACCTTCGAGTCGACCGGCACGTAGATGTCCACCCGGGAACCGAAGCGGATCAGCCCGTAGGTGTCGCCGACGGTGACCTTGTCACCCTCCGCGACCTGGCACACGATCCGCCGCGCGATCAGGCCCGCGATCTGCACGACCACGATGTCCGTGCCGTTCTCCGTGGTCAGCAGCAGCGAGTTGCGCTCGTTGTCCTCGCTCGCCTTGTCCAGGTCGGCCGACAGGAACTTGCCCGGCTTGTACACCGCACGGGTGACCACGCCGGACACCGGCGCGCGCTGCACGTGGACGTCGAACACGGACAGGAACACCGAGATCCGCAGGCGCTCGCCCGCGGGCAGGCCCAGCTCGGCGGGCGGTTCGGCCAGCACGACGTGCGACACCGCGCCGTCGGCCGCGGAGACGACCAGGCCGGTGCGGGTCGGGGCGACGCGCTTGGGCTCGCGGAAGAACCAGGCGACCGCGCCCGCCAGCAGGAAGCCGACGACGCCGAGGCGGCGGGACACGCGGCGCAGCAACAGCGCGACCCCCGCGGCACCGAGCGCGAACGGACGCCCCGCCGGGTGCATGGGTGGCACGACGCTCCTGGTCAGGGCGATGAGATGGGCGAGACGGCCCGAGTCTGGGGCCTTCTGGGATTCGGTCATCAACCGGACATTCCTCGCAAACGGGTGCGGCTCTCTACGCACCACGCTACGCCGGTCGCGGAAAGTGATCTCAGGGGAGACCCGCACCGGCCGACCGTGCACCCCCCGACGACGTGCACGTGCCGGCCGGCTGGGCCGGGAATCTCAGCAATGCTGAGCGCACAGTGTATGTGTGCGCACGACTCGTGAGCAATAGCCTAAAGTGCGTCGTCGACTACTGACGGTTGCTGGGTGGCCTCCGCGCGAGCGCCTGGACGACCTGCAGAACGGCCAGCAGCACGATGGCGCCGAGCCCCGCCACGCCGAGGCTCGGGAAGTCGAACTCCCACGTCTTCTCCTCGCCCGTGAAGGCCCGGTAGAGCAGGCCGCCGAGGGCCGCCCCGACCACCCCGACGAGGATGCTGACCAGGCAACCCTGTCGCCTGCGGTACTTCCCGCCCACGACGGCGTTCGCCACCCAGCCGACGATCGCCCCGAACACGACCCACGCGAAGAACCCCACGCGCGCAGCCTACGTGGCGCCGCCGATCAGCAGCACGTCCACGACGTCACCCTCCGCGACCACCTCGGTGTCCTCCGGCACCTCGATGAGGCAGTCCGACGCCGCGAACGACGCGAGCAGATGAGAACCGGGTCCGCCGACCGGAGTAACGACGTCCCCCTCGATGCGCCCACGCCGGTACTGCCGTCGCGCGGACGGCGACCGCAGCTCCGCCGCCGACCGGGCCCGCACCCGCGGCCGCTGGATCACCGTGTGGCCCATCGCCGCGAGCAACGCCGGCCGCAGGAACAGTTCGAACGACAGCGCCGAGCTCACCGGGTTGCCCGGCAGCGTCACGACCGGCAGGCCCTTGAACGTCCCGGAACCCTGCGGCCCGCCCGGCTGCACGGCGACCCGCAGGAACTCCACGCCCTGCCCGGTCAGCGCGTCCTTGACCACCTCGTACGCGCCCGCGCTGACCCCGCCCGAGGTGACCAGCAGGTCCACGTCGCCGAGGTGCTCGGCGACGGCCGCGTGGAACGCCGCGACGTCGTCGGGCACGAACCGCAGCACGGTCGCCTCGCCGCCGATCTCCCGCACGGCAGCGGCCAGCAGCACGCTGTTCGACTCGTAGATCTGCCCGTGGAGCAGCGGATTCCCGGGCGCGACCAGCTCCGACCCGGTCGACAGGACCAGCACCCGCACCGGCCGGTGCACCGGCAGCTCGGCCAGCCCGATCGCGGCGGCGAGACCCAGCTGCGGCGACCCGAGCACGGTGCCCGCGCGCAGCACCGCGTCACCGGCCGTGACGTCCTCGCCCGCCCGCCGGATGTGGGTGCCCGGCGCGACCGGCGCGCGCACCGCCACCCGCTGCACGCCGCCGTCGGTGTCCTCGACCTTCACGACCGCGTCCGCGCCCGGCGGGATCGGTGCGCCCGTCATGATCCGGTGCGCGGTGCCGGGCAGCAACGGCACGATGTCCGTCCTGCCCGCCGGGATGTCGACCGGCACCGGTAGTGCGACCGCCGCGAGCCGCTCCGCGTCCGCCACGTCTTCCGACCGGACCGCGTAGCCGTCCATGGCCGAGTTGTCGAAGGGCGGCAGCGACACCCCGGACACCAGGTCCTCCGCGAGCACCAGGCCGACGCAGTCCAGGGTCGGGCGGAGGGTCACCGGGGTCGGCCGGATGAGCGCGGTGATCCGTGCGCGGTAGTCGGCCACGGAGATCGGAGCGGAGTTCGGCGCGGAGATCGGAGAGTTGGCCACGTACCGCATCCTGCCGGTTCACGGATCGTGCGTGCCAGACTGCACCTCGACCGGAACACGACCACGGAGGGCACGGTGCAGGTCCGCACGCGGCACACCCCGGCGTTCGGCGTCGCTCGGCTGTTGCTGGCGCCAGGAGAGGCGGTCCAGGCCGACTACGCCGCGATGCTCGCCACGAGCTACGGCGTCGTGGTGGACGTCAGAGGCAAGGCGAGCTCGCGGGGCAGATCGGTGAAAGCCGTGTTCACCGCGCCCGCAGAGGGCGGCTGGGTGGACGTCGCGCCCGCGCTCCCCGGCGACGTCTACACGCTCGAACTGGACGGCGTGAACGGCTGGTGCGTGTCGCGCGGCGGCTGGCTCGCCACGCCCGCGACCGTGCGCACCGACCCGAACTGGGCGGGGTTCCGCAACCTGTTCGGCGCCGAGGCGGGGTTCGTCGAGCACGTGTCCGGCGTCGGCACGCTGGTGCTCGCCGCGTGCGGCGCGCTCGACATGGTCACCCTCGACCAGGGCGAGCTGATCACCGTGGACCCCGCCTACCTGCTGGCCTATTCGGAGATGACACAGTCACGGCTGCGTGCGGTGAGCCAGTCGATGCACCAGTCGGTGCGCACCGGGGAGGGGCTGCTGCTGGACTTCGCCGGACCTGGTCAGTTGCTGATTCAGACGCGCAACCCGCGGGCGATGGCGGCACACCTGCCCGGGCCGGGTAACGGTCGATGACGGATAGGCCCAACCCTGCGCGAGCCACACGAGCCGGACGTTAGGCTTTGTCACGACGACGAATGAATGGATGAGTGGTGGCGGAGGACCTCACCGGGCGTCGCCTGGGGCATTACCGGATCGACGGTGTGCTCGGCAAGGGCGGCATGAGCGTGATGTACCGCGCCACGGACATCCGCCTGGGCCGCAAGGTGGCGCTGAAGGTCATCGCGGAACACCTCACCGAGGACCCGGAGTTCCGGGAGCGGTTCGTCGACGAGGCTCGCAACACCTCGGCCATCGACCACGCGAACGTGGTGCCGCTGTACGACTTCGGTGAGGTCGACGGCCTGCTCTACATCGCGATGCGGCTCGTCGACGGGTCCGACCTCGCGTCGCTGGTCAAGGGCGGCCCGCTCACGCCGGAACGGGCGCTCGCCCTGCTCTCGCAGGTCGCCGAGGCGCTCGACAACCTGCACGAGCGCGGCCTCGTCCACCTCGACGTCAAGCCGGCCAACGTGCTGGTCACCAGCCGTGAGTCGACCGCGGAACACGTCTACGTCGCCGACTTCGGCCTGACCAGGCGTGGCGCGACCGGTCACCGCACACGTGGCGGGGACTTCCTCGGCTCGCCCACCTACGCGGCGCCGGAACACCTGCGCGGCGAGCCCGTGGACGCGCGCACCGACGCGTACTCGCTCGCCTGTGTGCTGTTCGCGTGCCTCGCCGGGCGGCCGCCGTTCCAGGGTGCGGTGCCCGAGGTCATCCAGGGGCACCTGAACCGCGAGCCGCCGTCGCTGACCGAGGTGGTGCCGTCGCTGCCGCCCGCGATCGACGAGGTCATCCGCCGCGGCATGGCGAAGAGCCCGACGAACCGGTACGCGTCCTGCCGCGAGTTGATCGCCGCGGCGAAGCAGGCGCTGTCGCAGCCGGTGCGCAGGCCGCCCGCGGTGCCGGTGGGCCAGCGGCCCGGCCCGCAGCAGACGGTAACGCCCACGCAGCCCTTCCGCCCGCAGCAGCCGCAGTCCACGCCGCCGAGCGGCTACCAGCGGCCGCCCATGTCGTCGGCCGAGCCGGTGCGGCTGCGCCCGCCCGTGCCCGCCGGCGCGAGTACGGCGTTCACGTCGTCGGACTCCTCGGACGGGAACCGGTGGATCGCGCCGGTGCTCGTCGGCGTCGTCGCCATCGGCCTGATCGTGGCGGCGATCTTCTTCTTCAACTCCGGTGACCAGCCTTCCGGTCCGGGTGGCGACGAGCAGACGACCACCACGACGAAGAGCGTGCCGTCCATCAAGGTGGGCGACGGCGACTCCGGCGACAACACCGACGAGGACTCGTCCGATTCGTCCGGTCGCTGACCTGCTCTTCTTGCACTCCTGCGGGGAGAGTGCTAAACACGGGGTTGGCACTCGATACGTCGGAGTGCCAAGTCGAGGTCGGGACGGTGAGGCCGGGAGTCCCCGGTCGTCCGTCGCGGGCACCGAGCCTGGCCACGCAACGTGAACTTCCAAACCGGAGGACTTACACCGCAATGGCCAAGTTGATCGCGTTCGACGAGGACGCGCGCCGCGGTCTCGAGCGGGGCCTGAACACCCTCGCCGACGCCGTCAAGGTGACGCTCGGCCCCCGTGGCCGCAACGTCGTGCTCGAGAAGAAGTGGGGCGCGCCCACCATCACCAACGATGGTGTCTCCATCGCCAAGGAGATCGAGCTCGAGGACCCGTGGGAGAAGATCGGGGCCGAGCTCGTCAAGGAAGTTGCCAAGAAGACCGACGACGTCGCTGGTGACGGCACCACCACCGCGACCGTGCTCGCCCAGGCGCTCGTGCGCGAGGGCCTGCGCAACGTCGCGGCCGGCGCCGACCCGCTGTCGCTGAAGCGCGGCATCGAGCAGGCCGTCGAGGCCATCACCGAGCAGCTCCACAAGGCCTCCCGCGAGGTCGAGACCAAGGAGCAGATCGCCGCGACCGCGTCGATCTCCGCCGCTGACACCACGATCGGCGAGCTCATCGCCGAGGCGCTGGACAAGGTCGGCAAGGAGGGCGTCGTCACCGTCGAGGAGAGCAACGCGCTCGGCATGGAGCTGGAGCTCACCGAGGGCATGCGCTTCGACAAGGGCTACCTGGCCGGTTACTTCGTGACCGACCCGGAGCGCCAGGAGGCCGTCCTCGAGGACCCGTACATCCTCCTGTTCGGCTCGAAGATCTCCGCCGTCAAGGACCTGCTCCCCGTGCTGGAGAAGGTCATGCAGGCGTCGAAGCCGCTGCTGATCATCGCCGAGGACGTCGAGGGCGAGGCCCTGGCGACCCTGGTGGTCAACAAGATCCGCGGCACCTTCAAGTCCGTCGCCGTCAAGGCGCCGGGCTTCGGCGACCGCCGCAAGGCGATCCTGCAGGACATCGCCACCCTGACCGGTGGCCAGGTCATCTCCGAGGACGTGGGCCTCAAGCTGGAGAACGCCGACATCTCGCTGCTGGGCCGCGCCCGCAAGGTCGTCGTGACCAAGGACGAGACCACGATCGTCGAGGGTGCCGGTGACGCGGAGCAGATCCAGGGCCGCGTGAACCAGATCCGCAACGACATCGCGAACTCCGACTCGGACTACGACCGCGAGAAGCTGCAGGAGCGCCTGGCCAAGCTGGCCGGTGGCGTCGCCGTCATCAAGGCGGGTGCCGCGACCGAGGTCGAGCTGAAGGAGCGCAAGCACCGCATCGAGGACGCGGTGCGCAACGCCAAGGCCGCCGTCGAGGAGGGCATCGTCGCCGGTGGTGGCGTCGCGCTGCTCCAGGCCGCCGAGGAGGCCTTCGCCGGCCTGAAGCTGACCGGCGACGAGGCCACCGGTGCCGCGATCGTCAAGGTCGCGGTCGAGGCTCCGCTCAAGCAGATCGCCGTCAACGCGGGCCACGAGGGTGGCGTCGTGGTGGAGAAGGTCAAGGGCCTGCCGCAGGGCCACGGCCTGAACGCCGCCACGGGCGAGTACGAGGACCTGCTCGCGGCCGGCGTGCCGGACCCGACCAAGGTCACCCGCTCGGCGCTGCAGAACGCCGCGTCGATCGCCGCGCTGTTCCTGACGACCGAGGCCGTCGTCGCGGACAAGCCGGAGAAGGCCGCCGCCCCCGCGGGCGGTGGCGACCCGACCGGCGGCATGGACTTCTGATCCAGCCAACGGCACAGCTCCAAGGAACGGCCCCGGAAGCCCAGCTTCCGGGGCCGTTTTCTGTGCACGCACCGGGTTTCGCCGCCGAGGGCAACGTCTCGGCGATCTTCCGCGTCCTGTGCGTGTGAGCGACGGTGGTTCCAGACGGCGGCGGTGGCCGCTGGTGCTCGGTGTGGTCCTCGTGGTCGCGGGCTTCGGGACAGGGGGCTACCTCTTCCTCGCCCACTGGCGGCCGTCGCTCGAACCCGGTGAGCGGTACGGGATCGACGTGTCCAACCACCAGGGCCTCGTCGACTGGGACGTGGTCGCCGGGGACGGGATCTCCTTCGCCTACGTCAAGGCGACCGAGGGCGAGGACTGGGTCGACAGGCGGTTCGTCGCCAACTGGACCGGGGCCGCCGACGCCGGGATCGACCGCGGTGCCTACCACTTCTTCTCGCTCTGCACCGACGGCCGTGCGCAGGCCGAGCACTTCCTCGCCGTCGCGGAACCCGATCCGCAAGCGCTTGCGCCCGCCCTGGACCTTGAGGAACTCGTCGGCAGGTGCCCGCAGCCGCCGTCCCGGGAGGCCGTCGCCGGGGAGGTGGCGGAGTTCGTCAAGCTGGTCGAGGACGCGTGGGACCGGCCGATGGTGCTGTACGTCGGCGCGGACTGGGAGGACGTCTACCCGGTGAAGCTCGACCGGCCGCGCTGGCACCGCGACTTCCTGTTCCGGCCCGACTTCGGCTGGCACATCTGGCAGCTGCACGGGTTCGCCGACGTCGACGGCGTGCCCACCCGCGTGGACATCAACGTCATGCGCCCATACACAAGCGCCGCATGACCGCGCCGCGCGCTCTCAAACACCGCGAGTCGCGCTCTCGCGCATACCGAGTTGGTCGATTCGTGCAGGGCTCTCGCCGGTCCGGCGTGTGCACGAAACCGACAACTCGCTATGCCTGGGGACGCGACTCGCGGTGTTCTGGAGCGCGACTCGCGGGGATCAGGAGTCCAGGGGGAGGCACGTGGTGCAGAAGTCCTCGCCGAACGGGGTCAGGTGGATGCTGCGGCGGATGGTTTTCGGGGCGCGGCCCGCCTTCGCCATCGCGGCCTGGACCTCCGGTTGGACCTCCACCACCTGGTAGCGCGACGGCTCGACCTCCTCGCGGGAGAACCACACCAGGCCGAGGCGGAACAGGTTGTTCAGGTAGGCGTTGGTGCGGTCCATGTTCCGCACACCCGCCTGCCGCCCGATCATCGACAACCCCGCCTCGATCAGCTCCGAGCCGATCCCCAGTGGACGGTTGGTCCGCACGTCGACCGTCGGCTGCGGGCCCTCGCGGCACAGGAACCGCACGATGCGTGCCTCGTCCGGGGTCAGTTCGTCCAGGATGCGTTCGAACGCCGGGTGGGTGTCCTCCACGAAGTGCACGTCCGACGACCGGCGCAGCAGCTCCGCGCCCCGTGCCCGCAGCTCGTCCGTCGACGCGTGGTGCTCCGGTGGTACGGGCTGCACGCCGAGCACCGACTGGGCGGCCGATCGCAACTCGGCGCCGAGGTCCTGGGCGATCTTCACCGGGGGCTCGCCCGCCGCGAGCCCGCGCACGACCCGCTGTCCGGTCTGGACGGTCGTGTGCACCATCCACTGCGCCGTCGACAGCCCCGCGTTCGCCGCGATGCGCACCAGTCCCCACGAAGACGCCATCTCACACCCCGAAGATCGCCAGATGGATGAGCCCGGCGCCGACGCCGAGCACCCCGCCGTGCACGAACAACAACCACTCGTCCTGCTTGATGGCCGACCGCAGCAGCTCGTTGAACTCGTCGGAACGCAGCTGCCGCATCTGCCGCGCCACGAACGTCCTGATCTTGCCCGCCTGCTGCCTGCCGAACTCCGTGTCACCGAACACCGACGCGAACTCGACCGCCTCGTGCGCCACCGCGTCGCGGATCCGGTCGTACCGCTCGGTGCCGATGCCGACCCGCACCGCCGACCGTGCGAACCCGACCGCGTCGTCCACGGCTGGCCGCAGCGACGCTTCCAGCATCTGCCGCGTGCGGTCGGATCGCGGCCCGAACAGCAGCTCGTCGCCGATGTTCTTCATGTTGATGACGTCGTCGGAGATGATCTTCGCCATCACGTCGCTCACCTCCGGCTGCCGCTTCAGGAACAGCCCGTGGAACGTGAACGGGCCGACCCGCCGAGGGAACACCGGCTCGAAGATCAGCTTGATGCCGATCCAGTTCGCGACCCAGCCGATCACCGCGCCGCCGACCGGCAGCACCCACCAGTACGGGAACGCCTCCAGCAGGAACACCAGCCCGATGCCCGCCGGGAAACCGAAGTAGAAGCCGAAGTTCTGCATGAACCGCAGCTCCTTGCGGCCCACCTCGCGGAGCATGTCGTTCATCAGCTCCGGGTGCTCCTCGAAGTGCCGGATGACCAGCAGCTTCGCGTCGATGAGCTGCTCGATGTGCTCGCCGAGCTGGTCGGTCAGCCCGCGCACGATCACGGGCAGCCGCTGCTGGATCCGCGCGTGCACGGCCGACTTGATCAGCGGCGGCAGGTCGGCCCACAGCCGAGGGTGTTCGCGCTGCATGATCCGTTCGACCACCGCGCGGATCTCGCCGCGGGCGGTCGTCGCGATGTGGTCGGCGATCTTGTCCGGTTCGAACTCCCGGTAGAAGTCACCGATGCTGCCCACTTTGAGCAGTGCCTTGTCGACGGAGATCGAGGCCATCTTGGACACCCGCGACGGGATGATGCCCTGCCAGCCGAACCGGCCGTCGTGCGTGATCGCGGGGATGACCTGCACGCGGCGCGGCAGGTAGGAGTACAGGAACCGCAGTCCGGGCAGCCGCAGGCCGTGGAACCGCATGGGCTGGAACAGCATGATCACGCCGGTCCAGTTGGTGACGTAGCCGATGATCCCGGTGAACAGCGGGACGGAGATCAGGTGCGTGAGGAAGCGCGAGTCCGCCCAGTCGATCGCCAGGATCATCGTCGCCCCCTAACGAGCACATGATCCGCGATCATCGCTCACTGAATCAACCGGCGCCAAGCAGGATAAACGGCCGTCGCAGGGGGTCGACGACGGTCGCCTCGGCGAGCGCGCGGGCCGGACTCACGCCGGACGCGACCCGCCGGTGGTAGTCGGCCATGGTCTCGGCGAGGTCGGCGGCGAGGTCCGCCACCGCCTGGTTGGCGAGGCGCCGGTGGTAGTCGGTCATCGTCAGCGCGGCCGACCGGTGCCCGACCCGGTTCACGGCCGCGACCACGGTCCGCGACCCGCTCGCGAGCATCGCGCCCGCGAACCCGAGCGGCTCGTCACCGGGCCGGATGTGCGAGAGCGCCAGCTCACACGCGGCGAGCACGATGTGGGTCGGCGGCCTGCGCAGCCGCGCCACCTCGTGCGCGAGCAGGCCGCCGTCGTGCAGTTCGAGACGCGAGAACATGGCGTTGGCGGCCTCGTGCGTGCCGTGCGCGGCGATGTGGACGAGCTTCGCACCGTCCATCGCCGACAGCACCGCGTCGGTCGTCGCGTCGGCACCCTGCAGCACGATCGCGTCCGGGTACACCTCGCACAGCTGGTCCAGTTCGGTCGCCGCCGACGGCAGGTCCGGCCCGCGCACCAGCACGACCGGCCCGTCCTCCGGCGCGACCTCGTCGGCACTGACCCACGCGGTCGCCGACGGCGCCACCGACACCGCCCGGCCCCGCAGCGACGGCAGCGACTCCCACGGCACCGAGTACAACCCACCGAACGGCACGACAACCAGCTCGCGGTCCCCGAGCAGCTCCCCGGGAATCCCGTCCGGCCCGAACAGCAGGTCGTCGAGCCGCTTGATCCGCCGCTCCGCCGACTGCGACACCGCCGCGACGAGCGGTGCCACCAGCTCGTCCGGCGCGAGCGCGTCCAGGTCGGCGTGCAGCTGACGGGCGGTCTCGAGGATGTTCTCCTTGGGACCCAGCCGGACCAGCCGCGTCCGCCCGCCGGCCACCACCACGGCGGCGAGGTCGTCCACCGGCCCGGAGAAGCTGATCAGCGCCCGGTCCCCGAGCCGCTCGACCACCTCGGTGGGCGACGACACCGGCCGCGGCCTGCCCCACTGGGACGTGTGCCAGCCGAGCCGGTTGACCTCGCGCTGCAGCGTCCCGGCCCGCTGCTCGAGCTGCGCCACGGACCGGCCGCCGAGACGCGCCTGCTGCACCATGCGCAGCACCGTCCGCAGCTCGGCTACCCGGTCGGCCAGCTCGGGGTCCTCGATCGCGGGCATCGGCTCGTAGCGGTACACCTGCGCGCGGGTCCGCTCCTGCCACGCGAGGACCCGGCGGGCGTCGGCGTCGTTGCCGGGGCCACGCAGCACCAGCCCGAGCGCGAGCCTGCCGAGTTCCAGGCCGTGCACGGCCGTGCCGCAGACCAGGTCGAGCCCGCCCATCCGGTCGCGCGCGGCGCCCAGCTCGTCGAACCCGGACTTGGCCTGGGCGAGCGCGCTGCGCGTCTGTCCACGTGCGATGGCGAGTTCGGCGCGGCAGAGCCGCAGCATCATCCGGTGGTCGATCGGCGCGGTCCTGCCCGGGGCGGGGACCTGTTCCAGCAGCTTCTCGGCAAGGTCGACGTCGCCGCGGTGCAGCGCGAGCCGCACACCCAGCATCCTGGCCATCGCGGCCTCGTCGGTCAGCCCCGCGCTCGCGAGCCGTTCGGCCAGCGCCACCGCCTTCGCGGGCGTTGCCGTGGCCGAGGCCCCGGCGAGCGTCGCGTCGGCCTCCGTGCGCAGCCGAGTCAACGCGGCGACCTCGGCCCACGCCATGTTGCCGCGCCGGACGAACCGCCGGTGCGCCGAGCCCGCAGACTTGCGGGCCTGCTCGCGGTCGCCCTCCAGCAGAGCGGCGGCGGCCCGCGCGACCTCGGCTTCGGCGAGGTCCTGGCTGATCCGCTGTTCCCGCAGCACGGGCAGCGCCTCGTCGAGCAACTGCGCGGCCTCCTCGGACAACCCGGCCGTGAGCAGCGCGCGTGCCTGGTCGAGCTGCGTTCGCGCGACGAGCCCAGGCGCCAGCTCACGGAAGAGCCGGACCGCCTCCGCGTAGTGCGCGAGCGCGCCGGGGACGTCACCGACCAGCAGCCTGATGTCACCGAGGTTGCTGATGGCCTTGGCCTTCATGATCGGCAAGTCGTGCGCGGTGGAGAGTTCGATGCAGCGGACCATGTCCGCTTCGGCCGCGCCGGGCCGGCCCAGCGTCGTGTAGGCGACGCCGCGGTTGAGCAGCGCCCTGGCGAGCATCTCGGAGTCGCCTGCCGGGCTGTCGAGCGCCTGCTCGAGCTGCCGGATCGCCCGGTCGAACAGCTCGATGGCCTCCGGCACCCGTCCGGCGCGGGTCTGCACGGCGGCGTACTGCTGGTCGGCGAAACCCAGGAGCGCCAGGCGCTCCGGGCCCTCGGCGAGACCGCTGACGAGATCGCGTGCGGTGCCGAGGTGGACAAGCCCGTCGGCGAAGGACACGGTCTCGGCCTGGACCCAGCCGAGCGACAGGAGCACCCGCGCCCGGATCGCGACGACGTCGGCCGAACCGGAATCGACCGGGAGCAGTCGCAGTGCGCGCTGCAGGATCTTGATCGCCTCGGCCGGGCGCCCGGCCGAGGCGGCGGCGACCGCGCGCCGACGTTGCTCAGCGGCCGCCGCGACAGTCGTCCGCAGCACGTCCTCGCGTTCGGCGGTTTTACCGGACGTCACGACCACGGCTGCCGTACGCGATCTGAATTCGAATCACTGACAGCGCACAAGGTAATCATCACGATCCGCGAGGGCTGGAGGTGCTTTCCGTAATGCACAGTACCAACCCCCACGGATCGACCGTGACACTTGCAGGCTGAGTGTCAGTCTTTCGGAGGCGCGCCGCCGTCCATGTGGCCGTTGGTCGTGAACGGCGTCGGCGAACCGCCGTCCATGTGGCCCAGGGTGGTGTGCTCGGTCGAGTCACACTTCTCGCACGGGTCGGTCTTCGGGTCGATCTTGGTGGTGTCAGTCACTTGCTTCTCCCCTCAGCAGGCTTCCTGGTTGCTCGTTAACAAAGAGTCGAGCCGCCACTGTGAGATACAGCAGAATATCTGCCATTTGGGGGAGATGGGGTCTATTCGGGTTACAAATCAACCGTGGGTGTGACTACCGTGCGTGATTGCTCGGCGTTCATGCGTACAAGTAGCTGGGTAGTGCCCCTGGGGACCTCGGTGAGCACGAAGCGGCCGCCCTCGTCGGCGGTCGTGACCGACGAGCCGTGGTCGGCGACGCGGACCTCGACGCCGTGCGCGCCCGCCGGCACGAGCCAGCCGTCGATGCGCTGACGCTCGCCGGTGCGGGTGACGTTGACCATGACGGTCAGGTCGCCGACGAAGAACGTGATGGTGCCCGGCAGACCGCCGCGCACGCCGGCCAGTGGCCGGTCGTCGGCCCACTGCGCGACCTCGAGCTGGACGTGGTGGTCGATGTCGTCGAGTGCCACGGCGAACTGGGAGCGCTCGACGAGGCCCGGCGGTGGCGGGTCCAGCTCGTTCACGAGCCGCGCCACTTCGGCCATCAGGTCGTCGTCAGTGTGGTTCGTTCTCATGATCCACTGTCCCCGTTGTACAGCGAGCGCAGGTTGTTCAGGCAGCGCCCTCGTGTCGGTCCGATACTCCCGTGCGGCATGTGCAGGGCCTCCGCTACCGCGCGGTACTCGGCTCGGCCTGCGATCACGGTCAGCCGCAGCAGCTCCTGGCAGCGCTGCGAAAGCTTGTGGAACGCGGACCACAGCTGGCGGTCCCGCTCGGTCCGGAGCACCTCGTGCTCCGGAGACGGATCGGACGTCGGCGTGCGCTCGGCCATCTCCTGGGACAGCTCCACCGTCCCGCCGGACCGGTGCTGTGTCCGGTTGGCCTCGCGGCGGGTGGTGGTGATCAACCAGCCGGCGAGCGCACGAGGCTCGGTCAGCCGGTCGAGGTGCCTGAGCAGGGCGAGCCACACCGTCTGGACCACGTCCTCCGCGGTCGTGCGGTCTAGGCCGCTGCCGCGGGCGACGTGCCACACCAACGGCGACAGGTCGGCGATGAGCGCGTCGAACGCCTCCTTGTCGCCGTCCCGTGCGGCCAGCATGCATGCCGCGTGCCGGTCCCGTCCCTCGAGCTCAGCCCAAGGTTTGACCATGCTTGCGGTCTGCAGTTCCGTCACCGCTTCCCACCCCGCTTCGAGGGTCGCTTTGCTCGTGGCACCCGCTTATGGTGCCAATCCGTCCCGATCCACGTCACCCCGTGTGGGGTCTTACGTTCAAGAGCGCCGGTAGGTGTCGTAGATACCGACCATTCGGGTGGTTCAGGCAGCTCTCGAGATCAGCAACAGACACGCTCCGAGACCGACGACGAACCCGGCGAGCAGCGTGCCGCACCCGACGCCGACGATACCCCGAAGTGACGTGGAGCGAATGGCGAGCAGGTTCGCCACGATCGCGCTGACCAGCACGAACCCGGCGAAGACGGCGGTCGCGGCGAGGACGGTGCCGGTCAGGCGGCCGACCAGCGCCTCGCCGAAGACCAGCACGAGGAGGAAGACCAGCACGGCACCCGCCAGCGCGAGCGCGGAGGCGAGCAGCACGAGCGCCCGTGCCGTGCCCGGCTGGGAGAACGTTCGCTTGTCCGCCACGCTCGCCGATTATTCCTCCGGCACGACCGCCCAGGCGACCAGGTAGAGGATGGCGCCGGTGCCGAAGCCGAGCAGCGTCGCGGCGACCAGCAGGATGCGGACCAGCGCCGCGTCCATCCCGAACATCTTCGCGATGCCGCCGCACACCCCGGCGACCATGCGGTCGGTGCGGCTGCGGCGGAGCTTGACGGTGGTGGTGTTCATGACTCCAGGGTGTCCGCGGCGGGCTCCTCCGCCATCAGGGATCGCCCCTGAGCGGACCCTGGCGTTTACGCTCGGGGACGTGGTGACTTCCCCTGACGAGCTGTCCTCGGCGCTGGAGTCGGTCGGCTACCTGCCGGACGAGGGCATCGCGACGGCCGCCTTCCTCGCCCAGCGGCTCGGCCGCCCGCTGTTCTGCGAAGGCGAGCCGGGCACCGGCAAGACGTCGCTCGCGGTGGCGCTGTCGCAGGCGCTCGACGTGCCGTTGATCAAGCTGCAGTGCCACGAGGGGATCGACTTCACCCAGGCGCTGTACGACTGGGACTTCCCCCGGCAGTTGCTGCACCTTCGTGCGCTGGAGGCGGCGTCGGGCGGATCGCTCGACTCCGACGTCGCGGAGAAGTCGCTCTACTCGCGACGGTTCCTGCTGGCGAGGCCGTTGCTGCGCGCGCTGGAGGAGTCACCGTGCGTGCTGCTCGTCGACGAGGTCGACCGTGCGGACGACGAGTTCGAGGCGTTCCTCCTGGAGATCCTCGGCGAGAACGCGGTGACCGTGCCGGAGCTGGGCGAGGTGCGGGCCGCGGTGCCGCCGCTGGTGATCCTGACGTCGAACCGGACGCGCGAGGTGCACGACGCGCTGAAGCGGCGGTGCCTCTACCACTGGCTGGAGCACCCGGCGCTGGGCCGCGAGGTCGCCATCCTGCGGCGACGACTGCCGGGGCTGTCGGAGCGGTTGGCCACACAGGTGGCGTCCGCGGTGCGGCGGTTGCGGGAGCTGGAGCTGCTCAAGCCGCCCGGGGTGGCGGAGTCGCTGGACTGGGCGTCCGCCCTGACCGCGTTGGGGAGGACCGAGCTGGACGCCGCCTCGGCCGCCGCCACGCTCGGCGCGGTGCTGAAGTACCGGGAGGACTCGCAGCGCGTGGTCGCGGTGGGACTGGACGCGATCCTGGCCGGGTGACGAAGGACCCCTTCGGAGCCACCCGCGTCGTGACGGGCCGCGGAATATTCGGTCGCGTTTCCCGTTGTGGTGGGCGATAGTTGTTCCGGCATGCCACACCGGAGGAGGACGACATGAGTACTGAGCGCAGGGGGAGCGAGCAGTAGTCGTCGTTCCGACTCCCGGCAGTTGCCCGCGCGGTGGACCGAGTCGCGGTGTCCACCCTGTCGCGGCCACTGCGGCGGCCGTCCCTTCCGTCCTCACAGTCCGATGTGGACGGCCGCCCTCCGACCATCCACCGGTTCCCCGCGCCCGGCCCGCTACCTGGCCATGGTCGCGGCGGGGGACCCACCCTGGTGCCGGCCGACCATCACACGGCCGGCGCCAGGTCGTCCACGTGGCGGCCGCACCCGGGCCCGCCGTGCCCTACGCCAGCACCGCCGCTCCGGCGTGCGGTCGCCGCGTGGACCTGCGCGAACGAGCCACGCGCCCACATGGGTACACAATGGCTGTGTGGACACCGCGGATCCCCTCACCGGGCTGGCCGGCTTCGCCGCCGCCCTGCGGGTGGCCGGGTTGCCCGCGGACGCCCAGCGCGTGCAGGCCTACCTCGCGGCCGTGGGGAAGGTCGACATCGCGGATCCCGGTCAGCTGTACTGGGCGGGCCGGTTGACGCTCTGTGCCGAGCCGGACGACCTGCCCCGCTACGACGAGGCCTTCGCCGCCTGGTTCACCGCCGACCGGCCGCGGCGGCGCAAGCCCGGCGCGACGAAGCCCAGGGTGGTGACCATGGCCGCGCTCACCGACGCCACCACCGGCGACGGGCAGAGCGAGCGGGACACCGAGGAGCTGAAGGTCGCCGCGAGTGACGCGGAAGTGTTGCGGCACAGGGACATCTCCGAACTCACCGCCGTCGAGCGGGAGCACCTGCGGGAGCTGATGGCGGCACTCCACCTCGCCCCGCCGCTGCGCCGGTCCATGCGGTTGCGTCCACACCGCACCGGCAGGCTCGACTCCGCGCGCATCCTGCGTGCCATGCGGGCGGCCGGCGGCGAGACCATCCGGCTCGCCTACAAGGACCGCACACGACGGCCGCGCCGCGTGGTCCTGCTGCTCGACGTCTCCGGGTCCATGGCGCCCTACGCCGACGCGCTGATGCGGTTCGCGCACGCCGTCGTCCGGGCCGCGCCCACCACGACCGAGGTGTTCACGGTCGGTACGCGGCTGACCAGGTTGTCGCGTCAGCTGCGCAAGCGGGATCCGCGGGAGGCGCTGTCCGCGGCGTCGCGGGCGGTGCCGGACTTCGCCGGTGGCACCCGGCTGGGTGAGACCGTTCGGGTGTTTCTTGATCGCTGGGGGCAGCGAGGGCTCGCGCGGCGGGCGGTGGTCGTGGTGTTCTCCGACGGCTGGGAACGCGGTGACGCGGCCCTGCTCGGCGAGCAGCTCGCCCGGCTGCGGCGGCTCGCGCACAAGGTGCTGTGGGTCAACCCGCACGCGGGCCGGGACGGGTACGCGCCCGTCCAGTCCGGCATCGCGGTCGCCATGCCGCACCTCGACCGGCTGCTCGCCGGCCACAGCCTTGCCACGCTCGAGGAACTACTTGTGGAGGTACGCCGTGCGTGACGTGCTCGACGAACTGTTGCGTCGCTACTCGGCGGGGGAGAAGGTCGCACTCGGCACCGTGGTCGCGACGTTCTCCTCGGCGCCGCGCGCGCCGGGGGCGGCGATGCTCGTCGCGCAGGACGGGACCGTGTCGGGCAGCGTGTCCGGCGGGTGCGTCGAGGGCGCGGTGTACGAGCTGGGCACGCAGGTGCTGCAGGACGGCACGCCGGTGCTGCAGCGCTACGGCGTCAGCGACGACGACGCCTTCGCGGTCGGCCTGACCTGCGGAGGGATCATCGACATCTACGTCGAGTCGATCTCCGCGACCGACTTCCCGGAGTTCGCCGAGCTGGCCAAGTCGATCCAGACCGAGGAGCCGGTGGCGCTCGCGACGATCGTTGCGCACCCGGACCCGTCCCGGATCGGGCGTCGCCTGGTCGTGTGGCCGGACCGGACCGCGGGTGATCTCGGGTCGGCGCGTGCCGAGGCGGCGGTGGCCGACGACGCACGCGGCATGCTCGGCACCGGCCGCACCGGCACCCTCCACTACGGCGCGGAGGGGCAGCGCCGCGGCGAGGGCATGTCGGTGTTCGTGAACTCGTTCGAGCCGCCGCCGCGCATGCTGGTGTTCGGCGCGATCGACTTCGCGACCGCCATGGCCCGCCTCGGTTCCTACCTGGGTTACCGGGTCACGGTGTGCGACGCGCGGCCGATCTTCGCGACGAAGAGCCGTTTCCCGGACGCCGACGACGTGGTCGTGAACTGGCCGCACCGGTACCTGGCCGCGGAGGTCGAGGCCGGGCGGATCGACCAGCGGACCGTGATCGCCGTCCTGACCCACGACCCGAAGTTCGACGTGCCGGTGCTGGAGGTCGCGCTGCGGTGCGATGCCGGGTACATCGGTGCGATGGGCTCCCGCCGCACCCACGACGACCGCATGCAGCGGTTGCGCGAGGCGGGCGTGACCGAGGAGGAGCTGGCGCGGCTGTCGTCGCCGATCGGTCTCGACCTCGGCGCCCGCACGCCGGAGGAGACGGCGGTGTCGATCGCGGCGGAGATCATCTCGCTGCGGTGGGGCGGCGAGGGCAGGCGGCTGACCGAGGTGTCGGGCCGCATCCACCGCGAACCGTGACCTGGCCTCCGGCCCCCTCGAACCACGCTACCCGCGGCCACCGACGGTTCCGGGCCGTCGGGGACGGGTTGTCCACAGGTGGTCAGGCGCGGCGGTAGGTCAGGCGGATGCGGCTCGGGTACAGCTCGTCGGTGATCATCGACATGACCCGCCTCAGCTCGTCGTCCTCGATGGTGACGATGTCGGTGATGCCGGTGTCGCCGTCGTCGACGCGCAGGCGCAGGTCTGTCGCGTCGGCGAAGACCGCGGCCTGGACGTCTTCCTCACCCAGCAGGAACACCCCGGCGGGCGAGGTCGCGAGGGTGCCGTCGAACGGGCGGGCCGAGGGCTCCAGCACACCCTCGTCGTCGAACCACGCGACGTCCGCGGCGCCTGTCTCCGTGAACGTGCCGTCCTCGGCGATGGTCAGCGTGAGGCCGGTCAGCGGCGCGAGCGGCGGCTCCGCCGTGAACACCTCGCCGGCCAGCCACCGGCGGTTGAACTCGTCCAGCGGTACGCGGTGGTCGCCGATGACCAGGTCGCCGTCGTCGTACTCGGTCTCGACGAACTCCTGCGCGGCGGCCGAGGCCAGCTCCCAGCGTCCTGCGAACTCGATCATGCGCGGAACACTAGGGCACGGGCTCCGGATCGATGGCGGGCCGGCCGCGGCGGCGCAGGCCGTCGAACGTCAGGACGATCAGCGCGAGCCACACGATCGCGAAGCCGAGCCAGCGTTCCGGTGGCATGTGCTCGTGGAACACCAGCACGCCGAACGCGAACTGCATACTCGGCGTCATGTACTGCAGCAGCCCGATCACCGACAGCGGGATGCGCACGGCCGCGGCCCCGAACGCCAGCAGCGGCACGATCGTCACGAAGCCGCCGCCGATCAGCAGGAGGGTGTGGCCCGCGCCGAGCGTGGTGAACGTGCCGTCGCCGGTCGTCTCCAGCACCACCACGTACGCCAGCGCGGGCAGCAGTGTCACGGTCGTCTCGACGGCCATCGACTCGACCGCGCCCGCCCCCGCCAGCTTCTTGACCAGGCCGTACGTGGAGAAGCTGAACGCGAGCACCAGCGCGATCCACGGCACCTGCCCGTATCCGACGGCCAGCACGACGACCGCCGTGACGCCCAGGCCGACCGCGGTCCACTGCGCCTTCCGCAGCTGCTCCTTGAGCAGCACCACGCCGAGCAGCACCGACACGAGCGGCCCGATGAAGTACCCCAGCGCGGTCTCCACGACGTGCCCGTTGGTGACGCCCCAGATGTACGCGCCCCAGTTCGCCGAGATCAGCACCGCCGCCGCGGTGAGCAGGAGCAGTTGCCGCCGGTCACGCACGACCGCGCGGAACGACCCGAACCGCCGGGTCCACAGCAGCACGACGGTGATCGCCGCGAGCGACCAGATCATCCGGTGCGCGAGCGTCTCCAGGGCACCGGCCGACGCCAGGAGCGACCAGTAGAGCGGGAAGAGCCCCCACAGTCCGTACGCGGTGACGCCGAACGCGACGCCACGGCGGTGCTCGATCTCCTGGTCGGTGCGCTGACCAGCGACGGAAGGGGAGGACACGCCGAGATCCTAAGCTATGCGAACGATCGACTTCGAACGATAAAACGAGGATCACACGGCCCGTTTTTGCCCCCTGGTCCACTTTGGCGTTCCCGGACTTGTCCTTCCGTCCCGACGGGGTGAGGATCTGTTGGATGTGAGCCCGCTCACTCGACCCGAGCTGACCACCACCCCGGCAGGGAGGCCGTATGCGCATCACCGTGACCGTTGACGGAACGAAGTTCACCGACGATGTTGAACCTCGCCAGTTGCTCGTGCACTACCTCCGAGAGCGGCTCGGGAAGGTCGGCACGGTGGTGGGGTGCGACACGAGCAACTGCGGTGCGTGCACCGTCCATCTCGACGGGCACAGCGTGAAGTCCTGTTCCGTGCTCGCGGTACAGGCCGACGGTTGTGAGGTCACCACCATCGAGGGCCTCGCCCGCGACGGCAAACTCCACCCGGTGCAGCAGGCGTTCCACGACAACCACGCCCTCCAGTGCGGTTTCTGCACCCCCGGCATGATCATGCAGTCGATCGACCTGCTCGCCGACAACCCCGACCCCGACGAGAAGGCCGTGCGGGAGGGCCTGGAGGGCAACCTCTGCCGCTGCACCGGCTACCAGAACATCGTCCGCGCCGTGCGCGACGCGGCCGCGCACATGTCCGGCGGCGCCGGTCCCGAGGCCGAGCAGGTCGCGGGCGCGCCCGCCACCGCTGGAGGCGCACAGTGACCGCCACGATGGAACCGGAGGTGGGCAAGTCCCGCCGCCGGAAGGAAGACGCGCGCCTGATCACCGGGCGCACCCGCTGGACCGACAACCTGACGCTGCCCGGCCTGCTGCACATGGCGGTGCTGCGCAGCCCCATGGCGCACGCGCGCATCACGAACGTCGACGCGTCGGCGGCGAAGGAGATGCCGGGCGTGGTCGGCGTGTTCACCGGTCAGGACCTGGCCGACGAACAAGGCAGCCTGCCGTGCGCGTGGCCGATCACCGACGACATGAAAGCCCCGGCGGCGCCGTCCATCGCCGTCGACAAGGTCAACTTCGCGGGCGAGGTCGTGGCCGTCGTGGTCGCGCGCAGCGCCTACGAGGCCGCCGACGCGCTCGAGTCGATCGACATCGACTACGAGGACCTGCCGGTCGTGCTCGACATGGCCGCCGCCGTCGAGGACGGCGCCGACCTCGTCCACGAGGATCTGGGGACCAACAAGAGCGCCACGTGGATCTTCGACTCGAACGAGGCGGGCACCGGCGGTGACGTCGAGGCCGCGATCGCCGACGGTGAGGTCGTCATCGAGCGCACCTACCGCCAGCAGCGGCTGATCCCGGCGTTCATGGAGCCGCGGTCGGTCGTGTGCGACCCGACGGGCGAGCAGTTCACGCTCTGGTCCGCCACGCAGGTCCCGCACATCCTGCGGGTCATGCTCGCCATGACGTTGTCCGTGCCCGAGCACAAGGTCCGCGTGATCGCACCGGACGTCGGCGGCGGGTTCGGCGGCAAGCTGCAGGTCACGCCGGAGGAGATCCTGACCTTCCTGGTGGCGCGTCGGCTCGGCAAGCCCGTCAAGTGGACCGAGTCCCGCAGCGAGAGCCTGCTGTCCGGGCACCACGGCCGCGACCAGATTCAGAAGCTGACGCTCTCGGCCCGCCGCGACGGCACGGTCACGGGGCTCAAGGTCGAGCTGCTCGCCGACATGGGCGCCTACCTGCGGCTCGTCACGCCCGGCGTGCCGATCCTGGGCGCGTTCATGTTCAACGCGATCTACAAGTTCCCGGCCTACCGGTTCGTGTGCACCAACGTGTTCACGAACAAGACGCCCACCGACGCCTACCGCGGCGCGGGCCGGCCCGAGGCGACCTTCGCCATCGAGCGGCTCATGGACGAGCTGGCCGCCGAACTCGGCATGGACCCGCTCGAGGTCCGCGAGAGGAACTGGATCAAGCACGAGGAGTTCCCGTTCACGACGGTCTGCGGGCTGACCTACGACTCCGGCAACTACGAGGCCGCCACCGACAAGGCCAAGGAACTGTTCGGGTACGACGCCCTGCGGGCAGAGCAGGCCGAACGCCGCGACCGCGGTGACACCGTGCAGCTCGGCATCGGCATCTCCACGTTCACGGAGATGTGCGGCCTCGCGCCGTCCCGCGTGCTGGGCTCGCTGTCCTACGGGGCGGGGGGCTGGGAGCACGCGGCGATCCGCATGCTGCCCACCGGCAAGGTCGAGGTCGTCACCGGTTCGTCGCCGCACGGCCAGGGCCACGAGACGGCGTGGAGCCAGATCGTCGCCGACCAGCTCGGGGTGCCGTTCGAGGACGTCGAGGTGCTGCACGGCGACACGCAGTCCTCGCACAAGGGCATGGACACCTACGGGTCGCGGTCGTTGACCGTCGGCGCCATGGCGGTCGTGCAGGCCGCGGACAAGGTGAAGGCCAAGGCCGCGAAGATCGCCGCGCACATGCTGGAGGCGAGCGAGGACGACGTCGAGTTCGCCACGGGCAGCTTCCGGGTCCGGGGCACCGGCGCGGAGTCGAAGGGCGTGTCCATCCAGGACGTCGCGCTCGCCGTGTTCGCCGCGCACGACCTGCCCGACGGCGTGGAGCCCAACCTCGACTCGGAGGCCACGTTCGACCCGGAGAACTTCTCGTTCCCGCACGGCACGCACCTGTGCGCGGTCGAGGTCGACACCGAGACCGGTGGCACCAAGATCCGCAAGTACGTGTGCGTCGACGACATCGGCAAGGTGGTCAACCCGCTGATCGTCGAGGGCCAGGTGCACGGCGGGCTCGCGCAGGGCATCGCGCAGGCGCTGTTCGAGGAGGCCGTGCACGACGAGTCGGGCACGCTCACCACGGGCACGCTCGCCGACTACCTCGTGCCGTCGGCGGCGGACCTGCCGTCGTTCGTCACCGACCGCACCGAGACCCCGGCGACGTCGAACGTGCTGGGTGTCAAGGGTGTCGGCGAGGCGGGCACGATCGCGTCCACCCCGGCCGTGGTGAACGCGGTGGTCGACGCCATCCGGCACCGCGGCGTGGACGACGTGCAGATGCCGTGCACGCCGATGCGGGTCTGGCAGGCGATCCACACCGGGCGCACGGACGCGGGTGGGCTCGGGAGTGAGGCCGGCGGCGGCCTCGGTTCGATCGACACCACGGGAGGTGCGCAGTGATTCCGGCCGCGTTCGACTACGTCGCACCGACCACGGTGGACGACGCGGTGCGCGCGTTGTCCGAGGCGGGCGAGGACGCGAAGGTCATCGCGGGCGGGCAGAGCCTGTTGCCCGTGCTGCGGATGCGCCTCGCGACGCCGTCGAAGCTGATCGACCTCGGCCGCGTGCCCGAACTGCGGGGCGTGCGCGAGGACGGCGACAAGCTGGTGATCGGCGCGATGACCACGCACTACGACGTGCAGCGCGACGCGCTCATCGCCGAGCACGCGCCGCTGCTGGCGTTGACGACGAACATGATCGCGGACCCGCAGGTGCGGCACCGCGGCACGTTCGGCGGCTCGCTGGCGCACGCGGACCCGGCAGGTGACCTGCCCGCGCCCGTGCTCGCGCTGGACGCCGAGATGGTGGTGCGCGGCATGGACGGCACCCGGACCGTGCCCGCGGCGGAGTTCTTCACCGACTTCTTCACCACCGCGCTGCGGCCGGGCGAGATCCTGGTCGAGGTGCGCGTGCCGAAGACGACGGGGTGGAACGCGCACTACGAGAAGTTCAACCGCGTGGCACAGGCGTGGTCGATCGTCGCGGTGGCGGCGACCGTGCGGGTCGACGGCGGCGCGATCGCGCAGGCCCGCGTCGCGCTGACGAACATGGGCGCGACGCCGGTGCGTGCCACGTCGGTGGAACAGGCGCTGGTCGGCCAGCCCGCGACGGCCGAGACGATCCGTTCGGCGGCGGAGCACGCCGCGGAGGGCACGTCACCGCCCACGGACGGCAACGCGGACGCCGAGTACCGGCAGCACCTGGCCCGCGTGCTCACGTCTCGAGCGGTGAGCGCGGCCGTCGGCGCATAGGGTGGAACAAGGGCGGCGCCTCCGTCCCGGGGGCGCCGCCCGTCGTCGTTCTTGGAGGAGCAGTGAAGCTGGAGCACTCGTTCACCGTGCCCGCCGACATCGACACCGTCTGGGAGGCGGTGCTCGACCCGGAGCGCGTGGCGCCGTGCATGCCGGGGGCGACCCTCACGGAAGTGGACGGCGACAACTTCAAGGGTTCGGTCAAGGTCAAGATGGGGCCGATCTCCTTGCTGTACAAGGGAACCGGTGAGTTCCTGTCGAAGGACGCCGACACGCGGACGGTGGTCATCAAGGCGTCGGGCAAGGACGCCCGGGGCAACGGCACCGCCACCGCGACGGTGACCGTGTCCCTGTCGCCCGACGGCGCCGCGACCGTGGGTTCCGTGCAGACCGACCTGTCGATCACCGGCAAGCCCGCCCAGTTCGGCCGCGGACTGATCTCCGAGGTCGGCGGCAAGATCCTGGACTCGTTCGCCACGTGCCTGGCCTCGAAACTGGCCCCCTCGACCACCCCGGCGGAGGCGGCCGAGACCCCGAAGCTGTCGGTCGTGGAGAAGGAGCGCCCGGAGGCCCCGTCCGCGGCGGAATCGGCGCCGACCGCTCAGCTCCCGGTGGCCGAGGGCGGTGCCGCTGCCCCGATCCCGGCGCACACCGACCGGGCCGAGGCGGTCGCCACGGGCAGGGAAGCCGGAGAGGCGGCGGCCGAGCACGCCCCGCCCGCCCGCGCCAAGCTGGCCGCGGTCCCGGAACCGGAGAACGAGCCGATCGACCTGCTCGCGTTCGCGGGCCCGTCGGTGCTGAAGCGAGTGGTGCCCCTGGTCGCGGTCCTCGCGGTGGTGCTGATCGTGCTCGGCCTGCGCCGCCGCCGTTGACGACCGTTCGGGTTCACCATGTCACGCGGCCGCCACCGTCGACGACATGGTCGACCAGGCCGTAGGCGACGGCTTCGTGCGCGGTGAACACCCGGTGTCGCTCGGCGTCGAGGTTGACCTGCTCGACCGGCTGGCCGGTCGCCTCGGCGGTCAGCATCGTCATCTCCCAGTGCCACCTGGTGAGGATCAGGTCCTGCTCGGCCGGGTCGACAGGTGCCGTGCGTTCGCCCGCGGTGATCCGCACCAGATGGATTCGCACGTGCGGCAGCGCGTACCGGCGCCCCGGTGTGCCGGCCGTGAGCAGCACCTGCGCCGTCCCGCCGACCGTGCCCACCGCGTAGGTGGCGACGGGCGGTTCGATCAGCGCCATCGTGTCGTGGATCGCCATGCCGGCGGTCACCATGCCGCCCGGGGACGCGATGTGCAGCGTGATCTCCGCGGCGGGATCGGCGTCGGCGAGGAGCAGCAGCTCCGCCGTGACCCGGTTGGCCATGTCGTCGTCGATCTCGCCGCGCACCATGATGATCCGGTTCCGCGTGCGCTCCTCGTACGGTTCCACCGCGCCATCCTCCACGAGCCGGGTGGGGACCAGTCCCGGTTCCAGGGTTGAGCCGCGCTGCCGGGCCCGGCACTATGGCCCGGGTGCGGCGGATGGTCGGGATCTGCGGGGTGGCGCTCGTCGTCGCCGGGTGTGCCGGGGGGCCTGCCCAGGTGGGGGAGCCCGTGCCGCCTTTCCATCCCGCGACCGTCACGCCACGCGACGAGCGGGCCGCCGCACCGGCGAACACCTTCACCGTCGTCGCGACCGGGGACGTGCTGATCCACCCGGCGCTCACCGAGCAGGCCGAGGAGGACGGCGGCGGCGGACGCGACTTCAAGCCGCTGTTCGCGGGCATCAAGCCCGTCATCGAGGCCGCCGACCTCGCGATCTGCCACATGGAGGTGCCGCTCGCGCCCGCCGACGGGACCTTCGAGGGGTATCCGCTGTTCTACGCGCCGCCCGAGGTCGCCGAGGCCGTGGCCGCCACCGGGTACGACACCTGCTCCACGGCCTCCAACCACACCTTCGACCACGGCGCCGAGGGTGCGCGCACCACGCTCGACGCGCTCGACGCCGCCGAGATCGGGCACACCGGGTCCGCGCGGAACGAGCAGGAGGCGAACACGCCGCTGGTCACCGAGGTCAACGGGGTCAAGGTCGGACAGGTCTCGTTCACCTTCGCCTACAACCAGGGCACCGAGGAACCCACGCCGTGGGCGGGCAACGACGACCTGACGGTCGACGCCGTGCTCGACGCCGCGCGGAAGGCACGGGCCGCGGGCGCCGAGGTGGTGATCGCGAGCCTGCACTGGGGCATCGAGGACCAGCACGAACCCACCGACGAGCAGCGGTCGACGGCCGAGCAGATCCTCGCCGACCCGGCCGTCGACCTGATCGTCGGCCACCACGCGCACGTGGTGCAGCCGTTCGAGAAGTTCGGGGACAAGTGGGTCGCCTACGGCCTCGGCAACTCCGTCGCCAAGCACGAGGAACCGCGCGGCACCACCGAGGAGGGCCTGATCGCGCGGTTCCGGTTCACGAAGTCCGACGTCGGGTGGCGTGTCGACAAGGCCGAGTACATCCCGACGCTCGTCGACCTCGGGCCGCCGATCCGCCTCGTCGACCTGACCACCGCGAACGTGGACGCCGCACGCAGGCAGGAGGCGCTCGAGCGCACCGACGGCGTGGTGATGTCGCTCGACCCGCCGGGACTCACGCGGCCCTGAGGTCGTAACGTCGATGCCCATGGAGAGTGTGCGTGCGGTCGACGGCTGGCCGGTCGACAACGCGGCGGTCGCGGTGGTGTCCGCGTCGGGTGCCGTGCTGGGTTCCGCGGGCCCGCAGGAACGCGAGTTCAGACTGGCGTCGGTGACGAAGCTGCTGACGGCGTACGCGACGCTGGTCGCCGTCGAGGAGGGCGCGGTCGAGTGGGACCAGCCCGCCGGGCCGGACGGTTCGACGGTCCGGCACCTCATCGCGCACACCTCGGGCCTCGCGTTCGACGAGCACAAGGTGATGGCCCAGCCCGGCACCAGGCGCATGTACTCGAACTCGGGCTTCGAGGTGCTGGCCGACACCATCCACGAGGCGTCCGGCATCCCGTTCGCCGAATACCTGACGGAGGCGGTGCTGGCCCCGCTCGGCATGGAGTCGTCCCGGCTCGCGGGCGGCGCGGGCGCGGGTGCGGTGGCCACGTGCGCGGACCTGGCCCGGTTCGCCGCTGAGCTCCAGTCCCCGACCCTGGTGTCCCGGTCCACTGTGGACGAGGCGACGTCGGTCGCGTTCCCCGGGCTGTCCGGTGTGCTGCCGGGCTACGGCTACCAGAAGAACAACGACTGGGGCCTCGGCTTCGAGATCCGTGACCACAAGGACCCGCACTGGACGGGGAAGAACAGCTCCCCGGCCACGTTCGGCCACTTCGGACAGACCGGCACGTTCCTGTGGGTCGACCCGGACGCCGGAGCCGCCTGCGTGGCTCTGGCGGACCGCGACTTCGGTCAGTGGGCCGTCGACGCGTGGCCGGACTTCACGGACGCGGTGCTCGCCGAGCTGTGAACGCCCGCCACTGAGCGGGGGAGAACCTGAGCACGGGCCCGTCGGTGTCCTTCGAGTCCCGGACATCGACGACCCGGGCGGTGAAGGCCACCTCGACGCAGCCGCCGTTGTCGGCGCCGCTGTAGCTACTCTTCCGCCACTCCATCTGGGGCCTCTCCTGGAATGTCGTAGTCGTTTGCCAAGCTGGCAAGCAACTCCCTGGACTGTCCCTCATCCAGCGTAACCGCCTTGAGCTTGCGCAGGACGGCGCGATAGGTGCGGATGTCTCCAGGGTCTTCCAGGAAGAGGCTGTGGGTCTGGTTCTCCACGTAGGCGACCGGATGGTGGTTGCGGTAGTCCATCAACTGGAACGGGCTGCCGAGGACCCCGAGGGGGAAGGTGGACGGCACGATTCGCACTCTGCACCAGGGCCGGGAGGACACCAGCACGATGTGCAGCAACTGCTCGTTCATCACGCGTGGACTGCCCACAGGCGCGCGAAAAACCTGCTCCGGGATGAAGAAGTTGATTTCGACGCCGAACTCGCGGCGGAGAAGGTTCTGCCGCTCGAGCCGGGCTCGCACGCGGGGTTCGATGCCGTCTTCCGCTATCCGGCCCGCCAGGCGGAACAGCGCCTTCGCGTAGCTCTCGGTCTGCAGCAGACCGGGAACCACGAGTGGCTCGTACTGATTGATCAGCGAGGCGGTCGTCTCGTGAGTCGTCAGTGTGCGTAGTTCCTGTGGGAGGTTGGGCTGGAGCCAGTCCTTGGCCCAGATGTCCTGGCACATCGCGAGCAGCCGGTCCATCTCCTGGCCGACGACGTGGAAGTACGCGAGGTAGGTGGCGACCGCGACCTCGGAGGCGCCGCGTTCGCCGTTCTCCATCCTCGCGACCTTGCTCTCCGACCAACCCAGGGCACGCGCCAGGTCCCGGGCGCTGTAGCCCGTCTGCTCGCGCACGCGCTTCAGCTCGGCGCCCAGCTGGCGGCTTCTCGTGGTGGTGTGCCGACCGGTCATGCTGTCAACGTAAGGCGATCCGGCATCGGCGCCGTGGCACGACAAGCGATGTTCACCCACCCGGCGAGCGGCCGACCAACGGTCCGGGCACGATGGCGGCATGTACCACATGGAACGAGACGAATGGATCGCCTTCGTCATGCACGGCACGCGTACCGGCAAGCTCGCCACCGTGCGCAAGGACGGCTCGCCGCACGTCGCGCCGATCTGGTTCCTGATCGACACCGCTGAGGACGGTGACCACATCGTGTTCACCACCGGCGCCGACACCGTCAAGGGGTACGCGATCAGGCGGGACCCGCGCCTGTCGATGGTGGTGGACGTCGAGCAGGCGCCGTACTCGTTCGTGCAGCTCCAGGCGGAGGCGACGATCTCCGAGGACCTCGACGACATGCTCGGCTGGGCCACCCGCCTCGGCGGCCGCTACATGGGTGCCGACGCGGCCGAGGCGTTCGGCAAGCGCAACGCGGTGCCGGGCGAGCTGCTGGTCCGCGCCCGTATCACGAAGGTCGTCGCACTGGCCGAGATCGCCGACTGACCGGGCCGGTCACGGCAGGCCGACGTGCACCCCGACGCCGCCCTCGTGCCGCTGCCCGAAACGTGGCGGATCGCCGAGTACGTGCCGGCCGCCCTGCCTAGGCCGTGTCCTGTAAGTGGTTCTAGCTGCGGTTCTGGTTGGATCTTGGGTCGTGGTTGGTCGGGGTGAGGTCACCGATAAGGCGTGGGCTCGGATTGAGCCGTTGTTGCCGGTTTCGGGTGGTGGCAGGCGGTGGCGTGATCACCGTCAGGTGTTGAACGCGATCCTGTGGAAGCTGCGCACGGGTGCGCCGTGGCGTGATCTGCCGGAACGGTATGGGCCGTGGAAGACCGCGCATGAACGGTTGCGGTTGTGGACCAAGAACGGGCTGTGGCAGAAGATCCTCGATGAGGTGATCGTCAAAGACGACGCGGTCGGCCAGGTCGAGTGGGTGATCAGTGTCGACTCGAGTGTGGTCCGGGCGCACCAGCATGCGGCTGGAGCCCGGAAAAAGGGGGCGCCACCAGCGAAAGTCTCGAAGACCTCGCCGTCGAAGGAGAACACCTCGGTCGATCCCGAGGTGGACTGAGTACCAAGATCCACCTCGCCGTCGACGGCCGGGGACGGCCGATGCGGATCCTGCTCACCCCTGGTCAGGCCGGTGACAATCCCCAGCTCCTGCCGTTGCTCGACGGCATCAGCGTCGGCCGGGACGGGCCGGGTCGGCCGCGTTGCCGTCCGGAGGTGGTGATCTTGGACAAGGCCTACTCCCACCCGTCCACCCGAGAAGCGATGCGCCAGCGCGGGATCCGCATGGTCTGCCCCGAACGCAACGACCAACGAGCTCGCCGGGCCGAGAAAGGCTCACGGGGCGGGCGGCCACCCGCGTTTGATGCCGAGCTTTACAAGCAGCGCAACGTGGTCGAACGCTGCTTCAACCGGCTCAAACAGTTCCGCGACCTGGCCACCCGCTATGCCAAACGCACCGCCTACTACCAAGCCAGCCTTACCATCGCCGCCATCATCCTCTGGCTCCGATGACTTACAGGACAGCTCCTAGCCCACCGACGGTAGTTGCGGGCCCAGGAAGTCGTCCGCGTCGCGGATCGTGTAGGCGTAGCCCTGTTCGGCGAGGAACCTCTGCCGGTGCGCGGCGTAGTCGGTGTCCAGGGTGTCGCGGGAGACGACCGAGTAGAAGTGGGCCTGGCGGCCGTCTTCCTTGGGGCGCAGGATCCGGCCCAGCCGCTGCGCTTCCTCCTGCCGTGACCCGAACGTCCCCGACACCTGCACCGCGACCGTGGCCTCGGGCAGGTCAATCGAGAAGTTCGCGACCTTCGACACCACCAGCGTGCGCAGCTCGCCCCTGCGGAACTGGTCGAAGAGCCGTTCGCGTTCCGCGTTCCTCGTCGAGCCCTGGATGACCGGGGCGTCCAGCTCGCCGCCGAGGATCTCCAGCTGGTCCAGGTACGCGCCGATGACCAGCGTCGGCTCCTCCGGGTGCTTCTCCAGGATCTTCTTCACCACCGGGATCTTCGTGTCCACAGTGGAGCACAGCTTGTAGCGCTCTTCGGGCTCGGCGGTCGCGTACGACAGCCGTTCGGCGTCGGTGAGCGTGACGCGCACCTCGATGCACTCCGCGGGGGCGATCCAGCCCTGTGCCTCGATGTCACGCCACGGCACGTCGTAGCGCTTCGGGCCGATCAGGGAGAACACGTCGCCTTCGCGGCCGTCCTCGCGCACCAGGGTGGCCGTGAGGCCGAGGCGGCGGCGGGACTGCAGGTCGGCCGTCATGCGGAACACCGGCGCGGGCAGCAGGTGCACCTCGTCGTAGACGACCAGGCCCCAGTCGCGGGAGTCGAACAGGTCCAGGTGGCGATACTCGCCCTTCGACTTGCGCGTCATCACCTGGTACGTCGCGATCGTGACCGGGCGGATCTCCTTGCGCTCGCCGGAGTACTCGCCGATCTCCT
The DNA here is from genome assembly GCF_044466355.1 of Actinophytocola sp. NPDC049390. Classification (NCBI taxonomy): domain Bacteria; kingdom Bacillati; phylum Actinomycetota; class Actinomycetes; order Pseudonocardiales; family Pseudonocardiaceae; genus Actinophytocola; species Actinophytocola sp. NPDC049390. The sequence goes on from NZ_JBITMQ010000007.1 coordinate 58,276, forward strand.
CCTCGGTCAGCGACGTCCGCGCGATCAGCTCGCGCTTCCACTGCCTGCCCGCGACCGTGTTGGTCACCAAGATCAGCGTCGTCGCCTTCGCGTGGGCCATCGCCGCCGCGCCGACGAGCGTCTTGCCCGCGCCACACGGCAGCACGACCACACCGGAACCGCCGGCCCAGAACGCCTCCGCGGCGTTGCGCTGATAGTCCCGCAGCGCCCAGCCGTTCTCCTCCAGGTCGATGGGGTGGTGCTCACCGTCGACGTACCCGGCGAGGTCTTCCGCGGGCCAGCCGACCTTCAGCAGCATCTGCTTGAGCCGTCCGCGTTCCGACGGGTGCACGACGACCGTGTCGTCGTCGATGCGGGCACCGAGCATCGGCGCGATCTTCTTGTGCCGCAGCACTTCCTCGAGCACGGCGCGGTCGGTCGTGGTCATCACGAGACCGTGCGCGGGGTGGTTGGCGATCTGCAGCCTGCCGAACCGGCCCATCGTGTCGACGATGTCGATGAGCAGCGGCTGCGGCACCGGGTACCGCGAGTACACGGTGAGGGCGTCGACGACCTGCTCGGCGTCGTGCCCCGCGGCGCGTGCGTTCCACAGCGCGAGCGGCGTGACACGGTACGTGTGCACGTGTTCCGGTGCGCGCTCCAGCTCGGCGAACGGCGCGATCGCGATCCGCGCGTCGTCGGCCTGCGGGTGGTCGACCTCGAGCAGCAGCGTCTTGTCGGACTGGACGATCAGTGGGCCGTCGGTCACTTCTCGGAATTTCCCCTCGGCTTCGGCATCGCATACGTCACAACAACCGGTTCGTCGTATTCAATCCCGCAACGCTAGATTGCGGTGCATGACGACGCCTCCCTACCAGCCGGGGCCGTACGGGCAACCGAGCCAGAACCCCTATGGGCAGGGCGGCTACGGCCAGCAGAGACCGCCGCAGCAACCACCGTACGGGCAGCCACAGTACGGCGCACCGTACGGCGGCGCCAACGATCAGACCCAGCAGTTCGGCGGTGGTCCGCAAAACCCGTACGGGGGCCAGTACGGGGCCACCCAGCAATGGCCGGGAGCCGGTGGTTTCGGCGGGCCGACGCCACCGCAACCGCCGAAGAAGAACACCGGCATGGTCGTCGCCATCGTCGTGATCGCGCTCCTGGTCCTCGGTGGTTCCGGCGTCGGCCTGTACCTCGCCACGAAGGACGACAGCGGAAACAACAGCGCGGGCGGCGGGACGTCCACCTCGGCAACGGACAAAACGGACGCGTCCGAGGGTGGCGCCACCGAGGAGACCGCGACCGAAGAGACCGTCGAGCCGGGCGAGGCCATCGACGCCCAGCCGGGCGACTGCATCAAGGTCAACGTCGCCAGCGCGACCAACGCCGACGTGGAGACCGTCGACTGCTCGCTCCCGGAAGCGATGTACAGGGTCGCCACGCGCGAGGAGACGGACACCGAGACGTGTCCCAACGACCAGTACGTCTCGTACACGGAGGAAGGCCAACTGCTGCTCTGCCTCCAGTTGAACGTGGCCAAAGGCGACTGTCTCGCGGTGACCGACGCCGAGGACACGCGTGTGGAGTGCACCTCGCCGGACGCCACGTACGAAGTGATCGACGTGCTCGACGGTGTGGATGACGAAACCCGGTGCGCCGACACCGCCACCGACGTGTTCACCTACCCGAAGCCGCCGCTCACGATCTGTCTCGGAACGCCAAGGGGATAGGGCTTTCCACGTCCTTCCGCGACCGTTCGATGACGGACCGTGCTGTCCCGTGAGGACTTTGTCGGGGTGGCACACAGAGGCCCGTGGCGTCGCGTAGATTGCTGCTCTCGAACCAGGTCTTCCTATTTTGTTGGCACGTCGTGCGAGGGGTTGCACATGAACTCTCCGAACTACCCGCCGCCGGGTGGTCCACAGGGGCCATACGGTCCTCCGCAGGGGCAGCCGTACGGTGGCCCGCCGCCTCAGGCGCCGCCCGGTGGGCAGCCCTTCGGTGGCCCGCCCCCGCAGGGGCAGCCCTTCGGTGGCCCGCCGCCCCAGGGGCAGCCGTTCGGCGCTCCGCCGCCTGGTCCGGGTGGTCCGGGTGGTCCGGGTGGGCCCGGTGGTCCGGCAGGCCCCGGTGGCGCACCGCCTGTCGGCTACGCGACGCCGCCACCGCCGCCGCCCGCCGCGAAGCCCAAGAACAACGTCAAGTTGATCAAGATCGGCCTCGGTGTCGTGGTCATCGCCGTGGTCGCGGTGTTCGCGATCATCAACTGGGGCACGTCGGCGTCCAGCGCGGAGGTTGGTGACTGCATCACGGTGAAGGACGCGGCCGACGCCGATGTCGAGAAGATCGACTGCAACGACGCGACCGCGTCGTACAAGGTGGCCGCCAAGCTCGACGGAGGCAGCGCGACCTGCCCGGACGGTGACTACGTCACGTACAGCCAGTCCGGCCGCCGGACGAGCGACCTGACGCTGTGCCTGATGCTGAACGCCAAGGAGGGCGACTGCTTCCAGGAGTCCAGCGACTCGGACACGAAGGTCGACTGCGGCGACCCCAACGCTTCCGTCAAGGTCACGAAGGTCCTCACCGGCACCACCGAGACGGACGGCTGCCCTGAGGGCACGGAAAACGGTCGGGTGTACTCCGATCCCGCGACGGTGCAGTGCTTCGGCGCGGTGAGCGAAGCGTAGGCAGGCGAACAAAGAGCGGGGCTCCCGGATCGTCCGGGAGCCCCGCTTTTCGTTGCGGGGTCTACATGATCGCGCCGCTGCTCCGCTGCGCGGGCGTGCCGCGCTCGGCCCGCTCCGCCGCGGTCCACTTGTCGACGGCGGTCTGCCGCGACGCCGACGGCTCAGGCACGTCGATGTCCAGCCCGTCGATGGCGAACTCCTTGAGCCGCACCCGCTCGTAGGCGTAGGTCTTCGGGAACGGGTGGGTGGCGTTGAAGCCGATCTTCGCGCCGAAGTAGTCGGGGAAGGTCGGGTTCAGGCCGTGGCCGAACGCCTCCGGCACGGTGATCACGCCGGTGGTCGGGTTGAGCCGCGTGGTGAGCGCCCACTCGACGTCCGAGGCGTCCCGGATGTTCACGTCCTCGTCCACGACCGTGACCATCTTCAGCGGCGGGAACGCGGCGAACGCCGACATCACCGCGAGCTGCGCCCAGCCCGCCCGCTTCTGCTGGATCTGCACGACCGCGTGGTAGAAACCGCAGCCACCGTGCGGGAAGTAGACGTCGAGGATGCCCGGCACCTGCTTCTTCACCGACGACAGCACGGAAGCCTCGCCGAGCACGCCCGCCGAGTTCCACACCTCCTTGCCGCACAGGATGGTCTGGAAGACCGGGCTGGCGCGGTGGTGGACGGCCTTCACGTGCACGACCGGCCGCGGCGCGACCCGTGCGTAGTAGCCGGTGACCTCCGCGAACGGGCCCTCGTCGGCCACCTCGCCCGGGGTGATCTCGCACTCCAGCGAGTACATGGCGTGCGCGATCAGCTCGACGCCCGGCAGGTCACCTCGCACCAGCTCCACCGGGTCGCCGTGGAACACCGACGCGATGCCCAGTTCGTCGGTGTCCGGCGGCGCCGCCTCGGCCGGCGTGACCGCCGCGAAGTGCACGCCCGGGCCCACACCGATGTTCAGCGAGAACTTGAGGGTCTCGCCCCGGTCCTTCGCGTGCTCCAGCGCCAGCTGCAGGTGGCGGCCCGCGTCGATGTTGATGTGCAGCCGGTCCCGGTCCACCAGCATGAACCGCTGGATCGACGCGTTGCGCACACCCGTCTCCGGGTCGGTCACCACGACCACGCCCGCGTCGATGTACGGCCCGCCGTCAAGCTCGGCGTGCGTGGGGATCGGCAGCTTGAACAGGTCAACGACCGGCTGCGTGTACTCCTTCACCGGCCCGGTCTCGACGACCAGCGGCTCGACCGCCTTGTTGAACGGGTCGGCCTGCCACTGCTGCACCTTGCCGGCGATGTGGGAGGCGAGCTGCTTCTCCCGCGCGCCGATCAGCTCCGCCAGCAGCTCCCTCGACCAGTACAGGCCGGTGAACACCGGATGCTCCTGCCCGCGCACGTTCTCGAACAGCACAGCCTGCGCCTTGCCCTCGAAGTGGGACGCGACGCTGGCCAGCTGGTGCACCGGGTCGACCTCGGATCGCACCCTGATCAGCTGCCCGGCCTTGTCCAGCGTCTCGATGATGAGACCGAGGTCGTGCAGGGGGCTTACCGGCATTCTCAGTCTTCTCCCCATCTACGGACGAGGTCCGTCTCGATGTCGAAGTAGTCCAGCACCCGTCCAATGGTGTGGTCGATGATGTCGTCGAGCGACTCGGGTCGCGTGTAGAACGCGGGTACCGGCGGCATGATCAGCGCACCGTCCTCGGCCGCCGCCTGCATCGCCTTGAGGTGCGCGATCCGCAGCGGGGTCTCGCGGCACATCAGGACCACCTTGCGGCGTTCCTTCAACGCGACGTCGACGGCGCGGGTGAGCAGGCTGGTGGTGTTGCCGTACGCGATCTCCGACAGCGAGCGGATCGAGCACGGCGCGACGACCATGCCCAGGGTCCGGAAGGAGCCGGACGAGATGGCGGCGCCGATGTCGTCGCTGGGGTAGTACACGTCCGCCAGCGAGCGCACGTCCTCGAGCTTGAGGTTCGTCTCCTCGAAGATGGTCCGCTTGCCGCTGCGGCTGATCACCAGGTGCGTCTCGACGTCGACCTTCCGCAGCGCCTCCAGCAGCCGGATCCCGTAGACCGAACCGGACGCGCCGGAGATGCCGACGACCATGCGTCTCGAGGATATGGACATGGCTTACTCCGCTGCTGCTTCTACCGGCACCGCTCTTTCGGGCTCTTCGACCTGGTCGTGCTCGCCCGCGGTGCCGTAACGCAGGAGGCGTGCGACCTCACCGCGCAGGTGGACGAACTCGTCGGTCTCCTTGGTCGTGATCTGGTCGCGTTCGGTGCCGAGCGGCACGGGCAACGTGGACACGACGGTGCTCGGCGCCTTGGACAGCACCAGCACCCGGTCGGACAGGTAGACGCTCTCGTCGATGTCGTGCGTGACCAGCAGGACCGTGGTGTCGTACTCGCGGCGCACCCGCAGCAGCAGGTCCTCGAGCTCGGCCCTGGTCTGGGCGTCCACGGACGCGAACGGCTCGTCCATCATGAGCAGCGCCGGCTGGCAGACCAGCGCACGGGCGATCGCCACGCGCTGCTGCATGCCGCCCGACAGCTGCCAGGGGTACTTCTCGACCGCGTCGGCGAGGCCCACCCAGCCCAGGGCCTCGTCGACGACCTCGGCGCGCTTCTTGCGCGGCATGCCCATGGCCTTCAGCGGGAACGCCACGTTGCCGCGCACGGTGAGCCACGGGAACAGCGACTTGCTGTACTCCTGGAACACGAACGCCAGCTCCTGCGGCACGCCGTCGATGGCCTCGCCCTTGAACCGCGACTCGCCCTCGGTGGGCGCGAGCAGGCCGGACACGGCCCGCAGGAGGGTCGACTTCCCGCAGCCCGACGGCCCGACGATGCAGACGATCTCGCCCTTCTCGACGGAGAAGGTGATGCTGCCGAGCGCGGTGTGTGCCTTCGCGCCCGATCCGTACGTGTGGCTGATGCCGGTCACGTCCAGCATGGACGGTCTACCTCCCGGTGAGACTCTTCGATCTGGTGTGCCAGCCGATCACCCGGTTCTGCACGGCGAGCAGCAGTACATTCAGGACATACCCGAGTATGCCAAGCAGAACGATCGCGGCCCACATCTCGTCGTACGTGAAGTCGCGTTGATCGCCGATCATCTGGTATCCGATGCCGTTGGTCGAGCCGACCAGCTCCGAGATGACCATCAGGATCAGGGCGAGCGACAGGCTCACCCGTAGGCCGGCGAAGATCTTCGGCAACGCTGCCGGGAGCACCACGGTGGCGAGGAAACGGGGCTTCGACAGCCGCATGCTCCTGGTCGTCTCGACAACCGTCTCGTCCAGCGTATGCGCACCGTCAATGGTGTTGAGCAGCACCGGCCAGATCACGCCGAAGATGATCGTGGCGAGCTGCATGGGGGTGCCGATGGGGAACAGCACCAGGAACACCGGCAGCAGTGCCGGTGGTGGGATCGACCGCAGGAACGAGATGGTCGGCGAGAAGTAGTCGTGCAGCTTGTCCGACCGGCCAAGCACGAGGCCGAGCACGATGCCGACGATCCCGGCCGCCGCCCAGCCGCCGAGCAGGCGCAACAGGCTGGGCACGATGTCGCCGAACACCGCTTCGGACAGCCACAGCTGCGACGCGGGGCCGCTGAGCCACAGGTCGACCATGGTCTCGCCGATGGTCACGGGCGGCGGGAAGAACGGGTCCTCCGCGAGCACGGTGGCGACCTGCCACGCGGCGACGAAGCCGGCGAACACGACCCACTTGCCCAGCGCCCCGAACGCCCGGCGGCGTCGGCCGGTGCTCTTGCGCGTGACCTTCTTGTCCGTGGTTTCAGCTGTGAGGGTCATCGTGCGCGGTCCCCGTCCGACCAGTTGACCCAGCGGCGCTGGACCCACTCGAAGATCATGTTGATCACGAAACCGATCACGCCGGCGACGAAGGTGCCCGCGATCGCGAGATCCATCTGGGCGCCACCCGTGCCGGTCTCGGTGATGAAGCTGCCGAGGCCGCCCGCACTGCCCGCGAGCACCTCGGTGCTCACCACGAGGATCAGCGCGATGCCTGCCGAGATCCGTACGCCGGTGAGCACGAACGGCGTGATGGCAGGCAGCTTGACCTGCGTCAACATCTGCCGCCGCGTCAGGTTGAACGCCTTCGCCGTGTTGATCTGCACCGGGTCGATGTCACCTATCGCGTGCACGGTGTTGAACAGGATCGGCCACACCGCGCCGAACACGGCCAGCGCGATCTTCGCGTCCTCCGAGTCACCGAGCGCGATCAGTGCCAGTGGGATCAGCGCCACGGACGGAATCGGCCGCAGGAACTCGACGATCGCGCTGGTGGCGGAGCCGATGACTGGCACGCTCCCGAACAGCATGCCGAGCGGGACCGCGATGAGCGTCGCGATGACGATCGACACGGCCCAGCTCGAGACCGTCTCGACCACGTCGACGGAGAACTCGTAGTCGTTGAACATCTCGACCAGCCGGGCACCGATCACCGACGGTGGTGGGAGCTGGTTGGGGTCCACCAAGCCGGAACGGCCGACGAGCTCGCAGAACGCGAGCACGCCGACCGTTCCGAGGATGTTTCTGACCAGGCGTGACATTCGGATCGGTTACTAACCGTTCTCGGACGGCATCGTCACGACCAGCGGCTCGACGTCGAGCTTCTTGTCCAGCATGTCGTACGTCACCAGCAGGTCGGCGACGCGCTGAACGCGCTTCGGGTCGATCGTGGTCGGGAACTGGCCGATCTTGACGATCGCCGCGGTCTCCGGGTCCATCTTCGCGAACTTCGGCAGCGCCTCTTCGACGTTCTTGCGGTCGGCGGCCAGCTGCTGGCCCTTGAGCAGCGCACGCTGGAACGCGGCGATGGTGTTCGGGTTCTGCTCGGCGAACTCCCTCTTCGTGGCGAAGCCGGACAGCGGGAAGTTCTCGGTCGGGCCCGCGCCAGTCATGTCGAACACGATCTTCGCGCCGATCTCCTTCTGCGCGGCCGTCACGAACGGGTCGATCGTCGCCGCGGCGTCGATCTGGCCGTTCTTGATCGCGGCCGCCATGTTCGGGAACGGCATCTCGACCAGGTTGTCCTTGATCTTGTTGAAGTCCACGTCGTTCGCGTCGAGCACGGCGCGGAGCAGCAGCTCGTTGATGTTGCCCTTCGCGTTGACCGCGATCTTCTTGCCTTCGAGGTCCTTCGGGCTGTCGATCTGAGAGTCCTTGCCCGCGATGACGGAGAAGTTGCTGTTCGGTGTCGACAGGTACGACTCGCCGATGAACTTCATGTCGACGTTGCCGGCGGCCTGGGCCTTGATGAAGGAGACCCAGTTGCCGAAGGTGATGTCGAACTCGCCGGAGACCAGCGACGGGATCGCGAGCGCGCCACTCTGGATGGTGATGGGCTCGACCTCGAGCCCCTCGTCGGCGAAGGCGTCGTTGAGCAGTGCGAGCTGAGCACCCGCACAGTCGATGCCGATCATGACACCGACCTTGAGGGTGGTCTTCTCCAGTGGCCCGGAGGCCGCGGCCGCGTTGTCGCCGGAGCCCTCTGCCTCATCGGAACCACCGAAGAGGCCACAGCCCGCCGTGAGGGAGGCCGCGAGGAGGGTCGCCAACAGTCCGACCGCGCGGACGGACCCGCGCCTGGTCCGACCGACTCTGCCTGGACGATTCATTGTCTTGCCGTCTCCTGCCTTGAATTTGTGCGGCGATCGAGCGTTGGGAAATGTCCCTCGTCCACGGGCTGCCCCTGCACCGTGTTAAAGGGCGACCTGTTGTATACCCGCAGGGAGGTATAGCCACCCGTTCGGGTACTGTCAACAACTTGTGATCACAAAGAGTGACTACTTGGTCGCTGCGGCTCGGTAGTCTAGGAGCGGTGGCGAACATCTGGTGTGAGTGTGTCGTCTGCCACTTTGCAAGCGTCAAGAGTTTTGACTGGTCCAGTCCACCCAGGGCCAGGTGGCTGATCTTGGGTGAGGCCGGCACGCGGAACGGCACGAAAGCGCCTACCTGCAGGTTCGTTGTACGTCTGAGCAGTGGTCCGGAGCGAGGGGTTGTCGGGGCCCACCGCGCGGTGCTGAACGGTCGCCCGTGGTCCGTTCTGTGCGTCCGTGGTGGTACTCGTCCCCTTGACCGGTGCTGCCTATACGGGAAAGCTGTGCGCCGCAGTGTCAGCCACACGGGTGAGATTGCTACAGAAGTGTGCGATTGACTGACGGCGTCTTGGGAGTGTGTCCGGAGTGGCCAGGGACAGTGCGTTGGGCGGTGACAGTACGACCGACAGCGCCGTACGGCGAGCCAACGCAGCAATTCGCGCCGAGCAGGCGTCAGGTCGGCCGGGCAAGCGCAGGCGGTTCCGCCTGAGTGAGTGGCGGTTGCCCACGAAGCTGATGGTCGTGCTGCTGGTGCCGACGCTCGCGGCGCTCGCGTTCGCGGGTCTGCGGGTGTACACGCAGATCAAGCAGGCGAACGACCTCGACTACCTGCTTCAGCAGGTCGAGCTGCACTCGAAGGTCTACGTGGCGGCCGACCAGATCCAGAAGGAAGGTCAGGTCGTCGCCCGGTTCGCCGCGGCGGGCCAGGCGGGCGACCGGGCGCCCATCGACGCCCAGCAGCAGGCGACCGACGACGCGGTCGCCGACGTGCGCGACGCGGCCGAGGCCTTCTACGGCGAGTCCGAGCCGAACGTCCGCACCGAGTACGAGAAGATCTTCTTCCGGCTCGACAGCCTCCAGCCGCTGCGGGACGTGGCGACCTCGTCGGAGTTCGACGGCATCGCCGTCGCCTCCATCTATGCCGACATCGTGTCCAACATCCTGCAGGTCGGCCAGCTCGCCCGCTCCGACGTCGGTGGCGGCCAGCTGACCCCGCGCCTGAACGCGCTGAACGCGATCGCGACCGCCAAGGCGCAGATCGCCCAGCAGATCTCCTACCTCGCGGTCGCCGCCCAGCAGAACACGATCCAGACCAACGACCTGAACGAGATCCAGGCGGCCGTCGCCAGGCACGACTCGGCGCTCGCGACGTTCAACAACATCGCGACGTCCGCCGAGCTGCAGCGCCTGAACGACACGCTGGTGGGCCCGGCGGTCGACCAGCTGAAGCAGAACCGCCAGCAGATCCTCGTCCGCGGTGAGAACGGCCAGAGCCTCGGTGCCGACCCGAACACGGTCGTGCAGGCAGGCACGAGCACGCTCGGCCTGTACCGCACGATCGAGCTCGGCGAGCTGTCCGACCTGCGGGACTCGATCTCGACCCTGCGCAACGACCAGCAGGAGGCCACCCTCCGCGACGCGGCGATCGTCCTCGCGTTCCTGCTCCTCGCGGTCCTCCTGGCGCTGCTGGTGGCGCGGTCACTGCTCAAGCCGCTGCGCGTGCTGCGGTCCAACGCACTCGACGTCGCGTACTCGCGACTGCCGCAGACCGTCCGCCGGATCCTCGCCGACCCGGACCCGGTCGCCGCCTCCAAGAACGCCGTCGAGCCCGTGCCCGTGTTCACCAGGGAGGAGACGGGTCAGCTCGCCCGCTCCTTCGACGCGGTGCAGGAGCAGGCGGTCCTGATGGCGACCGAGCAGGCACTCCTCCGCGACAACATCAACTCGATCTTCGTCAACCTGTCGCGTCGGTCGCAGGCACTGGTCGAACGCCAGCTGGCGCTGATCGACCGGTTGGAGCAGGACGAGCAGGACCCGGACCAGTTGGCGTCGTTGTTCGAGCTGGACCACCTCGCGACCCGTATGCGGCGGAACTCGGAGTCCCTGCTGGTGCTCTCCGGCACCGGCCTGTCGCGGCAGCTGTCGCGGCCGGTGCCCGCCTCCGACGTGGTCGGCGCGGCCGTGTCCGAGGTCGAGCACTACGCCCGCATCGAGGTGGCCTCGGCACCGGACGTCGCCGTCCAGGGCCGCGCGGTCTCCGACCTCGTGCACGTCATCGCGGAACTTCTGGACAACGCCACCTTCTTCTCGCCGGCCGACAAGAAGGTCATCGTCCGGCTGGCCATGACCCGCAAGAAGGAACTCGCCATCCAGATCACCGACCAGGGCGTCGGCATGTCGGACGACGAGATCGCGGCCACCAACGCCCGTCTCGCCGACCCGCCGGACCTCGACGTCGCGGTGACCCGGCGAATGGGTCTGTACGTGGTCGCGCGCCTGGCCAAGCGACACAACGTCACCGTGCGGCTGCGGGACAACGAGGACATCGAGGGCGGCCTGATCGCCCGCATCAACGTCCCGGCCGACCTGGTGCAGCCGATCGGCGCCGCGCCGAGGTCCATGGCCGCGCCGTCCACCACCGGCTCGCTGGCCGCCATCGCCGAGCAGACCAGCACGGAGGCCCAGCTAAACCCGCCGACCAACGCCCCGACCCGCAACAGCGGCATCGCGGGCGCGTTCACCGGCGGCATGCCCCGGATCCGCCCAGAGGGGGCACAGGTCCCCGGTGACACGACGCAGGACCGCACACCGGCCGAGCTGTCGAGCTACCCGCCGTTCGACCCCGGGCTCGAGGGCGGCGCCGAGGCCACGGCCAACGGCATGCCGGCCGCGGAGCCGCACGCGCCGCAGAACGGCCGCCACGACATCGAGGACACCGGGACGGCTCTCTTCGGCGACCCGCTGCCGGAGCCCCCGACCGACGAGCCGACGGTCTACCAGCCGTACGTGGGCGGCGGCACGTCGCCGACCGAGGCGGAGCTGAACGTCGACGCGCCGACCGAGCGCCTGCCCATCTACGAGGCCGTCCTGTCGCAGTGGTTCGAGGCCGCCGACACCGGGTCCGCCCCGCCGCGAGAGCCCGAACCGGGCGCCGACACCGTCGTGAACGGCAACGGGCACAATGGGAGCGTCAACGGCAACGGTCATGCGCAGCGTGAGGCCGAGCCCGTCGAACCCACCCCGTGGACCTCGCCGGGTGACGACGGCTGGCTCGCCGCGCAGGCTCTGCTCGAGGACAAGGCTCCGGACACCACCACCAACGCCGGCCTGCCCAAGCGGGTGCCGAAGGCGCACCTGGTGCCCGGATCGGCCGCGCCGAGGCACGAGGCGAAGGAGACGACCGGGCCGCAGCACCCCACGGCGCCGCCCCTTCCACCACGTTCCGCTGACGCCGTGAGGGGCCGCATGTCAAGCTTCCAACAGGGCGTAAGGCGGGGGCGCCACGCGCTCATCGAGGCATACGCTGGTGACCAATCCGGTTCGGAGCAGAGCCGTCAAGACGAGGAGCAGGAGTGACGACCGCGTCCGCACAGCAGCCCGGCAGCTTCGGGTGGCTTATCACAGATTTCGTCCGTCAGGTTCCTGGCGTGGCGCACGCCGTGGTCGTGTCAGCAGACGGCCTGTTGCTGGCCGGGTCCCAGGGACTGCCACGTGACCGCGCCGAACAGCTGTCCGCCGTCTCGTCCGGCCTGGTCAGCCTCACGCAGGGCGCCGCGAGGTGCTTCGAGGCGGGTGGCGTCAACCAGACCGTGGTCGAGATGGACCGCGGGTACCTGTTCCTGATGTCGATCTCCGACGGTTCGTGTCTCTCCGTGCTGGCGGCGCCGAACTGCGACATCGGGCTGGTGGCGTACGAGATGACGTTGCTGGTCGAGAGGGTCGGCCAGCAGATGACCCCGGAGCTGCGAGCACAGCTTCAGGGCGCTCAGCGCAGGTAACGGGGAGTAGACATGCCGGAGAAAGGGTGGGAGGACCTCCCCGAGCACGACGTCGGCGAAGCGCCCAACAGGTTCGACGTCGACGGCTTCCGGGCCAGGCTTTTCGGTGGCCCGGGGGCGACGCTGTACGGGGACTCCGGGATTCCGGCGCAGTCGACATGGGACAGCAAGGAGATTCCCACGGTCGGCCGGGACGGGGTCTCCGACAGCGGGGTTCGCCACAGCGGTGCGCACAACAACGTCTACAACAGCGGTGTGCACAACAGCGGGGCGTGGGGTGCCGAGGAACTCCTCGGCGGCGACGCGAGGGGCGCCGGTGGCTCCGCGTCGCACGAGACCGGTTCACTGGTTCGTCCGTACACCAGGACGGGCGGCCGGACCCGGTCCGATTATGATCTTGCGATCGAGGCGCTGGTGTCGACCAGCGAGCGGGGGAAGTCGCCGGACGCGGCGGTGCTGCCGGAGCACAGGTCCATCTGTGGCCTGTGCCTGGACACCAGGTCCGTCGCGGAGGTGGCCGCCCACCTGCGGCTCCCGCTCGGCGTCGCCAGAGTGCTGATTGGAGACATGGCCGGTATGGGACTGGTCCTGATCCATCAGAGCGGCATGGTCGTCGGCGACCGGCCGTCGATCGAATTCATGGAAAGGGTGCTCAGTGGTCTCCGCAGGCTCTAGTCCCCTCGGCCAGCGTGGCGGGTCCGCACCGCAGCCGACGACTTCGGCGAAGATCGTGGTCGCTGGTGGTTTCGGGGTGGGTAAGACGACTTTGGTCGGTTCGGTGTCGGAGATTGTTCCGTTGACGACTGAGGCCGTGATGACCGAGGCCAGCGTGGACGTGGATGACCTGTCGAACACCCCGAACAAGGTCACTACCACGGTTGCGATGGATTTTGGTCGTGTGTCGTTGGACAGCGATCTGATTTTGTATTTGTTTGGTACGCCGGGTCAGCATCGGTTCTGGTTCATGTGGGATGACCTGGTCCGGGGTGCTATTGGTGCGGTGGTGTTGGTGGATACCCGTCGTCTGGCCGATGCGTTCGCGTCGATCGATTTCTTCGAGGACCGCGGGTTGCCCTACATCGTGGCCCTGAACTGTTTCGACCGGGTGCTCCACCACCGGATCGATGATGTGCGGGACGCGTTGACGATCGAGCAGACGGTGCCGATCGTGACGTGTGACGCCCGGGATCGGGAGTCCACGAAGGAAACCCTCATCACGCTGGTCGAACACGCCATGCACCAGCGGATGAGCGCCCGCGCGGGCTGACAGGACACGTAGCGAGTCTCGCTCTCGGCACACGGGAGCGAGACTTGTCAGTTTCAGGCCCCGCTACTCATTCGCCATGGGCCCGGCGCGCGTAGTACGCCATCGACCGTGTCGCCTCGTGCGCCGTCGCCAGGTCGCCGCGAGCCAGAGCGCGCAGCGCGTCCGCAGCGCGGCTCACACCCATCAACGCGTCCAGCATCCGCTCGTGCTCGTCGTCGGTGCGGGTGAGATCCAAGCGGGACAGCAGGGCGCGCACACCGCCGTCGATGGTGTCCGCCCGCGCCAACAGGTCCGTTGCCATGACGGGACGGTGCACCCGTCTGCTCGAACCCCGCTCGAGACCGGCTCAGCTCTCCACGAGCGACGCCGAGGTGATCCGGTGCAACGGGTACTGCCGCACCGCCCCGTGGGTCACGTCCCGCCCCTCGAGCACCCCGCCTCCGACGCGGAACGGGTCCACCACCCGCTGGCTCGCCACGCCGCGCGAGTCGACGAACCCGATCCACACCTGGCTGTTCTGCTCGATGGCCTCCCGCAGCAGCGCCAGTGTCGCGGCCGTGTCCGTCGCCCCCGTGCCCGCCGTGAGCGACACCGTCCGCCCGCGCTTGGTGCCCGCGGCCATGTCCCCGGAGCGCAGCTGCTCGACCATCGCCTGCAACCGTTCCGGCGAAGCCGGTGCCATGGCGCCGGGACGTCGTGACCTGGCCGGTGCGGGCAGCCGCAGTCCCGACGGCCGCAGGTCCAGCACCTGACCGTGCGCGTCCTCGGCCGCGGGCGCGAAGCCCGCTCCGCGCAGCTCCTCCAGCACGTCCGCCAGCGGCACCGGGCTGACCAGTACGGTCGGCGCGATCTTCCGCAGCTCCAGCCGGGCCGCGGCCGGGTGTGCGGAGACCTCGGCCAGCAGCACCGGGTCGTCGCAGCGCAGGAACGACGCGGCGGTGCCACCACGCAACCGGCCGTGCCGCCGCGCCACGTCGTCGATGAGGTAGGTCAGCGACTGCGGCACCGGCGTCCGCGACCGCGTGCCGAACAGTTCGTGCAGCTCCTCGGCCGTCCGCCCGGCGTCGAGGGCCCGCCGCACCGACGACTCCGTTACCCGGTACACCGTCGCGCTGCCCGCCGACTCGACGTCCGCCACCTGCCCGATGTCGACCGCCAGCGCGGGTTCCAGTGGTCCGGGCGCGACGACCGTCAGGTCGGCCTGCACCAGGACGTGGTCCAGCGGTTCCGGCATCGAGTCGGCCATCCGCTTCGCGGCCGCGGCCGGACCGTCGTCCAGCAGCGCCCGCCCGGCACCGGTCAGCGCGCCGAGCGCCACCAGCCCCATCGTGGTGGCCTCGGAGAGCGTCCACCGCACGATCTCGTCCCGCAGCCGCCCACCGCGCCGCGGCGCTCGCCACGCCAGCACGGCGGCGAGGTCGTCCGGTGCCGCGACGCCCGTTCCCGCCCGGAACTCGGCGAGCGCCGACAGAATCCGGCGGCGCTCCGCGGGCGCGGGCGGGCGCCGCAGGTCGTCGGACAGCGGTGCCAGCACCTTGTCCTTCGCGTCCCGCATGCCGGCGAGGCCCGGCAGCCGGGGCATGTCCAGCCACGCCGCGGCGAGCGTCGCCCACTGGTTCGCCGGGGTGGCGGTCAGCCACGGGTCGACCACCGTGGTCGGCATCCACTCCGGTGTCGTCGCCGACGCGCTGTCGGCGACCATGCCCGCCGCGAAGAGCACCTCCGCGATCAGCCCGACGCCCCGCTCGTCGGTGTCCAGCTCGCGGGCGAGCTTGCGCAGGTCCCGCACGCCGAGCCCGCCCGCCTTCAGCACCCCGGCCGGTTCGGCCGACCACAGGCGGACCAGCATCTCCGTGCGGCGCAGGAACTCCAGGGCCTCACCGGCGGCCGTGGCGTCCACAGTGGACGACTGGTGCTGTTTGGTGGCGGGCGCCGGTTCGTCCAGCTTCACGGTCCCGAGCGGGCTGTCGCCGCGGATGACGAGCGCCACCTGCCTCGGCAGCTCGACGGTCTCGGCGTCGCGCCGCAGCAGGAGCCCCATGGCCAGCAGCCGCTGCACCGGGGTGGTGGCCTCGTCGAGCGGCACCTCCACGCCCGCGTCCTTCGTACGGCCCAGCGGCGAGCCGTGCGCGAGCGTGGTCAGCAGCCGCCGCTCCGCCTCCGGCAGCTCCGCGAGCATGCCCGCGATGTTCACCCCGTCCAGCGGGGGCGACGGCCTGCCCAGGCCCGCGGGGAACAGCCCACCCGCCTCCCGTGCGGCGGGTGCCACCGACAGTTCGTCCGTGCCCCACGCCAGCGCGAGCCGCACCAGCGTGTCCAGCGCCTCCCGGACGCGCAGCGGGTCCACGTCCCGCCCGACGATCTCCCGGACCCGCTCCTCGGTCACCGGCGCCTTGTCCGCGTCCGCCACCACCAGGGCGTCCAGCACGGCGAGCGTGAAGGTGTCGAGTCCTTCGGCGGCCCTGGTCACCGAGGCCCTGGTCGCGGCCCGCGCCGCCAGGACCACGGAATCCGGCGGCGGGGGAGTGGCCAGGTCGGGGCGCGCGGACAGGAGGGCGGCCAGCGTGGCGTCGTCCTGGGCACGCAGCCAGTCGTTGAGCGTGAGACCGGGCACCGGACCACGGTATACGCGACGGATGGTGGACCGCGCTCCGGTAATCTCTGGACACCCGAGCTGAAGGAGGACGCGTGGCCAAGAAGGGCGCCAACGACCACCGCATCGACCCGCACTGGCCTGCGGACGACGACCACGGCAACCACCCCGTGAGCGAGCTCGCCGCGGACCGCCAGGGCGCGCTGGCTCCGTGGGGTGACCTGGTCTTCCCGCTCGATTCGGTGCCGTACACACACCCGCAGACCGAGATCAACAAGTAGGTCCCCGACATGCCGGTTCCAGGTCCTGGCTACTCCATCACCGTCCGCGTCGAGGCACCGCCGTCGGCGAGTGCCGCGGGCGACCTGACCGGCGCGGCCGGCCGGGCCGGCGCGGTGATCACCGCGTTCGACGTCGTCGAGTCCCACTCGGACCGCATCGTCGTCGACATCACCGCGAACGCACACTCGTCCGACCACGCCGAGGAGATCACCGCCGCGCTCGAGGAGCTGCCCGGTGTCTCCGTCCGCAAGGTGTCGGACCGGACCTTCCTCATCCACCTCGGCGGCAAGATCGAGATCGCGTCGAAGGTCCAGCTTCGCAACCGCGACGACCTGTCCCGCGCGTACACGCCGGGCGTGGCCCGGATCAGCCAGGCCATCGCGAAGAACCCGGCCGACGCCCGCCGCCTGACCATCAAGCGGAACACGGTCGCGGTCGTCACCGACGGTTCCGCGGTCCTCGGTCTCGGCAACATCGGCCCGTCCGCCGCGCTTCCGGTGATGGAGGGCAAGGCGGCGCTGTTCAAGAAGTTCGCCGGCGTCGACGCGTGGCCGATCTGCCTGGACACCCAGGACACCGAGGAGATCATCCGCACGGTACAGCTGATCGCGCCCGTGTACGGCGGCATCAACCTCGAGGACATCGCCGCGCCGCGCTGCTTCGAGATCGAGGCCCGGCTGCGTGAGCTGCTCGACATCCCCGTCTTCCACGACGACCAGCACGGCACCGCGATCGTGGTGGTTGGCGCGCTGCGCAACGCGCTGCGGGTGGTCGGCAAGGACATGGCGGACGCCAAGATCGTGGTGTGCGGCGCGGGTGCCGCGGGCTCGGCGATCATCCGGCTGCTGCTGCAGAAGGGCCCGCGCGACATCATCGCGGTCGACGTGAACGGCATCGTCCACCCGGACCGTGGCGACCTCGACCCGAACCTGACGTGGCTCGCCCAGAACACCAACCGCGACCTGGTGACCGGCAAGCTGACCGACGCGCTGGCCGACGCGGACGTGTTCATCGGCGTGTCCGCGCCGAACCTGTTCGGCGCCGAGGCGGTCGCCACCATGGCCAAGGACGCGATCGTGTTCGCGCTGGCCAACCCCGACCCGGAGATCGACCCGCTCGAGGCGCAGAAGCACGCCGCGGTGGTGGCGACGGGCCGCAGTGACTACCCGAACCAGATCAACAACGTCCTGGCGTTCCCCGGTGTGTTCCGCGGCCTGCTGGACGCCCAGGCCCGCGGCATCACCGACACGATGCTCCTGGCCGCGGCGGACGCCATCGCGGACGTGGTGGACGGCGACCGCCTGAACGCGTCGTTCATCGTGCCCAGCGTGTTCGACTCGGCGGTCGCCCCCGCGGTGGCCGAGGCCGTCGCCCGCGCCGCGGCTGGCTAGCATCGACTATGTGAGCGACCTGACGCACGTCGACGAGTCGGGTGCCGCGCGGATGGTGGACGTGACCGGCAAGTCGGTCACGTCGCGAGTCGCGGTGGCGTCCGGCCAGGTGCACACCACGGCCGAGGTCATCGGCCTGCTGGCGTCGAACGGCCTGAAGAAGGGCGACGCGCTGGCGGTGGCCCGCGTCGCCGGGATCATGGGCGCCAAGCGGACCCCGGACCTGGTCCCGCTGTGCCACCCGCTGGCGATCACCGGCGTGACCGTCGACTTCGACCTGGGTGCGGACTCGGTGGCCATCACCGCGACGGTCCGCACGAGCGGCCAGACCGGTGTCGAGATGGAGGCGCTGACCGCGGTGACGGTCGCCGGCCTCACGCTCCACGACATGATCAAGGCCGTCGACCCGGCCGCTGTGCTGTCCGAGGTGCGTGTCGAGCGCAAGGAGGGCGGCAAGACCGGGGTCTGGACCCGACCGGAGGGCCGATGAGCACCGCTGTCGTCATCGCTGCGTCGAACAGAGCCGCCGCCGGTGTGTACGAGGACACGACCGGACCCGTGATCGTCGCCTGGCTGCGTTCACGCGGGTTCGAGGTGCCCGATCCGGTGGTGGTCCCGGATGGTGAGCCCGTGCTGGCGGCGCTGCGGGACGCGGTCGGTGCCGACGTGGTCATCACGACCGGCGGCACGGGCATCAGCCCGACCGACGCGACCCCGGAAATGACCCGGCGCCTCCTCGACTACGAGATTCCCGGCCTCGCCGACGCCATCCGCGACGCCGGTTTGCCGAAGGTCCCGACGGCCGTGCTGTCCCGCGGCGTGGCCGGTGTCGTCGGCCGGACGCTGGTGATCAACCTGCCTGGCTCGTCCGGCGGCGTGAAAGACGGCCTCGGCGTCCTGGAGGGTGTGCTCTCGCACGCCGTCGACCAGCTGCGCGGCGGCGACCACAAGCCGGTCTCCTGGCCCGCCGCGCAGGTCATGCGTGCGGAGATCAGCGAGTCGCCCATCTCCGTGGAGGAGCACGCCGCCCTGGTCGGCGACGACGCCGCCGGTGCGGTGGTCACGTTCGCGGGCGTGGTCCGCGACCACGACGGCGGCAAGGGCGTCACCACTCTCGACTACGAGGGCCACCCGAGCGCGAAGTCCGTGATCGAGGCGGTGGCCGCCGACGTGGCCGCGCGCCACCGGGGTGTGCGGGCGGTCGCCGTCAGCCACCGCATCGGCCCTCTCGCGATCGGTGACGTGGCGCTGGCCTGCGCCGTGGCGGGCGAACACCGTGCGGAGGCGTTCGCCGCCTGCGCCGACCTCGTCGACGACGTGAAGGCCCGGCTGCCCATCTGGAAGCACCAGACCTTCACCGACGGCACCGACGAGTGGGTCAACTGCCCCTAGTGTCCCGAGTCGAAGGTTCGGCATCGCTGTCCCGACGGCCCAGCGGAAACCTGGATCCGCCGACAAGCGCACCGACTTCCGACTCGGGACACCACCCGGTCACTGACCGGGTGGCGAGTAGATGCCGACGTGGTTGCCTGCCGGGTCGAGCAGGTGCGCGAAGGTCAGACCGTTCGGTGTCGTCGTCGGCGGGTCGACCACCTTGCCGCCGAGTTCCTCGGCCTGCGCGGCGGTCGCGGCCACGTCCGACACGACCACGAAGAACGTGGCGCGGTTCCGAGTGCCCGCGGACACGCCGCCCTGCGGACCGTTCGCGTTCTTCGCCGTGACGACCCGGTAGCCGGGGCTGTCGGGGTCGTTGGCGAAGGTCCAGTCGAACAGCGCGCCGTAGAACTGTTCGGTGCCCTGGGTGTCGTCGGTGTCGATCTGGAACCAGTCGACGGTGCCGTGTGCCATGTGGTGCCTCCTCATTTCGTGTGTGGCACCACGATCGGACTCGTCGGCGACAACGTCCTGTCGGTGTTTCCCGGCCGAATCACGTGAATGCTGTGGCCTGCGTCACGTGGTAGGGCAGGTTGAGGTCCTCGGTAGGGCGGTCGGGCACGGACTCGCCGGTGTCGTGGACGGCGACCACCCGGTCGAGCCGGAAGGCTCGCAGCTGGTCCCGCAGACGGCACCAGCCGACCAGGTACCAGTACTCCTCATTGGCGACGAACATGACGGGCTCGACGAGCCGCTCGGTCGGCGTGCCGCGTTTGTCGACGTAGTCGAGCCGAAGCACGTGCCGTGCGGCCAGCGCGTCCTCGATGACGACGGGAATGGTCGGTGCCTCGGTCTCCGGGAACAGGAAGCCGACCCGGCCTGCCAACTCCCGCGTAGCCGATGCCTCGTTTGCCGGCATGGCCGCCATGATCTTGCGCAGCGCGCTGCCCGCGGCCCGCGCGAACGGGGAGCCCGCGGCCTGTTTCAACGCGACCGACACGGCGACCGCCTCGGCAGGGGTGAAGTTGAGCGGCGGCAGCGTACGCGCCGCGTCGATGGCGTAGCCCCCACGCCTACCGGTGTCGGCGTAGATCGGCACGCCGACCTGCTGCAACGCGCTGATGTCACGCTCGATGGTGCGGACGCTGACCTCGTACCGGTCGGCGAGTTGGCGGGCACTGCGCCGCAGCGGCGCGGCCGCCCGCAGGTCCTCGACGATCCCGTACAGCCGGTCCGTTCGGTTCATGGGCCGGACCGTAGCCCGCACCACCGACAAAGAAGGACTCCACCGCCGGGGGATCGCGGTGGAGTCCTTCTCCCGTGAACCAGCTAGCTCACTTGGTGGCGATCTTCTGACCGGGGACGATCAGGTTGGGGTCGCCGATGAACTGCTTGTTCTTCTCGTACAGCGCCTGCCAGCCGCCGGCCACCTTCTTCTCGGTGGCGATCTTCGACAGGGAGTCGCCCGCGACGACCGTGTAGTCGCCCTTCGGGTTCGACTTGACCAGCACCGGAGCCGCCGGGGCGGCGGCCGGGGCCGGAGCCTCTTCGCGCTGGGACTGGACCGGCGCGCTCTGCTGCTGCTGCTGCTGCGGAGCGGCACCGCCGCCACCGCCGCTGGCACCCGCGCGGGCGCCGCACACCGGCCACGCGCCAATGCCCTGCGTCTCCAGCACGTTGTTCGCGACCCGGATCTGCTCCTCACGCGACGCGTTCGCCGGGTTGCCGGTCCCGCCGTTGGCCTCCCACGTGCTCTGCTTGAACTGCAGACCGCCGTAGTAGCCGTTGCCGGTGTTGATGCTCCAGTTGCCGCCGCTCTCGCACTCGGCGATCGCGTCCCAGTTGACGGGGTCGGCAGACGCGAAGGCGGGAGCCACCGCCAGTGGCGCACCGACCGCGACGCCGGCAACGACGACGCGAGCGATGGTGCGACGAAGGGAGGTAGACGGCTTGCGGTGAATGCCTCGATACGCCATTTCTGTCTCTGCCCCTGCGTCCACCAAAGGGTCGGTAAGACCCTGTGTCCCGATCCGGAGGCTTTCTTTCAGTCGGGGGATATCTCCTTCGTGCCCGCCGGATCGGGATGACGCTCCGGGCACTTGGGTCCTGCCAGTTGGTCGGGGCCAACCAGAGAGCGACGGTACGTATCCAAAAGCATCTTGCAAAATTGTAAGGGCTGTGACCGTCGTCACAGTAACACTATTCGGGGTACTGCGATGAGACGAGTAATCGCAGGTCAGAGCCAGAATTGGGGCTGTTATAACCCCGTGATCACAGCTGGATAATTCACTCTTGCTGAGTGGTGTGTCACGTTGCGGAAGCATGTCTGAAGGCTAGGGCGACTGCGTGCTGAAATCACTCCGTTACCTGCTGCAAAGGCCGGGTCAATGTCCGCGCGGAATGATCTCCCATGAAGGAGGGCAGTAAGGGGCGCGACTATGGCGCCGTTCCCATGCCGTCGTCGGCTGGTAACCGTCCTTGTCGATCACCTTGATCGTGCCGCAAGTCACCATTCACCGCATCTTTTCGCTATCAGCGGACAGTTGTGCGGAACGTGAGAGTGTGCGCCCGCATTGCACGACGACGATCAATGGGCAGGCCACGGCGTGTCGGGGCCGCGTTCGGTGGGCCCGGCCGAGTGGCCGGGCGGTCGTCAGGTCAGTGTGCGGTGAGGTGCGTCAGCCGCCGGCGAACGGGGGCAGGATGTCCACTTCCGAGCCGGCCGGGATGGGCGTCGACAGGTCTCGGACCGCCACGCCGTCCAGCAGGAAGCTGCAGGCCGTCAGTACGCGGGTGAGTTTCTCGCCGTGCCTCGTGCCGAGGTCGGTCACCAGGGCCTGCACGGTGGCGTCTTCAGACACGGACACGGTCTCCTCGGAGAGGCCGACCGCGCCTCGGGCGCCCGCGAAGTAGCGCACTCGGACGGTGGTCACACCTCACAGGTTAGCCGCGCTTCGTGGTTCCGCGTTTGCGGATATATCCTCGCTCTCATGCCGCAGTTTCGGATGTCCGAGGCAGCTCGACTGCTCGGGGTCAGCGACGACACCGTTCGCAGGTGGGTGGACGGCGGGCAGTTGTCCGCCGGTGTCGACTCCGCCGGTCGGAAGGTCGTCGACGGTGCCGCGCTGGCCGCGTTCGCGCGGGACAACGCCGCCGACGTGCACGACCCGACGAGCGTGGGGCGATCCGCGCGCAACCGGTTCGTCGGGCTCGTCACCAACGTCGTCGCCGACACCGTGATGGCCCAGGTCGAGATCCAGTGCGGGCCCTACCGAGTCGTGTCACTCCTGAGCGCGGAAGCGGTCCGCGAGCTGGGGCTCGAGCCCGGCTCGCTGGCCGTCGCGGTCGTCAAGGCGACCTCCGTCGCCGTCGAGGTCCCCTGAGGAGGTTTCATGCGCAAGCTGGGTGCGACCGTCGTTGCCGCCGGGCTCCTGCTGGCCGGATGCTCGTCGTCCGACGCGGGGGCTGCCGACGGGACGGGCGCGCGGACGCTGACCGTGCTCGCCGCCGCCTCGCTCACCGACTCGTTCACCGCGCTGGAGGCGACGTTCGAGGCCGAGCACCCGGGGGTGGACGTGAAGATCAGCTTCGCCGGGTCGTCGGCGCTCGTCCAGCAGATCACCAACGGCGCGCCCGCGGACGTGTTCGCCTCCGCCGACGAGAAGAACATGAAGAAGGTGACCGACGCCGGGCTGGCCGCGGGGACGCCGGTGGTCTTCGCCACCAACGAGCTCGCCATCGCCGTGCCGCCGGACAACCCCGCGGGCATCGCCTCCTTCGCCGACCTCGCCAACGACGGTGTCGTCGTGGTCGTGTGCGCGCCGCAGGTGCCGTGCGGTGCGGCGACCGAGAAGATCGAGCAGGCCACCGGGAGCACGATCACACCCGTCAGCGAGGAACAGGACGTCAAGTCCGTGCTCAACAAGGTCCGGACCGGCGAGGCGGACGCCGGTCTCGTCTACGTCACCGACGTGAACTCCGCGGGCGACAAAGTGAAGGGCATCGCCTTCCCCGAGTCGCAGGCGGCGGTCAACGCCTACCCGATCACCGTGCTCGAGGACGCGCCACAGGCTGACCTCGCCAAGGAGTTCGTCGACCTGGTCACGAGCGAGACGGGCAAGGCCGAGTTGGAGAAGGTCGGGTTCGTCGTCCCGTGACTACCAGCACCAGCCGGAGGCGGACCAGCACCGCGGTTCCCGCGCTGCTCTGGGTTCCCGCCTGCCTGGCGCTGGCGTTGGTGGTGCTGCCGATCGTCGGGCTCGTCACCCGTACCGATCTCGCGGACTTCCCCGCGCTGGTGACCTCCCCGTCGGCGCTCGCCGCCCTTGAGCTGTCGTTGCGGACGGCGGCCGCGTCGACGGTGTTGTGCCTCGTGCTCGGTGGCCCGCTGGCCGTCGTGCTCGCCCGTGCGCACGTGCCCGGCATCCGACTGCTGCGGGCGGTCGTGCTGCTGCCGCTGGTGCTGCCGCCCGTCGTCGGCGGGCTCGCGTTGCTGTACCTGTTGGGGCGCAACGGGTTCGCCGGGCAGTTCTTCGACTTCCTGTTCGGCTGGCGCATCCCGTTCACCACCGCCGCGGTGGTGATCGCGCAGACGTTCGTCGCCATGCCGTTCCTCGTGGTGGCGCTGGAAGGTGCGTTGCGCACCGCGGGGGAGCGGTACGAGACGGTCGCCGCGACCCTGGGCGCGCGGCCATGGACGGTGTTCCGCCGTGTCACCGTGCCCCTGCTGTTGCCCGCGCTCGGGTCCGGTCTCGTGCTGTCGTTCGCCCGTGCGCTCGGCGAGTTCGGCGCCACCATCACGTTCGCCGGGTCGCTCGAGGGCGTGACCAGGACACTGCCGCTCGAGGTCTACACGCTCGGCGAGACCGATGTGGACGGCGCGGTCGCGCTGTCGTTGCTGCTCGTCATCGTCGCTGTCGTGGTCATCGCCGTGGCCCGGCCCCGAGCCGTGGAGGGCCGCCTGTGATCGACGTCGACGTCACCGTCACCCGCGGCGAGTTCCGGCTGGAGGTCGCGTTCGCCGCGGCACCGGGCGAGGTGGTCGCCGTGCTCGGGCCCAACGGTGCGGGCAAGTCCACGCTGCTCGACGTGCTCGCCGGGCTGATCAGGCCCGATCAGGGGCATCTCGTCGCCAACGGCAGGACACTTGTCGACAAATCGACGTTTGTCCGTCCCTGTGACCGCCGGGTCGGGCTCCTCTCACAGGACCCGCTGCTCTTCCCGCACCTGACCGCACTCGGCAACGTCGCTTTCGGTCCGCGTGCCCTCGGGGACAAACGCAACGCGGCGGACGAGAAAGCGCGAGCGCTGTTGACCGAAGTGGACGCGGCGCCGCTGGCGGACCGCCGACCGCGAGCCATGTCCGGCGGGCAGCAGCAGCGCGTCGCGCTCGCCCGGGCCCTCGCCGCCGACCCCGCGCTGCTGCTGCTCGACGAACCCTTCGCCGCCCTCGACGTCGACGCCGCGCCCGCCCTGCGCGGCCTGGTCCGTCGCGTGCTGCGCGCCAACCAGGACACCCAGGTCGTGCTCGTCACCCACGACCCGCTCGACGCGCTCGTGCTCGCCGACCGCGTGCTGGTCCTCGACCAGGGCCGCATCGTCGAGCAGGGCGCGGTGAAGACCGTCCTTTCCGCACCGCGCACCCCGTTCGCCGCACGCATCGCCGGACTGGACCTGATCGCCGGGGTCGCCACCGCGGACGGCCTCGTCACCGCCGACGGCACCCCGGTCGCGGGCGCGCACAGCGAGGACGTCGTCGAGGGTGAACCGGCTGTGGCCGTGTTCCGCCCAGCCGCGGTGGCCGTCCACACCGAACGGCCACAAGGCAGCCCCCGCAACGTCTTCCCCGCCACGGTCGGTGCCCTCGAACCACGCGGTGACGTCGTCCGCGTGCGTGCCGTCGGCCATCCCGCCAGCGGCCCCGCCGACGGACTCACCGCCGACCTCACCCCGGCCGCAGTCGCCGACCTCGCCCTGGCCCCCGGCGACCCGGTGTTTCTCGCCGTGAAGGCGGCCGAGGTGGATGTTCACGGCGTAGCCGCGACAATGGAGGCATGGCCGAACCGCGCAAGTGGACCTACCTGATGGACATGGACGGGGTGCTGGTGCACGAGGAGCACCTCATCCCGGGGGCGGACAAGCTGCTCGAAGAGCTGCGCGCCAAGGGCAACCAGTTCCTCGTACTCACCAACAACTCCATCTACACCCCGCGTGACCTGCGGGCGCGCCTGCACCGCACCGGCCTCGACGTGCCGGAGGAGTCGATCTGGACCTCCGCGCTCGCGACCGCGAAGTTCCTCGACTCGCAGCGCCCGGACGGTTCGGCGTTCGTCATCGGCGAGGCCGGCCTGACCACCGCGCTGCACGAGGTCGGCTATGTGCTCACCGACCGCGACCCCGACTACGTCGTGCTCGGCGAGACCCGCACGTACAGCTTCACGTCGATCACCACGGCGATCCGGCTGATCGAGCAGGGCGCCCGGTTCATCGCCACCAACCCGGACTCGACCGGCCCGTCCCGAGAGGGCTCGCTGCCCGCCACCGGCTCGGTCGCGGCACTGATCGAGAAGGCCACCGGCCACGCGCCGTACTTCGTCGGCAAGCCGAACCCGTTGATGATGCGGTCCGCGCTGAACGCCCTCGGTGCGCACTCGGAGTCCACCCTCATGATCGGCGACCGCCTCGACACCGACGTCCGGTCCGGACTCGAGGCCGGTTTGCGCACGATTCTCGTGCTCACCGGCATTTCGAACCCGGAAACGGCCGAGCGATTTCCCTACCGGCCCAGCCGGGTCATCGATTCGGTCGCTGACCTGGTCGGGAACGTGGACGACCCGTTCCCGGCCTGACGGCGGCAGCTTTTTGCCGACTGGGAAGCGGACGATTTCGGCCTGGCATAGTGTCGCGGTGTGCAGGAAGAAGGACCGTCGACCTACGTGGTCGGTGACGTGCACGGGCATCTCGACGAGTTGCTCGCCGCGCTCGCCGACGCCGGGTTGGTCGACGACGAGGCGAACTGGTCCGGCGGTGAGGACCACCTGTGGTTCCTCGGTGACTTCGTGGACCGTGGGCCAGACGGCATCGGCGTGATCGACCTGGTCATGCGCCTGTCCGAAGAGGCCGCCGAGGCGGGCGGCCAGGTGCAGGCGCTGCTCGGCAACCACGAGATCCTGCTGCTCGGCATGCACCGCTTCGGCGAGACCGAAGTCCCGTCCGACTTCGGTCCGCGCAGCTTCTCCCGGAGCTGGGAGATGAACGGCGGCCAGCTCACCGATCAGGAGGCGGTCACCGACGAGCACATCGAGTGGCTCACGTCCCGTCCCGCGGTCGAACTGGTCGGCGACCACCTGCTGATGCACTCCGACACCCTCGAGTACCTGGTGTGGGGCGGGGACATCGAGGAGATCAACGAGAACATCCAGGACGTGCTGGCGTCCGACGACATCGTGGAGTGGTGGGAGGTGTGGCGGCGCCTCACCACACGCCACGCGTTCCGCGGGCCGAACGGAGCCGATGTCGCGACGCGGCTGTTGACCGTGCTCGGCGGTGAGCAGGTCGTGCACGGGCACTCGGTGATCGCGGACCAGCTCGGCATCGCCCCGTCGATGGTCGACAGCCCCTACGAGTACGCCGGCGGCAAGGCGCTCGGAGTAGACGGTGGCGTGTTCGTCGGCGGGCCGTGTCTCGTGGTCGAGCTGCCGTGGTCACCGCCCGAGTTCGGTGACGAGACTCCTTAGCCAGCTCTCCCTGAGGGCGGGTTCGCCCGCGGTGGCCCGGGCCACCGCACGACGCCCCTCCCGGCCGCGCCCGTACCGCACGAGCGCGACGGCCTCGGCGAGCGCCCAGCCGGACCGCTCGCCCCTGCCCGGCCCTTCGTCGTCGGCGTACCAGGTCGCGGGACGGAACGACCTCGTCAGCTTCGTCTGGTGGTCGCCGAAGTAGGACCAGACGACGTACGGCAGCGACACGTTCTGGACCGCGCGGGCCGGCAGCCGCGCGGTCCACTCGGCGTGCTGCTGCCAGCGCCAGGTGTTGGGGCTCGTCTTCCCCTGGACGGTGACGCCGACGAACCGCAGCTGTCGCCGGATCACGTCCCATGGTTCGCGAAAATCCACTATCCAGTTGTCAAGCAGCGTGAACAGGTCTCTGAAGGTGTTGCCTCGGTGCACCACGTCCACGAACGTCACCGCCTCGCGGGCGAGGGATGCCGGGGTGATGCCGTGCTCGGCCAGCACCTCGCGAGCCCGGGAAGCGTGCGCCTGGGTGAAACCCGGCGAACGACAGCGGCAGGCGGGTCACCCGGTTCGGCACGGCACCGCTCAGCAGGTCGAACATCGAGTCCAGTGACCTGCCGACGAACACCAGCCGTGCGTCGCCGCCGCGGGCGAGCACCTTGCCGGCACAGGTCACCAGGTCGTCGAGGAACCACAGGGAGGGTTCGCCGACGCCGTCGAGCAGTGACCCGAGCTGGTCGGGAGTCACGAGATCCCAGCGGAACGGGGGCATGGGCGCATTGTGTACGGCGCGGTGCGCCTACGGCGGGTGCATTTCGCTCACCTCCTCGGAACGGTCGTTCTTCGAGCTGGTTTCGAACATACGCACGCCACGAGCCTCGCGCCTCAGTTGCGCGACACGAGCCCGAGCGAATGGGACTTTCGCGCGAGAATCTCTGCCGACGGGCAGGTCAGGCCAGGTTGAGCAGCAGGTCCAGGCCGGTGATGTTGAGCATGCGCGCCACGTGATCGGGGAGACCGGTCAGCGTCAGGCGGGCATCCTTGGCCGCCGCCAGGCGGTGGGCGCGGACCAGCGTGGACAGTCCGGTGGAGTCCAGCACCGAGACCTCGCCGAGGTCGACGCTCAACTCCGTGCCCGGGCCCGCGGCGTTGATCAACTCGGTCAGCTCGGAACGCAGCGCGGGCGCGGTCTGCACGTCCACCGCGCCCGCCAGCCGCACGTTCGACCCGTGCACGGTGATGGCGAGGCTCATCGCCACCCATCTTTGTCGACCGAGGCGAACCTGTGTTGACGAACGTTGAGCGAGACGTGCCACAGATGTAGACATACCGTGGTGCCAGTCACTCCCGGGAGGCTCACATGACCACGCCAGCGGTGCCGAGCTACGTGTCCGGTCCGTCCGAGAAACCGCTGCTCGGCGACACCATCGGTGACAACCTCGACCGCGCCGTCGCGGCCTGGCCGGACCGGGAGGCGCTGGTCGAACACTCGACCGGGCGCCGGTGGACGTACCGGCAGTTCGCCGACGAGGTCAACGCCGTCGCGCTCGGGCTGGTGGACCTCGGGGTCGGCAAGGGCGACCGGGTCGGCATGTGGGCACCGAACTGTGCCGAGTGGACGTTCACGCAGTACGCCACCGCCAAGATCGGCGCCATCCTGGTCAACATCAACCCCGCCTACCGGGTGCACGAGCTGAAGTACGTGCTGAACCAGGCGGGCATCCGCACGCTGGTCGCCGCGCCGAGCTTCAAGACCTCCGACTACGCGGCCATGATCGACGAGGTCCGCGGCGACTGCCCGGAGCTGCGGGACGTGCTGCTCATCGGACGTGAGGAGTGGACGTCCCTCGTCGCGATCGGGCGCGGTGGCTCGGTCGCGCACCTCGCCGAACTGCAGGCCGCGCTGTCCGCCGACGACCCGATCAACATCCAGTACACGTCCGGTACCACGGGGTTCCCGAAGGGTGCGACCCTCTCGCACCACAACATCCTCAACAACGGGTTCTTCGTCGGCGAGATGTGCTCGTACACCGAAGAGGACCGCATCTGCATCGTTCCGCCGCTGTACCACTGCTTCGGCATGGTCATGGGCAACCTCGCCGCCACCTCGCACGGCGCGTGCATGGTCTACCCCGGGCCCGGCTTCGAACCGAAGCTCACGCTCGAGGCCGTGGCCGCCGAGCGGTGCACCTCGCTGTACGGCGTCCCGACGATGTTCATCGCCGAGCTGGCCGAGCCGGGGTTCGAGTCGTACGACCTGTCATCGCTGCGGACCGGGATCATGGCCGGTTCGCCGTGCCCGGTCGAGGTGATGAAGCAGGTCATCGAGCGGATGGGCATGGCGGAGGTGACGATCGCCTACGGCATGACCGAGACGTCGCCGGTGTCCACGCAGACCCGCAAGGACGACTCGCTCGACCGCCGTGTGTCCACTGTGGGCCGGGTGCTGCCGCACCTCGAGGTGAAGGTCGTCGACCCGGAGACCGGGCTGACCGTGCCCCGTGGCACGCCCGGTGAGCTGTGCACCCGCGGCTACTCGGTGATGCTTGGCTACTGGGAGCAGCCGGACAAAACGGCCGAAGCCATCGACAAGGCGCGCTGGATGCACACCGGCGACCTCGCGGTGATGGACGACGATGGCTACCTCAACATCACCGGTCGCATCAAGGACATGGTCATCCGCGGCGGTGAGAACGTGTACCCGCGTGAGATCGAGGAGTTCCTCTACACGCACCCCGACATCCTCGACGCCCAGGTCATCGGCGTGCCGGACGAGAAGTACGGCGAGGAGCTGATGGCGTGGGTCCGCATGAAGGAAGGCGCGGCGCCGTT
This sequence comes from Actinophytocola sp. NPDC049390, assembly GCF_044466355.1. NCBI lineage: Bacteria > Bacillati > Actinomycetota > Actinomycetes > Pseudonocardiales > Pseudonocardiaceae > Actinophytocola > Actinophytocola sp. NPDC049390. Next base: position 88,031 of record NZ_JBITMQ010000007.1, read on the forward strand.
GACCGCCGAGGCCGTCCGCGAGTTCTGCACCGGCAAGCTCGCGCACTACAAGATCCCCCGTTACGTGCGGGTGGTCGACGAGTTCCCCATGACCGTCACCGGAAAGATCCGCAAGGTGGAAATGCGCGAGGTTTCCGTCGAGTTGCTCGGGTTGCGGAAGGCGGCCGCCACGAAACATGCGTGATCCAGGTCACATCGCACAACGTGGTCTGACCGGCCGCGTCTCCTTTGCTGTGGGAGGGCCGCGAGGGGAATTCCCCGCGGCCGGTTGCGATTAATTCTGGGGAGAATCACGTGTTCAATTTCGTTGCGTCCGCGCTTGCCCTCTCGTCGGCGGTTTTCGGCCTGGCTCCCGCGAATTCGGGGGCCGCGCCCGCGGACCTCGGTGAGCGGCAGCAGGTCGTGCACGCGGACCTCGGCGGTGACGCGCAGAGTGCCTACGCGGACCTCGACGGTGACGGCCGAGCGGACCGGGTCACGCTGCGGACCGTCGACGGCGACCTGGACGAGCAGATCCTGACCGCCAGGGTCGGCGGCGAGCGACTGACCGCGACGGTGCCGTCGGGGCTGATCGCCGGGCCGCAGCCGATGCGGGTCGTGGACGTCGACGCGGACGGCCGCGACGAGGTGATCGTGACGGAGCTCGTGGGCGCCAACACGAACCACTACGGCGTGTGGGGGCTGTACGGCAACGCGTTGGCGCCGGTCAAGCTCGCCGACGGCACACAGCTGCGGCTCATGGAGGGCGGCGGCCTCGCCGCGATCGTCCGCTACGGCTGCACGGACGACCACGACGGCCGCCAGCTGATCCAGACCAGCGGCCAGGCGGTCGACATCGACTACACCCTCTACGAGGGGGAGTACGTCGTGTACGTGGTGGACGGCGGCGTCGCCAACGAGGTCGCGCGCGTGCCCGTGAGCGGGCCGAGGGACACGCCCGGCTTCTACGCGGACCCGACGCTCTGTCGCTGACTTTCCGACATCGCCGCCTGCGCGAGCTCGACGAATTCGCGCAGGACGGCGGTGTGGCACACGAACTCCATCCCGTCGGCGGGAGTGCCGAACTGGAACTCGATCTCGTCGCCGTTGACGCGGTACGAGATCGAGCACCCGGGTCTGATCGAGACCCATGAGCTGACGCGCACATCCTGGCTCATTTACACTCCCGCTTCACTATTTTGTCGTTTCCGTGTCGGTTGTTCTTCCCTGTTTTCCGAACGGTAGTTTCGGGTCCGGCGGTAGGCCTGGAATTGCGATTGCGGAAAGAGCTGGGACATGGGTGGGGATCGGAAAGCGCCGCGGGCGCGGGACCGGATCATCGGGGCGCGTCTGCGGGCGATCAGGAAAGAGCGGACGGACCTTTCCCTGGAGCAGGCGGCGGCGCTGGCGCAGTGGTCGCCGAGCACGATGTCGCGGATCGAGACTGGGAAGCGGCACATCTCGTCGGAGGACGTCGCGACGATCTCGACGATCTACAAGTTGCCGTTGGCGCTACGGGAAGAGCTGGTCGAGACGGCTCGGGCGGGTCACGGGTCGGGGTGGTGGGACCTGCCGTTGCCCGGGGTGCCCATGGACATGGGGGCCATCGCCAGCTACGAGGCGGAGGCGATGCGGCTGACCGACTGGTCGGTGAACCTGGTGCCCGGGCTGCTGCAGACCTACCGGTACGCGGTGGGTCTGATGCGATCAGGTGGGGTGGCGGCGGAGGTCATCGAGGCGCGGTGGATGGCTCGCCTGCGCCGACAGCAGATTCTCGGGACCGTGGACTACGTCGCCTACATCGGCGAGGCCGCGTTGCGGACTCCTTTCGGCGGGCCCGAGGCGCTGCGCGAGCAGCTGCGGCACCTGATGGGGGCGCGGGATCGGGGAATCGGAGTCCGGGTCGTGCGAGAGCATCAGCCTCACTCGCTGGTGCTCCACTCCTGGTTGCTCATGGAGTTCGCGAACACCAGCCCTGTCGTCAACGTAGAAGCCAGGAACGGCAGCCTCTACCTGCACGACGAGATCGCCGAGACTTATCTCGACCTGGTTGGCAAGCTGGAGAGGATCGCGCTGTCCGCACCTGCAAGCGTGGCGATGCTGCGGCAGGTTCTCGAGGAGGTATGAGCATGTGGCGTAGGTCCTCGCGGTCCGGGGAGACTGGCAACTGCGTCGAACTGCGTGGTGATCTGGCTGCCGTCAGGGACAGCAAGTCGCCGCGGGTGGTTCTGGCGATCTCGGCGGGGGCCGCGCGAAAACTGGTCGGCTTCCTTCGCGCGCGTCCCTAGACTCCGCGATGTGAGTTTGATCAACATCGTCGACGTGGAGGCGACCTGCTGGGAGGGACAACCACCGCCCGGGCAGGTGAGCGAGATCATCGAGATCGGCCTGACCGTCGTCGACCTCGCCGAGGGCACGCGCCTGGGCAAGCACCGCATCCTGGTCCGTCCGCAACGCTCACAGGTCAGTGCGTTCTGCACCGAGCTGACCTCGTTGACGCAGGAGGAAGTGGACTCGGGCATCACCTTCGGCGAGGCGTGCCGTCTGCTGGCGACAGCGCACGAGAGCAACCGGCGGGCATGGGCGAGCTGGGGTGACTACGACCGCAACCAGTTCACGCGCCAGTGCCGGCACGGCGGCACCGAGTACCCGTTCAGCGCCGACCACACGAACGCCAAGCTCCGGTTCACCGAGGCGCATGGCCTGCGCAAACGTCCCGGCATGGCGCGGGCGCTGGAGGTCGCCGGGCTGCCGCTGGAAGGCCGTCACCACCGCGGTGACGACGACTCCTGGAACATCGCCGCACTGGTCCTCCACCTGCGGAGCAGGAACGCCTGGTGACTGCTGGTCACCACGCTTCCCAAGGCCCTGACCAGCGGCGCAGCATGAATCCATGCTCACGAAATCCGCTACCACGACCATGCTCCCCGTCTCCGACATGGACCGCGCCGCTCACTTCTACGGCACGACCCTCGGCCTGGAAGCACGCGACACCACGCCCGACGGCGGTCGCGTGTTCGCCGCCGGTGGCGACGCGATCGGCCTGCTGCCCGCCGAACCCGGCGCGCAGAGCGGCCACACCGTCCTCAGCTTCGAGGTCGACGACATCGAAGCCGAGATCCACGACCTGGAAGGCCGCGGCGTCACGTTCGCCGACTACGACCTGCCCGACCTGAAGACCGTCGACCACATCGCCGAGATGGGCGGCGAGAAGGCCGCCTGGTTCGCTGACAGCGAAGGGAACATCCTCTGCCTCCATCAGCGGGCATAACCGGCTACCCCCTTCACCGCGAAGTGGCATAGGCTGGAATGACGCGTCCTGGGTACGCCCTGGGGCGCGTTCATTTGTGTGTGGAGGTGACCGTTGTGCCGACCGGAAAGGTCAAGTGGTACGACTCGGAGAAGGGCTTCGGGTTCGTCACACAGGACGGGGGCGAAGACGTCTACGTCCGTTCTTCCGCCCTGCCGGCCGGGGTGCCCGGCCTGAAAGCCGGTCAACGCATCGAGTTCGGCGTCGCCGACGGTCGTCGGGGTCCGCAGGCACTGTCCGTGCGGCTGCTCGACCCACCGCCGTCGGTCGCCGAGGCACGGCGTCGCCCGGCCGAGGAACTGCACGGCCTCGTCGAGGACATGATCAAACTGCTGGAGGCGAAGGTCCAGCCGGACCTGCGCCGTGGCCGCTACCCCGACCGCAAGATGACCAAGCGCATCGCGGACGTGGTCCGTGCGGTCGCGCGCGAGCTGGATCCCTAACCAGTCACCTGCAGCGACCACGCCGTCCTGGTGACGGCTTCCGGACCCGCTTCGCCCTCAACCAGAACACCGCCCGCCTGCTTGACCTCCACGGTCTGCAGCTGGTCGCCCGCGCCCGGCGGGAGCGCCTCGAAGGAGGTCTCCTTGCCGGGCGCGAACGTGGCGACGGTGACCGGGGCCCGCTGCTCACCTGCCGCGGTCCGGTACTGGATGACCACAGACCACGGGGTGTCGGACACGTCCTTGGGGACGGTCACCTTCACCGGTGTGCCCGGGGGTACCGGGAGCTTGAGCATGGCGGTGTTGTCGCGCTTGCAGTTCTCGACCTTCACGTCGCAGTACAGGAACGGCTTCGCGGTCGTCTTCTTGCCCGCGATGAGAAAGTCGATCGTCGGCGGTGGCGGCTCCGCTTCGGGCGCGGACGTGCAGCCCGCGAGCACCAGCACCACCAGGACCAGCAGCTTGCGCACGTCGTGAAGCCTACGTGCGGTCCTTCGGCGGTGGCGGCGGCCCCTCCGAGAACGCGGCCTGCTGCGGTCCCGTCGGCGTCCGCCACGGGCGCACCGGGCGCTGCCCGCCGAACCACGGCAACAGCGACTGGCCCTTGCGCGTCAACATCGTCTGGACCAGGCCGAACGCCAGAAGCAGCGAGATCACCAGGAAGCCGAGCCAGAACGTCGGCGGCAGCAGCACGCCCAGCGCGCCACCGAACACCCACGCCAGCTGCAACACGGTCTCCGACCGGCCGAACGCGGACGCGCGGGACTCCTCCGGCAGGTCGTCCTGGATGACCGCGTCGAGGCTGTTCTTCGCCAGCGCGCTGGCGGTCGCACCGACCAGGCCCACGATCGCGGCCGTCGCGATGCCCTCCATCAGCATCGCGACCACCGTCGACGCGAGGCTGCCGCCGATGCACGCGAGCACGATCTGGTCAGGGTGACCGAGGTGCAGACGTGCGCCGACGCCGTTGCCGACGAAGCTGCCCGCACCCGCCGCACCGGCGATGACACCGAGCAGGAGCAGCTGTTTGAACGGCTCACCCTCCGTCTGCGCACGTACCGCGAACGCGGAGAACATCATGAGGAAGCCGGTGAGCACGCGGATGGTGGCGTTGCCGGAGAGGGCCACCACAACGTTGCGGCCCATGGGTTGTCGTCTCGGCTTCTCCGGGTGGGCCGACAGGGAGGCGGGCACCTCGCCTTCCGTCACCTCGACCCAGGCCGGGATCCGCATGGCCTGCGCCGCGCCGACCACACAGATGATCGCGGTGAACCACAGCGCGCCCGCCGAGCCGAAGAGCTGCAGCACGAGCGTCGCGACCGCGCCGAACGCGGCGCCGCCGACCAGGCCGAACGTGGTTAGCCGCGCGTTGGTCTTGGCGAGGGTGATGTCCGGTGGCACCACTCTCGGGGTGACCGCGGCCTTGAGCACCGTGAACGACTTGGACAGCACCATCTTCGCGAGCGCCGCCGGGTAGAGCAGCCAGCCGTCGAAGTTGGTGGCCATCACGAGGCACGCCAGCGCCTGGCCGACCGACGTGACGCACATGGCGAGGCGGCGACCGCGCTGGATGCGGTCCAGCATCGGGCCGATCACCGGCGCGACCAGCGCGAACGGCGCGATCGTGATCAGCAGGTAGAGCGCGACCTTGCCCTTGGACGAGTCGGCGCTCGCCGCGGAGAAGAACAGGGTGTTGGCGAGCGCGACGGCCATGGCCGCGTCGCTCGCGTAGTTGAGCATCGTCGCGTAGGTGAGCGCGGTGAGACCGGACTTGTCGGCGCCGTCGGCGTTCACCGCCCTGCGGAACGCGGCCGCCGCGTTGCTCGTGAGCTGCTTGCCGCGGATCGCGGCGACACGGGTGACCGTCAGCTTCTTCGGGTAGCCGGGGGCGGCGGCGGACGGCGGGGCCACGGCGGTCGGCTGCGGGCCCGCCTGCGGCGGCTGTTCACGGGGAACCTGCTGGCCGGGGGCGTAGCCGTCGGGGCCGTAGGTCTCCGGAGGGCTGCCGTCGTAGTCGTAGTCCATCGGCCGCGTCGGCGGCGTGGGCGGCAGCATACGGCGCGGTGGCGGCACGTCCCGCCAGTCCCGCCGCGCCGGTGGCTGCTGCGGCGGGGGCGGCGGCTCACGGCGGACCGGGCGCGTCTTGCGCAGGTCCTCCGGCTGCGGGTAGTGGGTCGGCGCCGGGATCGCGCTGGTCAGCGGCTCCTGACGGGGCTGGTCCTGGCGCGGCGGTGGTTCGTAGGCGCGTGTGGGTTGCGGTGGCTGGTGCGGTTGCCAGCTCGGCGCCTGCTGCCTGGTCCAGCTACGGCGACGCTTCTTCCCGGAGCCGCGGCCACGGCCGTCCTGCTCCTCCTGCGCGTCTCCCGAACCGGAACGAATCACACCGTCCATCCTGCCGTATCCGTGGGCCTGTCACAGACAAGACGGAACCACCCGCGCAGGGGATCCCATCACCAGGTTACGGACCCGGGGTGACAAACCTCACCCGGAACATCGTGGGCCACAACTTTCCCGTGACCAGGAACTCGTCGGTACCCGGGACGGCGGCGATGCCGTTGAGGACGTCGGTGCCGTCGCGGTCCGCCTCGGGCAGTAGACCGGTGAGGTCGACGTCCGCCGTGACCTGGCCGGACGCGGGGTCGATGCGGACGATCCGGTCGGTCTGCCACACGTTCGCGTAGACCTGGCCGTCCACGCACTCCAGTTCGTTGAGGTTGGTCAGCGGTTGGTCGTTCGTGTCGCGGACGCGGACCTCGCCCAGCTCAGCGAACGTCGTCACGTCGCGGAAGGAGAGGCGGTCGGTGCCGTCGCTCATGACCAGCCGGTCGCCGTCGTGGCACAGGCCCCAGCCCTCGCCGTCGTAGGAGGCGCGGCCCACCTCGGCGAGCGTGTGCCGGTCGCGGCGGATCGCCACGCCGTCCCGCCAGGTGATCTGCCAGATCGTGTCGCCGGCGACCGTGATGCCCTCGCCGAACAGGTCGGCGGGCAGGTCGACCTTCTTCTCGACCTCGCCGGTCTCGGGATCGACGGTGCGGATGCTCGACGCGCCTTCGAGGCCGGTGCCTTCGTAGAGGACCCCGTCGACCAGCTCCAGGCCCTGCGTGAAGGCCTGAGGGTCGTGCGGGATCGTCGCCAGCACGTCGACGGTGAGCGTGTCGTCGGCCGGCGCGGCCGGGGTTCCGGCGGAGCAGCCGGCGATGAGGAGAACGCCTGCGACGGCGAGTGGAGCCCGCACATCGCCAGCCTTGCACGACCGGCGTCGGGCGCGATCGGGCGGTGGGGCACAATCGGAGGTGATGAACGTGCAGCAGTCTGACCTGATCGACCCCGCCCTGGTGGCGGAGGTCGACCTCGCGCGTGCCGCCGCGCAGGAAGAGGCGGGCGACGAGCGCGTAGGGGACTACGTCGAGTACCAGATCGAGGACTCGGCCGCGGTCACCCACCTCTTCGAAGCCGGCAAGCCCGGTTACCACGGCTGGCGGTGGGCCGTGACCATCACGTCCGCCGGGCCCACCAGCGACGTGACCGTCAGCGAGGTGGTCCTGCTGCCGGGGCCGACCGCGCTGGTGGCGCCGGAGTGGATCCCGTGGCAGCAGCGCGTCCAGGCCGGTGACCTCGGGGTCGGCGACCTGCTCCCGACGTCGCCGGACGACCCTCGGCTCGTGCCCGCCTACGTGGCGTCCGACGATCCGGCGGTCGAGGAGGTCGCCGCGGAGGCCGGGCTCGGGCGGGTCCGGGTCATGTCGCGGCCTGCCCGGCTCGACGCGGCCGACCGGTGGCTGCAGAGCGACTTCGGGCCTCGGTCGGACATGGCGCGTTCGGCGCCCGCGCACTGCGGCACGTGCGGGTTCTACCTGCCGTTGGCCGGGTCCATGCGGGCTGCTTTCGGGACGTGCGGGAACGAGTTCTCCCCGGCGGACGGGCACGTGGTGCACGCCGAGTACGGGTGCGGGGCGCACTCCGAGGCCGAGGTGGAGCAGGTCAGTCCGGTTCTGGTGGCCGACCTCATCTACGACGACGCTCAGCTGGACGTCGAGCCGTTGGCTGTCGTCGACGAGGTGCCTTCCTCGGACGCGGTTCTCGAGGCCGTCGATGCGTCGACCGTGACTCCGGAGGGGGCCGCGGACGAGTCGGACTCCGGGGTTTCCGGTGGGGCCGTGGGTGCCGCTGAAGTGGTGTCCGCGGAGCCGGATGACGTGCGAGCCGGTGATACGGCCGCTGGTTCGGACTCCGTGGCCGGTGATGCTTCGGGTGAGCGGGAGTCTGGTGGTTCGGCTGCGGTTCCGGTGGAGCCGGTGGTTGCTGCTGTGGCTCCGGTCGTGGACGAGTCTGGTGCTGAGGAGGCCTCCGGTGAGCCGGAGGCTGCTCCGGTGGTGGACGAGTCGGCTGGTGCTGTTTCGGACTCTGCGGCCGGTGATGCCTTGGGTGAGTCGGAGTCTGGTGGTTCGGCTGCGGTTCTGGAGGAGCCGGAGGCGCCTGCCATAGCTTCGGTCGCGGACGAGTCGGCTGGTGCTGTTTCGGACTCTGCGGCCGGTGATGCTTCGGGTGAGCTGGAGTCTGGTGGTTCGGCTGCGGTTCCGGTGGAGCCGGTGGAGCCTGACGTGGCTCCGGTTGCGGACGAGTCTGGTGCTGAGGAGGCCTCCGGGGAGCCGGAGCCTGGTCCGGTGGTGGACGAGTCGGGTGCTCCCTCGCCAACCGTGGATGAGTCGGGCGTGACAGCTGAGGCTCTGGCTGACGAGGTGCCGGTTGTCGGTTCCGCGGCGGTCGAGGACGCCGCGCCCGCCGCGATCGAGCCAGTGGTCACCGACGAGACGGCCGGGAACGACGAGTCGGCCTCCCGCGAGTGACCGATCCCTTCGACACCGCCGGGTTGCGGGAGTCGGTGCTCGGGGCATGGCGGTCCTCACCCACTCGCCTTCGTGAGGACGCCAACGCCGAGGAGGACCTCGTCCTCGGCGGGTACCGGGATCGGCTGCTCATCGAACTCGCGCAGAACGCCGCCGACGCCGCCGGGAACGACGGTGTCATGCGTGTGTCGCTCGTGGACGGTGAGTTGCGTGTCGCCAACACCGGGCAAGCCCTTACCCGGCAAGGAGTCGAGGCGCTCGCGTCGTTGCGGGCTTCCGCCAAGGAGCACGGGGTCGGGCGGTTCGGTGTCGGCTTCGCCGCTGTGCTCACGGTGTGTGATGCGCCGCGGATCGTGTCCACCTCCGGTGGGGTGGCGTTCGATGTCGAGCGCACTCGGCGTGAGGCCGGGGCCGACCGGGTTCCTGTGCTGCGTCTTCCTTGGCCTGTCGACGAAACGCCGCCCGGCGGCTTCACCACCGAGGTGCGGCTGCCGCTGCGTGACGGCGTCGGCATCGACCTCGACGAGTTCCGGCGTCAGGCCCTCGACGTCCTGCTGTCACTCGACGGGCTTGCCCGCATCGAGATCGGCGGCGACGTCTGGTGGCGGGACGGCTCGGACATCCACGGGCCCGACGGAGTCACGCGATGGGTCGTCGTCCGTGATCGTGGGGAGTTGCCCTCGGATCCGTCGCTCGGCGCCGAGGCTCGTCCACAGTGGACGATTTGCTGGGCGCTCCAGGGCGGGGCCGACGGTGCGCCCGTGCCACGGGAAAGCGACGTTCTCCACGCGCCCACGCCCACCGATGAGCGTCTTTCCCTGCCTGCTCGGCTGATCGCGACGTTGCCCATCGAGCCGTCGCGTCGGCGGGTCCGGCCCGGTGATGCCACCGATCACGTGCTCGCCGCCGCCGCGCGGGCGTATCCGCGGTTGCTCGACCACCTCGAACCGGTCCAGCGGCCGAAGATCGTACCGCTGCCCCGTTTTCCGTTGTCCGAAGTGGACGAGAAGTTGCGGGACGCGGTGCTGGAGCAGTTGCGGGTGTCGCCGTGGCTGCCGTCCGCGCTCGACGACAAGCTGCTCGCGCCAGCCGAGGCGCGGCTGCTTCCCGTGCCCAGCAAGGAACTCGCCGACTCCGTCGCCTCGTTCGTGCCGGGGCTGGTGCGCGCCGAGTTCGTCGAGCAGGCGGCCGCGCTCGCCGCGGTCGACGTCGTGCGGTTACGACTGTCCGATGTGGTCGATGCGCTGACGGGGGTAGGCCGTCCCGCCGCCGAGTGGCGGATGCTCTACGAGGCGCTCGACAAGATCGTCGACAACGATCGTTCCGCCGTCGATGACCTGGGCGGGTTGCCGGTGCCGCTGGCGGACGGACGCACTGTGCCCGGGCCGCGCGGTGTTCTGATCGCCGACCTCGATCTGTCCACTTTGGAGGGTGTGCACGTTGTGCACCCCGACGCCGTGCACCCGCTGCTCGAACGGCTCGGCGCCCGGCACGGTGGTGCGGACGAGTTGCTCGCCGCCATGGTCACCGAGGTCGAGCACAGCATCGAGGACGCCGAGTCCGGATTGGACACGAGCGGTCTCGCGAACACCGTGCTGCGACTGGTGAACGAGGCCGGCCTGCGTCCCGGGGACGAGCCGTGGCTCGGCGCGCTCGCGTTGCGTGACGCGTCCGGCGAGCCCCGCCGTGCCGACGAGCTGGCGCTCCCTGGCACGGCGTTTCTCACCGTTCTTGCCGAGGATTCACCCGTCGGTGTGCTCGCGGAAGACATCGCCGCGCTGTGGTCACCGCATGTGCTCGCCGCGGTCGGGGTGCTGGACGGTTTCACGGTCGTCGTCGACGAGGCGCCGTCCGGGCCCGACCACGACCTCGCCGACGAGGCCGACTGGTGGGACGACCAGCCGGAACCACCCGAACGGCTGGAGGCGATCCGGGACCTCGACCTGGTCGCCGACGATGCGTGGCCGGCCGCGATCCGGCTGCTCGCGAGCGAGCCCGAAACGTGGCGGGTGCTGCGTGGTGGTTACACGGCGTGGTGGATCGCGCATCACGCGCTCCTGGCCGGGCAGCCGCCCGCGCACTGGCGCCTGCCGGACGCGACGTCGCTCGCCGGTCTGTACGACGTGGCGCCAACGGACCTGGAGCCGCGGCTCCAGGAGCTGATGGGCGTGCGCGCCGAGTTGGTCGTCGAGTCCATTGAGGACGCTGAGGACCTGCTCGTGCGGCTCGCGGACCCGGCCCGGACGATCACGCGCGGGGCCGTCCGGCGGGCGTACACGGCGCTGGCCGAGGCGGTCCGCGACGGCGTGGTCGACCCGGCCGACCTCGACCCGCCCGCGGAGGTGCGCACGGCCGACGGCGAGGTGACCGACAACGGCGCGGTGCTCGACGTGCCGTGGCTCGCGCCGGTGACCGACGGTTACGTGCCGGTCGACGCGGACCTGGCCGCGTCGTTGGCCGAGTTGCTCGACATCCCGCTGGCGTCCGAGGGCGCGCCGGCCGGGCCGGACACCGTGGGGTCGCCGGTGCTGTGGGCGGACCTCGGTGCGGTGGTGGACGCGTGCGACCTGGTCGGCATGCCGGTGCCGGAGGGCGGGCCGGTCGTCCACGAGGGGCTCGCCGTGGCGGGGCGGCCGGTGGCGTGGTGGGTGGCGGACGGGGCCGTCCACTGTGCGGACTCGACGGCCGGGCTGGGGCGCGCGCTGGCCTGGGTGACGCAGCGGTGGGAGGAGCGGCACCTGCTGGTGGCGCTGCTGGAGGACCCCGAGAACCACGACGTGTGACGGCCTCCGGCCCCCGATTTCCAGCGTAGCGGGCGGGACCGACAGGCGGCGGCGCCGAGACGGTGGTTGTCCACAGGTCACCCGGTTATCCACAGGTGGCCGTTGCGGGCCCGGTTTTGTCGGTGGGTGCCGGTAGGCTGGCATGGCGGGTGGCCCCCGGGATCGGGTGGGGGTTGAGGTTACGTACTGGGGGCTTGTTTTCGCTGGTCAGCGTGGGTTTGGGTTGCCCCTGCGTGGGTGGTGTCCTCGCCGGACGGGCTGATCTCGGGGACGGCTGGCAGGCCGTCTTTGTGTGCTTGCGCCCGGCATTGCGCGACGCTTCGCTCGGTCCTACCGGATGCGTTGCGCGCCTCGGCTGCCTCGGCGGTTGGCTCGGCGTTGCCATGCCATGATCGGGAAGCCGATGAGGCCCAGGATCGTCCCCGCGAGCGCCGTCCACAGCCAGATCGGCGGGAACACGTCGAACACGTACCGCCCGACGAGCAGTGCGCACAGCGCCACCAACCATGCCGCCGTCCCCACGTACACCAGCGGCGGCAGTGCCAGCAGCCGGTCGGGGAGCGGGGGAGGTGACTTCTGTGTTTCGATTCCCGGGTCGGGTTTCCCTACGTCGGACACATGCGCGAGGCTACCGGGCCATGGCAACCAGGACAGCTGCCCTCGATCGGTTCTTCAAGATCACCGAGCGGAACTCCACCGTGGGCCGGGAGGTCCGCGGCGGGCTGGTCACGTTCGTCACGATGGCGTACATCGTCGTGCTGAACCCGCTGATCATCGGGTCCTTCCCCGACGCTCCGGCGCACACCGACAAGTTCGGCGGTTTTCTCCCGATCGACCAGGTGGCCGCGGTCACCGCCTTCGTCGCCGGGATCATGACGATCCTCTTCGGACTCGTCGCCAACTACCCGTTCGCGATGGCCACCGGCCTGGGCATCAACGCCTTCGTCGCCGTCTCCATCGCACCGCAGATGTCCTGGCCCGCCGCGATGGGGCTTGTCCTCGTCAACGGTGTGATCGTGCTCATCCTCGTGGTCACCGGCGTCCGGACGGCCGTGTTCAACGCGGTGCCGCCGTCCCTCAAGGCCGCGATCGCCGTCGGCATCGGCCTGTTCATCACGCTCATCGGTCTCGTCGACGCCGGGTTCGTGCGCCGCCTGCCCGACGCCGCCGACACGACCGTGCCCGTCGGTCTCGGGATCAACGGCTCGATCGCGTCCTGGCCGACGCTCGTGTTCGTCGTCGGGCTGATCCTCACCGGCATCCTCGTCGCGCGGCGGATCAAGGGCGCGATCCTCATCGGCGTGATCGCCACCACCGTGTTCGCGATCGTCCTCGAGGCCATTGTGGACGCCGGGCCGTCGATGGGCACCAACCCCAAGGGCTGGAACCTCGGCTACCCGGGCGTGCCCGACCAGGTCGTCGACACCCCGAACCTGTCGCTGCTCGGCGACGTGAACTTCGACGCCTGGGTGCAGGTGCCGATCATCACCGCCGTCCTGCTGGTCTTCACGCTCGTCCTCACCGACTTCTTCGACACCATCGGCACCATGACCGGCCTCGGCAAGGAGGCGGGCCTCGTCGACAAGGACGGCAAGCTGCCCAACACCGGCAAGGCGCTGTTCGTCGACGGGCTCGGCGCGGTCGCGGGCGGTGCGGCGTCGTCGTCCTCGAACACGGTCTACATCGAGTCCGCGTCCGGCATCGCCGAGGGCGCACGGACCGGCCTGGCGAACGTCGTCACCGGTCTGCTGTTCATCGCCGCGATGTTCTTCACGCCGCTGTACAACTCGGTGCCGGTCGAGGCGGCCGCGCCCGCGCTGGTGATCGTCGGCGTGCTGATGATGGCGCAGATCAAGGAGATCGACTTCTCCGACTTCACGATCGCGCTGCCCGCGTTCCTGACGATCGTGGTCATGCCGTTCACGTACTCGATCGCCAACGGCATCGGCGCCGGGTTCGTGAGCTACGTGCTGATCCGCGCGGCGACCGGCCGTGTTCGCGGCATCCACCCGCTGATGTGGATCGTGGCCGCCGCCTTCGTGGTTTACTTCGCGATCGGGCCGATCAGGGCAGCCTTCGGCTGAACGTGAGTGACTGGGGTCAATTCGTGAGGTATGCTAACGAAGTGTCGAACAAGGAGCACGACGTAGCCGAGAGCTCCCTGACCAGCCGGTTACGGCTGGCGGTAGTGCGGCTCAACCGCAGGCTTCGCGCCCAGCGGACCAGCTCCTCGGTCACGCTCACCCAGCTTTCCGCACTGTTCTGCCTGTACAAATGCGGCCCGCTCACCCCAGGTGAGCTCGCGGCCAAGGAGGTTGTCCAGCCCCCTTCCATGACCAGGGTGATCGCTGCACTCGAGGAGCTCGGCTACGTCAGCCGTCGACCGCATCCCAGTGACGGCCGGCAGGCCATCGTAGAGATCACCGAGGAGGGGAGCGCGCACATCCAAGCGGACATCTCCGCGCGCGAGGCCTGGCTGGACAAGCGGCTCGCGGAACTCACCGACGCGGAACGGGAACTGCTCTCCCGCGCGGCGGAGATCATCGACCGGATGGCGAGCCAACAGGATTAGTGGCGGAAAAGAGAGAACTAACTACAGACTCGTCAACCTCTCGAGCCGGACTCGCCGAGGACTCGAAGACGCCCACCGAGCATCGGAGCATGTTCGCGGCACTGCGAGTACGCAACTACCGGCTCTTCGCGTCCGGGCAGGCCGTGTCGAACATCGGCACCTGGATGCAACGCATCGCACAGGACTGGCTCGTGCTCGAGCTGTCCGGCTACGACCCCGTCGCGCTCGGGGTCGCGGCGTCGCTGCAGTTCCTGCCGACGCTGTTCCTCACGCTGTGGGCCGGGGTGCTGGCCGACCGCGTCGACAAGCGCAAGCTGCTGGTGCTCATCCAGGCCGGGATGGCGCTGAGCGCGCTGGCGCTGGGACTGCTCGACGTCAGCGGGATCGTGCAGCTCTGGCAGGTGTACCTGCTGTGCCTGGTGTTCGGCGTGTTCACCGCGTTCGACCCGCCGGTGCGGCAGAGCTTCGTCGGTGAGATGGTCGGCCGTGAGCACCTGGCGAACGCGGTGGCGCTGAACTCGTCCACGTTCAACCTGGCGCGCATCCTGGGCCCGGCGATCGCGGGCGTGATGATCATCTGGACCGGCACGGGCTGGGTGTTCCTGGTCAACGCGGTCACGACGCTCGCGGTGATCTACGGACTGATCCGGATGAACCCTGGCGAGCTGCACCGCGTGGCGGCGCCCTCGTCGCGGCGCGGTCAGCTGATGGCCGGGCTGCGGTACGTGCGCGGGCGGCCGGACATCATGGCCGTGCTGGTGCTGGTGTTCTGCGTGAGCACGTTCGCGTTCACGTTCTTCACGACGCTGGCGATCGCGGCGGCGAACGTGTTCCACCGGGAGGCGGACGGGTACGGACTGCTGTCGACGCTGCTCGCGGTGGGCAGTTTCGCGGGCGCGCTGCTGGCGGTGCGGCGGAGCACGCGGCGCAAGCCCGGGCTGGCGCTGCTCGTCGGCGCCGGGTTCGTGTTCGGCGTGTTCGAGATCGTGGTGGGCGTGATGCCGACGTACCTGGCGTTCGGGCTGGCGCTGATCCCGTGTGGGCTCGCGATGATGACGTTCATGAACACGGCGAACAGCACGATCCAGCTGTCGACCGCGCCGGAGATGCGCGGGCGCGTGATGGCGCTGTACATGCTGGTGTTCATCGGCGGCAACCCGATCGGTGCGCCGATGACCGGGTGGATGGCCGCGGAGTTCGGCGGGCGCTCGCCGTTCATCATCGGCGGGGCGGTCGCCGTGCTGTCGACGGTGGTGTGCGGGTGGATCCTCGCACGTCGGGGCGGCATTCAGGTGCGGTCACGGCTGCCGTGGGTCCGTCGTCCCGCGGTGGCCCGCACGCCTGAGCTTGCGCGCGTTGATTAAGTTAGGCTAACCTTAGCTCGTCGCTTCGTGGTGGGAGCGGCAGTCAGTTCGGGAACAGCGAGACCCCCGCTCCGGTTCGGCAGACGGCACTGCTCGGAGTGGGGGTCTCGTCTATGAATGGCCAGGTCAAGCACACATTTCGCGCAACGACCTGAACCCAGGACCGTCACGTAAGCAGCCCCCACCCGATCCCGGGGGCCACCCGCCATGCCAGTCTACCTGGTGGGGGTGACAATCGGGGCGCTGTCGATCTTGCCTGTGGACAACTCGCTGATTGCGGCTCCGGGCTAAAGCCAGCCTGCTAGATGACTGCCCAGGTGTGGACCGGCTGGTTCGTGTCCGACAGTTCCACGTAGCGGTGCAGCATGCCGACCAGTGCCGCGTCGCGGTCCAGGCCGCGCGCTTCCAGGCTCGCGACCGTCTCGCGTTGCCAGGTCGAGCCGGTTCGCTGCGCCAGGCAGCGCTGTTCGATCACGCCGAGGTACCGCTCCCGCACGGCGTCCGAGACGCCGCAGTCACGCAGCCCCTCGTGCGCCATCGGCAGCAGGCGGCGCAGCACCAACTCGTCCGGCGGTACCCAGCCGATGCCCGGCCAGTACAGCTGCGCGTCGAACGCGTGCCGCGCACCGGCGTAGAGGTTCTCCTCCGCCGCCTGGAACGACATCTGCGTCCACACCGGACGTTCCGCGGTCGCCAGCGCGCGCTGTGCGCCGTAGAAGAACGCCGCGTTCGCGATCAGGTCGACCACCGTCGGGCCCGCGGGCAGCACCCGGTTCTCCACGCGCAGGTGCGGGACGCCGTCCATCAGGTCGTACACCGGGCGGTTCCACCGCCAGATCGTGCCGTTGTGCAGGCGCAGTTCCGCGAGCTTGGGCGCCGTGCCGTTGTCGAGTGCCTCGACAGGGTCCTCGTCGTCGATTTCCGGTAGCAGGCCGGGGAAGTAGCGCACGTTCTCCTCGAACAGATCGAAGATCGACGTGATCCACCGCTCCCCGAACCACACGCGCGGGCGCACACCCTGGTTCTTCAGTTCCTCGGGGCGGGTGTCAGTTGCCTGCTGGAACAAGGGAATCCGGGTCTCGTGCCACAGTGCCTTCCCCAACAGGAACGGGGAATTGGCGGCAATTGCCACCTGGACACCCGCGAGGCACTGCGCCGCGTTCCAGTGGGACGCGAACTCCTCCGGCGGCACCTGAAGGTGCAACTGCGCGGACGTGCACGCCGCCTCCGGCAGGATCGAGTCCGCGGAACTGCGCAGCCGTTCGCCGCGCTGGCCGGGAATCGCCGGGCCGTCCATGGACAGCACCATGTCCTCGCCGCGCGCGGCGAAGATCTGGTCGTTCAGCAGCGAATAGCGCGCGTTGGCCGACAGCCAGCGCGCCTTGAAGTGTTCGCTCCGCAACGTCGGCAGCATGCCGATCATCACCAGCGTCGCGCCCGCGTCCTGTGCCTTGAGGTTCGCGTCGGTCAGCGACGTGCAGAGCTCCGTCTCCAACTGGCTCGCCTCGTCGCCGGACAGCGGCCGGGGCAGCACGTTCAGCTCCAGGTTGTGCTGGCCCAGCTCCGTCGTGAACGACGGGTCGTCGAGCTTCTCCAGCACCACCGTGTTCGCCATCGCGGGCTGCAGCGCGTCGTCCACCAGGTTCAGCTCGATCTCGAGCCCTATTCGCGGTGGTGACGTGGAGAAACCGCCCTCCGTGAGCATTCTCGCGAGGGCGTCCAGACAACGCTGAACCTTCAAGCGGTAACGCTGGCGAGCCGATCGATCGAACGTGCCGGCCCCGACATCCTGTCCCATACCGCCCCTCCCAGCCGATCCGAGCAGTCGGCGTGTGCGCGGGAAGTTCAACCGTTACACACGGTGGAAGCTGTTACTAGGGGCCAAAACGGTGCATCGTTTCACCTCGGTTGTTACGCAGAGCAAGACATGCGTGTGCCTCACGTAACACATTCTCACCGTGTGGAACCATGATTGCGTGATTGAGGTGACCGACCCGGACGACCCGCGGCTCGACGAGTACCGCTTCCTGCGCACCGCCGACCGCAGGCCCGACCGGCCCGGCGGGCTGGGGCTCGTGATCGCCGAGGGCACGATCGCCGTGAGCCGCATGCTCGCGTCGCGCTACCCGCTGCGGTCGATGCTCGGCGTCCGGCGGAAGCTCGAGACCCTCCCGCCGGTCGACGCGCCGGTGTACGTGACGACCGCCGAGGTGATGGCCGAGGTGATCGGCTTCCACCTGAACCGCGGCGTGCTCGCGATGGCCGACCGGCCAGAGCCGCTGCCCGTCTCGTCCGTGATAGACGGTGCCCGGCGGCTCGCCGTGCTGGAGGGCGTCGGTGACCACGAGAACCTCGGCGCGCTGTTCCGGAACGCCGCCGCGCTTGGCGTGGACGGCGTCCTGCTCGGGGCGGGCTGCAGCGACCCGCTCTACCGGCGCAGTGTCCGCGTCTCCATGGGACACGTGCTCGCCGTCCCGTTCACGACGCTGTCACCGTGGCCGGACGGGTTGAAGCTGTTGCAGGACAACGGCTTCACTGTGATGGCCCTCACGCCGGACGGCGCGGCCGACCTGTCGTCGGTCGAGCCGCCTGCGAAGGCAGCGGTGATGCTCGGGTCGGAGGGGCCCGGGCTCACGCCGGAGGCGATCGCGGCGGCGGACGTGGCGGTGAAGATCCCCATGGTGGGTGGCGTCGACTCACTCAATGTGGCGACCGCGGGCGCGGTCACCTTCTACGCTCTCGGGGCGGGCCGATAGTTTCGGAAGGTGTCGATGTCGGGGATACAGCTGCGCGCGAACGGCGAGCGTGCGGTCCTGGTCGGTGACGACGGTGTCGCGGTCACCGAGCCGGACCGCCTGCCGCTGGGCACCGAGCTGACCGACGCGCTCCACGAGTGGGCCAAGGTCGCCGCGGCGGTCCGGCGCGCCGAGCCGGGCACGGCAGCGGGCGCCGTCGTGTCGCGACGGGGGCTGCAGCTGGCGGGCCGGGTGGCGACGTCGTTGGGGGTCGTCGTCCGGTACGTCGATCCGTTGTCGGGCGCGGAGGCGGTGGTCGAGCCGTCACCCGGGCCCACGCCCGTGGCCCGGCCGCGACCCGCGGAGCCGACGCCGTGGCTGCCGGGACTGGTGGTGTCGGCCGCGAGCGCGGTGCTGGTCGTCGTGATGGTGGTGACGCTGGCGGTCACGCTGGCGGAGACGTACTCGCTGCTCGCGCTGGCGTCGAACGTGGTCGTGACGGCCGGGCTCCTGCCGTCGCTGTGGCTCGTCCACCGGCAGCCGATCTGGCGGTGGGTCGCCTACGGGGTGGCGGCGGGCATCGGCGTCGCGTGGGTCGCGCTGCCGTTCGTGATCTTCTAGGCCGGGGGCAACGTCTTCAGCACGAGGTCCAGGCGTTCGTACGCGTCGTCGAACCACGAGTCGGGCATGGGAACGGTCACCGTCACCGCGGTGGCGGCGCCCTCGTCGTCCTTGATGGTGATGAGGGCGAGGTCCCGGTCCGTGAAGCGTTCGACGAACACCGAGGCGCCGCGGGCGTCCGCGCGCCAGGCGACGTCCTCACCCACGTCGAGGGCGTCCAGCGCGTCACGCCATTCCCACAGGTCGTCGCGGGAGAACCACGCGTGCAGGCGGCCTCGGACGAACGGCGTCTCGATCAGGAACTCGCCGGTCAGCGACGAGAACAGCTCACCCGGTTCGACGCCGGTGATGCGGAGGACGACCTTGTTGCCGTGTCCTTCCAGGTGGATGAGGTCGATCGGGTCGGCCATCTGTGCTCCCCAGGGTGGATGTGCGGTGGGGAAACAGTCTCACGACGGCTGTCGCCCGGCCTCCGGCCCCGGTTCGCTGGAGGTTGTCCACAGGTCACCTGGTTGTCCACAGGCAAGATCCACATCACCGGTTCTGTCGGTGTGTACCGGTAGACTGGCATGGCGGGTGGCCCCCGGGATCGGGTGGGGGTTGGGCACCGGGCGGTTTCGCGGTTTGCGCTGGTCAGTTGAGGGTCACGGCATTGTGTGTGGTGGCAGGGTGAAGGTGCCGCTGGTCGACCGGGGTGCGTGGCCGCACCTCGCGGCGGCCGGACGCCGAGCGGATCACCGCCCGCCACGTCAATGTCCGGCCGTCCCGCGTCCTGCTCAGGCCAGCGACTCCAGCCACGTGCGGTGCAGTGCCGCGAACCGACCGCCCCGGCCCTCGATCAGCTCCTCCGGGGAACCGTCCTCCACGATCCTGCCCCCCTCCACCACCAGGACGCGGTCCGCGATCAGGACCGTCGACAGGCGGTGCGCGATGATCAACGCGGTCCGGTCCGCCAGCACGGACTCCAGGGCCTGCTGCACCGCCCGCTCGGTCGGCACGTCCAGGCTCGACGTCGCCTCGTCCAGCACCAGCACCGACGGGTCCGCCAGGAACGCCCGCGCGAACGCCACCATCTGCCGTTGCCCCGCCGACAGCCTGCCGCCGCGTTTGCGGACGTCGGTGTCGTAGCCGTCGGGGAGCGCCGCGATGAACTCGTGCGCGCCCACCGCCGCCGCGGCCGACTCGACCTCCGCGCGGGACGCGGTCGGGCGGCCCAGCGCGATGTTGTCCGCGACCGAGCCCGCGAACAGGAAGTTCTCCTGCGTCACGGTCACCACCTCGTGGCGCAGCGCCTCGTCCGCCACGTCACACAGCGGGATGCCGTCGATCTTCACGGCACCCTCGGACGGGTCGTAGAAGCGGCCGACCAGCTTCGCGAGCGTCGACTTGCCCGCACCGGTCGCGCCGACCAGTGCGACCGTCTGACCGGCTGGGATGCGCAGGTCGAACGTCGGCAGCACCACCGGCGTCGTCGCGGAGTAGCGGAACTCGACCCGGTCGAAGTCGATCTCGCGGCCCGTGGTCCTCGCCGGGAGCGGCTTCGGGTCCGCCGGTTCGACGACCGTCGGTTCCTCCTCCAGGACGCCCGAGATCTTCTCCAGCGCCGCGATCGCCGACGTGTACGAGTTCGCGAACATCGCCAGCTCGTCCAGCGGGTCGTAGAAGCGGCGCAGGTACAGCATGAACGCCGTCAGCACGCCCAACTCCAGCCCGCCGTCGACGACCCGCACCGCGCCGATCGCCAGCACGATCGCCAGCGTCACGTTGCCCACCCAGCGCACGGTCATCGTGAAGCGGGCGACGACGATCAGGGCTTCCTTGTTGGCCGCCCGGAAGCGGTCGTTCAGCGCCGCCATGATCGTCTCGTTGCGGTCCTCGCGGCGGAACGCCTGCACCGCGCGCACGCCGTTCATGGTCTCCACGAACTGCACGATGATCTTCGCGATGGCGCCTCGGGTGTCGCGGTACGCGTGCCGTGACCGCAGGTAGAACCAGCGCGTCACCCAGATCAGCGGCACCAGGCCCGCCAGGACGATCAGCGCGAGCGGCACGTCCAGCACCAGCAGCATGATCGCGATGCCGACCACCGACAGGACCGCCGTGAGCAGGCCGTCCAGGCCGTCCTCCAGCAGGTCGTGCAGCGAGTCGATGTCGCTGGTCATGCGGGAGATGACCTTGCCGGACGTGTACTTCTCGTGGAACGAGATCGACAGCCGCTGCGCGTGGCGGAAGATCCGCTGCCGCAGGTCGAGCAGCACGTCCTGGCCGAACCGGCCCGCGACCTTCAGGAACGCGAACCTGGTGCCCGCAGCGCCGATACCTGACAGCAGGTAGGTACCGACGCACCAGGCGAGCACGGTCGTGTCGCCGTCGACCGCGTCCGGGATGCCGGTGTCGATGGCGATCGCGATCACCAGCGGGCCGACCAGCGTCAGGACGTTCTCGAACACGACCAGGCCGAACGCCAGCAGCGCGATGCCGAGCCGGGGTCGCACGAGCGACGTCAGCAGCCGCCGGGACCGCGCCTGCAGGCGGGCGCCGACGAGCGCGTCGATCTCCTCGTTGTCCTCGGCCGCGACGCCGCGCCACTCCTCCTCGGTCGTGGTACTCACGCGACCACCTCGCTCGGTTCTTCGTCCATCGTGGACAGCAGTGCGCGGTACTCCCGGTTCGTGGCAAGGAGTTCCGAGTGCCTGCCCACCGCGGTGATGCGGCCGTCGGCGAGCATTGCGACCCGGTCGGCGAGCTGCACGGTGCTCGGGCGGTGCGCCACCACGAGCGCGGTGACGTCGGTCAGGACACTGCGCAACGCGTGCTCGACCTCGGCTTCCGTGTGAACGTCCAATGCGGACAGTGGGTCGTCCAGCACGAGCACCGACGGTTTGCCGACGACCGCGCGCGCCAGCGCCAGGCGCTGCCGCTGGCCACCGGACAGGGACAGGCCCTGCTCGCCGATGCGCGTGTCCAGGCCCCACGGCAGGTCGTCGACGAAGTCCGCCGACGCGACCCGCAGCGCCTGACGCACGTCAGCTTCCGTCGCGTCGGTCGCGCCGAGCGCCACGTTCTCGCGCACGCTCGCCGAGAACAGCACCGGCTCCTCGAACGCGGTCGCGACGGTCGCGCGCAGGTCGGCGATGGCCAGGTCGCGGACGTCGACGCCGTCGATGGTGACCTTGCCGCCGGTGACGTCCGCGAGCCTACCGACCAGGGCGGTCAACGTCGTCTTGCCGGTGCCGGTGGCGCCGACCAGCGCGATCGTCTCCCCGGGGCGCAGGTCGAGCGTGATGCCGCGGAGCACCTCCTCGTCGCTGCCCGGGTAGGCGAAGCGGACGTTCTCGAACCGCACGTGGCCGCGTGCGGGCGTCGGCAGCGGGCGCGGAGCGGGCGGGTCGGTGATCGTCACCTCGGCGTCGCGCACCTCCCAGTAGCGGGCGGCGGCGGTCGCGGCCTGGTTGGTCTCGGCGAGCAGCCAGCCGATCGAGTCGGTCGGCCAACGCAGGTAGGTGGCCACGGTGACGCCCGCGACCAGGGTGCCGACCGTCATCGTGCCGTCGACGATCGCGAACGTGCCGAACAACAGCTGACCGCCGATCGCGATCTCCGGGAGCACGATGATCGCCGCCCACAGCAGGCCGATGACGTGGACCTTGCGCAGCTCGGTCGCGCGGAGCGCCCTGGCGTCGGCGGCGAACCGGTCGGCGAGGTGTCGGCCGCGGCCGAACGCCTTGAGCACGCGGACACCCAGCACCGACTCCTCGACCGTGGTGGCGAGGTCGCCGTTCTGGTCCTGCGCGCGGCGGGCCAGCACGGCGTACTTCGACTCGTACAGCGTCGAGATCAGGACCAGCGGCGCCGTGCACGCGAGCGAGATGATCCCGAGGACCGGCGACAGGACGAAGAGGACGACCAGCCCGACCACCAGCGTCACCGTGTTCACGATCAGGAAGATGAACGCGAACGCGATGAACCGGCGCAACGTCGACAGGTCCGACACGGCGCGCGACAGCAACTGGCCGGACTGCCACCGGTCATGGAACGCGATCGGCAGGCGCTGTAGGTGGTGGTACAGGTCGTCCCGGAGCTCCGCCTCCACGGACGTACTGGGACCGGCGATCAGGCGTCGCCGGGTGTAGAACAGAACCGCTTCGCCGGTGCCCAGTACGGCGATGGCGATGATCAGCCAGGTGAGTTGGGTGGTGTCCCGGTCGGCGACCGGGCCGTCCAGGATCCGCTGGATCAGCAGCGGGATGGTGAGCCCGCAGAGCATCGAGCCGAAGACCGCCGCGCCGGAGCCGATCATGCGGCCGCGGACCGGTCGGAGGTAGGCGCCGAGACGCCGCAGAGCTGCGATGTTGGTGCTGCGGGCAGGTTGATGTGACTGAGTTGTGCTCATGATCTCCCCACGGTGCCGCTTCGACGGTATGCGAGGCGCCCCGTGCGCGGCATCCGGTTTTCTGGTGCCAGCGTGCGACCTCCAGTGCGGTGGAGGTCAAGGCTGCGGGATCATTCGGACATGACGCGACCGGAAGAGGTGCGGTTCCTGCGCACCCAGTCGACGATGGCGTTCCCGGAGGGGCGGTTGCTGGCGCTGCGGGAGGGAGCGCTGCACGTGCTCGCGCCCGACGGGTGGTCCCGCCTGCGCACAGAACGTCCCCGCGGCACGACGTGGCTCACCCGCGAGGAGGCCGAGGACTGGTGCGAGCACCAGGGCTGGCCCCTACACCTGCTGAACGAGGTCCCCCGCACAAACCGCGTCTGACCCCAACCCCGCGAGTCGCGCGCCAGAACACCGCGAGTCGCGCGCCAGGACACACCGAGTTGTCGGTTTCGTGTAGGAGGTTCTGCACGAAACCGACAACTCGGCATGTGTGAGAGCGCGACTCGCCATGTTCTGGCGCGCGACTCGCGGTGTTCCTGAGCGCGACTCGCGGTTTGGTCAGCGGTTGCTGCGGGTGCCCAGTAGGACGTCTTCCCAGCTGGGGACGCTTGGGCGGGCCTTGCGGCCCTTCTTTCGTGGTGGGGCTGCCGGGGCCGGGGGCGGGGTTGGTTCCGCCTTCGCGGCTGGGGTTTCTTCTGCTGTTTCTTCGGTCGCGGGCATGGTTGAGCGCGCGGGCTCCTCTTCTTCTGCTGGTGCGGCCGGGGCCGGCGTTTCCGCCGGGCGCGAAGAGGTGCGCGCGGCGGGAGCGGCCTGCTCCTCGGGAATGGCTGGCATGGTCGGGCGCGCTGAGCGCGGCTGGGCGGGTTGCTTCACCGGTGGGGACGGCGGGGAAGCAGGGGTGGCCGGGGCTGTTGTCGCCGCGGCCGGTGAGGGCTCGGTCGACGGCTCGGTGGCCGGGGCGGGGTCGCTCTGGCGGGCGGGTTCTGCCTGGTGGACGGGTTCGGGCGAGCTGGCGGGTTCCGCTTCGAGACTGGGTTCTGCCTGGGGGGTCGGGTCCGCTTGGCGAGTGGGTTCTGCCTGGGTCGATTCCGTTTGGCTGGTGGGCTCGGCCTCGTGGACGGGTTCCGTTCGGTGGGCGGTCTCGGGCTCGTGGGTTGGCTCGGCCTGGCTTGATGCCGCCGCGGGGCGCTCTTCCTGGTGAGATGCAGTGGCGGAGCGCTCTGCCTCGTGAGTCGGAACCGCGGGGCGCTCTTCCTGGCGAGGCGCAGCGGCGGGGCGCTCTGCCTGGTGTGGTGCGGTGGTTGGGCGTTCCTGCTGGTGTGATGCCGCTGCGGGGCGTTCTGCCTGGCGAGGTGCGGTTGCGAGGTGCTCCGGCTGGCGGGGCGCGGTGGTTGGGCGTTCCTGCTGGTGTGATGCCGCTGCGGGGCGCTCTGCCTGGCGAGGTGCGGGGCGGCGGTCGGTCTGCGTTGGCTCCTCGGTCCAGCGCTCGGTGGGGGGTTCGGCCGGGCGGTACCGCTCGGGCTCCTGGCGGTAGCGCTCCTCCCGGTACGGCTCGGGTCGGTAGTCGCGCGGGTAGCCGCGGTCGTACGGGTCCTCGACCGGCAGTTCCTGCTGCTCGACCAGGCCGACCGGGGCCGCGGCGTCGTCGGTCAGTTCGAAGTCCTGGACGTAGTCCGGCTCCTCGACGCGGCGCGGAGGCTCGCCGCCGTTGACGGCCTGGCGCCTCGGCTCCGCCACCTGCAGTGCCTGCGCGGCCAGTTCCGTCACCGGGCGGACGGTGCGCAGGCCGCGGTTCGGGTTCGGGTCCAGGAGGTCCAGGGCGTGGTCGTCGAGGGGAGTGGCCGTGCCGCCGTGGGCGCCGGGGTGAAACGACCAGTGGGCGTGGTTGTTCGAGCGGCCCGCCGTCCACGTGAGCTGGACGACCCACTTGCCGTCCTCGCCCTTCCACGAGTCCCAGACGGCCGCGGTGTAGTCCTGGCCACGGGCGGCGAACGCCTGCGCGACGACCTCACCGAGTTCCTGGACGTCCGGTCCGTCCTCGCGGACGGGGTGCGCCCGCTGGGCCAGCTCAGCAGTGCGGGATCGCTCGAGCAGCACCGGGTACGCGAACCGCTCGACCCGCTCGGGCGGCACGCCGGCCGCTGCCGCGACCTGCTCAACTGACTCTCCCGCACGGATGCGGGACTGGATCTCACGAGGACGCATCTGGCTCTCCAGCTCGATGGCGATCTGGCCGAGTCGGGTGATGTCTCCTCTGGCCGCCGCACGCAAACGCTCGTCCGCGGGGATCTGAAAGCGTTCGCCGCGGTCGGACTCGAGGATGACGATCTTGCCATCCTCTCCGAGTCCGACGACCCGCAGCGCACGCATCGCGGCCTCCTCGAGCGCCAGAACAGACTTCACCTCGCCAGCTGCCCACGTTAGATCGGCGGGTCGCCTTGACGGGCTAGGCGCGCCGAGTAACGTGCCCCTGTTCCCACCGATCTTGCCGGTTCGGGTTCACGCACGCCAGGTCAAGCCGGTGATCTTCTGGTAGGCGTCGACGTACCGCGCGCGGGTGGCCTCGACCACGTCAGCGGGGATTTCCGGGGCCGGCGGGTTCTTGTCCCAGCCGGTGCCCGCCGCCCAGTCGCGCACGAACTGCTTGTCGTAGGCGTGTTGCGGACGGCCGGGCTCCCATTCGGACTCGGGCCAGAAACGGGACGAGTCCGGGGTCAGCACCTCGTCGGCCAGCGTCAGCTCGCCGTCGGCGGCCGTGCCGAACTCCAGCTTCGTGTCCGCGACGATGATCCCGTTCGCGGCCGCCCGCGCCGCCCCGCGCTCGTAGACCTCCAGCGTCAGGTCCCGCAGGCGGGTCGCCGTGGACAGGCCGACGGCCGCGGCCACGTCGTCGAACGTGGCCGGGGCGTCGTGACCGCCGTCGGAGACCTTGGTGGTCGGGGTGAAGATCGGCTCGGGCAGGCGGGAGCCCTCGACGAGGCCGCGCGGCAGCTCCACACCCGAGATCGCGCCCGTGGCCTGATACTCCTTCAGGCCGGAACCCGCAAGGTAGCCGCGGGCGATGCACTCGAACGGGACCATCTCCAGGCGACGGCACCGGATGGCGCGGCCCGCGAACTCGGCCGGCACGTCCGTCGCCGACACCAGGTGGTTGGGCACGATGTCGGCGAGCTGGCCGAACCACCACACGGACAGCTGCGTGAGCAGCGCGCCCTTGTCCGGGATCGGGGTCGGCAGCACGACGTCGTACACCGACACCCGGTCCGAGGCCACCAGCAGCAGGTCGTCGCCGTCCGTGTAGATCTCGCGGACCTTGCCGCTGTAAACGTGCTGCACCTAGACCCGCTCCACCAGCCAGTCGATGCACTTGGTCAGCGCGGTGACGTCGTCCGGCTCGACCGCCGGGTACATGGCGACGCGCAGCTGGTTGCGGCCCAGCTTGCGGTACGGCTCCACGTCCACGACGCCGTTGGCGCGCAGGACCTTGGCGATGGCTGCCGCGTCCGTGCCCTCGGCGAAGTCGATCGTGCCGACCACGTTGGACCGGTGCGCCGGGTCGGCCACGTACGGCGACGCGAACTCGGCCTTCTCCGCCCACTCGTACAGCCGGCGCGCCGACTCGGCGGAACGGCCGGTCGTCCACTCCAGACCGCCGCTCGCCAGCATCCAGTCGATCTGCTCGGCCATCAGGAACAGGGTCGCGATGGCGGGCGTGTTGTACGTCTGGTCCTTCAGCGAGTTGTCCAGCGCGGTCGGCAGCGACAGGAACTCCGGCACCCAGCGGCCGCTGCCGCCGATCTCGCCGATCCGCTCCAGCGCGGCCGGGCTCATCAGCGCGAGCCACAGACCACCGTCGGACGCGAAGCCCTTCTGCGGGGCGAAGTAGTAGACGTCGTAGTCCTCGGCCTTGGCCGGCAGCCCGGCCGCGGCGGAGGTCGCGTCGATCGCGACCAGCGCGCCGTCCGACCCCGCGGGGCGGGCCACCGGCACGGCGACACCCGTCGAGGTCTCGTTGTGGGCCCAGCCGACCACGTCGGCGCCCGCGCTGTACTCGATGGAGGGCGCGGTGCCCGGCTCGGCCTTCACGACCACCGGCTCGGACAGGAACGGCGTGGTCACGGCCTTGGCGAACTTCGAGGAGAACTCACCGAACGTGAACGCCTGAGCCTGCTCGCGGACCAGGCCGAACGCCAGCGCGTCCCAGAACGCCGTGGTGCCGCCGTTGCCGAGCACGACCTCGTAGCCGTCCGGCAGCGAGAACAGGTCCCGCAGCCCGGAGCGGACGCGGCCGACCAGGGACTTCACCGGCTTCTGGCGGTGGGACGTGCCCATGATGGCCGCACCGTCGGCGGCCAGGCGGGCGAGCTGCTCGGGGCGCACCTTGGAGGGGCCGGAACCGAAGCGGCCGTCGGCGGGCTTGAGGTCGGCGGGAAGCACGAGGTCGGTCGAGGTCTGCGTCATCGGGACGGCTTCTCTCCACGTGGTGAGGGGTGTCTGCAGGCGCCGTTGCCGCGTTCAGTCTCCTCCATGCGTGCTGAGCGCGACTGGGGGGTCGCTTACTCCCACCTGCTGGAACGGCAACTTCACACTCACGCGCAGACCACCGGAGGGATTCGGCACCGCCGTCACCTCGCCGTCGTGGGCGTGCGCGACCGAGCGGACGATCGACAGGCCCAGCCCCGCGCCCGCTCGGTGCGACGTGCGGTCGGCGTCGAGCCTGCGGAACGGCTCGAACAGGCCCGCGACCGTCTCCGGCGGCACGTGCGGACCGGTGTTGGTGACCACCAGCGCCGGCCATTCGCCGACCTCCACCAGCAGGGAACCGCCCGGCTCGTTGTAGTGGACGCCGTTGTGCACGAGGTTCGTGGCCAGGCGTTCCAGCAGCACCGGGTCGCCGTCGACGACCCTCGGCGCGAGCCGCGACGCGACGAGCACGCCTGCCTCGTCGGTCAGTCTGCGCACGCCGTCGAGCACGGACGCCACGACGTGGTCGAGCCGGACGGGCTGCCGACCGGTCAGGCCGCGGTCACTGCGCGCGAGCACCAGGAGTCCTTCGATCAGGCGTTCAGTTCGCTCGTTGGTGTGGAGCAGATGCGCGCCGAGTCGCATGAGGTCGGGGCTCGCGGTCGGATCGGCCATCGCGACCTCCACGATCGTGCGCTGCACGGCGAGTGGGGTGCGCAGTTCGTGGGAGGCGTTGGCGACGAACCGGCGCTGGCTGTCGAACGACGCGGCGAGCCGGTCGAGCATGCCGTCGAACGTGTCGGCCAGCTCCTTCAGCTCGTCGTGGGGGCCGTCGAGGTTGATCCGCCGGTCCAGCCGCTCTGCCTCGAGCCGCCGGGCGGTCGCGGTGATCCGTTCGACCGGGCGCATGGCACGGCCGGCCATCAGCCAGCCGAGCAGCGCGGCCAACGCCCCCACCAGCAGCAACGCGATGCCGGAGATCCACAGCACGGTCTCGAGCGCCGACTCGCGGTAGCCGCTGACCGACCCTTCCACCTGCTGGTAGCTGATGGTCATGCCCTTCTCGCCGGGCGGGGAGACCACACTCTGCGCGTAGGAGGCCGGTTGCGGCAGCGCCTGGCTGACCAGCACGTAGTTGAGGAGCAGCAGGACCACGCCCGCCAGCAGGAACAGCCCGCCGAAGGTCAGTGCGAGGCGGGTCCGCACGGACAGCTTCACGACGACGTCCCGGGCATCCGGTAGCCCGCGCCGGGCACGGTCTCGATGACCGGCGGGTCGCCGAGCTTGCGGCGCAACGTCATGACCGCGACCCGGACGGCGTTGGTGAACGGGTCGGCGTGCTCGTCCCACGCCTTCTCGAGGAGGTCCTCGGCGCTGACCACCGCGCCCTCGGCCCGCATGAGCACCTCGAGCACGGCGAACTCCTTCCGCGACAGCGGCAGGTGCCGCCCGTCCCGCGACGCCTGGTGCCGTGGCCGGTCGAGCACCACCCCGGCACGCTCCAGCACGGGCGGCAGCGCGGGCATGGCCCGCCGGCCCAGCGCCTGCACCCGCGCGACCAGCTCGGCGAACGCGAACGGTTTGCCGAGGTAGTCGTCGGCGCCGAGCTGCAGGCCCGCGACCCGGTCGATGACCTCGGTGGCCGCGGTCAGCATCAGGACCTTCGCCTCGCCGCCCGCCCGCACCAGCGCACGGCACACGTCGTCGCCGTGCGTGCCGGGTAGGTCCCGGTCGAGCACGACCACGTCGTAGGCGTGCACACCGACCCGCTCCAGCGCGGCGTCGCCGTCGTAGCAGACGTCGACGGCCATCGACAGCCTGCGCAGACCCTCGGCGACGGAGTCCGCGAGGAGCCGCTCGTCCTCCACGACCAGCACCCGCATGCGCACAGTGTGCGCCGCCGGGGGATAAGGCCCGGATAAGCGAATTCGCTTAGCGCCGCCGAATCCGCCGCTCCGTAGAACTTCGGCCATCGAGCGAAGGGAGGCCCGAGATGGGCGCACGATGGCGGCTCGCGCTGCTGGCCGGTCTGTGCACGCTGGCCACGGCGTGTGCGAGCGGAGGGGACGACGGCACGGACGGGGTCGCGTCGCTGTCGGAGGGGAACACACCGTCCTCCTCCGTGAACGCGAACGGCCCGGACGACGACCCGGACGACGATGTGGACCAGATGCGGGCGTACGCGAAGTGCATGCGTGAGCACGGCGTCGACATGCCGGACCCGGAGGTGTCGCAGGACGGCGGCATCGGCATCTCGATCAACGGCGGCGACAAGGCGAAGGTCGACAAGGCCGACAAGGAGTGCAGGCACCTGATGCCCAACGGCGGCGAGCCGCCGAAGCCGTCGCCGGAGGACCTGGACCGGATGCGCGAGGAGGCGCAGTGCCTGCGTGACCACGGCATCGACGTGAAGGACCCGACCATGGACAACCCCGGCATCCAGATCGAGGGCGCCGGGCCGGAGGACGAGAAGTTCCGCAAGGCCATGGAGGAGTGCTCCGACGGCAAGGGCACGTTCGACTCCAAGGACGAGGGCTCCGGGGCCGTCGGCGGCGGCAAGTGAGCGGCCCGCAGACGTTGCGGCGCAGGCGGCGGGTGCGCTGGGTGGTGACGGGCCTGACCGTGCTGGCGGTGCTGGGGGTCGGCACGGCGGTCGCGGTGACCAGGCTGGGCAACCGGCCCGCCGCCGCCACCGAGCCACCGGACCCGCCCGCGACCGCGACCGTCACCAGGACGGACCTGGTCGAGCGGGAGATCCTGACCGGCGAGCTGGGCTACGGCACGGCACAGACCCTGAACGGCCGCCGCCCTGGCACGGTCACAGAACTGCCGAAACGCGGCGCTGTGCTGGATCGCGGTGACGTCGCCTACGAGGTCGACGCGAGACCGGTCGTGCTGTTCCGGGGCACGCTGCCGCTGTACCGGGCGGTCAGGGCGGGCATGACCGACGGCCCGGACGTGCGACTGGTCGAGGAGAACCTGCGTGACCTGGGCTTCTCCGGGTTCGGCGCGCCGGACGAGGACTTCACGTCCGCCACCGCCGAGGCGATCGAGGACTGGCAGGACTCGCTCGGCGTCGACGAGACCGGGGCCATCGAGCTGGGTGACGTCGTGGTGATGCCGGGCAAGATCCGCGTGGCCACGCTGACCGCCACCCTCGGCGGCGAGGCGACCGGGCCGATCCTCGACTACACGAGCACGCTCCGGTACGTCACCGCCGACCTCGAGTCGTCGCAGCAGGACCTCGCGCCGGTCGGCACGAAGGTCACGCTCACCGTCGGCGGCAAGCAGGTCCCCGGCACGGTCACGGCGCTCGCGGCCGCGCCCGCGTCGGACGAGCCGGGCGCCGAAGCGGGCTTCACGGCGACCATCGCGATCGGCGACCTGAAGGCCGTGGGCAAGGCGGACTCCGGCTCGGTCGAGGTCGTCGTCACCACCGGCTCACGGAAGGGCGTGCTGGCCGTGCCGGTCGGGGCGCTGCTCGCGCTCGCCGAGGGCGGGTACGCGGTCGAGGCGCCGTCGGGGAAGTTGGTCGCGGTCACCACGGGGTTGTTCGCGGACGGGCTGGTCGAGGTGTCCGGCGACGGCCTGACCGAAGGCATGAAGGTGGTGACGACGTCGTGATCGCGTTGCGGGAGGTGACGCGGACGTACCCGGGCGGGGTACGGGCGCTGCGCGAGGTGACGCTGTCGATCGGCGCGGGGGAGCTGGTCGCGGTCGTCGGGCCGTCCGGGTCGGGGAAGTCGACGCTGCTGCACCTGATGGGCACGTTGGACCGGCCGTCGTCGGGTTCGGTGGAGATCAACGGGCACGACGTGAGCCGGTTGTCCGACCGCCGCCTGTCGGCGCTGCGGTCGGAGTGGATCGGGTTCGTGTTCCAGCAGTTCTTCCTCACCCCCGGGCAGCCGGCCGTGGACAACGTGGCCACCGGGCTGACGTACGCGGGCGTGCCCGGCCGGGAGCGCCGGGAGCTCGCGTTGGCGGCCCTGGACAAGGTGGGGCTGTCGCACCGGGCGTGGCACCTGCCGTCGGAGCTGTCGGGCGGGGAACGGCAGCGGGTCGCGATCGCGCGGGCCGTCGTGAACGAACCCGCGCTGGTGCTGGCGGACGAGCCGACGGGCAACCTGGACAGCCGGACAGGAACGGAGATCCTGCGTCTCTTGCTGGACCTACGGGACGCCGGATCGACGGTTGTCATCGTCACCCATGACCGCGAGGTGGCGGCGTCCTTGCCGCGGCGCATCGAGGTGCTGGACGGCACGGTCCGCCTGGACACGGGGCTGGTGCCGTTGTGACGACGCTCCTTCCGAAGCCCCGACGGCTCGGGCCCGCGGACGTCGGCAGGCTCGGCGCGCACGGGATGCGGACCAGGCCGCTGCGTGCGGTGCTGTCCGCGCTCGGCATCGGGATCGGCATCGCGGCGATGGTGGCGGTCGTGTCGATCCCCGCGTCCAGCCAGCAGGCGCTGCGCGACCAGCTCGCGACGCTCGGCACGAACCTGCTGACCGCCGCTCCCGGCCAGACGCTCATGGGCGAGGACGCGTCACTGCCGCCGACCGCGGTGCCGATGGTCGCGCGGATCGACCCGGTCACCGCGGTGTCGGCGACGGGGGCCGTCGACGCGACGGTCCGGCGCACCGACAAGGTGGACGAGGCGGAGACGTCCGGCGTGGCGGTACTGGCGGCGCGGACCGACCTCTTGCGGGTGTTGCGGGGCAGCCTCCACGAAGGCCGGTTCCTGTCACCGGTCACGGAGAACTTCCCGACCGTCGTCCTGGGGTCGGTGGCCGCGACCCGGCTCGGCGTCGGCGCCGGTGACACGGTGTGGCTTGGTGGCCGCTGGTTCACCGTGGCGGGGGTGCTCTCGGCCGTGCCGCTGGCGCCGGAGATCGAACGGGCCGCGCTCATCGGGTGGCCGGTGGCGCGTGACCTCGGGTTCGACGGGCACCCGACGACGATCTACGTGCGGGCCGACGAGGCGTACGTGGAGGAGGTGCGCGACGTGCTGGGCGCGACGATCAACCCGGCCGCGCCGGGTGAGGTGCAGGTGTCGCGGCCCTCGGACGCGCTGGCCGCCAAGCGCTACACCGAGTCGTCGTTCAGCGCGCTGTTTCTCGGGCTCGGCGGGGTGGCGCTGCTGGTCGGCGGCGTCGGGGTCGCCAACACGATGGTGATCTCGGTGCTGGAACGGCGCCGCGAGATCGGGCTGCGGCGGGCGCTGGGCGCGTCCCGGCGGCAGGTGCGCGGGCAGTTCCTCGCCGAGTCGGTGCTGTTGTCGCTGCTCGGCGGGATCGTCGGGGTGGTCGTCGGGGTCGGCGTGACCGCCGGGTACGCCCTGACCAGGGACTGGCCCGCGGTGTTCCCGCCGGTGGCGTTGCTGGGCGGGGTGGCGGTGGCGGCCGTGGTCGGCGCGCTCGCGGGCGCGTACCCGGCGATGCGGGCGGCGCGGCTGTCCCCGACGGAGGCTTTGGCGTAGCCATGCCGGCGCTGGTGGCTGGGGATACGGGGCCCCAGCCACCAGCGCACCACGTCAGGCCTTCCTGCGGCGGCGGACGACGAGCATCGCGCCGAGGCCCGCGCCCACCAGGACCAGGCCGATCAGGACCGGCGCGAGGATCGACGCACCCGTCTGGGCGAGGTCGTCGTCGTTCTTCGGCTGCGGGGCCGGGGTGTCCTCGGTCGTCGTCGTGGCCGGCGGGGCCGTCGTGGTGGTGGTCGTCGTGGTGGTGGTCGACGTCGGCGGAGTGGTCGGCGCGGCGGTCCACTCGACGCTCGCGCCCGCGGTGAGCGTGGTCTTCTCCGCCTTCGCCACGATCAGCGACTGCGTCGCCTTCTCGTCGTAGTTCTCGCCGACGAACAGCCTGCCGGTGTCGACGGCCGCCGAGGCGGTCAGCTCGAAGTCACCGGCGCCGTCGGCGGCGCCCTCCGGCACGTCGACGTACAGCTCCGTGCCGTCGGCGATCGTGTCCTCGGTCAGCTCGGTGCCCTCCGCGTCGGTGATCTTCACGCCGTCGGGCAGGTCCGCGGCGAGGCCCTCGACGGTGCCGGACGTGGTGACCGTGAAGGGACCGATCCGCTCACCCGCGCCGCCGGACAGCGTGTCGGGGCTGACGGACAGGGTCGGGGTCGGCTGCTCGCCGATGCCCGTGTTGTCGTCGCCGGTCAGGTAGTCGTAGAGCGCTCGCGCGTCGGCCGCGTCCTCGTCGTCGGAACCGTCGCCCGACAACGGGTCGTCCTCGTCGAGTTCGACGCCGTCACTGAAGTGCCAGACCGCGGCCTGTGTCGCGGCGATGGCCTCGAGCGCGTCGATGCCGTCGTGCGCGTCGGGGAACTGGGCGGTCAGCGCGTCGAGGCTCTTGGCCGGGTACCCGTGGTGCAGGACCCAGTTGATCTTCGCGCGGTTCTCGTGGAACGGGGACTCGTCGTTCGGGTAGTCGTCCCACGGGCGCTCGACCATGTCGTGCGTCTCGTCGATGGGCGTGTGGATCTCGACGCAGTACATGCCGAGCTGGGTGCCGTCGGAGAGCGTGAAGCCGAGCAGGTTCGTGGGGATCGTGGCGAGCCAGTCGTCGCCGACGTTCACCTGGTACCCGATGACGTGCGCGTCCGGATCGACCTTGCCGGTGACCGGATCGGCGGAGGCGGGCGCGGCGCCGGCGACGAGAAGGGCCGCCGCCCCGACGAGAGCGGCTCTGATTCTGTTGGGCATGACACTCCTATGAGTCCATCCCCGACAGACGATCAGCGGCACTCTACAAGCTCGATCAACGATCTTGAGGCCGGGTTCGAATGGAAACGGCGAGTTGTCCACAGCCGTTCCGGTTATCCACAGTTTCCCGCCGCGCCCCGGATTTGTCGGCCCCCTCCGGTAGACTGGCATGGCGGGTGGCCCCCGGGATCGGGTGGGGGTTCGAGTACGTACTGAGTGGGGCGTTTTCGCAGGTCAGAGGCTGGCGTGAGGCGTGCGGACGTCCTGAAAGACGCTTTCGGGACGGTTTCGCCTCGAAAGCGTCTTTCAGGACATTGAATTGCTGACCCGGGTGCTGCCCGTCCGGCGAAACACCGCCTTTCAGTCGCCCGGGTGCCAGCCTCGGGCGTCGACGCCACCCGGAATCGGGGCCTTCGGGTCGTACGGGGTGCGGGTGAAGATGAACGTCGCCAGGTCGAGGTGGCTCACCGTGCCGTCCTCGTGGTGGTGCAGGCGCAGCGTTTCGCCCGCGTAGTAACCGTCCAGGCCGATCCACGTCCCCTGCCCGGTCGGGCGGAAGCGGGAGCCGCGGCCGCTGCCCGACGCCGGTCGCAGATCCACCCATCCGCCCGCCATCAGCCGCAGCACGAACGCCATCGGGCCCCAGTACCACTGGCCCGTCAGCGCCAGCAGGTCCTGCGACACCTCCGGGAGCGGGCGCCACTCCGCGGGCAGCGCGGGCTCGTAGTCGTCCACGAGCTTCAGCATGTCCGTGGTCAGCGCCGACACGCCCACGCCGGACGTCGCGTTCGTCAGTGCCAGCGCGCCGGTCGTCGTCGCCGGGTCCACCACCACGCTCGCCAGGAAGCCCGGCATCGAACCGCCGTGGCCCGCCAGCCTGCGGCCGTTGTCGCGCCACGTCTGGAAGCCCAGGCCGTAGCCCGTCGTCCACGCGGCACCGTCCTCCACCGCGGCGGGGGCGCGCATTTCCTCCACTGTGTCCGGGTGCAGCACGGTGCCCGAGTCACCCACGATGAACCGCAGCCAGCGGGACAGGTCCGTCGCCGTCGACCACAGTTGGCCTGCTGGGGCCATCGCACCGGCGTCCGGGGTCGGTTCCGGCAGCAGCACGTCCGCGTACGGGTGCACCGCCCAGCCCAGCGCGTGCGGCGCCTCGGGCATGGGGGTGGTGCGGCTCATCTCCAGCGGGGCGAGGATCTCCGTGTTGAGTGCGTCCACCCAGGACATGCCGCGCAGTTCCGCGACCAGCTGTCCCAACGTGCCGTAGCCGATGTTCGAGTAGTGGAACCGTTCCCCGGCGCGGTGCTTGAGCACGTCCTCGTCCACCCGGTCCAGCAACGTCGGCCAGTCACCGCCCAGGCTGCGCTCCCACCAGGGGCCGGGCGACTCGGACATGAGGCCGCCCGTGTGCGACAGCAGCTGTGCGATCGTCAGGTGCCCGAACGGCGTCCCGGCTACGTGCTTGTCGAGCGCGTCGTTCAGGTCCAGCCTGCCCTCGTCCCGCAACCGCATCACCAGCACCGCGATGAACGTCTTCGTGATGGAGCCGATGCGGTACTGGGTGTCGGTGGTCGGCGTGGCCCCGTCGACCTCGCCCCGCGCGCCGCTCCACAGCACTTCGCCGCCCCGCACGACCGCGGTGACGAGCGACGGTGCCCGGTTCTCCGCCTGTTCGGCGGCGACACGTCGGAGCAGTGCGAACTCGGTGGTCTGCAGCATGGCTCGCATTCTTACCGAACGAGCGTCAGGTTCGCGCCTCCGTGAGGTCGTTACCATTTGCCGCTGCCGCCCGGCCGCTGGTCATGGGAGCAGGCCGAGTGACATGGCCGTCGTCACGGCGGCGGTCCGGTCGGACACGTCGAGCTTGGCGAACGCGCGCAGCAGGTGGGTTTTCACCGTCGCCTCGGAGATGTGCAGCGTCCGGCCTATGTCGGCGTTCGTCAGGCCTTTCGCGACGAACCGGAGCACCTCGACTTCCCGTGCCGACAACGTTTGCCGCACCGGCCTGCGCACGCGGTCGACCAGCCGGCCCGCTACCGACGGTGCCAGCACGGTCTCTCCCCGTGCCGCCGCACGGATCGCGTTCGCGAGGTCCGTACGGGTCGCGTCCTTCAACAGGTATCCGGCCGCGCCTGCCTCCACCGCGCGCAGGATGTCCGCGTCGGTCTCGTAGGTGGTCAGCACGACGACCTTGGTTGACGGGTGTTCGGTAAGGATCCGTTCCGTCGCCCCGACGCCATCGAGGTCGCGCATCCGCAGGTCCATAAGGATCACATCCGCCTCGGCGGTCCGCGCGACCGCGACGGCCTCCTCGCCGGAACCCGCTTCGCTGACAACTGTGAGGTCCGGCTCGGCCTCCAGCATGCCGCGCAGTCCCTCCCGTACCACCGGGTGGTCGTCCACCAGCATCACCCGGATCACCGGGGCACCTCCAGTTCCACCTTCGTACCGTCAGGTCCACTGTGGACTGACAGTGTGCCCTCGACCTGTGCGGCGCGGGTTCGCATGCCGCGCAGGCCGAAACCGTCCGATGGCACGTCCGGGTCGAACCCGGCGCCGTCGTCGGCGACGGTCAGGTTCGCGCTCTCGTCGTTGACCCGCAACGAAACCGTCACGTTCCGCGCCTTCGCGTGCTTGCGGATGTTGGTGAGCGACTCCTGCACCATGCGCAGCAGCACCACCTCGAGCGTGGTCGGCAGTTCGACGCTGGAACCTGACGCCTGGTAGGTAACGGGAGTCCCGGTCTCCTCGGTGAACCGTTCGCACTGCCGCCGGATCGCCTGGTCGACCGAACCGGTGCCGAGTGCGGTCGGCATCAGGCCCGCGACGAGCGACCTGGCCTCCGTCAGGTTCTCCCGCGCGGTGCGGGCGGCGAGCGTGAGGTGCTTGCGCGCCTTCTCCGTGTCACTGTCCAGTTCGGACTCCGCGGCCTGCACCAGCGTCACCAGGCTCGTGAACCCCTGTGCGAGCGTGTCGTGGATCTCGGCGGCGAGGCGGGCCCGTTCCGCCGCGACCCCGGCCTCGCGGGAGAGCCGCCCGATCTCCTCACGGCTGTCCTCCAGTTCCTGGATCAGCTCCGCCCGTTCCTGGCTCTGCGTCACGACCCGCACGATCCACGTACCCATCAGCACCGAGAACAGGATCAGGAACAGGGTGCCGGGCACCAGCTGGCGGACGGCCGCGTCGACGCCAGCTTCCGCCAGCGCCGACACGACCGGCACCAGGTTGGCGCCGACGACGAAGGCGATGGCCTCGGCGAGGCACATCGACATGAACGCCATCGGGCACACCGCGAACAACGCGAACGACATCGTGGGCTCGAACGCGACGCCCAGCACGAGCAGCGCCAGGTTGACGCCCATGAAGATCCGCCCGCGCACGGGGGACTGGACCGCCGCGACGATGTTCGGCCTGCCGTAGCACAGGTACCAGACGGCCATGGCGGCCAGCGCGCCGACTGTGGCGACCTTGTCGGCGGCCGTCGCTCCCGGCTGCTGGACCAGCGCCACGACCAGCGCGATGGAGCCGATCGCGAAGAACACGTCCCACAGCCAGAACAAGCCGTCCCACGCGTCTAGCCCGCGCGCCGGTTGGTCCACCGGAACGTCAGCAGGCACAGCACCAGCCCGAT
Source organism: Actinophytocola sp. NPDC049390 (assembly GCF_044466355.1). Classification (NCBI taxonomy): domain Bacteria; kingdom Bacillati; phylum Actinomycetota; class Actinomycetes; order Pseudonocardiales; family Pseudonocardiaceae; genus Actinophytocola; species Actinophytocola sp. NPDC049390. The sequence continues at coordinate 125,867 of NZ_JBITMQ010000007.1, forward strand.
CACGCACCAGCCGCCCAGCACCAGCGCCGTCTTCCCGAGTTCCCATGAGCCAGCAGCCTCCTGAACCATCATGCTGTCGGGTAGGAAGACCGAGCGAAAGCCCTGGGCCGCCCACTTGATGGGAAAGAGCGCGCCGACGGTGATCATCCAGTCCGGCAGCTCGCTGACCGGGATGTACACACCGGACATGAACTGCAGGCCGACGTAGGGCAGGTTGGTGACCGCCGCGGCGCTCTGCGCCGACTTCGCGACCGAGCTGGTCGCGATGCCCAGCAACGAACAGCTCACGATGCCGAGCACGAACACCCACGCGAACGTGAACCAGCGCCGCGGTTCCGTCGGCAGCGAGAGGTCGAACAGCAGCATGCCGACGGCCAGCAGCAGCACCACCTCGGCGATGCTCGCGACCGCGACCAGCACGACCTTGCCGACGAAGTACGCGGCGGCGGGCATCGGTGTGCCGCGCAGGCGCTTGAGCGTGCCGTCGTCGCGGTCCAGCGCCACTCCGATGCCGAGGTTGAGGAACGACGTGGCCACGATGCCCGCGCCGATCATGCTGGCGGAGAAGACCTGGCCGACGCTGACGCCGCCCGGGTACGCCTCGTCGAAGATCGAGCCGAGCAGGACGAGGATGAACGCCGGGAAGGTGAAGGTGAAGATCACCTGCTCCTTCGCCCGGAAGAACTGCCTGAGCTCGACCCCGCCCCTCGCGAGGCCGAGCCCGGCAGCGGACGGCAGGGCGACGGTGGTCATCGCGGTTCTCCGATCAGGCTCAGGTACGTGTCCTCCAGGCTGGGGCGGGTCACGGTCAGCTCCGGCAGCTCACGGCCCGCGGAGAGCTCGCGGACCAGCGCGGTCGGCGTGTCGGTCAGCCTTACCTGACGCCCGTCAGGTCCGAGCCAGCTCACCGTCGCCTTGGCGGTCGACCGGCCGGCGAGCGTGGCGGGGGTGCCCTCGGCGACGATCCGCCCACCGGCGATGACGGCGACGCGGTGCGCGAGCGCCTCGGCCTCGTCGAGGTAGTGGGTGGTGAGCAGGATCGTGGTGCCGTTGTCGGCCAGGTTCCTGATCAGCTCCCAGAACTGTCGCCGCGCCTCCGGGTCGAACCCGGTCGTCGGCTCGTCGAGGAACACCAGCTCCGGCCGGCCGATCACACCGAGCGCCACGTCCAGCCTGCGCCGTTGCCCGCCGGAGAGCGCTTTGACACGTGCGCCGGCCTTGGCGGCGAGCCCGACCTGCTCGATGACGTCGTCGACGTCGGCGGGGGCGGGGTAGTAACCGGCGAAGTGCCGGACGCTCTCGCGGACGGTCAGCTCGGCGGCGTCATTTGCCGTCTGCAGGACGATGCCCAGCCGTGCGCGCCAGGCCCGCCCGGCCGTGTCCGGGTCGGCGCCGAGCACCGCGACGTCGCCCGCGTCGCGTTTGCGGTGGCCCTCCAGGATCTCCACCGTCGTGGTCTTGCCTGCCCCGTTGGGGCCGAGCAGGGCGAACACCTCGCCCCGCCGAATGTCGAGGTCGACGCCGTCCACCGCGGTGACGCCGCGGTAGGACTTGCGCAACCCCCGAACCTTGATGGCCGTCATGGGGAAATCGTGTCCCCGCGACCGGGGCCGCCGGGACGTCCGCGCGACTGATTCCGGTTGTCAACCGATCGGTGGACGTCGCCCTCGATCGCGTCCGCCGAGTTGTCCACAGGTGCGTCAGTTGTCCACAGCTGACCGTTCGCGCCCTGGGTTTGTCGGTGGGCACCGGTAGACTGGCATGGCGGGTGGCCCCCGGGATCGGGTGGGGGTTGAGGTTACGTACTGGGGGCCGGGCTTTCGCGGTTTTCGCAGGTCGGCGAGGGTGGCACCGTTCCGGCTGCTGGGGATTTGGCCCGCCGTCCCGTCGACGGGACGGCAGGCGGGCGCCCCGCATGCATGGAACAGCGCCCAGGCTCGGAGGTCAGCGCGCCTTCGAGATCGCTTCCGGTCAGTAGTGGTTGACCGTGTCCCAGCCCTCGACCTCGTCGGGGCGGCGCGGGCCCGGGCCGATGTACTTCGCCGACGGGCGGACCAGACGGCCCGTCTGCTTCTGCTCCAGGATGTGGGCGCACCAGCCTGCCGTGCGCGCGCACGTGAACATCGCGGGCATCATGTGCGGCGGGACCTGCGCGAAGTCCAGGATCACGGCCGCCCAGAACTCGACGTTCGTCTCGATCGCGCGGTCGGGGCGGCGTTCGCGCAGTTCGGCCAGCGCGGCCTTCTCCAGCTCCGCCGCCACCTCGTAGCGGGCGGCGCCGAGTTCCTGGCACGTGCGCCGGAGCACCCGGGCGCGCGGGTCCTCCGCCCGGTACACGCGGTGGCCGAAGCCCATGAGCCGGTCGCCGCGGTCGAGGATGTTCGAGACCACCTTGCGGGCGTCGCCGACGGTCTCGACCTCCTCGATCATCGGCAGCACGCGGGCCGGGGCGCCGCCGTGCAGCGGGCCGGACATGGCGCCGATCGCGCCGGACATGGCGGCCGCGACGTCGGCGCCCGTGGACGCGATCACGCGGGCGGTGAAGGTCGACGCGTTGAGGCCGTGCTCGGCGGCGGACACCCAGTACGCGTCAACCGCGCGTACGTGTGCCGGGTCCGGTTCGCCGCGCCAGCGGGTCATGAAGCGCTCGGTGATCGTGGCGCACTCGTCGATGCGCTTCTGGGGGACGGCCGGGCGGCCGATGCCGCGGGCCGACTGGGCCACGTACGACAGCGCCATGACCGACGCGCGCGCCAGCTGCTCGCGCGCCTCGGCGTCGCTGATGTCCAGCAGCGGCTTGTAGTCCCAGATCGGGGCGAGCATCGCGAGCGCGGCCTGCACGTCCACCCGCACGTCACCGGTGTGCACCGGGATCGGGAACGGCTCCGCGGGCGGGAGGCCCTGGCCGAAACGGCCGTCGACCAGCAGGGACCACACGTCGCCGAAGGTGACCTTGCCTGCCAGGTCCTCGATGTTCACGCCCCGGTACCGCAACGCGCCGCCGTCCCGGTCGGGTTCGGCGATCTCCGTGCGGAAGGCGACGACGCCCTCCAGACCCGGGCGAAAGCCGTCGTCTGGCTCGGCCTTCCCGGGGGTGTCCTCGACCTGCCGCACCGCGCTGTGCATCGTTTATCCAGCCTCTCCGCCAGTCCCCGACCTGCCTCGCGCGGCCCTGCGCACAACGCCTTGACACCGCGCGGTCATCCAAGGTTCCTCCTATTTCCACCGCCGTGGCAATTGTCCCGGCCGGTGGTTTCGGTCACGATTAAGGAGAACGATTCAGAACGACGGCGTCTCCAGAGCGTGACGTTCGCGTTTCCAGAAGGGGTCGCCCGTCACGGGCGAAGACCTCGTCGGCCCCACGCCGGGTAGCCGCCGGGCATGCGCTCGCGGACCCGCCGCGGCCGCCACTCCGGCAGCACGCTCACCACCACGTGCACGTCCGGGAACCCGCCGCCAGTCGCCGTCGCGCGCGCACGCCACGAACGACAGGGCCGCCGCCGTCCACCGCCGCGTCCAGCCGGGCGCCGGTCCGCTCGACGCGCGCGAGGCGCGTCGGGATCGTCCGCCGCACCCACGAGCTGACCTCCTCGGCCGGCACCGCGACGGCCACGCGCCTGCCGCTCACCGCCTCGATCGTGTACGTGCTGCCGGTCAGGTCACGCCGGACTCGCGCCGGGCCAGATCGACGAGCCGCCGGATCTCGTGCCGCCGGGACCGGTCCCACGGCGCCTGCGGCCCGGGCATCGTCGCTGCTCACGGGTGTGGCGCGCAGGCGTGACGGAATCGGCCGGGACGCAATTGCCCCAACGATGTTTCATCGCGTCACCGGCACCCCTCGCGGCCGGTGAACGCGGTGGGTGTAAAACGGGGCGTCTCGGACGAGTCGCTCCGAGAGAAACGATCATACTGGTAATTACCGATTTCAGAATCTGGACCTGTTTGGAACAAGGGCCGAGGAGAGGTTCGATGGCTCAGGGCGCGGGAGCGCACGGCCGGATGTACCGCGGTGTGGATACCGAGCAGCGACGTGCGGAACGCCGGGAACGGCTCCTCGAAGCGGCACTCGACGAGTTCACCACCCGCGGTTATCACAAGACGAAGATCGCCGATCTGTGTGCGAAGGCCGGCGTTTCCACCAGGAATTTCTACGAGAAGTTCGCGAGCAAGGAAGCACTGCTCCTGGAACTTCACGCGCACATCAACACGGTCGCGATGAAGCGGATGCTTCCCGTACTGGAATCGCTCGCCGACACTGACGCACTGACTCGAATCACGACATTGGTTGACGTATTCGTCTCGGCTGTCACATCCGATCCCCGTTATCCTCGACTGAACTACGTCGAAGCGCCGGGAATCAGTCAAGCGATGGAGCGTCAGCACCAGGACTGGTTCACGCGCTACGTCGACTTCATCGCAGCGGAGTGTGATCGCGCCGCGACCGCCGGACTCGCGCCCGTGCGGGACTACCGGCTGACCGCGATCGCGTTGGTCGGTGCCGTCACCGGTCTCGTCCGCGAGTGGCAGGCACACGAGCCACCCCTGCCCGCGGACGCCGTGGCCAACGAGATCAGGGAGATCTTCATCGCCGCCATCACCCGTCCGGCGTAGCCTTCGGCGAGCACTGTGTTTCCAGATCGATTCAAGTGCGCCCCGTCACCCGGCGTGTGGTTTCGCCGCCGGTCGGGAACCCGTACCGTCGAAACGTGAGGTGACCCCTACGCGTCGAGGAGTTCAAGGATGGCGGACGCCGACATTGCCACGCCCGACATCGCCGTCGCCCTGCCGACGATGCGCGTGTCCTACGAAGAGGGCACCCTGAGCGAGGGTGAGCTGGCCGAAAACTGGCACCAGCAGCTTCAGGCGTGGCTGGACGACGCCATCAGGGCGGGCGCCCCCGAGCCCAACGCCATGGTGCTGGCGACGGCGAACGCCGAAGGCATCCCGTCGTCACGGACCGTGCTCATGAAGGGCCTCGACGCGCGCGGGGTCGTGTTCTTCACCAACTACACGTCCGCCAAGAGCCACGACCTGATGGCGACGCGGTTCGCCTCGGCGACGTTCCCCTGGTACTCGCTGCACCGCCAGGCCACCGTCCGCGGCACGGTCGAGAAGGTCAGCCAGGCGGAGACCAAGACCTACTGGGCGTCCCGGCCGCGTGGCTCGCAGCTCGGTGCGTGGGCGTCGCCGCAGTCCATCGTGGTCCGTGACCGCGGCACGCTGGAGAACGCGCTGGCCAACGTGGAGCGCCGCTTCGCCGACGCCGAGGAGGTGCCGGTACCGCCGCACTGGGGTGGCTGGCGCATCCGCCCCGAGGTCGTGGAGTTCTGGCAGGGCCGCCGCGACCGCATGCACGACCGCCTCCGTTTCAAGCTGACCCGCGACGGCTGGACCCTCGAGCGCGTCGGCCCGTAGGCACCGCGTACGAAAGGCGCGTTCGGCTGGTCCCGAACGCGCCTTTCGTCGTGTTCGGGCGTCGGGAAACTCACGCGCGACGAGGTCGTTAGCGCGCCTAAGCTTTGACGTGTGGGGGTAGCTACAACCAAACGGTCCAGGGTCGCCATCGACACGAGGCCGTTGCGCATACCCGCGTTCCGGCGGCTCTGGGTCTCCACGGCGATCGTCGCCGTCGGGTCGCAGTTCACCGTCGTCGCGGTGCCCAAGCAGATCTACGACCTGACCGGTTCGTCGGGGTTCGTGGGGCTCGCCGGTGCGTTCGGGCTGGTGCCGCTGCTGATCTTCGGTCTGTGGGGCGGCGCGCTCGCCGACGCGTTCGACCGGCGCACGGTCATCCTCGTGACCAACGTCGGCGTGGCGGCCACCTCGGTCGCGTTCTGGGTGCAGGCGGTCGTCGGCGCCAACGTGTGGTTGGTGCTGACCCTCCTCGCGGTCCAGCAGGCGTTCGTCGCGATCAACATGCCCACCCGCACCGCGGCCGTCGCCCGGCTCGTGTCGGCCGACCTGATCGCGCCCGCGACCGCGCTCACCGCCACCGTCGGCTCGTTCGGCATGGTGTTCGGGCCGCTGCTCGCCGGCGCGCTGATGCCGTTGGCCGGACTGCCGGTGCTCTACCTCGTCGACGCGATCGTGCTCGTCGCCGCCACCCTGATCGTCTCCGGCCTGCCGAAGATGGCGCCACTCGACGGGGTCAAGCGGCGGGCGGGTATCCGTGACATCGTCGACGGATTCCGGTATGTCGCCGCGAAAAACGTCCTGTTGGCAAGTTTCCTGCTGGACATCATCGCCATGGTCGCCGGCATGCCGCGTGCGCTCTTCCCCGAGATGGCCGAGCGCACCTTCGGCGACCCGCACGGCGGCGGGCTCGCGCTCGGCCTGCTCTACGCGGCCATCCCGGTCGGCGCGGTGATCTTCGGGCTGTTCTCCGGATGGCTGTCCAACATCGCCCGCCACGGCGTCGGCGTGACCGTCGCGGTCATCGTGTGGGGGCTCGCGATCATCGGGTTCGGCCTGGCCGGGCAGCTGTGGGTCGCGGTGACGTGCATGGTCGTCGCGGGCGCGGCCGACATGGTCAGCATGGTCTACCGCAGCGCCATCCTGCAGACCGCCGCGACCGACGAGATGCGCGGCCGCATGCAGGGCGTGTTCACGGTCGTCGTCGCGGGCGGGCCGAGGATCGCCGACGTCGCGCACGGCTGGGCGGCCGCGGGGGTCGGCACGGCGGTGGCGGCGTCGGGCGGCGGCGTGCTCGTGATCGTGCTGACGGTGATCGCCGTGGCGTGCCTCCCGGCGTTCTGGCGTTACCGCGCCACAACCGGATAGTTGGTGAAGAAGTAACCCCGGCATCTGGTCGAACCGGTGAAGATCGGGCATGCTCAAGGGTTATGGTGACCGAGAACACAGCTGCGCCCGAGGAGCAGTCGACCCTCAAGCGGGTCATGGGCTCGAAGCTCCTGTACTTCTTCGTGATCGGCGACATCCTCGGCACGGGCATCTACGCCCTGACCGGCACGGTCGCCGGCAAGGTCGGCGGTGCGCTGTGGCTGCCGTTCCTGCTCGCGTTCGTCGTGGCCTTCCTGACCGCGTTCGCCTATCTGGAGCTGGTCGGGAAGTACCCGAAGGCCGCGGGCGCCGCCCTGTACACGAACAAGGCGTTCAAGAAACCGTTCGTGACCTTCCTCGTCGCGTTCGCGGTGATGTGCTCGGGCATCACGTCGGCGTCGGCCGCCGCCATGGCGTTCGGCGGCACCTACCTGCCCGCCGCGTTCGACTTCGAGGTCACCGACACGACGAAGATCGTCGTCGCGGTGATCTTCATCGGGCTGCTCGCGGTCGTGAACTTCGTCGGCGTCGCGCACTCGGTGAAGGCCAACGTGGTGCTCACGATCATCGAGCTGTCCGGTCTCGCGATCATCATCTGCGTCGGCCTGTTCGCCGTCGGCGGTGGCGACGGCGAACCGGGCAGGCTGCTGGAGATCAACACCGCGGACCAGAGCTGGCTGCTCGCGATCACGGCGGCCACCTCGATCGCCTTCTTCGCGATGGTCGGCTTCGAGGACTCGGTCAACATGGCCGAGGAGTGCACCGACCCGCCACGGGTGTTCCCGAAGGCGCTGCTCGGCGGGCTCGCCACCGCCGCGGTGATCTACGTGCTGGTCGCGCTCACGTCGTCGCTGCTGCTCACGTCGAGTGAGCTCGCGGCCGCCGAGTCCGGCGCGCTGCTCAAGGTGATCGACGTCGGCGCGCCCGGCTTCCCGAGGTGGATCTTCGAGTGGATCGGCGTGTTCGCCGTCATCAACTCGGCCCTGATCAACATGCTGATGGCCAGCCGCCTGCTGTACGGCATGGCGAACGAACGGATCCTGCCGCGCGTGTTCGGCACCGTGCACCCGTTCCGCCGCACGCCGTGGGTGTCGATCATCGTCACCAGCGGCATCGCGGTCCTGCTGCTGATCTTCGCGGGCACGGACGGCGTCAGCGCGCTCGGCGGCACCACCGCGTTGCTGCTGCTGTGCGTGTTCACCGTGGTCAACATCGCGGTGCTGGTGCTGCGCAAGGACACCGTCGAGCACAACCACTTCCGCGCGCCGACGTTCGCGCCGGTGCTCGGTGCGATCCTGTGCCTGTACCTGGTGCTGCCGGGGCTGTCCGGCAAGACCGCCCGCGACTACTACATCGGGCTCGGGCTGATCGGCCTCGGCATCGTGCTGTGGGCCGTCAACTGGCTGGTGCTGCGGTCACGCGGCGAGCAGGACGCGGTGAAGCAGTTCGACCCGCAGGCGCTCAAGGACTGACCGTAGGCTCTCCTGGCATGACAGGAGAGCAGCTGGAGATCACGCACGGCCCCGCCCGGGCGGTCGTCACGACCGCGGGTGCGGGGCTGCGCGCGTTCGAGGTGGCCGGGGTGCCGTACGTCGAGACCTACGACGAGGAACCACCGATGGGGGCCGGTGCCGTGCTGGTGCCGTGGCCCAACCGGGTGGCGGCGGCGACGTGGACCCGTGACGGCGAGACGCACCACCTCGAGGCGACGGAAGCCGCGCGCGGCAACGCGATCCACGGCCTGGTGCGGCGCGCGCCGTGGACCGTGGTCGAGCACACGACGGCGTCGGTCACGTTGCGGGTGGCGGTCGACGGGGCACCGGGATGGCCGTTTCCCTTTCGCACCAGCATTTCCTACGAACTGACCGACGACGGGCTCACGGTGACCCACCACGTGGAGAACCGCGGCGAACGGGACATGCCGTTCGGCGTCGGCACGCACCCGTACCCGCGGCCGGGCACCACCGACGTCGACGACTGCGTGCTCACACTGGCCGCCCGCACCGTCCTGCCGGTCGACGTCGACACGATGATCCCCAACGGCGACCCGATCGACGTCACCGGCACGGACTACGACTTCAGCACGGGCAAACCGTTGCGGGAGGTCGAGCTGGACACCGCGTTCGGCGGCTGCGAGCCCGGCGACGACGGCCTGGTCCGGCACTCGGTGACCCACGCGGGTGGCGGCGTCGAGGTGTGGGCCGAGCCGGTGTTCGGCTGGGTGCAGGTGTTCACGCCGTCGGAGTTCCCCGGCAAGGGCGCGCGTGCGGTGGCGATCGAGCCGATGACGTGCCCGCCGAACGCGCTCAACACCGGCGTGGACCTGCTGTGGCTGTCGGCCGACGAGTCGTGGACGGGCCGCTGGGGCATCACCCCGCGGAACGCGTAGGTTGGTTGATCGTGAGCATCGCGATAACTGGTGGATACGTCGTTCCCGTCGACGGTGAGCCCATCGACGGCGGGACGGTGCTGGTCGACGACGGCGTCATCGTCGCGGTCGGGGCGCAGGCCGACGTGGACGTGCCCGACGACGCGGAGATCGTCGACGCGGCGGGCACGTGGGTCCTGCCCGGCTTCGTCGAGGCACACGGCCACGTCGGCGTCTATGAGGAGGGCGACGGCTGGGCGGGCGTCGACGTCAACGAGATGACCGACCCGAACGGCGCGCGGCTGCGTGCGCTCGACGGCATCAACCCGGCGGACGAGGGCTTCCGCGACGCGCTCGCGGGCGGCGTCACGACCGTCGTCGTGAAGCCGGGGTCCGGCAACCCCATCGGCGGTCAGACGGTGGCCGTCAAGTCGTGGGGCCGCACGGCCGACGACATGCTGGTCCGCCAGCCCGTCAGCGTGAAGAGCGCGCTGGGGGAGAACCCGAAGCGGATCTACGGCGACAAGGACAAGCTGCCGTCCACCCGGCTCGGCGTCGCCGCGGTGATCCGCGACGCGTTCACCAAGGCCCAGGACTACCGCGAGGCCCGCGAGTGGGCGATCCGCGAGGGCAAGCCGTTCGAGCGGGACACCACGTCGGAGATCCTCGTCCGCGTGCTCGAGGGCGAGCTGCCGTGGTGCCAGCACAGCCACCGCGCCGACGACATCGCGACGGCCATCCGGCTGTCGGAGGAGTTCGGCTACAAGCTGATCGTCAACCACGGCACCGAGGGCCACCTGATCGCGGACCTGTTGGCGGAGAAGGACATCCCGGTGATCATCGGCCCGCTGATCGTGGGCCGGTCCAAGGTGGAGGTGCGCAACCGGGCGCTGCGCAACCCGGGCATCCTCGCGCGGGCTGGCGTGGAGATCGCGCTGACCACCGACCACCCGGTGGTGCCGATCGACTTCCTCGTGCACCAGGCCACGTTCGCCGTGAAGGAAGGCCTCGACTCGGACACGGCACTGCGGTCGATCACCGTGAACCCGGCACGGATCATGTCGCTCGACGACCGCGTCGGCGCGCTCAAGCCCGGCCTGGACGCGGACATCGTGCTGTGGTCGGGCGACCCGCTCGACGTGATGAGCCGCGCGGTGCGGGTGTTCGTCAACGGCCGCCCGGTCTACCACTTCGACGAAACCACCAACCGAGGCGTAACAGCCTCCCCATACCACGAAGACCAGCACTAACCCCCGCGAGTCACGCCCTCAAACACCGCGAGTCACGCCCCCAAACACCGCGAGTCGCGCGCCCAAACACCGCGAGTCGCGCGCTCGCACATGCCGAGTTGTCGGTTTCGTGCACATCGCCGAGCTTGGCGTCTGCTGAAACTGACAACTCAGTGTGTTCGAGCGCGCGACTCGCGGTGTTCTGGAGCGCGACTCGCCGGGAAGTGTTGTGCGCTCGGACTCCGCGAGTCGCGTGCTCGGGCATGGCGAGTTGTCGGTTTCGTGCACGTCGCCGGGGCTTGGTGTCTGCATGAAACCGACAACTCGGTGTGTTCGAGAGCGTGACTCGCGGTGTTCTGGGGCGTGACTCGCGGGGTCAGGAGTTGCGTAGTTCGCGGGCGATGACCAGGCGTTGGATCTGGTTCGTGCCCTCGAAGATCTGCGGGACCTTCGCCTCGCGCAGGTAGCGCTCGACGGGGAAGTCGCGGGTGTAGCCGGCGCCGCCGAGGACCTGGACCGCGTCCGTGGTGACCTTCATCGCGGCGTCCGTGGAGACCAGCTTCGCGATCGACGCCTGGCGCTGGAACGGCAGCCCCCGGTCACGGCGGCGGGCGGCCTCCAGGTACGTCGCCCTGGCCGACTCGACCGCGGCCGCCATGTCGGCCAGCAGGAACTCCAGGCCCTGGAACTCGATGATCGGCTTGCCGAACTGCGAGCGGCCCCGCGCGTAGGTGACGGCCTCGTCCAGCGCCGCCTGCGCCAGCCCGACCGCGCACGCGGCGATGCCCAGCCTGCCCGAGTTCAGCGACGACAGCGCGATCCGCAGGCCCGCGCCCTCCGCACCGAGCAGGCGCGACGCGGGCACCTCGGCGTCGTCGAAGAGCATCTGCGTGGTCGGTGAGCCGGTCAGGCCCATCTTGCGCTCCGGTGGGGCCGCGGTCAGGCCCGGCGCGTCGGCCGGGACCAGCAGGCACGAGATGCCGCGGCCACCATCGGGGGACGTGCGGACCATGGTGGTGTAGAAGTCGGCCTGACCACCGTGTGTTATCCACGCCTTCACGCCGTTGACCACATACTTGTCACCCGTGAGCACCGCGCGACACGCCAGCGCCGCCGCGTCCGAGCCCGCCTGGGGCTCCGACAGCGCGTACGCACCCAGCAGTTCGCCGCCCAGCATGGTCGGGAGCCACTCCGCGCGCTGCTCGTCCGTGCCGTACTCGGCCAGCGCGAAGCACGACATCACGTGGACCGAGAGGCCGACGCCCATCGACATCCACGCGGTCGCGATCTCCTCGAGGACCTGCAGGTACACCTCGTACGACAGGCCACCGCCGCCCCACTGCTCCGGGTACGGCAGGCCGAGCAGCCCGCTGCGCCCGAGGAGCCGGAACTGTTCCCTCGGGAAACGTCCCTCCTCCTCGTACTTCGACGCCAGCGGTGACAGTTCGTCCCTGGCGATCTCCCTGGTCAGCTTGATGAGGTCGTCCGCGTCCCGGTTGGGGAGCAGTCGCTCGGCCGGCATGCCGTCTCCTCCGCAGGTCCATGCGTTGTGTGAGGCCGTAAAACAGTATGACGTCCTACTGTCGGGTAGTGAGGGAAAAGGTTCATGATCGTTGTCGGTGGTGAGGCTCTCGTCGACCTCGTGCCCGCGCCGGAGACGGTGCCCGGTGAGCTCGGGCCGCTCCTGCCGCTGCCCGGCGGCGGGCCGTACAACGTCGCGATCACGGTCGGGCGGCTCGGTGCGCCGGTCCGGTTCTTGTCGCGGCTGTCGACGGATTCCTTCGGGGACGCGCTACTCCGCAGACTTCAATTGTCCAATGTGGACACCTTGATGGTCCAACGTGGACCGGAGCCGACGACGCTCGCGGTCGCGGGAATCGCGGCGGACGGGTCGGCGCGCTACTCCTTCCACGTCGAGGGCACGGCCGACCGTGAGGTCGCTCACCCCGGCCCGTTGCCCCCCGACGTCAAGATCGTGTCCTTGGGCACACTCTCCCTCCTCCTCGAGCCCGGCGCGAGCCGCTACGAGCGGCTGATGCGTGAACACAGCGACCGCGGCGGGCTCACGGTCGTCGACCCCAACATCCGTCCGGCGATGGTGACGGACGCCACTGCCTACCGGGCGCGGGTCGCGTCGTGGCTGCCGGACATCGGGTTGCTGAAACTGTCCATCGAGGACGCGGAATGGCTGGCCCAGGGGAACGCCGACGAGGCCGTGACCGACTGGCTGGGTCGCGGGCCGGCGGCGGTGGTCCTGACCAGGGGCGGGGACGGCATCGTGGTGCGCACGGCCGCGGGCGTCGAGGTCGAGGTGCCCACGGTGCCCGCGACGGTGGTCGACACCATCGGGGCGGGCGACACCGTGCACGGAGCGTTGTTGGCATGGCTGCACAACAACGGCACAACGACTCCGGAAACACTTCACGCGGTGGACGCGGCGGCGTGGCGTGAAGCACTGACGTTCGCCGCGAGAGCCGCGTCGATCACCGTTTCCCGGGCCGGCGCGGAGCCGCCTTACGCTGCTGAGCTGGCTGTTCAGCCGTAAAGTGCGGTGTCCCACACCGTTCGGCCTTACCCACCGGCGCTGGGCGCACTAGCGTTAAGAACACAAGACGATTTTGTTGAGAGGGACACGCATGCCTGACGGGCAGAAAGACAACGGCGCGGCGGAATCCGTCGCCCTGCGCTATCCGGGCGGCGAGTACGAGATGACAGTCGCGCGCGCCACCGAGGGGTCGGACGGGATCAACGTCAGCAAACTGCTGTCGACCACCGGGCTCGTCACGCTCGATCCTGGGTTCGTCAACACCGCGTCGTGCTCGTCGGAGATCTGCTACATCGACGGCGACGCGGGCATCCTGCGGTACCGCGGGTACCCGATCGAGCAGCTGGCCGAGAAGTCGACCTTCATCGAGGTGAGCTACCTGCTCATCTACGGCGAGTTGCCGACGCAGACCCAGCTGGACGAGTTCACCTCGAAGATCAGCCGCCACACGCTGCTGCACGAGGACCTGAAGCGCTTCTTCGACGGCTTCCCCCGCGACGCGCACCCGATGCCCGTGCTGTCGTCCGCGGTCTCCGCACTGTCCACCTTCTACCAGGACAGCCTGCGGCCGTTCGACCAGGAGCAGGTCGAGATCTCCACGATCCGACTGCTGGCGAAGCTGCCCACGATCGCGGCGTACGCCTACAAGAAGAGCGTCGGCCAGCCGTTCCTGTACCCGGACAACTCGCTGGGGCTGGTGGAGAACTTCCTCCGCATGACATTCGGCTTCCCGGCCGAGCCGTACGAGGTCGACCCGGACCTCGCCCGTGCGCTGGACCTGCTGTTCATCCTGCACGCCGACCACGAGCAGAACTGCTCGACGTCGACCGTGCGCCTGGTCGGCTCGTCCGAGGCGAACCTGTTCGCGAGCATCTCGGCGGGCATCAACGCCCTGTTCGGCCCGCTGCACGGCGGCGCGAACAGCGCGGTCCTGGAAATGCTCGAGCGCATCCGCGACGACGGCGGTGACGTCGGCGATTTCGTCAAGCGCGTCAAGAACAAGGACCAGGGCGTCAAGCTGATGGGCTTCGGCCACCGGGTCTACAAGAACTACGACCCGCGCGCCGCCATCATCAAGAAGACGGCCGACGACATCCTGACCCGCCTCGGCGGCGACGACAGCCTCCTCGACCTGGCGAAGCAGCTGGAGGAGCACGCGCTGGCGGACGAGTACTTCGTCGAGCGCAAGCTGTACCCGAACGTGGACTTCTACACCGGCCTCATCTACCGCGCGATGGGCTTCCCGACGAAGTTCTTCACGGTGCTCTTCGCGCTGGGTCGCCTGCCGGGCTGGATCGCCCACTGGCGCGAGATGATGAACGACCCGGCCACGAAGATCGGCCGCCCGCGGCAGGTCTACACCGGACACACGGAACGCGACTACGTCCCGGTGTCGGGCCGCTAGAACGGAATGTGCTGAAGGACCCCTTCGGAACGCGTGAGCTGTTCCGAAGGGGTCCTTCAGCACTTCGAGCGCCCGGCCAAGCCACCCGAAAGCGCCGTTCGGAACATCGGCGCAATTCCGTCGCGCTTGCCCGCGCCCAGTACGTAACCTCAGGCCCCACCCATTCCCGGGGGCCACCCGCCATGCCAGTCTACCAGTGGGGGCCGACATTTTCGGGCCGCGGCGGGGAACTGTGGACAACCGGACCACCTGTGGACAACTCTCCCGACGAGGTCGCGACGTCAGTTCGTCAGGGCCTTCCGGTACAACCGCGTCGAGATCCGCACCAGTACCGCGATCACCGCCACGGTGGCCACGAGTGACAGCAGCACCTGCCACACCGGCACCGCCCCGAGCGCCAACCGCCCCGGCATGATCAACGGCGACAACGGTGGCACCAGCGACAACACCACCGTCAACAACCCGGACGGGTCCTGCGACAACAACGCGAACCCGAACGCGAACGCCACCAGCAACACCACGGTCACCGGCGTCAACGCGGCCTGCACGTCCTCCTGCCGCGAAACCCGCACCCCGACGGCGGCGAACACCGTGGCGTACAACAGAAAGCCGAGCAGGTACCACACCAGGCCCCAGACGAACGCGGCCACGGCGACACCGGTCGACACCAACACCTTCGTCGCCAGCGCGACCAGAAGCCCGACCGCCCCGACGACGAGCAGCTGGACCAACCCGGCCAGCCCCAGCCCGGCCACCTTCCCGCCCAACTGCTGGCCGGGCCGCACCACCGGCCACAGGAACTCCGCGACTCCGCCGAACCGCTCCGCCACGACGCCCTGCGCCACCAGCGACCCGTACAGCAGGAACCCCAGGTACAGCAACGCGACGACGACCAACGCGACCGCGTGCCGTTCGTCCCGGTGCGGGTCGGGCGACGACAACGTCCGCACGGTCACGTGCGCCTCGGCGACGTTGCGCAGCAGGCCGTCGACGTCCAGGCCCGTCGGGTCCTCCAGCGCGGCCAGCTGCCCGCGCAGCACCTGCTGCCGCACCAACCCGTTGAGCACGCCACGCAGCTCGTCGTCCAGCCCGCTGGACACCAGCACGGTCAACGCGGCGGGCGCACCGCTGACCAGAGCGTCGAGCCTGCCGTCGGCGACGCGGGCACGTCCGTCGGCGAGGTCGGTGACCTCCACGGTCCGCACGTCCCGCCCCACCTGCCGCGCTTCCTCGACGAGCTGCGCGGACACGGCGATCGCCTGGCCGTTCAACCCGATGGTCTCGCGGTGCCGGTCGTCGAACACCGCGCTCTGCGTCAGCACGAAACCGGCCAGCACCAGCGCGGACAGCACGGTGCCGAACACGAACGACCTGGTGCGCAGCCGCGCGGCGAGCTCCCGGCGGGCCACCAGCGACACGGTCCTGGCGGCGGTCATCCTGCCGTCACCACGTCGAACAGGTCGGCGAGCCGGGGCGGTATCCGGGTGAAACCGTGCACCGGGCCGGTCGCGAGCGCCGCGGTGAGCACCGCCTGGTCGTCGGTGCCGGGGGCGAGCGCGAGCCGGAACAGTCCGTTGTGGACCGCGAGCACGGTCACGCCGGGCAGCACCGCCGCCCAGTCCGGTGGCGCCGACGGCACGTCGACGAGCAGCTCCTGCCGTGCCGCGGCCAGGAGCTCACCGACCGCACCCTCCGCCACCACGCGTCCATTGTGGAGCACGACGGCACGGTCGCACAGCCGCGCCACCACATCGAGATCGGCACAGGCCACCAGTACCTTCGCACCGCCCGCCGCCCGTTCGCGAAGCATGGAGGTGAGCAGGTCGGCGGTGGCCTGGTCGAGGCCAGCGTACGGGTCGTCGAGCACCAGCAGGTCCGGGTTGGGGGTGAGCACGGCCGCGAGCCGCAGCCGGGCGCGCTCCCGCGGGGCGAGCTGCCGCACCCGGTCGCCGCGGCGGTCCCGCAGCCCGAACCGGGCCGCCCACAACTCCGCGTCACGCAGCGCCTCGTAGACGTCGGCGCCGTGCAGCCGGGCGACGTAGACGAGCTGGTCGAGCACCCGCATGCGCGGGTACAGGCCGCCTTCGGCCGGCAGGTAACCGACGCGGGCGCCGCTCCTGCGAACCTGACCGGCGTCAGGTTCGAGCAACCCGGCGGCGAGTCGCAGCACGGCGGTGGTCCCGGTCCCGGCCAGTCCCACAACCTCGCCGTGCCGAACCGTGAACGTGACGTCCTGGCAGGTCCCCTGCTCGCCGGAGCGCCTGGCGACCCGGTCCAGCTCCAGCACGCCGCGCCTCCCTCGACTGGTGTCCGTTACCAGTATCCAGGCCCGGCGACCACGGAAGATTACGGGCCGTCCCCGCGGGATTACCTTTGAAAATTGTTCGCGGAACTACGTCCTTCGGCGGAGTCGAAACGCGTAGGTTCTGGCGAGGATGCAGATGATCCACGAAGGACCATTGGAGTAACGACGCATGGACCCGGACAAGTGGTTCGCGCAGTACGACGAGAAGTTGAAGGCGGCTGCGGCCAGCGCGGACAAGGCGGAGAAGGCATTACGCACGGTTGGTGGGTCCGCCACCTCGCAGGACGGCGAGGTGACGGTCAGGGTGACCGCCAGCGGTGCGCTTTCCGACCTGGTGCTGCGTTCTGGAGCGCGTGACTTCGAGCCGGAGCACCTCGCGCGGGTCATCCTCGAGACCAGCCGGGCGGCGCAGCGGGACGTCGGCCAGCAGGTCGTGGACGTGATGACCAAGTTCGTCGGCGAGGGCGCGGCGTTGGAGGCGGTGAAGGAGTACCTGCCCGAGGGCTACACGGGTGACGGCAAGGACCAGCCGATGGACCTGACCGCCCACCGTGACACGAGGTCGGACGACGAGTACTTCGACAACCCGCCAGAAGTGATCAAGTAGAGCAGTCCACAGAGCGATCGGCGGATCCCATGGGTGATTTCAACGTACATGTAGGCGAGGTGCGAACACACGCGGAGACGGTCGGCTCGGTCGCCGCCAACGTGCGTTCGGTCGCCGGCGCGGCGCAGGACAACGTGTCCGGCGGCGCGTTCGGCCAGATCGCGGAGTTCTTCGCGTCGGCCATCACGAGCGCGGCGGGTGACGTGCGGCAGGCCATGAACGGCGCGAGCCAGACGGTCGACCAGGTGCAGTCCGGCCTCGTGCAGGTCGCGGACGACTACCAGGCGACCGAGGACCACCACACGCACGTGTTCACCGTGCAGGAGGCCGGGGAGGAAGTAGCCAGGTGAGCGAGACCCTTACCCAGCCGCGTACGACCGGCGGGACCACCAGCCAGGCGGAGAACCTGTTCACGCACATCAAGTCGACCGCCGACGCCATGGAGAAGGGCGACGTCCTCGGCTCCGCGATGGGCGTGACCAACGTGGCGATGGACGTGCTCAACATCGCGGGCGACCCGCTCGGCGCGATCAGCTCGGCCGGTCTCGGCTGGGTGCTCGGCGCGGTGTCGTTCCTGCGGGAGCCGTTCGACATCCTCAAGGGCAACTCCGGCGCGATCACCGGCTCGGCGCGGTCGTGGGGCGCCGCGTCGTCGAACCTGACGCAGGTGGCGGGCCACTACCGGTCCTCGTCGACGACGCAGACGCGGTCGTGGACCGGTGGCGCCGGTGAGGGCTACCGCAGGGCGAGCGGCAACCAGGCGAGCGGCCTCGAGGCGCTCGCGCAGGCCAGCAGGGCCGTGTCGGGGGCCATCACGCAGGCGGGGCAGGCCGTCGCGCAGGCCCGCCAGGTCGTGATGGACCTGATCAGCGAGGCCGTGCAGAAGATCATCCAGATCTGCATCGAGGCGCTGTCGAAGTCGTGGCTGTCGTTCGGCGCGTCGGTCGCGCTGGGCATCGCGCAGTCGACGCAGAAGGCCGTGCAGACCGGCATGAAGCTGGTCCAGCAGATCCAGAAGGTCGTCCAGACGCTGCAGAAGATCATCCAGGTCGTGCAGCAGATCATGCAGGTCGTCCAGCAGGTCAAGCAGTTGGTGGAGATGATCGGCGGCAAGGCCAGCGGCCAGCAGCAGGTCACGCCGAGCGCGCACCAGGTCCAGTACAACCCGAACGGGCAGTACTACCAGCCGAACGACGTCGGTCAGCGGCAGGACGCGCAGGCACAGACACTGCCGCAGAACGTGCCGATCCCGCAGGTGCGCCCGGCGGTGGAGACCGACCACCAGCACGACGGCCCCCGGTCGCAGAACGGGTGGCCGGTGAACCCGCCGCTCGTCACGCGCACCGTCCCGGGCACGGACGTGCGGCTGCGGGTCGCCGAGGGCCCGGCGGGTGACGTGCTCATCCACGTCGCCAGCCAGGTCAGCGCGCGGGTCGAGGACATCTCGATGAACTCCGAGGCGGGCGAGCGGGACGACTGGGCCTACGCGCACCGCAACGTCCGCGGCTCCGAGGCCGTCTCCAACCACGCGAGCGGCACCGCGATCGACCTCAACGCGACCCGGCACCCGCTCGCCGTGCGGGACACGTTCACCCCGGAGCAGAGCGCGGAGATCCGCCGCATCCTGGCCGAGGTCGACAACGTGGTCCGCTGGGGCGGCGACTACCGCGGCCGCGCCGACGAGATGCACTTCGAGATCGTCGGCAGCCAGGAGCAGGTCGCCGCGGTAGCGGCCCGCCTCCGCAACGCCCAGCAGTAACCCCGCGAGTCGCGCGCCAGAACACCGCGAGTCGCGTTCTCGGACATACCGAGTTGTACGTTTCGTGCAGACAGCCCGCCTTGGGCACCTGCACGAAACGTACAACTCATACTGTCCGGGAGCGCGACTCGCGGGTGTTGGTGACCAACGCGGTTACTTTGGGTTGGACTGTTTCCAGGTGGGTGGCCACCAGGCCTATTCGGGTGCGGCGGTGTAGTACGTCGTCGGCGTCCATGGCGCCTTCCACGCGGACCGCCCACTCGACCTCGCCCGCGGTGATCGGCAGGTCCGGGGCCAGTGGCGTCGGGTCGATGGCCGCGACCTGCTCGGCTTCCGTGCCGTACTTGGCGACCAGCCGCGCCGGTGCGTCCACTGTGGACAAAGTGGTGCGCGGGGCGGCGCCGACCAGCGGTAGTCGCCGGGTGCGGGACCTGCCGGTTGTCAGGTTTCCCTTCTCCGCCGCCGCGTCCACGGCGTCCTCCGCCATGCGGCGGTAGGTGGTGAGCTTGCCGCCCACGATCGTCAGCACACCCTCCGGCGACGTCAGCACGGCGTGCTTGCGGGACAGGTCCGCGCTGCGGCCCGGCGCGTCGAGCAGCGGGCGCAGGCCCGCGTAGCTGCCGAGCACGTCGGCCTTCGTCAGCGGGCGCGCCAGCACCGACGACGCCACGTCGAGCAGGAAGTCCACATCGGACTCCGGGGCCACCGGTTCGTCCGGGATGTCGCCGTCGAACGGCTCGTCCGTCAGGCCCAGGTACACCAG
Organism: Actinophytocola sp. NPDC049390; assembly: GCF_044466355.1. NCBI lineage: Bacteria > Bacillati > Actinomycetota > Actinomycetes > Pseudonocardiales > Pseudonocardiaceae > Actinophytocola > Actinophytocola sp. NPDC049390. The sequence goes on from NZ_JBITMQ010000007.1 coordinate 145,628, forward strand.
GCCGTCCTGCTGGGGCAGCAGCAGCACGAACCGCGACCGCGCGCCGGGAATCGGCACGGTCAGCGCCGCGCCGCCCAGCCCGACCGCCTCGGCCGACACCACCAGGTGCGTGCCGAGCGAGGGCCGCAACCGCACCGACGGCACCAGCTTGCCCGCCCACACGCCGGTCGCGTTGATCACCGTCCGCGCGCGCACCTCGACGAGCCGCTCGCCGTCCCGCACCTCCGCCGACGTGCCGGTCAGCGCGGTCACGGGCGCCCGCGTGATGATCTTCGCGCCCAGCCCGGCCGCTGTCCTCGCGAGCGCCACCACCAGCCGCGCGTCGTCGGTCAGCTGCCCGTCGAACGACAGCAGCCCGCCACGCAGGTCCGACGACCGCAGGCCCGGCGCCAGCGCGAGAGCCTCCGGCGCCGACACCCGGCGCGGCGGCGGCAGCAGCGCCGACGGGGTGCGTGCCGCCCGCCGCAACGCGTCACCGGCGCGCAGCCCGGTCGCGATGAAGGCGGCGTTGCCGCGGGAAACCCTGCTCTGCAAGGGGATCAGCTGCGGCAGCGGCCGCGACAGGTGCGGGGCGGTGGACGTCATGAGGATGCCGCGCTCGACCGCGCTCTCGTGCGCGAGCGCCACGTCGCCCTTCGCGAGGTACCGCAGCCCGCCGTGCACCAGCTTGCTCGACCACCGAGACGTGCCGAACGCGAGGTCGTGTGCCTCCAGCAGCGCCACCGACAACCCGCGTGCCGCCGCGTCGAGCGCGATGCCCGCGCCGGTCACGCCGCCGCCGACCACCAGCACGTCGACCACCTCGCCCGCCGCCAGCGCGGCCAGTTCCTCGGTGCGGCGTGCCGCGTTGAGCGCGGTGTTCACGGGCGCAGCGCCACGTCGAGCAACCTGGTCAGCTCGGCGAGCAGGTCCTCGAGGTCGAGGTCGGACGTCGACGGGCGGATGGTGAACACGTACGGCTGCAGCAGCAGGAAGATCGTGCGGGCTTGGATCGCGAGGTCGGCCTCGCGGATCGAGCCGTCGGCCTGCCCGGCCGCGAGCTGCGCGCGCAGGTACTCCTCGGTCATGTGCTGGCTCGTGCCGACGCGCTCCATGATGTACGGCAGGAGCAACTCCGCGTCACGCTCGATCACCGCGTGCATCAGCGGGTTCGTGGCCAGCGCGCGGATGGTGTGCACCGACGCGACCACGAGGCCGTCCCGCGCGGTCGGTTCGTCGCGCGCGACGTCGTTCGCCTCGGCCAGGACCTTGCCGAACTCGCGGGTGATCAGCGCCGACAGCATTCCGCGCACGTCGGGGAAACGGCGGTAGAGCGTCATCCTGCTCACGCCGGCGGTCCGCGCGACATCGCTCAACGTGGTTCTGCGTACACCGACGGCGAGTACGCACTCCATGGCCGCGTCGAGCAACAGATCGTCAGCGACACGGTTGGGTGACGGAGTGTGACGGATGGACGTCATGTGTCACACTATACTCCGTGACCAACAACAGTGACCACCTCGTTCGCGGTGGGTGGACGTCGGCCGGCGGGCAGGACGTCATCCTGCCCCCTCATGCCACCCGCTGGCTAGCGGCGCGCACAGGTCTTGACGCTCGTCCGACGCCCGCCGCGCCGGACTCCGCGCTCACCGTCGCCGAGTCGGCGTTGCCGGAGCAGGTGCACAAGGCGCTCCGCGCGGTGGTCGGGGAACGGCACGTGCTGACCGGGCGGGACGACCGCCTCGGTCGCTCCGGTGGACTGTCCTATCTGGACCTGTTGCGGCACAGGGGATCCGGTCCGCTCGCGGTGCCGGACGCGGTCGTGGTGCCCGCGGACCCGGCCGAGGTGCAGCAGGTCGTCGAGGTGTGCGCCACGCACGGCATCGGGCTCGTGCCGTTCGGTGGCGGCACGTCGGTGGTCGGCGGTGTCGCCGCGTTGCGCGGTGACAAGCCCGCGGTCGTCGTGCTCGACCTGGTGCGGCTGGACAAGCTGGTGTCCGTGGACCCGGTTTCGCGGCTCGCGGTGTTCCAGGCCGGGGTCGTCGCGCCGGAGGCGGAGCGGTTGCTCGCCGTGCACGGGCTCACGCTCGGCCACGTGCCGCAGTCGTTCGAACGCGCCACGATCGGCGGGTTCGCCGCCACGCGGTCGTCCGGGCAGGCCTCGTCCGGGTACGGGCGGTTCGAGGACATGGTCGAGGGTGTGCGGGTCGCGACGCCCCGCGGCGAGTGGCGGCTCGGGGTCGCACCGGCGTCGGCGGCCGGACCTGACCTGCGTCAGGTTGTCGTCGGCAGCGAGGGCGCGTTCGGCGTGATCACCGAGGTGACCGTGCGGGTGCGGGAACTGCCGACCGTGCGCCGCTACGAGGGTTTCGTGGTCGACGGCTGGGAAGCCGGTGCCGCCGCGGTACGCCGGCTCGCGCAGGCGCGGGTACTCGCCGACGTCACCCGGCTCTCCGACCCGCAGGAGACCGAGGTCGGGCTCACGCTCTCCGGTGGCTGGAAGACCGCGGTGGTGCGGAAGTACCTGCGGGCACGGGGAATTCTCGAACCCTGCCTGCTGATCCTGGGCTGGGAGGCGACGTCCACAGAGGACCTTGCGCACCGGCGCCGTGCCACGTTGCGGGTGCTGCGCCAGGGACGTGTGGTGTCGCTCGGCACGCCGGCTGGGGAGACGTGGCGGCACGGCCGGTTCGCCGGTCCCCGGCAGCGGGACGCCTTGATGGACAAGGGAGTCTGCGTCGAGACACTCGAGACCGCCACCTACTGGTCCAAGCTGAGCACGTTGCGCACCGAGGTCCGCGCGGCGCTCGTCGGGGCACTGTCCGCGCCCGGCCGCACGCCGATCGTGGCGTGCCACATCTCGCACGCCTACGAGACCGGCGCGTCGCTGTACTTCACGACGATCGTGCCGCGCGACACCGGAGACCCGGAAGGCCAGTGGCAGCGCGCGAAAGCGGCCGCCTGCGAGGCCATTTCGGACGGTGCGCTCGGGACGATCTCGCACCACCACGCGGTCGGCGTCGACCACGCGCCGTACCTGGGCAGGGAGGTCGGCGAGCTGGGACTCGACGTGCTCGCCGGCGTCAAACGTACGCTCGACCCCGACGGCGTGCTCAATCCCGGGAAACTGGTGCGGTAGGCCTGCGCACGACCCCGGACCACACGATCGCGAGCGCCCCGGCGAAGAACATCGGCCACGAGTAGGCGAGCCGGGTCGCGATCGCGCTCTCGCACGTGTTCACGTACGTGGCGAGCACCTCGTCGCCCGGTTCGTCCAGCTGTGCGGCCAGTGGCCCGGTCTCGACACCGCCGATGGTGTTGCCGCACGTAACCTGACCGGCGTCAACCGGGTTCGCGTTCGCCACCCGCACGGGCAGCAACGCGAGCAGCAGGCCGAGCAGCAGCGCCGCGAGCGCGAGGATCGCCCAGAACGTGCGTGGCGTGATCATGATCTTCGCGAGCGGGTCGGCCGGTTCCGGCGGCACGGGCTCGATCACGGTGGGCACCGGTTGCCGCACCGTCTGCTGGGTTGCGAGGTCGGGCTCGGTGTTCATGGCGCAAGCCTGCCTGTTCGACGTGCGTGTGAACAGGGAAACGGCGAAAAAGGTCGCTCCAGGGAGCGAACCGGCGCTACCGCGGGTAGTACGCGCTCGTGTCGAGGCGGCCGTGGTCGCACACGGGGCCGAACTCGAAGTCCACCTCGAACGACGCTTCCTCGTCCGGCGGGGACACCTTGATGCTCGACGCCGCGGGCTGGCACTGGCCGTCGGTGGGCTCGTCCTCGGCCGCGACCACGCTCCAGCGCAGGATTTTCGCGGCCGCCGCGTCCGGTCGGAGCCGCACAAGCGTCGGCACCGGGTTGAGATTGCGTTCCGCGTTGGTCGGCAGGGAGTTCTTCTCGACGTCCAGCAGGTCGAGGCGGCCGTAGCCCCACAGCGTGCACACCTGCTGACTCTTGTTGCGCACCACCAGGGTCGCGCGTCTGCTGCCCGCGTCCGCGTCCTTCGGTTCGACGCTGCCCGTCAACATCGCCGCCGTACAGCGGTTGTCCTGCGCGGGCGGGGTCGAGGCGCCTCCGGTGAACCGCGGTGGCGGCGACGGCGACGACGTGGTCGGTGCCGCCGATTCGGTGGTGGTGCTCGTCAAACTCGTCGACGAGTCACCCGCCGCGGTCGGCCGAGCACCGCATCCGCTCAGCAGCACGGTCGCGAGTACCGCGATCGCACAGAGTCGGTCATGCCGGGCCACGCCCTCACCTCCGAGACGGATCCGCGGTCGCCCACGGGGCCGTTAGCATACGCAATCCCTCGAAACCGCCCGCCCACACATACGTCCAGCAGAGTTGCCCGCCCGGTAACGCAACGCGCACACGGTGGTACTCCGCACCTTCGTAATCGTCCACAAGGGACAGTGCGGCGGTGGGTCTTGCCAGGTCGATCACCCAGCCGGACACCCCGGGTCCCTCGCCGAGCCGTAGCGCGGGGTAGCCGAGCCCGGTGTCGAACAACGTGCCCGGGAGCGCCGCCGCGCGGGGTTCTCCCGCCGCGTGGGGTTCGAGCCGCCACCAGTCCGACGCGCCAGGTTGGAGCGTGCCGTAGACGAACAGGCGGCCGGGGAAGTCCGCCGGTTCCGGCGCACCCGTAACCTGACGCACGTCAAGTAGGTCGGTGTCCGCGGGTTCGCCGACGAGCGCGGCGGCGCCGGACTGCGGAACGTCGAGGCAGCGCACGGGTTTCCCGGCCACCAGCAGCGGCATCCTGCGGGGCGCCGCGGCGACGTACGCGAGCGGGCCGTCGACGATCGTCCCGTCCGCCAGCCTGACCTCGCCGGTGTCCACGCGTGCGAGCCGGTACCGCTCGCCGCGTCCCTCACACCTGTCAAGTACGGCGACCTGCTCCTGGGTGGCCAGCCAGATCGAGTGGTCCTCCACGTTGCCGGGCATCGCGGTGAGCGTGGCAGGCCGCTGGTCGTCGACCACCCGCAGGCCGCTGGCCCACACCGCGGCGACGTCCGTGCAGCGCGCGTTCAGCAGGACGGCCGGGCCCGGGAGACCGAGCGCGTCGCGAAGCCAGGTGATCTTGGACGGGCAGACGTTCGAGCCGTAGCAGAGCACGGGCACGCGCTCGGCGAGCGGCCGCGCGCCCCGGTCGGCGAGCCATGCGTCGAGGTCGGTGCCGTCGACGCGCCAGCACGACGGCGCCACCGGGTCGGGGCGGAGTGCCCACCCGGTGGCGTCGTCGTGCACGTAGGAGAACGGTGGGCGGCGGCCCGGGTAGGGCACCGCCGGGTACTCCTCGTCGGCGAAGCTCACGCCCCTACCGTGTCAGAGACGCGGCAGCTTCTTCCACGGCGGCGCGATGATGTAAGCGACGCCACCCGGGCCGCTGGAGATCCCACCTGACGCGTTGTAGCGCTTCGTGCGCAGCCAGATGTTGGCGAACTGGTCACGCTTGTAGACGTTGCGGACCGCTTCGTTGCTGCTGGAGGCCGGGTCGTTCGCGATCACGTCGCCGTTCTCCGTGAAGCCGACGACCACCATGATGTGGCCCGCCGTGCCGTAGCCGGCGCCGTCCAACTCGCTCGCGAGGAACGACTGCGACGTGATCACTGGGATGCCCGCCTTGATGAACTTCTCGAGGTCGGTCATGGACGACAGGCGCGTGATGTGCCCGTTCAGCCCGAACGACGCGGCGTAGGCGGTGTTGAACGGCCAGTTGCCGGTGCCGTCGTAGTCGTGGTCGTAGGTGAAGCGGGCGGCGTGCGGGATCGTCGGGTCGGCGATCTCCGGGTCGACCCACTCCAGGTCCTCGTCGCTGGGCCGCTTGCCCCAGTACTCGACCACCATCTCCGTCGAGGTGGGGCTGCACCAGGCCTCGCCACCGCCGCCGTACTCCGGGTACTCGCCCGCGTGGACGTTCTGCGAGTAGCGCGGGACCCGCAGCTCGACGCCCCACGCGCCCGCGGACGGGCCTGCGGGAACGGTGAACCGGTCGGGGATGTTCGAGGTCATGGCGCCGACCATGGACAGCTTCGGCGTCGCCCGCGTGCCGCGTTCGCGGTAGAGGGTCACGCGGAGCTGGTAGCTCGCGATGGCCTGCTCGGCGACGAACGTGTCGACGTCGACGTACCCGACGGCGTCCTCCTGGTCGGGGATCGTCGTGCGGACGATGTCGCTGTCGCCGAGCGCCCAGCGGGCCATCGTGTACCAGCGGCTCGTGGTGCCGTCGCCGGTGGTGCCCTGCATCTCGACCGTCAGCCAGGTGTTCTTGGGCGTCTTCGCGTTCCACGAGGCGACGAGCTGGGTGGCGTCGAAGCCCTGCCTCCGCACGGGAGAGGTCCAGCGGCCGTACTCGTAGGTGCGGGTGGTGCCGAGGTCGGGTTCGGTGTGCTCGATCGTGCCGACGGGTCGGGAGATGACCAGGCCACCCGGGGTGGGGAGGAGGCCTTCGGCACGGCCCTTCATGAAGTCGGAGGTGGACCGCCACTGGTGGAAGTCGACGGGCGCGTCGTCCGCGACCGGCTCGGCCATCGCCGGAACAGAGGACAACGACATGACCAGAGCGACTCCAAGCCCGGCGGCAAGACGTATCGGGTGTACGCGCATGCGAACGATTTTCCAGTGCCGCACACGCCATGTAAATGCCCCACTCAGCCGCGAACCAAGCCCCCACCCCGCGAGTCGCGTTCTCAGACACCGCGAGTCGCGCGCCCAGACACATCGAGTTGTGCGTTTCGTGCATGCGGATGTGCTGGGCGTGTGCACGAAACGTACAACTCGGTATGTGCGGGAGCGCGACTCGCGGTGTTCTTGCGCGCGACTCGCTGTGTGCGGGAGCGCGACTCGCGGTGTCCTTGCGCGTGACTCGCTGTGTGGGCGGGCGCGACTCGCGGGGTTCTGGGGGTTAGGTCTGGTCTTCTTCTTCTAGTTCTTTCAGGAAGTCGGACCAGAACTGTTCTACGCAGCGTTCGTAGCGGATGCCCAGTTCGATGGTTTTGACCTGCCAGCGGTCCGCGTAGTCGACGATCTCCGCTCGTTGGTCCTCGTACGCGTCGGCGCGCAGGCGGTGGGACTCGTGGCGGTCGCGGGCCAGTTGTAGCAGGTCCTTGCGGGTGCCGAAGTTCAGGAAGAAGAGTTTCAGCAGGCCCAGGTCGCGCACCTCGGTCTGGTCCACCGTCGGCGCCGACAGCCATTCGCGCAGTGCCTCACGGCCCGCGGGGAGGATCGAGTAGGTGCGGCGGCGCCTGCCGCCCTCCTCGACCTCCTCCGCCACGTAGCCGTCCGCGACCAGCCGTGCGGGCTCGTCGTACAGCTGGGAGTGGGCGAACGCCCAGAAGTTGCCGATCGTGTTCGCGACCCACTGTTTCAGGTCGTAGCTCGTCGCCGGCGAGTAGCTCAGCATGCCGAGCACGACGTACGACGTCGCGGTCAACTTCCTTGTACGAGGTTCCGGCACGCGGCCGACCATACCCACCCCGCACGGTCGATGCCGACCATATGGCCTACCCCATAGGGGGCGTCACAGCACCGCCTGGCTCTGGGTGACCCTCGCTACCAGGCGTTTCTCGTCATCGACAACGTCGGATTCGACTACGATGATGCGCCGCCCGACGTGGAGCGGACGGGCTATCGCGGTCGCGTGACCCGATCGCACCGCGCGCAGGAAGTTGGTCTTGGACTCGATCGTCGTCGTGCCCTCCGCGCCCGACGGCAGGTTGAGGAACGCGCACAGGGCGCCGACGTTGTCCGCCAGCGCCATGAGCACCCCGCCGTTCAACGCGCCGCCCGAGGTGCACAGCTCGGGGGCGTACGCCACCCGGCCGCGCACCTCCGCCGCGTCCGCGGCGAGCACCTCGATGCCGAGGTGCGCCGCGAACGGGACCACCTTGCCCAGGTCGACAGCGGTCATGACAGGTGCGTGATGTCCAGCGAGCCGTCCGAGGCCGACGCGCGCAGCCGCTTCTTGTCGAACTTGCCGACCGACGTCTTCGGCACCTCGTCGATGAACGTCCAGTTCTCCGGCAGCTGCCACTTCGCGACCTTGTCCGCCAGGAACTCCTGCAGCTCAGCCGGGGTGGTCGTCTCGCCGGCACGCAGCACCACCGCCACCAGCGGGCGCTCCGACCACTTCTCGTCCGGCACGCCGATCACCGCGGCCTCGGCGACCGCCGGGTGCGCCATCACGGCGTTCTCCAGGTCCACCGACGAGATCCACTCGCCGCCGGACTTGATGATGTCCTTCGACCGGTCCGTGAGCCGCAGGAACCCGTCCGGTGTGATCGCGCCGACGTCGCCGGTACGCAGCCAGCCGTCCGGCGAGAACTTCTCCGAACCCTCCTCACCGGCGGAAACGCGGTAGTACGACGCCGCGACCCACGGGCCGGCGACCTCCAGCTCACCGACGGCCTCGTTGTCCCACGGCAGCTCGTTGCCGTCGTCGTCCATCAGCCGCGCACGCACCGACGCCGGGAAGCGGCCCTGCAGGACCCGGTACTCCCACGCGTCCTCCGGCGACAGGCCGGCGGGCGCCCGCGACACCGAACCGAGCGGTGAGGTCTCCGTCATGCCCCACGCGTGGATGATCGTCACCCCGAGCTTGTCGAACGCCGCCATCAGCGACGGCGGGCACGCCGACCCGCCCACCACGGCCCGCTCCAGCGGCGCCAGGTCCTGCGGCTTCTGGTCCAGGAGCGCGAGCAGGCCCTGCCAGATCGTCGGCACGGCACCGGCCATCGTCGGCTTCTCGGCGGCGATCATCGCGGCCAGCGGCTCGGGCTGCAGGAACCGGTCGGGCATGATCAGCGACGCACCCACCATGAGCGCCGCGTACGGCAGGCCCCACGACATCGCGTGGAACTGCGGAACGATCACCAGGGCCCGGTCTGCCTGCGACAACGCCATCGAGTCGGTCATGCAGACCTGCATCGAGTGCAGCCAGATCGACCGGTGCGTGTAGACGACGCCCTTCGGGTCACCGGTCGTGCCGGACGTGTAGCACATCGCGGCCGCCGCGTTCTCGTCCACGGACGGCCAGTCGAACTCGTCCGGCTGGCCGGCGAGCAACTCCGCGTACGAGTGGACGGTCACGCCCTCGGGTGCTCGCAGCGACGACGCGTCACCGTTGACGACCACGACGTGCCTGACCGTGTCGAAGGTCGGCAGCACCTTCGCCAGCAGCGGCACCAGGGTGCCGTCGACCAGCACGACGTGGTCCTCGGCGTGGTTCGCGACGTACGTCAGCTGCTCGGGGAACAGGCGGATGTTGAGCGTGTGCAGCACGGCCCCCATCGCGGGCACCGCCAGGTAGGCGACGAGGTGCTCGGTGTTGTTCCACATGAACGTGCCGACCCGCTGGTCGGACGTGACGCCGAGACCGCGCAGCGCGTGCGCGAGCCTCGCCGCCTCCCGCCCGACCTCGGCGAACGTGCTTCGGCGCGCCTCGGTGCCGGTCCACGTCACTACCTCGGCGTTCGCGTGGACGCGACTGCCGTGGCGAAGAAGGTTCGCGATGGACAGTCGACCGTCCTGCATGGTGCCCAACATCGCTGTTCAGCTCCCGTGTACTGGTGGGTACGTTATGGCGCACATTAGTGCCGAAACGGGCCCTGTGAATACGGGTAACCGTGTGTGTCGGACCCCCAGAAGGTGGGTTACCTGCGGTTTCAGCGAGAACTCTTAGCGTGTCGCGCGTATGTTGCGAGACGTAGATGTGTTTACTGGCAGCGGCGCCGCGGGGGAGCGGTCCAGGAAAGCTCCTGGTCGTCGGCCTGCGCGGGACCCGCCAGCAGTCGGATTAGGAAGGAACACCACGGTGGCTCTGCCCACGTTGACTCCAGAGCAGCGCGCTGAGGCGCTGGCCAAGGCGGCGGAGGCGCGCAAGGCGCGCTCCGAGCTGTTGGCGTCGATCAAGTCCGGCGAGCGGACCATCGCGTCGGTGCTCGGCAAGGCCAAGGAAGACAAGACGATCGGCAAGACGAAGGTCGCTGCCCTGCTCAAGGCCGTTCCGGGCCTCGGTGCCGTCAAGGTCGCCGCGCTGCTCGAGCAGACCGGTATCGACCCGGACCGCCGCGCCGCCGGACTCGGCGAGCGCCAGCGCTCCGCGCTCATCGAAGCGCTCAACTGACACAGGTTTCATCAGGGCCCGCGGGTACCGTGCCCGCGGGCCCTGAACGTGTTCAAAATCCTACCCGAGGGGGAGTTTGGCGGCCGTTCACGCGGGCATGATGATGGGGTGATCGAGGACTACCGCCCCGGCTCGTTCCTGCTGACGTCCCCACATCGGGCTCTGCTCGCGACCGGCGAGCGGCAGGTCGTCACCGAGAGCGACCCGGACGAGCTCGCCAAGCGGGTCACGAAGCTCCTCGTCGACTCGGACGTCCCGGTCGCGGTCGGCGCGCTCCCCTTCGACACCGGCCCGGACAGCGCCGCCGCCCCGCACGTGGTCCTGCCGGACGCGGCCCGCTGGTCCGGCCCGCTGCCCGCCCGGCCACGACGGCCCGTCGGCGCCGCCGCCTCGGTCGAGCCGGTGCCCTCGCGCGCGGGCTACGCGCAGGCGGTGGCCGCCGCCGTCGAGTCGCTGCAGGCCGGTGACCTGCGCAAAGTGGTGTTGGCGCGGGCGCTGCGGCTGACCATGGCCGCCCCGGTCGACCTGCGCACCCTGCTCGGCAACCTCGTCTCCGACAACGCCGCGGGCTTCACCTACGCCGTCGACCTGCCGTGTGCGTCCGGGCGCAGGACGCTCGTGGGCGCGACGCCCGAGATGCTGCTGTCCCGCACCGGCACGAGCGTCGTCGCGAACCCCCTCGCCGGGTCGATCCCCCGCGAACAGGACCCCGAGGCCGACCGCGCCGCCGGTGCTTCCCTGCTCGCGTCGGCGAAGGACCGTGACGAGCACCGCGTCGTCGTGGAGGCCGTGGCCGACGGGTTGCGCCCGTTCTGCCGCGCCCTCGACGTGCCCGCCGAGCCGTCGCTGATCAGGACGAACGCGGTGTGGCACCTGTCCACCCGCGTCGAGGGCGAGCTGCGCGACCCCGGTATCACGTCGTTACGGCTGGCCAGCGCCCTGCACCCGACCCCGGCCGTCTGCGGGACGCCGTCCGACGTGGCCCGCTCGACGATCACCGCGCTGGAGCCGTTCGACCGCGGCTTCTACGCGGGCGCGATCGGCTGGTGCGACGCCGACGGCGACGGGGAATGGGTGGTCGGGATCCGCTGCGGCGAGCTGACCGAGCCGGTGTCCGGGCCGCCGGTCATGACCCTGTACTCGGGGGCCGGGATCATGCCCGCGTCCGTGCCGGAGCTGGAGGTCACGGAGACCTCGGCGAAGTTCCGGACGCTGCTGCGCGCGATGGGCCTGCACCTGGAGGGTTAGCCGAGTGCGCCGATCAGCGCGGCCGCGTCCCGCTCGGTGACCTTGGGTTCGTCGGTGCCGAAGACGGCCACGCACGCCCGGTAGCCGTCGCCCACGTCGAGGTCGGCCATGTGCACGGCCGCGACGTCGACCTCGGGTGCGTTGGACGCCACCACACGGGGCGGCTCGTCGTACGCGCTGAGCGTCAGCTTGCTCATGGCGACCGACATGCCCTTGCCGGTCGCCTTGACGACGGCCTCCTTGCGGGCCCAGTACGTGAAGAACGCCGCCTTCTTCCTCGCGGGCGGAACCTTCTCGAACGCGGTCAGCTCCGCGGGGGAGAACGCGATCCCGGCGAGCCCGTCGACCTCGGCGTCCCGCACCTCCTCGACGTCCACACCGACCGGGGTGGCGTCGGTGAGCGCGAGCGCGACCCAGTCACCGGAGTGCGAGATCGACACCTCGAGCCCCGCGACCTTCGGTTTGCCGTGCGGCTTCCCGCAGTCGAAACACGACGCGTCGATGACGACGTCCTTGGCCGCGACCCCCAGCTCAGCGGCGGCCACGCCACGGATGAGCGCGCGGCCGGTCAGAAACCGCTGCTTGTCGATCTCCCGGCGGTAGCCGTCGAAGCGGGTCTGCTCGACGTCGTCGAGGAGGTTCAACAGGCCGGGCGTCACCGCGGCCGGGCGCGCCCACCACACGTCGCATCGCATACCCCGATCATGCCGCAACGGCACTGGACATCCGCTCGTATCGGGTCAGCCGCCCGCGTTCGGGTCGCAGGACGGCGGCTGGCAGAGCACCTTCGACAGCGCCGCGTAGAAGATGTCGCCGATCTTGGTCGGGTCCGGGGTGGTGAAGGCCTGGCCGCCGGTGGCGCCCGCGATGGCCTGGAGCTCGCCGACGTCGATGTCCGGGCCGATGCCGATGCCGACGATGCGGATCGGGCGCTGGGGGTCCTGGAGCTTTGCCAGCTCGGTGAGGAGCTCGTCGCGGCTGATGCTGTTCGCGTCCTCGTTGCGGCCGTCGGTCATGACGATCACGGTGTTGATGCGGCCGGGTTCGAAGTTCTGGCGGGCCGCCTGGTAGATGGCCAACGTGCTGTCGTACAGGCCCGTCGCGCCGTTCTCGAGTGCCTTGACCTGGCGCAGTTTCCCGAGCTCGCCCGACCGCACCTGCTCGCTGATCGGCGCCACGGGCAGCAGCTCGCGGAAGTCCTTCTCGCCGTCGAGGTTCGTCGAGAACAGCCAGATGCCGAGCTTCGTGGTCGGCCGCATCAGGCCGATGCCCAGCTCGGCGGCCTGCAAGGTCACCTGCATCCGGTTGCGGCCGGTGCCCGGCACCGGCTCGTTCATCGACCCCGACACGTCCAGCAGCACCTGCACCCGGCCGCTCAGGTTCACGCCGGACCACTCGTTGAGCAGCTTGTCCACCTCGGCGGGCGGCGGCAGCTCGGCGGGCGTCACCTTCTTCACCGTGGTGCGTTCTTCGTTGCCGCGCGTGCGCAGCATCTCGCCGTCCGGGGTGCGGAAACCGGCGTCGGACAAGGCGTCCGCGGTCTTCTGCGTCATGAGCACGGTCAGGAACTTCTCCGCCGCGTCCTGCCGCTCCGGGGACGTGTCCGGCAGCACGACGTACGGGTAGTCCAGCGCGGGCACCGCGGGTTGCGCGTACACCGCCACCAGCGGCAACCCGTTGGGCTTGGCGTTCTGGCGCAGCACCCCGGCCTCGGACACGGCGAACCCGTCGAGCGGCTTGTCGTCCGACGCGCTGCCCGGCAGCCTGCCGAACAGGTCGTTCACCGACGGCAGCGTGTTCGGCGACAACCTGCGCAGCTGCGTGGTGATCGCGGCGGCCGGGTCCGGCTCCGCCTTCAGCAGCTCGTGCACCCCGTGCAGGACCGAGATGCCGATCGGTTCGAGGCCGGGATCGGGCATGCCGAGCCGCAGCGACTGCGAGCCCAGCACGTCCGCCCAGGTCAACGGTTTTCCCGGCCAGTTGAGCCGCTTCGCGGCGTCCTCGGTCACCGCAAGCACCACCGGGGAGCTCGCGATCGACGTGCCGCTGACCGGTTCGGCGAACGCGCCGCTGGTCTGCGCGCGCTGCAACCACACCGTCGAGTCCGGGATCCACACGTCCGGCTGCTCGGTGCCGTCGGACACCACCAGCGACTCCGCCGTCGCCGACGACTCGCGGTTGGACACCCGCACCGAGTAACAGGTCTCCTCCGACGACAGTTCGCGGGCGGTGCGGACGATCACCGGTGCGATGTCCGGGGACGCGGTCACGTTCACGACCGTGGTGGTGTCACAGCTCGACGCCTGCAGCCGCTGCGACAGGAAGTCGTAGGTGAACCAGCCGAGCAGACCTAGCACGACCAGTGCCACCACCGCGATCAGAGGTGACCTGCCACGCCAGCCACGGGACTTGGCGGAGGAGTGTCGCCCCATGTCCGTCGACCTCCAAGCTGGCGAGCTGATTCACCCGGGTGGGTGAACCTTACCGAGAACCACGGGGTGTTCAAGGGATCGAAAAGGTCAGGAGTAAAGCGCGTCGACCTCGTTCGAGAAGTCCTTCATGATGATGTTCCGCTTGAGCTTCAGCGACGGGGTCAGATAACCGTTCTCCGGATTGAACTCGGTGTCGAGAATCCGGAACTTCCGGACCGACTCGGCTTTCGACACGGCGAGGTTTCCCTCGTCGACGGCCTTCTGGATCTCCGCGTGCAGCTCGGGGTCGTCGATCAGGTCGCCGACCGAGGCCTGCTCGTCCTTGCCCGCGGTCGTCTTCCAGTAACCGAAGTACTCCTGGTCGATCGTGATCAGCGCGGCGATGTACTTCTGCCCGTCGCCGACCACCAGCGCCTGCCCGACCAGCGGGTGCGCGGCGATGCGGTCCTCGATCACCGACGGCGCGACGTTCTTGCCGCCGCTCGTGACGAGGATTTCCTTTTTCCGGCCCGTGATCTTCAGGAATCCGTCGTCGTCGAGCTCACCGAGGTCGCCGGTGGCGAACCAGCCGTCGTCGTCGATGGACTCGCTCGTCGCGGTCTCGTTCTGCCAGTACCGCGTGAAAACACCGTCGCCGCGCAGCTGGATCTCGCCGTCGTCGGTGATCCGCACGGCCGTGCCCGGCAGCGGCCGCCCGACCGTGCCCGGCTTCGCGCCGAACGGCGAGTTCACGAACGACGCCGCGGTCGACTCGGTGAGCCCGTAGCCCTCGAACACGGTGATGCCGACGCCGCGGAAGAAGTGCGTGAGCCGCAGGCCCAGCGCGGCGCCGCCGGAGATCGCGTACTTGACCTGCCCGCCGAGCGCGGCCCGCAGCTTCGAGTACACGAGCCGGTCGAACACGGCGTGCTTGATCTTCAGGCCCAGCCCGGCCTTGCCGTCCGCCTCGCTGTAGGCGATCGCGGTGGCCGCGGCCGCGTCGAAGATCTTGCCCTTGCCGCCGGCGTGCGCCTTCTGCCGCGCACCGTTGTAGACCTTCTCCAGCACGTACGGCACCGACAGGATGAACGTCGGCTTGAACGCGGCCAGGTTGTCGGTCAGCGTCTTCACGTCCGCCCAGTGGCCGAGCGTCGCGCGCGCGATCACGGCACCGACCTCGACCATCCGCCCGAACACGTGCGCGAGCGGCAGGAACAGCAGCGTGGACGGGTTGTCGACGGACCCGTCGCCCTTGAACAGCGCGGCGAGGTACTCGACGGCGTTGTTGCAGGACGCGAACAGGTTGCGGTGCGTCAGCGCGACGCCTTTGGGCTTGCCGGTGGTGCCGGACGTGTAGATCAGCGTCGCCAGGTCGTCGACCGCGACGGCTTCCCTGCGCTCCTTGACCGCGGTGTCCGAGACGTCCTTGCCCGCCTCGACCAGCGTCTCGACCGCCTTGTCGTCGATCCGCCAGACGTGCGTGAGCGCGGGGAGCTTCTCGCGCACCCCCTCGACCCGCTGCGCCAGCGCCGCGTTCTCCGCGACCACGGCGACCGCGCCCGAGTCGGACATGATCCACTCGATCTGCTCGGCAGAGGAGGTGACGTAGATCGGCACCGACGCCGCGCCCGCCGCCCAGACGGCGAAGTCGAACAGCGTCCACTCGTAGCAGTTCGCGGACAGGATCCCGACCCTGTCACCGGGGTTGACACCCGACGCGATCAGGCCCTTCGCGACCTCGACGACCTCGCTCGCGAACTGCGCGGCGGTGACGTCCCGCCAGGCGCCGCCGACCTTGCGGCGGAAGGACACCGCGTTGGGGGCCTCGTCGGCGTTGGTGAACACCACGTCGGCCAGGCCACCGCTGTCCGGCACGGTCACCAACGGGGGGACAGCGAGTTCGCGCATGGTCTGCTCCTCGGTACGAACACAGTGCGCCGCCCCGTCACCAGCGACGCTACCTCACAGTAACTTGGAGTATCTTGCCCCCGCACGCGGCTGAGGGCCACCCCCGGATGATCTCCGGAGGTGGCCCTCAGTACATCGGACCGGTCGGACCAGCGGTTCAGGGCGTCAGAAGGTCAGCCGCCACAGGTCGATGTAGCCGGTGTCGTAGCGGTACAGGTCGCGGACCTGCAGGCGCCACGTGCCGTTCGCGACCTCGCTGGACGCGTTCACCGAGTAGGTGGCGAGCACGTTGTCGCCCGAGTCGCCCGAGACACTCTTCAACCGGTAGGCCGTGCCGTCCGGCGCGATCAGGTCGATCTGCAGGTCACCCCGGTAGGTGTGCTTGATGTCGACGTGCACCTGCAGGTCCGACGGCGCGTTGCCGCTGACCCCGGTGACCGCGATCGAGCTGGACACCGCGGCGCCCGCGTCCGGGATGTTGACGTTGGTCGGGTTCTCGAACGACGGCCCCGTCGGCGGCGGCGTCGTCCCGTCGCAGGTCGCGCCGATCACGCGCGGCGGGCAGTCCGAGTAGTCGAGCAGCGTCAGCACGGCGTTGCGGTTGCGCGACGTCTCCCGGCCGATCACCTCGTCGGGCGGGTAGAAGCCGGACAGGCCGCCGCCGCTTGAGGGGTACATCTCGAACGTGTACGCGTAGATCTTGTGGGCGCCCCACAGCCAGTCGTCGATGGAGCCGTCCGTGATGTACAGGTCGGAGGCCTGCTCCGGCGTGTAGCCGTTGGTCTGCGCCATCTGGCGGCCCAGCGTGGAGAAGACCTGGTAGTCCTCGGCCGTCATGCCGGGCGCGGTGTTGCTGTAGGTGTAGCCGTACGGCCACAGCACCAGCTCGCTGTAGGTGTGGAAGTCGATGTTGGTCTTGATCTGCTGCACACCGCCGACCACGCGGCTGTTCACGAAGTTGATGACGTTGCGCACCTCGGGCGCCGACCCGGCCGACGAGCCGCGGTAGGTCTCGCTGGAGGTGCTGCCGGACGAGCCGCCGCAGCAGCCCCACTGGTAGGGCCAGTTGCGGTTCAGGTCGGTGCCGACGTACGAGCTGCCCGAGTTCGGCTGCCGGTTCTTCCGCCAGCCCGAGTACGAGCCGGTGCGGATGTCCCACTCGCCGCCGTCCGGGTTCAGGTCGGGGATGATCCAGATCTCCCGCGAGTTGACCAGGTTCGTGACGCGGCTGTCGGAGCCGTACTTGTCGGTGAACTCGGACAGGATGTAGAGCGCCATCTCGACCGTGAGGTGCTCACGGGCGTGCTGGTGGGCGGTGAAGAGGACTTCCGGTTCGTTCTCGTCGGTGGCGGCGTTGTCGGAGATCTTCAACGCGACCATCTGCCGGCCCTCGTACGAGTTGCCGATCGCGACCCGGCTGAGGATGTTCGGGTGGTCCGCGACGGCCTGGTTGATGACGGCCGTCATCTCGGAGTAGTTGTGGTAGTTGGAGTCGGCGGACGGGAAGTCCAGTGGGGTCGCGTCGTGTGAGTGGGCGAGGCTGTCCTCCTTCTGGGGACGCAGCCCGAGCTTCTCGATGGCGGCGACCTCGTCGGCCGTGGCGGTGATGTTCAGCCCGCCGTGCTCGAAGGAGTTGATGACGGCCCCGGTGGCCGCGATCTGGTTCCGTACGTCGGAGGTCTTGACCCCGTCGACGAAGTACTCGGCGGAGTCCCGGCCCTGTGGGTCGGACGTCGCGTTGCTGGTCGTGGACAGAACGAGGGTCAGGGCGGCGAGCGCCCCGACCACCATGGACGGGCGTGTGAGTCTCACGCGTTCCTCCCGCAGGGGACGCCGGTGTGGTGGCCGGCGCTGGAGGGTGGTGTTCAGTTGTGTGGCGCGCACCGGCCGAACCCCTCGCGGGGTGCCCTCACGGTCAGCGAACGCCCGATAGCTGATGGTTCCCTTGGCAAGCCCGCCTTCACAAGGGGGTCGCCTTCCCAGTTCACAGTCATACGGGCGGCCTCCGGCCCCCGGATTCCAGCGTAGGCGGCAGCACCGACGATCCCGGGCGGTCGAAGCGGAGTTGTCCACAGCACGCCCGGTTGTCCACAGTCCGGGCCTCGGACGCCGGCGATGTCAGCCCTGTCCGGTAGCGTGGTTCGAGGGGGCCGGAGGCCGCCCGGCTACCGCAGCCGGGCCTTCTTCATCAACCGCAGCGACGCCGCCATGAACCGCGCATAAGCCTTGTGCGGCAACCACTTCGGCGGCGTCAGCACGTCGAACCGCTGCGTCGCCACGGACTGCACCTCCGTGTACCGCAGCAACCCCTCCGCGCCGTGCCGCCGCCCCAGCCCCGACCTGCCCATGCCGCCCATCGGCGCGTCCGTCGACCCGAACGCCGCCGCGTACCCGTCGTTCACGTTCACCGTGCCCGTCCGCAGCCGCGCAGCGACCTGCCTGGCGCGCACCGGATCACGGCTGTACACACTCGCGTTCAACCCGTAGTCGGTGTCGTTCGCGAGCGCGACCGCCTCGTCCTCGGTCGCGTACGGGTACAGCGTCACCACCGGCCCGAACGTCTCCGACGCGTGGCACAGCATGTCCGGCGTGACGTCCGTCAGCACCGTCGGCTCGTAGAAGAACGGCCCCAGGTCCGGCCGCGGCCGCCCGCCCGTCAGCACCGTCGCGCCCTTCGACCGTGCGTCGTCCACGTGCTCCGACACCGTCTTCAGCGCGCGCTGCGACGTCAGCGACCCGACGTCGACCCCGTAGCGGTACCCCGCCGCCTGGCGCAGCTGCCCGACCGCGGTCACGAACGCGTCCGCGAACCGGTCGAAGATCGCGTCCGGCACGTAGATCCGTTCCAGCGAAAGGCACAGCTGACCGGAGTTTGCGAAACACCCGCGCACCGCCGACCGCGCCGTCGCCTCGATGTTCGCGTCGTCCAGCACGATCATCGGGTTCTTGCCGCCGAGCTCCAGCGAGCACCCGATCAGCCGCTCGCCGGCCCGTGCCGCGATCAGCGCGCCGGTGCGCGTCGAACCCGTGAACCCGATGTAGTCACAGGTGTCCACCACCGCGCCACCGATCGTGGGACCGTCGCCCAGCACCACCTGCAGCAGGTCCGCGGGCAGCCCCGCCCGGTACAGCAGGTCGGCGCCGAACAGCGGGCTCAGCGCGGTCTGGCTGTCCGGCTTCAGCACCACCCCGTTGCCCGCGATCAGCGCCGGGATCAGGTCGCCGAGCGCCAGCGCGAACGGGTAGTTCCACGGCGAGATGATGCCGACGACACCCTTGGGCTGCCGCAGCTCTGTGACCCCGATGGCGCCCGGCATGAGGCCCGCCCTTTTCTTGGGGCGCAACAGTTTCCGTGCGGTGCGCAGGTAGTAGCTCGTCACCAGCGCCGGCTCGCACAGCTCCTCGAACGCGTCGCGGCGCGCCTTGCCCGTCTCGCCTTGCAGCAGGTCGACGACGGTTTCGCGGTCCTTGAGCAGCAGTTGGTGGAACCGGTGGAACACCGCCAGCCGCTCGTCGACCGGCCGCTCCGCCCACGCCTGCCGCGCCCGCGCCGCGCGTTCGTACGCGGTCCGCACGTCGGCGACCGCCGACGCGGGCAGCAGCGCCAGCTCACCGCCGGTGAACACCTCCGTCGACGTGTAGGCGTCCGAAGTGGACGCACAGACGCGGCCGCGGAGCGTGTCGAGGAGAGCGTCGGTCAGCGCGGGTGGGCGGCTCATCCGCTGATCTCCCGGTCGGTCGCCGGGGCGCTCGCGGCGGCACGGGCCTCGTACGCGCGCCGCGCCTCCGGTGACGCTCCGAGCAGAACCTGGTCACCCTTGAGTGTTCGGGACACCCATTCGGCGGCCGCGCGGGGGAGCAGGCGCGTGAAGCGGAACGTGGCGTCGAGCGACTTCGGCACGAACACGTCGAACCTGGGGTGCCGCAAGGTCCTCACGATCGCCTCGGCGACCTCCGACGCCTCGACCGACTTGACGAACCGCGCGTCGGTCAAACCCGACGCCAGCTCGGTACGCACGATCGCGGGCATCACGACGGAGATCTCGACGCCGGAGCCGCGCAGCTCGGCGCGGACCGCCTCGGACAGCCCGACGACGCCGTGCTTGGTCGCGCAGTACGTCGCGCCTCCGGGGAAACCGGCCTTGCCGGCGGCCGAGGCGATGTTGACGATGTGCCCGGTGCGCCGGGGCCGCATCCGGCGGACTGCCTCGCGGGTGCCGTGGATGACGGCGTGCAGGTTGATCGCGAGCTGGTGCGCGGTGGTGCGGTCGTCCTCGTCCTCGAACGGGCCGAGCGCCATGATCCCCGCGTTGTTGATCAGCACGTCGATGGGCCCGAGCTGCTTCTCGACGTCGTCGAGGAACCGCGAGAACCCGTCGCGGTCGGTCACGTCGAGCGGCAGTGCGACGGCGTCCCCGCCGATCTCGTCCGCGGTCCCCTTGGCGACGTCGAGATCAAGGTCACCGATGGCGACGGACGCCCCGGCGCGGACCAGCGCGGAGGCCGTGGCAGCCCCGATCCCGCGCCCGCCCCCGGTGACCACGACAACCTTCCCGGCCAGTGAACGAGGACGCCGCGTCATCAAAACTCCCGACATACAATCCAGCAGGAATGTTTCCCCGAGCATCCCAGCCCCCCAACAACAACGCAAGACCACCGCGAGTCGCGCGCCCAGACATAGCGAGTCGCGCGCCCAGTCACCGCGAGTCGCGCGCTCGTGCACACCGAGTTGGTCGTTTCGTGCAGTTATCCACAGCCGGGTGAGTTGTCCACAGATGCGGGTCGGCCGCCGGTCGATTGTCGGAGCATGCGTCACGGTGTGGACGTGAACGTTCCATCGCCGGGTCTCCACGGTGCTCACCGCGTGACAGACCTACGTCGTGACCTGGGCCGATACCGGCTCGAAGCGCTGATCGGAGAGGGTCGTCTCGTACGTGTCACCCGGCACGTGCTCGTCGACCGCGACCGCCAGCTGGACCTGTGGACACGCGCCGCGGCGGCCCTGCTCGTGGCAGGGCGCGGTGCGCTGCTCAACAACTACACCGCGGCCGCGCTGTTGGGGTGCGAGGCGGCCGACCGCGGACAGGTCCACGTGATGGTCAACTACCACCGACGTCTGTCGAGGATGCGGGGAGTGGTCGTGCACAACGGCTCGTTCGACGAACGGGAGGTCGTCGAACTGAGCGGACTGCGGGTGCTGGCGCTGGAGAGCACCATGGCGGAGCTGCTCTGCCGTGCGCCTCGTCGTGATGCCATCGCCTGCCTGGACCAGGCGATCGCGCTGACCCCGCTGGACCTGCGGAACGAGTTCTGTGACGAAGTCCGGCACCGCATCGTCCGCCGGCCCGATCCGCGTGGCTGCCGCCGGTCGCAGGTCCTGCTGGACCTCGCGACCGGGCTGGCCGAGTCACCTGCGGAGAGTTGGCTGTTGCTCGCCCTGTTCGACGCGGGGTTTCCGGTGCCCGCACAGCAGGTGCCGGTGCTGGACCTGAGCGGAAGAGAGCGTTACCGGCTCGACTTCGCGTGGGACGAGCCGCGCATCGCGATCGAGTACGACGGTCACGCGGCGCACGCGGACCGGGTCGCGCGGGACCTCGCGCGCGACGAGGACCTGCGGCGTCGTGGGTGGACGGTCATCCACGCGAACGCCGATGACATCAGGGACCCGTCCCGGCTGCACGCCGCTGTCTGGAACGCGTTCTGGCGGCGGCGCTTCTTCGCGGCGTGACAGCCGGGAATGTGCACGAACCTGACAACTCGTTGTGCCTGGGGGCGCGACTCGCGGTGTCTGGGGGCGCGACTCGCGGGGTTAGGCACGGGTCAGCAGGTCGGTGCTCAGGCGTTCCATGTCGCGGTTCTGAACGTCGGTGCTGCCGTGCAGATGGGGGTGTTCGGGGGTGTGGCGGTTGTTGCGTTCGAGGCCGATGACGACGAGGGCGACGATGACGGTGATGACCAGAAGTTCCATGGCACTAAGTTTGCGCTCGACGTATTGCTGCCACCAGTGGCAGAACGGACCTTGTGCGACAAAATCCTGCCATCTACTCTGGCGGCATGCTGAAGACCGTCGCCGCAGTCGTGATCGACAAGGTCGCACCGTTCGAGTTCGGGGTCGTCTGCGAGGTGTTCGGGATCGACCGGACCGAGGAGGGCGTGCCCGCCTTCGAGTTCCTCGTCTGCGGTGAGCGGCCCGGCGAACCGCTGCCGACCAGCGTGGGCGCCCAGCTCATCCCCGGTCACGGGCTCGACGCCATCGAGCGGGCCGACCTCGTCGCCGTGCCCGCGGCCACCCTGCGCGACGAGTACCCGCCCGCCGTGCTCGCCGCCCTCCGCGAGGCCAACGAGCGGGGCGCCACCCTGTTGTCGGTGTGCAGCGGCGCGTTCGTTCTCGGCGCCGCCGGCCTGCTCGACGACCGGCACTGCACCACCCACTGGCGGTACGGCAAGCAGCTCCTCGACCGCTTCCCGTCGATCAAGCTCGACCCCGACGTCCTGTTCGTCGACGACGGCGACATCATCACCAGCGCGGGCACGGCCGCGGGCATCGACGCGTGCCTGCACCTCGTCCGCCGCGAGCTGGGCTCGAACGTCGCCAACCTGATCGCGCGCCGCATGGTCGTGCCGCCCCAGCGCGACGGCGGCCAGCGCCAGTACGTCGAGCTGCCGGTCCCCGAGTGCACCGCCGACAGCCTCTCGCCGTTGCTCACGTGGATGCTCGACAACCTGCGTACCGACCACACGGTCGCGGAGCTGGCCCGCCAAGCCCGGATGTCCGAGCGCACGTTCGCCCGCCGCTTCGTCGCGGAGACGGGCACGACGCCGAACAAGTGGCTGACCATGCAGCGCGTGCTGCGGGCGCGGCAGCTCCTCGAGGACACCTCGCTGAGCGTGGAGGAGGTCGCCGAGGAGTGCGGGTTCGGCTCCGCCGCGCTCATGCGCCACCACTTCAACAAGATCGTGGGCGTCGCGCCGAAGGACTACCGGCGCACGTTCGGCGCCCCGGCCGTCTGAGAACCGCTCGAGCGCGGGTCGCGAATCCTGTACCTGACGGGTGTCAGCTTGTACAACTGAAAGGTGAATCCCCAGAAAGGCTGGAACGGTGACAGACCGCCAGGCACAGGTTGACGCCTACGTCGCGTCCTGGAACGAGTCCGATGTGGACAAGCGGTGGACGCTCATCGTGGAGGCGTGGACCGAGGACGGCCGGTACGTCGCGGAAAGCTCCGACGTCACCGGGTACAGCGCCATCAACGACAACGTGGCGCGCATCCAGGAGAAGTACCCGAACCGGATCTTCTTCCGCACCAGCGACATCTTCACCCACAAGGACCGTGCTCGCTTCACCTGGGCCATGCTCGACCCGGCGGGCACGGCCACGATCGGCGGCGTCGACTACGCCCTGTTCGCCGAGGACGGCAGGCTTCGGCGCATCACCTGTGTGTACGACCGCAAGCCACGCCTGGGTGAGCTGGACTAGGCCGCCATCGCCGCCGAGCGCACCGCCAGCACGCGCGCCGCGGCGGGTACGACGTCCACTGTGTACTCGCCGCGGTCGAGCGGCAACACCTCGCCGTCGTGTTCGAACCACAGCGGACGGCCGTCCGTGCGCTCGATCCGCACCGACCGGCCACGCTCGTACACCACGCCCGGGCGGCCCAGGTGGGCGCCGGTTCGGGTCAGCTCCATCATCTCCGCGGGTGAGTGCGCGCCGTCGAGCACGCACACGTCGAGCAGCCCGTCGTCCTGCACCGAACGGGGGAGCAACTCGAAGTAACCACCGCGGAACCGGCTGCCGCCGACGTTCGCGAGCAGCGTCGGTCCGCTGTGGACGGTTCGTCCGTCGACCACCACCCGCCCCGGATACGGCTGGTGGCGCGGGATGAGGTTGACCAGCGCGGCGTGGTACCGCGCGGGGCCCGCGTGGGAGGTGAACGCACGCGCCTCATGGATGGCCCGTGCCGAGAACCCCGCGCTGGCGCCCGCGAACACCAGCCGGTCGTCGATCCTGGCCAGGTCGAGCAGGCGCGCCGACGGCGACCGCAACGCATCCGCCACAGTGGACTGCCACGGTGTCGTGCCGAAGAGCGTGTGGTAGCAGGAGTTGGCGGTACCGGCGGGCACGATCAGCATGGCGGCCCGGGACCAGCCCGACGCCAGTCCGGCGGCCACGTCCCGCGCCGTGCCGTCACCGCCGACCGCGATCAGCACGTCGTCCACACAGGACTCGGCGATGCGGAACGCGTCACCCGGCCCGGTCGTCCACCGGACCGACACGCGGCTTACCTGACGCCTGGTAACCCGCACCAGCTCCCATACCAGCGCGGGCGTCACGGCGCCCGCGGCCGGGTTGGCGACGATCAGGACGCGAGCGGCACCCATTTCTCCGGCACCTCCTCCTGGTACAGCAGCCGCAGAGCGGCCGTGCACGCCGGCCACTGCTCGCCCTCGACCTCGACGGCCACCCCCACCACGGCCTCGGTGAACCCGCGCGCCCTCGGCTTGACGGTCGTCAGGTCCGCCACGACCCGCACCTTCGCGCCGACCGGTACCGGCGAGGCGAACCGCACCCGGTCGAACCCCTTGTGCACGACCACGGACGCGCCCGCCACCGTGTACACCTGGGACAGCAGGGGGACGATGAGTGACAGCGTGTACATCCCGTGGGCGACCGGCCCGCCGAACGGTCCCGACCGCGCACGCTCGGGATCGATGTGGATCCACTGCAGGTCGCCGGTCAGCGCCGCGAAGACGTCGACGTCGTGCTGCGTCACGGTCTGGTAGGGCGACACACCCAGCCTCGTGCCCGCCGCGTCGACCAGTTCACCCGGTGTGGAGAACGTCCTCATGATCTCGCCGCCTCGCTGACCTCGCCGAGGTAGCGCGCCACCTCCCGGTAGGAGGCGAGCACGCCGACCTCGCAGTACGGAATCCCGTGCTCGTCGCAGTACCTTCGCACGATAGGCCGCACCGATCGCAAGTTCGCTCGAGCCATGCTAGGAAACAGGTGGTGCTCGATCTGGTAGTTGAGCCCGCCGAACGCGAAGTCGGTGAACCACCCCGGCCGGATGTTGCGGGACGTGAGCACCTGCCGGTGCAGCCAGTCGAGCGACGTGGTCGACCGGTACACCGGCATGCCCTTGTGGTTCGGCGCGAACACCGCACCGAGGTAGAACCCGAACACGGTCTGGCTGACCAGCACGAACACGACCGCCTGCCAGAACGACAACACCAAGCTGACAGCTGTCAGGTACGCGGCGGCGTGCACCAGGACGAGGCCCAGTTCGAGCCACGGCCTGCGCAGCGCCCCTGCGCGTGCGGTCTGGAAGCCCGCCATGTGCACCCGCCACGACTCCTGGGCGAGCAGCACGAAGAACATCACCGACTGGTAGCGGATCACGAACCGGCGGAACGGCGTCCGTGCCTTCACCGGCAGCTCGGACGGGTCGAAGATGACCTGCCTGCGCACGGTGTCCGGGTCGCGGTCGAGGTTGTTCGGGTCGCTGTGGTGCCGGTTGTGGTGCCCGACCCACCACCCGTACGAGGCGCCGATCAGCAGGTTCAGGTGGATCAGCCCGAGCACGTACCGCGGCCCGCGCCGCCGCGACACCTGCTGGTGCCCGACGTCGTGGCCGAGGAACCCGGACTGCACGAACGACAGCCCGAGCGCCACCGCGACGAGCACCTGCCACCACGAGTCCCCGACCAGGAAGAACGTCGTCCAGACCGCGGCGGTCAGCAGCAGGTTCGAGGCGATCTTCCACGCGTAGTAGTCCGGTCGCGGCGCCATCAGCCCGGCGTCGTCGACCAGCTCGGACAGCTCACGGTACGTGCCCGTCGGCGAGATCGTGATCATGCCGCGGTCAGCACCAGCACCGCGTTCTGGCCGCCGAAGCCGAACGAGTTGCTCGTCGCCGCGTTCACCGGCATGCGGCGTGGCTTGTCGCGGACCACGTCCACGTCGACGCTGTTGTCCTGGCTGTCCAGGTTGGCGGTCGGCGGCACCATGTTCTGCTCGATCGACAGCACCGCGCACGCCGCCTCGATCGCGCCCGCCGCGCCCAGCGAGTGTCCGGTGACACCCTTCACCGACGTCACCGCGGGTTTGTCACCGAACATCCGCCGCAGCACCTTCGCCTCGACGGCGTCGTTCAGCGGTGTCGACGTGCCGTGCGCGTTCACGTGGTCCACATCGGACGGACCGAGCCCGGCGTCCGCGAGCGCCGCGCCGATCGCGGCCGACACCCCGGCGCCGGTCGGGTCCGGCGCGGTCGCGTGGTGTGCGTCGGCCGACGCGCCGTACCCGCTGACCCGCGCGCGGATCCGCGCCCCGCGTGCCTCCGCGTGCTCGACCCGCTCCAGCACGAGGATGCCCGCGCCCTCCGCCGCGACGAACCCGTCCCGGTCCGCGTCGAACGGCCGCGACGCGGTCCGCGGGTCGTCGACGCGGCCGGAGAGCGCTCCCATCCGCGTGAACCCGGCGAGGACCGGCCTGGTCAGGCCCGCCTCCGTGCCACCGGCGATCACGATGTCGCACCGGCCGGTCCGCAGCAGGTCGCGGGCGGTGCCGATGGCGGTCGTGGCCGACGCGCACGCGGTGGTGGTGACCAGGTTCGGGCCCTGCGCACCGCAGTCGATCGCGATGTACCCGGCGACCATGTTCACCCCCATCATCGGGATGAGCATCGACGACATCCGGCCGGTTCCCTCGGCCAGCATCGTGTTGTGCTGCCGCTCGAACGTGCCGATGCCGCCGAGCGCGTTGCCCATCACGACCCCGACGCGGCTGCCGTCCCACTCCTCCGGGTCGAGGTCGGCGTCGGCGACGGCCTCGCGCGCGGCGACGAGCGCCAGGTGGACGTACCGGTCCAGCCGCCACGCCGTGCGCCTGCCGAGCAGCTTGTCGGCGTCGAAACCCGGCACCCGGCAGGTGAAGTCGACGGGCATGCCCTCGAGTTCCTCGTCGTACGCGGCGGTGGACTCGCCCTTGCAGATCCGGCGCCAGCTCTCGTCGACGCCGATCCCGGCCGGGGTCACCAGGCCGAGCCCGGTGACCGCGGCGTGGAAGTCGTCAGACATCACGATGTTCGCTCCGCAACCCCGGCTCAGCGCCGGGCACGCCCTTGGCGCCCAGCAAGGAGAGCGCGTCCTCGATCGTCGCGTGCGGGGAGACTTCGTCCTCGCCGATCGCGACGCCGAACTCCTTCTCGGCGACCAACGCGAACTCCACGATCGCGAGCGAGTCGAGGTCCAGCTCCGCGAACGTGACGTCCGGTCGCACCTCGCCCTCCTCGACGCCGAAGTAGGTGACCAGGATCGTCGAGAGCCGGGAAAACGCGGACATGGCGGACCCTCCTTTCCTTACATGGCCTCGATGTCGGGCCAGCGCAGTAACGTCGCCCCCCAGGTGAGCCCGCCGCCGAAGGCGCCGAGCAGCACCCGCTGCCCGGCGCGCAGCTCGCCGCTCTCGCACGCCGACGCCATCGCGAGCGGCACGGACGCGGCGGCGGTGTTGCCGACCTCGCCGATGTTGCGGACGAACTTGGCGACCGGCTGGCCGAGCATGTCGGCGACTCCGTTGACGATCCGGATGTTCGCCTGGTGGATCACGAACCTGTCCACGTCCCGCAGCCCGAGCCCGGCCTTGCGCAGCACGTTCTGCGCGGAACCTGACATCTGGTAGATGGCCTTGCGGAACACGGTCCTGCCTTCCATCTGGAAGAACTCCGAGCCCGGCTCGGGCGGCTCGTGGGTGGACCGCTGCCGCGAACCGCCGGAGGGCACCGTGATCAGGTCGGCGTCCTGACCGTCGCTGCCGAGGTCGAACGGGCCCAGCGCGCCCAGTTCGTGCGGCGCGCCCGCCCGCAGCACGACCGCACCCGCGCCGTCGCCGAAGATCGCCGCGGTGGTGCGCGAGGCGGGGTCGACGATCGTGGAGAACGTGTCGGCGCCGATCACCAGCACCCGCTCCGCGACACCGGTCGCGATGAGCCCGGCGCCGGACGCGAGCCCGTACAGGAAGCCGGTGCACACGGCGTTGACGTCGAACGCGGCCGCCCGCTCCAGCCCGATCCGGTGCGCGACCTCGGGTGCCGTGGCCGGGCACGGGTGGTCGGGAGTGGTGGTGGCGAGCACGACCGCGTCGACGTGGTCGAGGTCGGCCGACTTCAGCGCCCGTTGCCCGGCCTCCACCGCGAGGTCCGATGTGGACACACCGGGGTCGACGACCCGCCGCTCACGGATGCCCGTGCGGCCGCGGATCCACTCCTCGGACGTGTCCAGCCGGGACGCGATGTCGGCGTTGGTCACCACCCGCGACGGCAGCCAGGTGCCCAGTCCGCACAGCACGGCGGACGCGCCCCGCGCGGGCGGCGGTGTCTCGGGGAACGGGAGGACTCTGGCCGCTTCGGTCATGACAGCGCCCCCTCGAGCCCGATGTACGCGAGCCGGGACTCCCGCATCTCGCGCGACCACTCGTCCGCCATTGCCTGACGCTCGTCAGGTGACGTGTCGACAAGTCGCCTGCCCGGCCACACCTCGTAGTCGCCGACGAGGTCTCCGTGCCGTTCGAGTCCTCTTTGGAACAACAGCTCGCGGCGGCGCACCATGTCGTGCACCGGCAGCACCGTCCACATGCGCATCCCGGCCGCGATCAACTCCGCGACCCGGTCGCAAGCTGACGGGTGTTCGGTGAGGTACTGCTTCGCGATCGCCGCGCCGACGGTCAGGTGCCGGATCTCGTCGATGCCAGCGCCGCGGTCGATCTCCGCGGCGGCCGGGTCGAGTGGACGCCACTTGCGTTCGGACAGCTCGGCGGCCGGGGCGAGCGCACCCTCCAGGATGATCGCCATGGTGACCACGCCGCCGACGAAGTCCGCGTTGTCACGCATGACCTCGAGGCCGAACTCCTCGAGCGGGTCGAGGATCGCGCGGACGTCGGCGGCCGCCGCGGTGTGCAGGGTCTCCTGCGGAAACCCGAGGGCCGTCAGGTGGTTGCGGAACACCATCGCGTGCCGTGCCTCGTCGAGCACCTGCGTCGCGTAGAACTCCATGGTCGGCGTGCTCGGCGCGATCGCGACCAGGTACGCGAGCGCCCGTGCCGCCTTGTCCTCGGCGAGCGACCGGAACGCGTACTCCTGTGCGATCGCGTCCCGCAGCGGGCCGGGTTCGAGCATGTGCGGTGGCGGGGTGAGCGCGGGGTCGTGCCCGTCCGGCCGTCCGGCGAGCGTGCCCTGCGGGACCGCCCGCAGCCAGTACCGCAGGTCGCACTCCTCTGCGGTCATCTCCAGGTTCATGGCCCCGTCGAGGAGCCCGGGCGCGGTGTCCCAGTCGCTCACCCAGCTCACGACGCCACCGCCTCGGTCGTGAACCGGACGTACGCGGGGTGCGGCGCCGGTTCGAACGACACGGCGAACGGCTTGAGCGTGTTGCCGAACAGCGCCCGGTCGCCGAACAGGTGGATCGGGATCGCGAGCAGTGCCCACTCCCAGCCGAACACCAGCACCCAGGCACCCACCACGACGAACTGCGTCGAGAACGTGTGCATCGTGTTGTACAGCACGTAGTACACCTTCGGGATGCGCTTGGTCGGCGAGCGGTGGAACGCCAGCGCGCCCGGCAGGTACCCGATCACGTCGATGTAGACGAACAACAGAACGGCCGGCAGCCAGCGCACCTCGTCGATGTGGAGCACGAACAGGGCCACGCACACGCCCAGCGCGATCAGGTTCTCCAGGCGCATCAACAGGTGCGTCGTCCTGGTGTCGAAGCGGTTGACCGCGTCCATCTCAC
This sequence comes from Actinophytocola sp. NPDC049390, assembly GCF_044466355.1. Taxonomy (NCBI): domain Bacteria; kingdom Bacillati; phylum Actinomycetota; class Actinomycetes; order Pseudonocardiales; family Pseudonocardiaceae; genus Actinophytocola; species Actinophytocola sp. NPDC049390. The sequence goes on from NZ_JBITMQ010000007.1 coordinate 175,083, forward strand.
GCTGCCCTTCCCAGGTCGGTGAGCGCCTCGCCGCCCTCGAGGACGGTGACCTCGCCGAACAGTCCACTCAGGACGTCGCACACCACGCGCTTGATCACTCGTTCGGCGATCGGGTCCATGAGCCCGGCCATCGACTCGATGCCGAAGTCCCACGTGACCTCGAACGTCACGTGTGCGCCACCGATGACCGGACGCAGCCGCCACGAGCCGTGGAACTCGGCGAAGTCGCCGTCGGTCTGGGCGAAGTCGATCCGCAGGTCCGATGTGGACACCGTCTCGGTCTCGTGCCAGCGCATCACCCCGCGCCGGAAGTTCACGACCCAGTCCGAGCCGCCGTCACCACTCGTTACCTGACGGACGTCAGGTGCGAGCTCCGGGAACCGCGTGAAGTCGGCGATCTCGGCGAGCGCGGCTGACACGTCGTCGGTTCTGATGCGGACCTTGATACTGGTAGCGCGCACGCTCTCCTCCTTCTACAGCAACGCCCGTGCGGCACGTTCGAACGCGTCGAGCAGGAACTGGACCTCACGGTCGTCAAGTACGGCGGGCGGGGTGAGCCGCAGGACCCGGTCGGAGTTCAGCGAGTGGTTCGCGATCACCCCGGCAGCCATCAGCTCCAGCAGCAGCTCGCCGGCGAGCCCGTCGACGGCCAGCTCGACGCCGATGAGCAACCCCGCGCCGCGCAGCGCCGCCACCCGGTCGCCGAACAGGTCGTGCAGCAGGCGCCCCAGCTCGTCGAACAGCAGGCGGCCGAGCCGGTCGGCCCGGCCGACCAGGTCGTCCTCCTCGATCGCGGCCAGCGCGCCCCGCACGGCCGCCATGCCGAGCGGGTAGCCGGAGAACGTCGACGTGTGGATGAACGGGTCGCGGTCGAACGGTGCGAACGCCTCGTCGGTGGCGACCAGCGCGGACACCGGCACCACTCCACCGCCGAGCGCTTTGCCGACCAGCAGGACGTCCGGCACCACACCCTCGCGGTCCGCGCCCCACCACGTGCCGAGCCTGCCGAGCCCGGTCTGGACCTCGTCCAGCACGAGGAGCGCCCCGTGCCGGCGGCACAGCTCGGCGACGCGGCGCAGGTAACCCGAGGGCGGGACGACCACCCCGGCCTCGCCCTGCACCGGTTCGACGACGACACACACGGTGCCGTGGCCGTGCCTGGTCAGCTCGTCGGCCAGCGCCACGTGGTCGCCGAACGGCACGTGCGACACGTCCGGGAGCAGCGGCTGGAACGGGCGCTGGAAGAGGGGCTTCCCGGTCACCGACAACGCGCCGAGCGTCTTGCCGTGGTAGCCGTTCACCATGCCGACGACGTGCCGCCGCCCGTTGGCGCGGGCCAGTTTCAGCGCGGCCTCGACGGCCTCGGTGCCGCTGCACGCGAAGTGCACGCGGTCGAGACCCGGCGGGCTGAGGGCCGTCAGGGCCTCGGCCGCGAGGCCCGCCTGCGGTTCCAGCAGCAGCCGGGTGGCGACCGGGTTGCGGTCGAGCTGGGCGTGCACCTCGGCCAGCACGCGCGGGTGCCGGGCCCCGGTGATGAACACGCCGTAGCCGCCGCAGTTCAGCAGCTCACGGCCCGTCCTGGTCCGCACCCACGCGCCGCTGGCGTGCACCTCGACGTCGCCGCCGAACATCTCGCCGAGCGACGCCCTGCCGCCCGACAGGTGCCTGCGGTACCTGACGAGCGTCAGGTCGCGAGTGGACACGTCCATCAGGTGACCACCATCGGGTAGCCCTGGTAGTAGTCGAGCAGCCCACCCGCGGTGCTCGCGCGCGACGGCGGGTGGAACGCGATGGCCTGGGACGCCGCCGCCAGGTACGCGACGTCGCACGAACCGATGAACGCCATGCCGCCCAGCAGCTCCACGGCCTGGTTGACGGCCGTCAGGATGGCGTCCTGCACCGCGTATCGGGTGACCAGGGCGGAGGCGAGCGTGTCGTTGTCGGTCTCGCCGTCCATGATCCGCCGCGCGAGGCCCTCGGTGAGCGCGGCCGCGGACTCGATCTTCACGGCCAGCGCCGCCCGGTCGGTCATGCTGCCGCGTGCCCGGTGCAGCACCCGCTCGACCAGCGCGGACGCGATGCCGGTGTAGGTGGCGCACACGGTCATCTGGAACCAGATCAGCCCGACCGTGGTCAGCTGGTTCATCGCGTCCGCCAGTGCCGGATCGGGCGCGATGATCTGGTCGGGCGTCACGAGGACGTCGGTCAGGCGGACCTCGTTGCTCTCCGCGCCCGCGAGCGCGAACGTCGACCAGAACGGGTGGATCGAGATGCCCGGCGTGTCGGCGGGCAGCATCAGCAGACCCATCGCCGAACTGCCGTCAGGTTGCGGGACGGCGACGCTCGCGGTGAGCAGGTCCATCGACTTCGACAGGCTGCACGGCTTCTTCGACCCGTTCACCACGTACCCGCCCGGCACCTCCTCCGCGCGCATGGTCGGCGACAGGATCCCGTCCGCCGTACGGCCTTCCGCGAATCCGGACGCCACCAGCAACCGCTCGTCGACGACCCGCTTGAGCAGCAGGTCCTCCAGCCCGGACTCGTCGACCAGCGCGGCGACCGCGAACAGCGTGCCGAGCGAGAAGTGGTGCATCATCGTCGCCACCGTCATCGACGGCGCCTGCGCGGCGAGCGCTCGGATCACCCTGGCGGCGTCCACGGGGGACGCGTCGAGGCCGCCGTAGCTCTCCGGCACCATCAGGTTCGTGCCCGCGTGCGCGCGGAAGATCTCGATCGCCGGGCTGCCCTCGGCCTCCAGCTCGGCGAGCGGCAGCTCCGCCAACTGCTGCCGCAGCCCGGGCAGGAGCTTGTCGCAGGCGTTGCGGTCCGCCTCCATGAACTGCATGTCAGTCTCCCTCCAACAGCTGGTCGTAGGCGCCGAACACCGCGTCGCGGGGCCGCACCCCGGTCGCCACGGACACGCCCTGCAGGTGCGAGCTGCGCAGCACGGGATAGTTGGCCTCACCGAACGCGCCGCCGGTCAGGCCGGTGCCGCCGTGCGTCGGCAGCCACGGCAGGAAGCCGATGTGCGAGTCGTTGACCTTGAGCACGCCGCCGTTGCGGACGTTGGCGACGAACCGCTCGACCACCCGCTCGTCCCGCGCCCACAGTGAGTTGCGCAGGCCGTACGGGTTCGAGTTGACGTACGTCAGGTAGTGGTCGAGCCGGTCGGTCTCCGGGACGATCACCGGCAACAGCGGGAAGAACGTCTCGGACCGGACGGCGTCGATCTCGCGGGCACGCGCGAACCCGTCGACCCGCAGCACGGTCGGTTCCAGGAACGGGCCGGTGTCGCTCGGCTCGCCGTCGACCTCCAGTCGGCGGGCGCCGTGCACGAGCGTCGCGCCGTGGTCGAGCGCGTCCCGGACGTGGGCGAAGAACCGTTCACTGCGCAGAACGGGGGACAGCAGCACGCCGTCCTCGTCCGGGTAACCGGGCCGGATCCGCGCCGCCGCCTCGGCCAGCCGTGCGCACAGCTCGTCGGCGACGGCCGGGTGCGCGACCACCTGGTTGGGCACCATGCAGATCTGGCCGGACCCGTAGAAGCTCTCCGTCAGCGCGTCCACCGCGCCGTCGAGGTCGGCGTCCGCCCACACGACCACGCAGTCGTTGCCCGCCAGCTCCAGGATCGGCTTCTTGCCCCTGGCCACGCACTCGCGTTCCAGTTCGAGGCCGCGCTCGACGTCGCCGGTGTAGAAGATGTCGTCGACGTCGGGGCTGTCGAGCCAGGCCCGCAGTGTGGGGCCGGGACGGGCGCAGAAGAAGTTGAGCACTCCGGCGGGGGCGTCCAGTTCCGCCAGCGCGGGCACCACCAGCTCCTCAAGGGCGTACATCACGCCGAGCGGGGCGCTGCGTGGCGCGCGCACGACGACCGCGTTGCCGGAGATCAACGGCGTGATGCCGAACAACGCGGAGGCGGCCGGTGCGTTCTGCGGCGGGTTCACGCACACCACGCCGTCCGCGACCCGCCGGACGATCAGCCTGCGGCCGCCGACGACCCGTTCCTGGTGGAGCTGGTCGGCGCAGTAGCCGAGGGTCTCGTCGCTGAACAGCTCGAGCAGCCCGGCCACCTGCCAGCGCGCCAGCGCACGCGGGCTGCCCTCGGCGACGAGCACGTCGACGAGCGCGGAGTGCTTGTCCCGCAACCGGTCCCGGATGAGGGTGGCGAGCCGCAGCCGCGTCGCGAGCGGGGTCGCGGCCCACACCGGTGCCGCCGCGGCCGCGGCTTTCGTCGCCGCCGCGACGGTGTCCGCGTCCGCGACGGACACTCGGCCGACGACGTCGTCGGCCCGGTCGGAGTCGAGGCCCTGCTCGAGCCTCCGTTTGAGGGTGAGGCCCGCGAACACGTCGGCGAGCAGCGCCCGCGTGCTGACCGTGTAGAGGTACCGGCCGGAGTCCACGTGGGCGCCACCGACGTACGAGACATGGGTGAGCGGCACGATTTCGAGTCTGACAACGAATGCTGATGTGGTGCTGACACGTGCCTAAAGGAAATGCCTGCACTACTCGTGGAGCACTCATAATCGAGTCGGCACCTGCGGCATGACCTGCGGTGACGTGACCATAACAGGCGAATACGGATGGTGGATCAAGAATGGGCACAATAGCGGTGGAAACGTCGTCGCTCGATTCCGTCCACACGGCGATCGCGGCCGGCGCGGACAATCCGAGCGCTTTTCTCGCGCTGAACGCGGGCAACCACCACTTCACGGTGCCCGGCCTCGACGGTGTGCTCACCTACCGCGTGTCAGGTAGGCGGTTCGTGCAGTTCGGCGGCCCCGTTGGCCCGGATGCCGCCGCCCTGCTGGACCGGTTCGGCGCGTTCGCGCGTGCGCACGGCAAGCGGATCGTCGCGGTCCAGGTGCAGGCGCACGACGTGCCGGTGTACGAGGCAGCGGGCTACACCGTCAACCAGGTCGGCGCGTCGTACGCGGTGGACCTTGTGCGGTTCACGTTGCGCGGCAGGCCGTTCGTCAAGCTGCGCAACAAGATCGCGCGCGCGACGCGTGCGGGCCTGGTCGTGCGTGAGGTGCCGCAGCCGGAGTGGGACGACCGCATGCGGGCGCTCGACGCGCGCTGGCTCGCGTCGAAGGGCAAGCACGCCAAGCCGCTGGAGTTCCTGGTGGGGGAGTACGGCGGCCCTGTCCAGCACGCGCGGCGGCTGTTCGTCGGCACGATCGACGGCGAGCTGGCCGGGTACGTGTCGTACTCGCCGGCGTACGGCACACGTCCCGGCTGGCTGCACGACCTGTCCCGCCGGGTCCCGGACGGCACGCCGGGAATCATGGAGGCGGTGAACGCGGCCGCGATGGCGACGTTCCGCGAGGAGGGCGCGCGGTGGCTGCACTTCGGCTTCACCCCGTTCACCGGCCTGTCCGACGACCACGCGACGGCCACGGAAAGCCGCTGGTTCCGCTGGCTGGTGACCCAGCTGGGTGAACGTGGCGCCGCCGTCTACCCCGCGGCGACGCAGTTGGCCTACAAGCAGAAATGGGCGCCCCACGCGGTGATCCCGGAGTACGTGGCCTTCGAACGCAGGGCGTCCTTGTACGGCTTCCTCCAGGTCTTCAAGGCCGCCAACGCCCTCTGACCCCGCGAGTCGCGTTCCCACACGCACCGAGTTGTACGTTTCGTGCAGACGGCATGTGCACGAAACGTACAACTCGCTATGTTCGCGCGCGCGACTCGCTGTGTCTGGGGGCGCGACTCGCGGGGTTCGGGAGCGTGACTCGCGGGTGGCTCGTGTGTGGGGGTGGTTGTCACGGGCGTGTCAGTGGCATGTCTGAGCATCGTCGTCGGACGTCGAGGAGGCGGGGGCGATGGCAGACACGGTGATCTTCAAGTTGTTCGGTTCGGTGGGGCTGGTCAAGGACGGGCGGCTGGTCGCGATCCAGGGCGGCAGGCAGCGCACGCTGCTCGCCACGTTGTTGATCAATTCCGGCAAGGTGGTCACGAAAGAGCAGTTCTTCGAGGAACTGTGGGAGGGTCGGCCGCTCGCGAAGGCCAACAACGCGTTGCAGGCATTGATCACCAGATTGCGAAAACTGTTCAAGTCCACGTTCGGCGAGGAGTTCGCGCGGGAACGGCTGGTGACGCTGCCGACCGGATACATCCTCCACGCCGACCGAGACGAAATCGACGCGAAGTTGTTCGAGCACCTGGTCGCGTGCGCGCACAACACGATCGCCGCGGATCCCGTGCGCGCAAGGGATCTTCTGCACGACGCACTCGAGCTGTGGGACGGCCCGGTACTCGAGGGCGTGTCCGGCGGGCCGCTGTGCCACAGCTCCGTCCTGCACTACGAGGAGAGCAGGCTCGCGGCGATCGAGGACAAGTTCCACGCCTGCATCGTCGCCGGTATCCAGGGTGGCGTGATCAGCGAGCTCAAGAAGATGGCGATGCTCTATCCGTGGCGAGAACGGCTCGCGGAAATGCTGATGGTGGCTCTGTACCGATCAGGAAGACAGGCGGACGCGTTGCGGGAGTACAACGTCGTGCGCCGCAGGCTCGTCGACGAGCTCGGCATGGAGCCCTCGACGATGCTCCAGGACCGGATGCAGGCGATCCTGAACCATGATCCATCACTTGACCTGATGCCACCGCGTGCCGTCGCGAGCCGGTAGTTGTCGACGGAACGAGTAGCACGCTGCGTCGTTTTTGGCTCTGTCAAGCCAAGTTCGAGTCGCTGTGGGTGACTGGCGCTGACGCCGGACTGACAGCCTTCAGATAAAAAGACCGAGCGGTCTGATAACTATTGACAAACCGGGCGGTCGGTTTTGTAGTCTTGAGGAGTAGACGAGTAGATGTCGATCACCGGGTCGGCACTTCGTCACCGTCGCCACAGGAGAAGGACGTGGACATTGAGGTTTTAGGGCCATTAGCCGCCCGCCAAAGTGCTGCCTCGATCGTGCCGACCGCGGCGAAGCCGCGCAAGGTGCTGGCGATGCTGGCGGTGCACGCCGACCAGGTCGTGCCGATGGCGTCGCTGTTCGAGGAGCTGTGGGGGGAAGACATCCCGCGCAGTGCCAACACCACGGTGCAGACCTACATCCTGCACCTGCGTAACCTGATCGGCGCCGCGCTGGAACAGTCGCCGGCCGATGGACCCACCGACGCCAAGCGTGTCCTCGTCACCTACCCGGGTGGCTACCTCATGGACACGATGGGCGGGCGCGTCGACGTCCGCGAGTTCGACCGGTTGGCCGCGTTGGGACACCGCGCGCGTGAGCTGGGCGACTTCGAGGCCGCGTCCCGTCAGTTCAGCGAGGCGCTCGCCATCTGGCGGGGCCGGGCGCTCGTGGACGTCCAGACCGGGCCGTTGCTCGAGGTCGAGTCACACCGCTTGGAGGAGGCGAGGCTCAACGTGCTCGACCGCCGCATCGACGCGGACCTGCGGCTCGGTCGGCACCATGAGCTGCTCGGCGAGCTGGCCGGGCTCGTCGGTCGGTACCGCACGCACGAGGGGCTGCACGCGCACCTCATGCTGGCGCTGTACCGGTCCGGTCGCCGGGGCGAGGCGATCGACGTGTACCGCCGGATGCGCACGGGTCTGGTCAACGAGCTCGGTCTCGAGCCGTCGCCCAGCCTGCGCCGACTGCAGCACGCGATCCTGATGTCGGACCGACGGCTCACCGAGTTCGGCAGCGAGACGGTGCTCGAACGAACGGGATGAGAAGTTGGTGCCACCAAATCACACAACCGGAGCAGGGCGGTTAAAATCCCGCCCTGCTCCGGTCGTCGTTTGTGGGCCGTGATCCCCCGGTCCGCACGGGCCCTGGGACGTTGTCGTGGCGAAGCAGTCGAGGTCGGAGAGTACGCGGTTGCACTTGGTGCGTTCCGCGGCTGTGTTGTTTGATCGTTTGGGGTTTTCTGGTGCGACGTTGGAGGATGTGTCGCGGTCTGCGGGGGTGACGAAGGGGGCTTTTTATTTTCATTTCTCGTCGAAGGACGAGTTGGGTGGGGCGATTCAGGCTGAGGCGTGTGGGTTGTTGCGTTCTGCGGTGTATGGGGTGGTGGGGGCGGGGTTGCCTGCGTTGCAGGCGTTGGTTGATTTGACGCATGAGTTGGCGTGGTGGTTGGAGTGTGAGCCGTTGGTGCGTGCGTCGTTCCGTACGGCTCGGGAGTGTGGTCATCGTGGTCGCCCGTTCCTGGATTTCCACCACGAGTGGCTCGTCGCGGTCGAGTTGTTGCTGCGGCAGGCGCAGCGGGCCGGGGAACTCGCGCCGGACGTGGAGCTCGAGCACGCGGTCACGCTCGTGGTGACCGTGACCGCCGGGATGGAATTGCTGTGGTGGGCCAAGATCCGCGAGGGCGCACTGGGGGATAGTCTCACCGGGATGTGGTCACTCGCACTGCCCGGACTCGCCGCACCCGCGTTGGTGCGGCGGTTGCGGCCCGCCGGAACCGGCCGATCGGCGGGGTAGGAATGTCACCGATGTCCGCTATGTTCGTGGGTGTGGAGAATCCCGTGCCCTCGGCTCCGTCGCGCTGGGCGTGACGGTGGCGAAGCAGTCGAGGTCGGAGAGTACGCGGTTGCACTTGGTGCGTTCCGCGGCTGTGTTGTTTGATCGTTTGGGGTTTTCTGGTGCGACGTTGGAGGATGTGTCGCGGTCTGCGGGGGTGACGAAGGGGGCTTTTTATTTTCATTTCTCGTCGAAGGACGAGTTGGGTGGGGCGATTCAGGCTGAGGCGTGTGGGTTGTTGCGTTCTGCGGTGTATGGGGTGGTGGGGGCGGGGTTGCCTGCGTTGCAGGCGTTGGTTGATTTGACGCATGAGTTGGCGTGGTGGTTGGAGTGTGAGCCGTTGGTGCGTGCGTCGTTCCGTACGGCTCGGGAGTGTGGTCATCGTGGTCGCCCGTTCCTGGATTTCCACCAGGAATGGCTCGCGGCTGTCGAAACGTTGCTGATCGCGGCGGAACGTGCCGGTGACCTCCGTGCGGAGGTCGATGTCGAGGAGACGGCCTCCCTCGTTTTCGCGGTGTCGTCCGGGCTGGAGATGTTGTGGTGGACCGGAATTCGCCACGGCGAGATCGCGCCCACCGTCGAGGGACTGTGGCGCACGATCCTTCCCGGCATCGCGACGTCCGCCGCGCTGGTCGCGGTGCGACCGGAAGGTACGCAGCAGCGCAAGCTAGGCGGCGAGTAGCGTCCGGTACCAGCCGACCGCGTCGTCGATCTCGGCGGTGCCGAGCTCCGTAGGCGTGATACCGAGAGTGCGCCAGATGCGCGTGCTCTCATACCAGTGGTCCTCGGCGAGCAACGAGAACTGGTGGTCGGTCATGTTCGGGATGGCGCTGCGCGTCAGCTCGCGGTGCACATCGGACGGCAGGTCGTGTTCCGGCAGTGTGAGCCCGAGCGGCGCGCACACCTTGTGTGCCATGGCATGCACGCTCACCGGTCGCGGCTGGCTGACGTGGAACACCGCACCGGGCCGCGGCCCCCACGGCAGCCGGGCGAGTGCGGCGGGCACCTTGGCGAGGTCCTGGACGGACACAATGGACATCAGCGCGGAGCCGCCGTCGATCCACGCGGGCACTTTGTCCAGCAACCGCAACAGGGTCGGCACGAACCACCGGTCGCCCGGCCCGTAGGTGAGGTGCGGACGCAGGACGATGCCACCGACAGCGCGGACGGCGCGTTCAGCGGCGAGCTTGCTGCGGCTGGCGGCGGAGACCGGCGCGGGCGCGAGTAGTGACTCGGTCACGCCCTGGTGGACACCGTTGCCGTAGACGGAGGTCGTGCTGACGTAGATGACGCGCTTCGTGCCCGCGCGGCGCGCCTGGTCGAGGACGGCGAGTGTGCCGTCCGTGTTCACCGAGTCGCACTCGGCGACGTCGCGTCCGACGGTGGCGGCGAGGTGGATGAGGGTGACGACGTCGTCGCAGACGCCGCGCAGGTCGGCGGGGTTGGAGAGGTCGCCGCGGATACCGGTGACGCCCGCATCGACCATCCAGGAAGGGAGTTCGCCACGGCTCAGCACGCGGATCTCGGGCCGCTCGTGGGTATCCTCGGCGAGGAGAGCGCGCACGACGTGGGACCCGACGAAGCCGGTCCCGCCGGTCACCAAGATCGCGTTCCTGGGCATGTTGCCAACCTCCGAACTGCGTCGTTGTGAGGAACAATACCTACCACCCGGTATTTTTTCGACCCCGTTCGCGTGAAATCTGGGCTAAGCTGAGGGAGGTTGGTCGGGGTTGGCGCGCGCGTTTCCGAGGCCCTGCGGGTCCTGCCTCGGTGACGCCTTTCGCGGCTGGAGGCAGGAGTGGCACGGCAAGAACGAGCGGAACGCACCCGCAACACGATCCTCGACGCGGCGGCGGCCGTGTTCGACGAGCACGGCTTCAACGGAGCCAGTCTGTCCGACATCCTGGCCAAGGCCGGGGTGACGAAGGGTGCCCTGTACTTCCACTTCTCCTCGAAGGAAGACCTCGCGCACGCGCTGGTGAGCGAGCAGTTCATCGTGGGCCAGGCGCTGCCCTCCGACCCCCCGACCGGCATCCAGACCGCGATCGACCTGTGCCACGACATGGCGAACTCGTTGCTCGGCAGCGTGCGCGTGCGGGCGAGCATCCGTCTCGTGATCGAGACCGGCACGTTCGCCGACCCTGCCCCCGACGCCTACACGGGTTGGATCGAGATAGTGCGCAACTACATGGTGGCGGCCCAGGAACGCGGCGACCTCAAGGCCGACCTCGACCCCTACGTCATCGCCCGCTGGGTGATCGCGTCCTTCACCGGCATCCAGATCTCGTCGCAGGTGCTCTCCGGCCGCCAGGACATCCACGAGCGCGTCACGGAGATGTGGCGTATCGCGCTACCCGGTCTCGTGCCGCCTCGTCGAGTGGCGCGCTTCGTGCCGTCCGGCACCGCCGGCTTCGGCGCCAAGGACATCGCCTGAACCTCTCAGCTGAAGCCCGGTCGCTGACTGGCTGAGCCAAGTCGTGCGCGTGCGGGGGCCTTCGTCGACGCCTCCGCTTCGTTCGCGGCGAAGTGGTGGTGTCACCTCCGCTTCGAATCGGTGATCGGTGGTTGCCGTGCTGCCACGACGTCGTAGCGGCAGGCGGAGGTTTGTCCGTTTTGGGGTTCTCGCTCGCGTCTTACCGGTTGCCAGTTAGCCGCGAAAACCGCCGCTCCAGGGGTAGTCCAGGGTCGCTCGCGAAGCGTGGTGTATGGGTCGCGCTGCGCGATCGTTGCTGCTCGGCGGCGTTTTGTGCAGGCTACCTGCGCAAACATGCACGTGCATCGAGCTCGGGCGGCTCAGCAGGAGCTGGAGGATCACTCGAAGTTCACGTCGCTACCCCTCGATAAAAAACCGGGTGGTAGGTATTCTTTCATCGTGGCTCAGATCACATGAACGAAGCCGCGGACGACATCTGGGCGGAGGATCGCCATGACTACCGTGCTCAACGAAAACCGGCGGGACTTACTCAACGGCTTATCCGAGTTGGGGGCCGGTGTCCTTTTCCAGCAGACCCTCCCGAGGCATCTGGTGCACCGGGCCGCAGTCTCCGAAGTCTTCCTGACCAACCTCGCCGCCACCCGTGACGGCACCTTCCAGGTCGGCGCGCAGTGGCCGCGCTCCCACCAGTTCTTCGGCCCGAAGTCGCGACTGCACGACCCGATGCTCCTCACCGAGACCATCCGGCAGGCGACGCTCGCGATCGCGCACGAGTTCTACGAGGTGCCGCAGGGGACGCACTTCGTCATGCACGAGATCTCCTACGAGATCACCGAAGAGGGGCTGCGCCTCGGCTGCCGGCCCGCCGACGTCGTCCTCACGGCTGTCGCGCACAGCATTCGCAAGCGTGGCAAGACGGTCGCCGGCATGACCGTCGACTTCACGTGTTACCGCAACGATGTCAAGGTCGGCTCCGGTGGGGTGTCGTTCCGGTGCATCACGGCGGCCACGTACGCGCGGGTGCGCGGTGACCACATCGACGCGACGGTGGTGACGGAGAAGCAACCGGCTCCGGTCCCGCCGCACCTGGTCGGGCGTTACCAGGACTGCGACGTCGTGCTCGCACCGTCCGCTATGGACAACCTGTGGCTGGTGCGGGTGGACACCGATCACCCGGTGATGTTCGACCACCCGGTCGACCACGTGCCGGGCATGATGGCCATCGAGGCGGCACGCCAGGCCGCACTCCTCGCGACCGGCAGTGCGGAGGGTGTGCCGGTGAAGGGGAAGTTCTCGTTCGAGCACTACATCGAGCTCGACGAGCCATGCGTCGTCGCCGCGGACACCGCCGCGCACGCCCCGGGGGACGGGCGGAGCTCGGTTCGCGTGAAGTTCGAACAGAGCGGTCGGACCGCCGTGGTGGGGGATCTCGAACTGCTCGCTCGCACCTGAGCGCCCGTCCGGCCCGAATGCGAGGCCGCCATCTTTTTCAGTGCCGACCCGTCAGCGGCGACGTGTCACACGATTCGCGCGACCACCACCTGTCGCGCAATCCAGGTAAGCGGCCGGCCCGGGTAGTCGGTGCGCCCGCACGAACTGCACGCACTGACGTCGCCGCTCGCCCATCAGGCGAGCGCACCCGGACCGACCGGTCTGGTTCTTGCGACCGACCGCCAATCTCGCTCCGCCGACCGATTGCCGTGCCGCGGCCGCGCGCAGGACAATCGAAACAACGTTGAGATGGGGAGCGAAGATGGGCGAAGACCTCGGCTTTCCCGGCAACCGCGAGCTGCTCGAGCGGCAGCTGGCCAAGGCCACGACACAGGTGCTGTTCCTGGCGCAGGACGCCCCGCCGGGCCATCACTCGCTGGCCGAACGCGCCACGGAGATGATTCGCGGCGTGGAGATCATGCCGGCGGAGGAACGTTTCTGGACCACCGAGCCGTCCCCGGCCGCCGTCGAGACCGCGGCGAAGGACGGCATCCCGCCGGACATCGCCGAGGCCTACGTCCGTGCGAAGACCGAGGTGAAGGCCCTCCTGGCGGAGGCGTTCCCGAGCTGACCGACTCCGGCGCGAGCCGATACGCGCGTGGCCTGTTTTGGCTTGGTTGAGCCAGAACAGGCCGCACGCGCCGGTGAACCCCCAGCCCCGCCCGAACCGCATCGGCTCGCGCGCGCGTTACCCAGCCCCCACCCGATCCCGGGGGCGTCCCGCCGTGCCAGTCTACCGGGTAGGGCTGACATTTTCGCGGGTTTGCGCCGGGCTGTGGACAACTGGGGCGGTTGTGGACAATCAGCGGTTGGTGTGCTGTGCGGCCAGTCGTGCCAGCAGCCGTGCCTGCCTGGTCACCAGGGCGTCGATCTTGTGCTGTAGTTCGGCCACTTCCCGGGTCAGGTCGTTGTCCGGGGGCGCAGGGGTGTCCGTGTGAACGGCCTGTGCCCGGGCCCGCAGTGCGGGGCCGGGTTCCACCCCCAGCTCCGTGATGAACCGCGTTCGTGCCCGGCCGTACACCGCCAGCGCGTCCGACTGGCGGCCTGCCCGGGACAGCGCCTGCATCAGCTGGTCGTAGAACCGTTCGCGCAGCGGGAAGAGCGCCGTCGCCTCGGTCAGGTCGGCGATCACCTCGGCATGACGGCCGTTCGCCAGGCACCCGTCGTACAACGCCTCCATCGCCGTCATGCGGAGTTCCTCCAGCGCGGACGCTTCTCCCGCGCAGATGTCGCCCGTTACGCAGCCGTCCAGCGCCGGGCCCCGCCACAGGGACAGCGCCGCGCGCAGCAGCGGCGTGGGGTCCGGTGCTGTGCGTGACGCCGTTATCAGGCGGGTGAACTCGGACGCGTCGGTCTCGCCCTCGTTGAGTTGCAGGGTGTAGCCGGGTGGCTGGGTTGCCAGACGGTCCTCCGCGCAGGTTGTCGCGATCGTCTTGCGCAGTCTGCCGATGTGTGCCTGGAGCGCGTTGACCGCGTTGGCCGGCGGGTTGGCGGCCCACAGCTCCTCGATGAGCTTGCTCATCGACACTGTTCGGCCCGCTCGTACCACCAGCGTGGCGAGCAGGGCGCGCCGTTTCGCGCCACTGATGTGGATCCGGGTGCCCTGGTCGTCCACGATCTCCAGTGAGCCCAGTATGCGCAGGCGCATCAGCTGTGTTCGCTCTTCGCCAGGCCGGTCTGGTACGCGTAGATCACCGCGTGTATCCGGTTCCGGAGGCCCAGTTTGGCCAGCAGGTTCTGCATGTGGGACTTCACGGTGTGCTCGGAAACAGTGAGGTCACGGGCTATCTCCGCGTTCGACATGCCCTGTGCCACCAATGCCAGCACGTCGCACTCGCGGTCTGACAGGCCCGCGTCCTGTGCCGGCTCCCGGTTCGCCATCCGGACCACCTCGCCTACCGGGTCCGCCTTCCGCAGCGCGAACCCCGCCGCCGCCACTCGTACCGCGGCCACCACCTCTTCGGGGGTCGCCCATGCGGGTAGGGAACCGCAGACGCAGCCGTCGATGTTCGGCGCGGACTCGCCGTCCCGGACGCCGATGCTCAGCACCCGCACCACGCGGCCTGTGCGGCGGATCGCGGTCAGGATCGGCGCGGTCTCCGCGTCGTCCACCCCGTGCAGCAGCACCACGTCCGGGTGGCGCGTGGCCAGCGTGGCGAACACGCCAGGGCCCGGCCGGTGCTCACCGACGACGACCATGCCGGGCTCGTCCTCCAGCGCGGCGAGCACCCCCCGGCGCGCCAGCACGTCGTCGCCGACCACCTGCACCCGGATGCCGACCAGCTCGTCCCCGTCCGCCGGTCGTGGGCCGGGCACCGGTGCCCAGTCGTCCTGGCCTCGCAGCACCCGCACCGCGTGCCCGGCCACGGCTCTCAACGTCGGCGGATCCGTCGCGTTCGTCCACTGGTCCATCGAACTCGCCTCGCCCCTGCTGTACACACTCCTCCGGCGATCTACACGCTACGGCGGGGCCTGCCGGGAACGCGCTTTCGTTGAGCGGTCTTCAATCCGGCGGCGGATCAGCCCTCGACCAGCGCGAGCGCGAAACCGTCGTACCCCTTCTCGCCGACGGTCTGGATGATCGTGGCCGACACGCGTGGCTCGTTCGCGATCATCGACGCCAGTTCGCGGGTGCCGAGCACGGACGGGTCGGTGCTGGTCGCGTCGATCACCAGGCCACTGCGCACCACGTTGTCGACGATGATCACGCTGCCCGGCCGGGAGTGGTCGAGCGCCCACTGGAAGTACTTCGGGTTGTTGACCTTGTCTGCGTCGATGAAGAACAGGTCGAACGGGCCCTCGCCGGCGATCGTGGGCAGCGTGTCGAGTGCGGCGCCGACCTTCACCTCGACGCGGTCGGCGAGGCCCGCCGCCGCGATGTTCGCCGTGGCGATCTCCGCGTGCACCAGGTCGTACTCGAGCGTGATCAGCTTGCCGTCCGGCGGGAGCGCGCGGGCCAGCCAGATGGTGCTGTACCCGGCGAGGGTGCCGATCTCGAGGACGGTGCGCGCGCCGTGGACACGCGCGATCAGGTTGAGCAGCTTGCCCTGGTTGGGTGCGACCGAGATCTGCGGCATCCCGGCCTTCGCGCCCGCCTCGAGCGCGCCGTCGAGCGCGGGGTCCGCGCCGATGAGCAGGCCGGAGATGTAGTCGTCGACTTCTGTCCACACGCGTTGGGTCATGCCGCCATTATTCGCGGTTCAGTTCGCGTTCGAACGTCCCGAGCGTGTCGACGAACACGCGTCGCTGCTCGTCGGTGAGCGGCTCGAGCGCGACCTGCCAGGCCCGCGCCGACGCCGACATCCACGCGTCGACGGCCGCCGCCCGGTCCTCGGCGATGCTCACGATGGTCCGCCGCCGGTCGGCCTCGTCCTCGCGCCGGACGAGGAGGCCCTTCTTGCTCAGCTCGCTGATCATCAGGCTGACCGTCGCGGGTGCGACCTCGAGGCGGCGCGCGAGTTCGTTGACGGGCATGGGGCCGTCGAACTGCAGGTAGGCGAACAGCGAGCGGTGCCGAGGGGCCAGCGACAACGACGCCAGTTCCGGTGGGACGGGGGACCGCTTGAGACGGCCCACGACGCGTGGCATGAGCAGCAGGAGAGCGCGCACCGATTCCTTGAGGCCAAGGCCCGTTGACATACCTTTGTCTTCCAAATAGATTTGCTTGCAAAGCAAAGCTGTCGGGTCAGGGGGAAGGGTACCGTGGTGGACCGGTGGGTGCTGGTGGTCGCGGCGAGCCTCGCGATCTTCGTGGCGCAGCTCGACGCGACGATCGTCAACGTCGCGCTGCCGTCGATCGCGGACGCGTCGGTGGGGCAGTGGGTGGTGCTCGGTTACCTCGCGCCGATCATCGGGCTCGCGTTGTGCGCGGGCCGGTGGGTGGACGCGAACGATCCGCGACGCGCGCTTCGGTCGGCGTGTCTCGGGTTCGCGGTGTTCACGGTCCTGTGCGGGCTGTCGCCGTCGGTCGGCTGGCTGATCGCCGCCCGGGTCGGGCAGGGCACGTTCGCGGTGGTGCTGCTGGCGCTGGCGCCGGTCCTGACGACCGTGGCGGTGTCGCCGTCGAAGCGGGCGCGGGCGTTCGGGATCTCGATGTTGTTCGGCACGGCGGGCGGGATGACCGGACCGGTGCTGGGTGGATGGCTGGTCGAGTCGTTCGGGTGGCCGTGGATCTTCTACGTGACCGTGCCGGTGCTCGTGCTGGTCGTGGTGCTGTCGGCGCGGGCGCTGCCGTTGGGGGATCGGCTCACGCCGCCGTCGCTCGCCGAGGCCGTGACGTTCGGCGGCGGGGCCGTGAGTGTCCTGTTGGGACTGTCCGTGAGCCCGTGGTTCCTGGTGGGCGCGGTACTGCTGGTGGTGTGGTGGCGGGGTGCGTCGGCGGTGCGTGCGCTGCTGAAGTCACCGGGGGTGCTGGGGCCACACGTCGCGCTCGTGTTCGTCTACTCGGGACTGTTCCTGGTGACGTTCGTGTTGCCGTTCTTCCTGCGAGACCCGAGTACGGCGGGTTGGGTGCTGCTGGCGTTCCCGGTGTCGGCGCTGCTGACGGCGTACGCCGCGGGGCAGGTCGCGGACCGGGTGGGGACGCGGGTGGTCGCGCTGTGCGGGGTCGGGGTGATCGCGGCGGGGCTCGCGTCGCTGGTCGTGGCAGGCGGGGCGCCGGGGGACATCGCGTGGCGGTTGGCGCTGGTGGGGGCCGGGTTCGGGTTGTTCAACGGGCAGGTGCAGGTGTTCCTGATGGGCAACGCGCCCCGGGAGCGGCTCGGGGTGACGGCCGCGACGTCGAACCTGGTGCGACAGGTGGGGATCGCGGCCGGGTCGGCGGCCGGAGCGGCGTTGTGGTCGGCGGTGGGCGGGCTGGTGGCACTGCGGGTGGGGTTCGCCGTGGCGCTCGGCTCGGTGCTGGTGTGCGGGCTGGCGTTGTTGCGCAGCAAGACAAAAGTGCTGGTCGCAGACGGTGCGCCGTGAGCGCGACCGACGACGTCACGGGCTCGCGAACCAAGGACCGTCGCGTAAGCAACCCCCACCCGATCCCGGGGGCCACCCGCCATGCCAGTCTACCAGGGGGTACCGACGAAGTCGGGGTTTCGTGGGGCGCCTGTGGACAACCGGGTGAGCTGTGGACAACCGGGGGCCCGGCTGCGCGGTCCGGTGTTCCGCGCAGCCGGGGGTGGTCAGTTCTTCGGGGTCAGGACGAAGACCGGGATCTCGCGGTCGGTCTTCTTCTGGTAGTCGGCGTAGTTGGGGAACGCGTCCACGGCGATCGCCCACCACCTGGCCTTTTCCTCGCCCGTCACCTCTCGGGCCACCATGTCCTGTTTGGTCGGGCCGTCCTGCAGTTCGACCTCGGGATGCGACTTCACGTTGTGGTACCAGACCGGGTGCTTCGGTGCGCCGCCGAGCGAGGCCACCACCGCGTACTCGCCGTCGTGTGCCACGCGCATCAGCGGCGTCTTGCGGATCTTGCCGGACCTGGCGCCCTTCGTGGTCAGGATGACCACCGGCAGGCCGATCATGGTGTTGCCGCGGGTGCCGCCGGAGCTTTCGTACTCTTCGACCTGCTTGCGAGCCCGGTCGGACGGGCTCGGCTCGTACTCACCGTGGAGAGGCATGCCCCCAGTGAACACGAAGCCGAGCCCGTCCGCAGGGCTCACGCGATCCGGTCACGCACCCACTGGCCCGCCGGCTTCAGTCGGGACGTGCCGGCGAACGGACCGCTCGGGCACGTGCCCTCGATGAACACGGCACCGCTGCGGAAGTCGTCCGAGAAGTTCCAGTTCGTCCAGCTGATCTGCTTCTGTGCGGCCAGGTCCAGATAGCGCTGGGCCATCGCGAAGTCGTTCGGGCCGTCGCCCGTGTACTCCTGGGTGCCGAACTCCGTGATGAACATCGGGACTCGGTCGGCCGCGCGGGACAGCGCGTTCAGGTACTCGTCGCCGTGGGAGGCGGCGTAGAAGTGGAACGTGTACATGATGTTCGATGCCGACACCGGGTTGTCGACCACCTCGGACTCGTTCGCGCCGTCCGAGACGCCCAGCGACGACCACGCGCGGGTGCCGACCAGGATCGGGGTCTCCGGGTCGATCGCCCGGATCACCGGGATCAGCTCCTCGGCGTAGCCCTTGATCCGTGACCACGACACGCCGCTCGGCTCGTTCGCGATCTCGTACAGCAGGTTGGTCTGGTGGCCGTGCCTGCGTGCGATCTCGGAGAAGAACGTCTTGGCGCGCGACAGGTTGTAGTACGGGTCGCCGGGGTCGAGCATGTGCCAGTCGACGATCGCGTACATGCCGCGCGCGGTCACCTTGTCGATGATCGACGACACCAGGTTCGTGTACCCGGCGGGGTCGGTCTCGTAGCCGCCCTCCTGGACGTACATCGAGATGCGCATGACCGACGCGCCCCAGTCGTGGGCGAGGGCGTCGAGCGACGCGTCGTTGACGCACTGGCGGTACCACTGCAGGCCGTGCGTGCTCATGCCGCGCAGCTGCACGACCTGACGTTCGTCATCGCAGAGCTTCACGCCGCAGACCTTCAGCTGGCCGTGGGCGGCCGCGAACGTCTCGGCGGGCGCGGGTTCGGCGGGCGCCGTTCCCGTCGGGACCACAAAGGACAGTGCGAGCAGCGGTATGAGCAGGGCGGACAGTCTCTTCTTCGTCCCCGACACAGGGGTCTCCCTTCTTGGCAGGGGTCAAGCGGTGGACCATGTGCGCAGTCGCCCCTCCGCGTCCGGCGTGGCGCCGAGCGCGTCGAGACCGAGCAGTGCCGCGCCGACCACGGGTGGGTCGGTCACGACCGTGACGCGTGCGAGCGGCGTGGCCTCGGCCAGCCGGTCGCGGATCGTGTCGTGCAGCAGCGGGTCGCGGCCGCGGAGCACGCCGCCGCCGAGCACCACGGTCGCGGGGACCGTGACCAGCTCGAGGCGCCGCAGTGCCGCGATCGCGAGCAGCGCCACCTCCTCTCCTTGTCTGACCACAATGGACCGGGCGACGGGGTCGCCTGCCCGGGACGTCTCGAACATGACGGGTGTCAGGTCCCGGAGCCGGGCCGCGACGGACGGGTCGAGGTGCGCCGCGGCGGCGACGGCCGTCGCGGACGGCAGGCCGAAGTGCGACGCGATGGCACTGGTCAACGCCGTGGCGGGCCCTCGGCCGTCCTCGGCGCGGGTGGCGTGCCACAACGCGGTCGGGCCCAGCTCGTCGCCGCCGCCCCAGTCGCCGGTGATCGTGCCGAGCGCGGGGAAGCGGACCATACGGCCGTCAGCCGCGCGGCCGACGCAGTTGATGCCCGCGCCGCACACCACCGCCACGGCGTCCGGATCGGCCGTGCCCGACCGCAGCAGCGCGAGCGTGTCGTTGTCCACCTGACACTTGTCAGCCCACCCGGACGAGGACACCGCGTCGGTGAGCATGGTCAGCTCGACCGGCAGGTCCGCGCCCGCCAGGTAGACCGCGGCCAGCGCGATGCGGTCCGACGACACCAGCCCCGCATCGGTGCGGGCGGCGGTGACCAGCGCGTTCAGCCGGTCCATGGCCACGTCGAGACCGCCGGCCGTCTGGTGGTTGCTGCCCGGGCCCCGGGCGTGGCCGAGCACGGTCCCGGTGTCGTCGCAGACCAGGACCTCGGTCTTGGAGTTGCCGCCGTCGACGGCCAGAAGGAGACTCATCGAGCCCACGGCAGGAACTCGGCGTTCGCACCCAACAAGCGATCGGTCAGTACGCGGGCCTTGTCGACCTGGCCGACGAGCGGGTGCGCGAGCAACGCCCGGAACACCCGGTCCGCGCCGCCCTTCAGCGCCGCCTCGACGGCCAGCTCCTCGTAACCTGACACGTGTGCGGTAAGCCCGGCCAGGTCGGGTGCGAGTGGTGCGGTCGGCAGTGGCGTCGCGCCGGACTCGTCGACGTGGCACGACACCTCCACCACGGCCTCGTCCGGCAGGTTCGGCAGCGTGCCGTTGTTGCGGACGTCGACCGCGTGCGTGCCGGGCCGCCCGTGCAACGACGCCAGCAACCCGATAGCGGCCTCCGAGTAGAACGCACCACCCCGCTCCGACAGCAGCGACGGCAACGCGTCGAGGGCCGGGTCCTGGTACATCGCCAGGAGGTCGCGTTCGATCTCCGCGACCCGGGCGCCGCGGGCCTGCGACGTCCGCTGCTCGGCGACCACCTGGTCGTGGCAGTAGAAGTACCGCAGGTAGTACGACGGCAGCGTGCGGGTGAGCAGCAGCTGCTCGGGCGGCAGGTCGAGGTGTTCTGCCAGGTAGTCGCCGTGGTTGGCGATCAGCTTCGGCAGCCGGTCGGTGTCGTCGACGACCGCCGCGCGCTCCCACGTCAGGTGGTTGAGACCGACGTGGTCGAGCGTCACCGCGTCCGCCGCCACGTCGAGCAGCCGGGCGAGGGTCCGCTGGATGCCGATCGCGACGTTGCACAGCCCGATCGCGCGGTGTCCGGCGTCGAGCAGCGCGCGGGTGACGATGCCGACCGGGTTGGTGAACGCGACGATCCACGCGTGCTCGGGCGCGCGGGCGGCGACGTCCAGCACGACCGGCACCGTGCGCAGTGCCTTCGCCAGACCGCCCGCGCCGGTCGTCTCCTGCCCGACGCAGCCGCATTCGAGCGGGAACGTCTCGTCGCTGATCCGCGTCCGCTGCCCGCCGACCCGCAGCTGGACCAGCACCACGTCCGCGTCGGCGAGCCCGGCGTCCAGGTCGGACGTCCACTCCAGACGCGTCGTGCTCCCGTAACGCGCCAGGATGCGGCGGCCGAACGACCCGACGATGTCCAGCCGTGACACGGCCGGGTCGATCAACACGACCTCGTCCACGGCGAACGGCAGGCGCGCGAACCCGTCGACCAGCTCCGGTGTGTAGGTCGAACCGCCCCCGACAACAGCGACCCTCATGCGGTGCTCACCCCTTGACCCCCGTCAACGTCACGCCCTGCACGAATGCCTTCTGCGCGAAGAAGAACACCGTGATCACCGGCGCCATCACCAGCAGTGTCGCGGCCATCACGAGGTTCCACTCCACGTGGTGCAGCGTCTTGAACTGCGACAACGCGATCGACAACGTCCAGTTGGCCTGCTCCTCGCTGGTGTACAGCAGCGGCCCGTAGTAGTCGTTCCACGCGTAGAAGAACTGGAAGATCGCGGTCGCCGCGATACCCGGCCTCGCCATCGGGACCACCACCCGCACGAGGACCGTCCACTCCGAACAGCCGTCGATGCGGGCCGCGTCGAGCACGGTGTCCGGGATGGTCATCAGGAACTGCCGCAGCAGGAAGATCGAGAACGCGTCACCGACCAGCATCGGCAGGATCAGCGGCCACAACGTTCCGGTCAGGCCCGCGTTCGACCACATCAGGTACAGCGGCACGGTGACGACCTGCGGCGGGAGCATCATCATGCAGATCACCACGACGAACACGGCCGTGCCGCCGCGCCAGCGCAACTTCGCCAGCGCGTACGCGGCCGGGACGCTGGACAGCAGCATGAACCCGGTCGCCAGCAACGCGTACGTCATCGTGTTCACGAGGTAGTCGAACATCGGCATCTTCGTGAAGATGTCGACGAAGTTCTCCGGGTGCCACGTCGTCGGCCACAGGTTCGACGTCAGCGCCTGGTCGCTCGTCATGAACGACATCAGCACCACGAACACGAACGGCGCGACGAAGATCAGCGCGGCCGCGATCGCGACGCTGTTGCGCGCCACCACGACCAGCCAGCGCTCGCGCACCATCGTCCCGCGACGGGGGAGGGTGACCGTCACCGCACACCTCCCGTGAACGCGCGGAACCGGCGCAGCAGCACCAGCGTCACCGCGAACGCGACCACGAACAGCACGACCGCGAGCGCGTTCGCGTACCCCATGTCGTAGTAGCGGAAGCCGGACACGTACAGGTGCAGCGGGTACGTCAGCGTCGAGTTCTCCGGGTACCCGAACGTCGACGAGATCCCGCCGCCGGTCGTCGCGGTACCACTCGCGACGCTCGCCGCGACCGCCGCCTGCGTGAAGTACTGCAACGTCTGGATCACCCCGGTGACCGCCGCGAACACCAGCACCGGCGACAGCGACGGCAACGTCACGTGCCGGAACCGCTGCCACGCGTTCGCGCCGTCGATGGACGCCGCCTCGTACAACGGTTTCGGCACGTCCAGCAGCGCCGCCAGGAAGATCACCATCAGGTCGCCGACCGCCCACGTGCCGAGCAGCACCAGCGACGGCCTGGCCCACTCCGGCGAGTCGAACCACAGTGGACCGTCGACTCCGAACCAGCCGAGCACCCCGTTCACCGGCCCGGTGGCCGGGTTGAACAGGAACACGAACGCGATGGTCGCCGCGACCGGCGGCGCCAGCGCGGGCAGGTAGAAGATCGTGCGGAAGAACCCGCCGCCGCGGCGGAGCGACACCAGCAGCATCGACGTCAGCAACGCCGCGAGCATCCGCGCGGGCACCAGGATCAGCACGAACCACAACGTGTTCAGCGCGGCCTGCGCGGCCACACTGTCCTGTGTGAACAGATAGGTGTAGTTGCGCAGCCCCACCCACTCCGGGACCGTCAGCAGGTCGAACCGCGTGAACGAGAAGTACACGGCGGCCAGCAGCGGGTAGAGGAAGAACACCCCGATCCCGATCAGTGCGGGCGCCATGAAGCTCAGCACGGTGAGCCGGTGCCGCCACCGCCTCGGCGCCCGCCGACGCGGCGGCGCCGAGACCGGGGACGGCCGCGTCAGTACCGCGGTCACGTCAGCGCCCGAGCTCGAGCGCCTGGTCGATGCGCGCGTCGAGGTCCTTCAGACCGCCTGCCAGGTCCTTGTTCGCCCCGGACAGGTAGCCGTTGACGAACTCCTGCGTCATCTCCACGTACTTGGGCCCGGACGCGTTCGGTGGCGTCGTCGAGGTCTCCGGGTGCGCGAAGATGTCCAGGAACACCTGGAACTTCTCGTCCACCCGCAGGTCCGGCGACGCGAGCGCGTCCGAGGTGGTCGGCACGTTCTTGATCGCGTTCGACAGGCCGACGATCGAGCCGGTCTCCGTGGTGAGGTACTCGATCAGCGCCCACGCGGCCTCGGGGTTCTTCGAGTTCGCGGAGATGCCCGCGACGTTGCCGGTGACGAACCCGGCGCCGTACCGGTCGGTCCGGTCGTCGGCCACGGGCAGGGGAGCGGTGCCGAAGTCCACGTTCGGTGCCTGGTCGGTCAGGAACGCCACGCGGTACTCGCCGTCGACGGCCATCGCGAGCTTGCCCTTGTGGAACGCGTTGTCGGCCGACCACTCGTCACCGAGGCCCGCGGTGAACTTCTGCAGGTTGTCGTACCCGTACCAGTCGACGAGGTCCTTGTGCCACGTCAGCATCTCCTGCCACCGCGGGTCCGTGCCGATGGCGGACTTCTCGTCGGCGGTCAGCCACTTCGCGTCCCAGCCGGGCACGATGTGCTGCGGCGTGTGCTCGTAGAAGTTCAGCAGCGGCAGGAAACCGGCGACCTGGATGGTCCCGTCGGCCGACCGCTTGGTGAGCTTCTTCGCCATGTCGGCCAGCTCGGACATGGTCTTCGGTGGCTCGCTGTACCCGGCCTGCGCGAGCAGGGTCTTGTTGTAGTACAACCCGTACACGTCCGCGAGGAACGGCATGGCGCAGCGGCGGTCGTGGTAGCTCGTGTACGACCGGACGGTCTCGGGGAACTTCGACAGGTCCACCTCGTCCCGCTCGATGTACGGGGTCAGGTCGCGCCACGCGCCGGACGAGCAGAACTTGCCGACGATGTCGGTGGAGTACGACAGTCCGACGTCCGGGCCCTTGCCCGACGAGATGGCCTGCAGCATCTTCGCGTCGTCCTGGCCTGCCGTGACCTTGACGTCGATGTCCGGGTGCGCGTCCTCGAACTGCTCGATGGCCGTGTCGATGGCCTTCGCCTCGCGGTCGGTGAAGAAGTGCCAGAACTCGATCGACCCCTTGGCTTCCTGGCCCGCGGGGGCGACGTCGTCGGACGCGCTGTTGCCGGGAGTGCAGGCCGCGAGCAACAAGGCTGCGGCCACGATGAGCGGACGGCGGGACATGGTGCCTCCTAGCGGCGGGAGAGCAGCGCGGTGCGGACCGCGGTGAGGGTGGTGTCGAGCGCGCCGAGCAGGACGGCGTCCTCGGTGAGACCGGTGGCGGCGATCTCGGTGTCCAGCACGGAAAGCTCACGCAGTGCCACGCCGACGGCCTCGGCGAGCACGGTGCCGCCCGCCTGGCCGACCTCGCCGGCGAGGACGACCATGGCGGGGTCGAGCACGGCGACGACGGCGGCGATGCCGTAGGCGATGCGGGCGGCGAGCGGCCGCAGCAGCCGCTCGTCCGTCGCCGCGGTGGCGGCCTTGTCGGCGGCGATGCCGTGTTCGCGGGCCAGCGCGAGGATGGCCGGACCGCCGACGAGTTCCTGGAAGTCGCCCTCCGGTCCGGCGGGCATGTAGCCGATCTCGCCCGCACCGCCGCGCGCGCCGCGCAGGATCCGGCCGTTCAGGTCGATGCCGAGACCGAGACCCTCCTCGCCGAGCCACAGCAGGGCGAAGCTGTCGACGTCCTTCGCGATGCCGCGGGACCGCTCGGCGGTGGCGGCCAGGTTCACGTCGTTGTCGACGTTGACCTCGGTCGCGAGGGCTGCGCGGATGTCGTCGATGAGTCCGGGGCGGGACCAGCCGGGCACGTCGACGTACCGGATCGTGCCGTCGTGGTGGGCACCCGGGACGCCGAGCTGCACGTGGTCGAGGTGGTCGACCCCGGCCGCGCGGCTCGCCCCGTGCACGGCGTCGGCGACCGAGCGGACCGGGTCCGCCACCAGGGGCGTCGTGACCCGCGCGCGGATCTCGCCGGACAGGTCGCAGACGGCCGTGACCAGCGTGGAGTCCTTCTCCTGCAACGAGACCGCGGCCGCGTGGGCGGCGTCGGGGTTCACGTCGTAGATGTCGGCGTTCGGGCCGGGGCCGCCGCTCGTGCGGCCGACGACGCGGGCGAGCCCGGCGTCGGTGAGCCTGCGCATCACGTCGGAGGTCGTCGGCTTGGCGAGGCCGGTCAGTTCGCGCAGGTCACCACGGGTGAGCGGGCCGCGTTCGAGCAGCAGGCGCAGCGCCGCGGACTCGTTGATCTCGCGGAGCAGACGGGAGGAACCGGCCTGTTGTGTCAACGCCTTCGACCTTCCGAGCTATTGGTTAGACAATCTGTCTAACTATTGCCGAGCACGGTACGGCCGTGAGCTGGCTCACGTCAAGAGACGATCAGGGGTGGTGGGTCGCCAGGTCCTCGACGATCGTGCACGCGTCGTGCACCGGGTCGAGGGAGTTCGCGTGCGTGGCGAGCTTGCCGAGCAGGGCCTTCAGTTGCGTGCGGTCGGCGGCGTCCAGGCCGGACAGCACGTGCGTCTCGGCGTGCGCGAGGCGGCGGTCGAGCTCGGCGAGCCGCTCGCGGCCGGTCTCCGTCGCGACGACCAGGCGGGTGCGGCGGTCGGTCGGCGCGGGTTTGCGGGCGACGAGGTCGGCGCGTTCGAGGTCGTCGAGCAGGTAGGTCATGACCGTGCGGTCGATGCCGAGCCGCTGGCAGAGCGCGGACTGGCTTTCGGGTGCTTCCTCGGTGGCGGCCTTGAGGATCTGGTAGCCGCGATGGCTGCCGGGCAGGTCGCCGACCGCCGCGTCCGTCGCCTTCACGTAGGCGCGGAAGACCACGCCGAGCGTCCAGCCGAGGTCGCCGTCGAGTGCTGCCATTCCACGATGATAGCCGACACAGAACGTCTGTCGAACAGAACATCTGTGTGTAATATCGTCGGTATGCCAGACTACGGTCACGAACTCGAGTTCGGTGTCTTCCTGCCGCCCGCCGCCGACCAGTTCGGCGAGACCCTGCGGCTCGCGCGTCTTGCCGACGACGCGGGACTGGACCTCGTCAGCCTCCAGGACCACCCGTACCAGGCGCAGTTCCTGGACACGTGGACGTCGCTGTCGGTCATCGCCGCCGCGACCGAGCGCGTGCGGGTGTTCCCCAACGTCGCCAACCTGCCGCTGCGCCCGCCCGCCGTGCTGGCCCGCAGCGCCGCGAGCCTCGACATCATCACCGGCGGGCGCGTCGAGTTGGGGCTCGGCGCGGGCGCGTTCTGGGACGCCATCGTCGGGATGGGCGGCCAACGCCTCAGCGCCGGGGAGTCCATCGACGCCCTCGCCGAGGCCATCGCGGTGATCCGGGCGCTGTGGACGCCGGGCCGCGGCGCGAAGTTCGAGGGCAAGCACTACACGCTGAAAGGTGCGCACCCCGGCCCGTTCCCCGCGCACGACATCGGGATCTGGCTCGGGGCCTACAAACCACGCATGCTCCGGCTGACCGGGCGGACCGCCGACGGCTGGCTGCCGTCGAGCCCGTACGCGCCACCGGAACAGCTCACGGAGATGAACCGGATCATCGACGAGGCCGCGGAGGAGGCCGGGCGCTCACCGTCGGACGTCCGGCGGCTCTACAACGTCGGCGGCGACTTTTCGGGCAACGGCAAGGAGTTCCTGCGCGGTCCGGTGAAGGTGTGGGTCGAGCAGCTCGCCGAACTCGCGCTCACCGAAGGCATGAGCGGGTTCGTGCTGATGGTCGACGCCGGTGGCGACGACGACCTGCGCCGGTTCGCCGAGGAGGTCGCCCCGGGCGTGCGTGAGCTGGTCGGCCAGGAGCGAAACCTCGGCACCACCACGGTTTCATCCCCGGTGGTCGCGGTGGCGGACGGGCTCGGCGTGACCCCGACCCCGGACGACGGCACGAGGCTGTCGGCCGAACGGCTGTGGGACGAGGCGGTGCGGCCGACCGGGCCCGCCCCGGCACCCGACGCGGTCTACACGGCGGCCGGGCGCGCGGGCAGCCAGCAGCTGATCGACGTCCACGACCACCTGCGTGCCGAGCTGTCCCGGGTGCGGTCGCTGGTCAGGCAGGTCGCGGACGGCGCGCTCGACGTCGGCGCCGCCCGGTCGGAGATCAACACGATGACCATGCGGCAGAACAACTGGACGCTGGGCGCGTACTGCGAGAGCTACTGCCGGCTCGTCACCGTGCACCACACGTTGGAGGACCGGCAGCTCTACCCGCAGCTGCGCCGCGGCGACGCCCGTCTCGGGCCGGTGCTCGACCGGCTCACCGAGGAACACCACGCCATCCACGACGTGCTCGAACGCGTCGACGCCGCGCTCGTCGCCACGGTCAGCGACCCCAACGGCATCACCGAGCTGTCGGCGGCCGTCGACCTGCTCACCGACACGCTCCTGTCCCACCTCTCGTACGAGGAACGGGAACTGGTGGAACCGATGGCGCGCATCCCGCTCCGGCACTGAGGTTTCAGGGAAAAGCCGGAGGGCGTTCGCCCGGCCCCCGCCGGCGAACGCCCTCCCCGTGATGCGTTACCGGTTGCGCAGTCGGCCGATCCGCCGGTCACTCGTACGACTGGTCTGCCGCCAGTCGTTCGGGCGGCTGGTGGTGTTGTTCATCGCGAACATGACATCTCCTTGGGGAAGAAGGGGCCGACCGGTGGTCACTCTTTTGGAGTCGGGACACTGGGTGGCCGAGCCGTTACAGTGGGGGACCTCCGTTGAAGGGGGTACAGCGGTGGACGACGCGGATCATCCTGTCCCGGTTCCGGGGTGGAAGCGGCTCGCACCGCGCCGCTGGGTTCTATGGTCTCTTCCGAGACCCGTCCTGGTATACATCCTGTTGGCGGAACTCGCTGCGCTGGTCACTGTAGTGGGGACCAGTTCGTTGTCGTCGATCACGGCACGTGACTGGTTGTGGTTCGGTCTGCTCGCCCTCGCCGCGGTCGTGCACCTCGAGGCCGCACGCGGTCTGGAACGCGTCCGCGAGGTTACCGCAGAGGGCTCGCCGCACACGCATCTGCAAAGTGTGTGGTTCTTCGCCGCCCTGTTGCTGCTGCCGCCCCCGCTCGTGGCGGGCATCCTGCTGATCAGCTACGTGCACTCGTGGCTTCGGGTGTACCGGCGACGTGCCCTCGTGCACAGGAAGGTGTTCTCGGCGGCGACCGTCGTGCTCGCCCTGGCCGGGGCGTACCTGGTGCTGGCCGCGATCTTCCCGACGCACACCGAGCCGTTCGCGGTGACGCTCAGCGGGCCGCTCGGGCTCGTCGCGGTGGTGGTGGCCGGGTTCATCTACTGGCTCGTGAACTACGCGCTCGTGGTCGGTGTCATCCTGCTCACCAACCCGGACCGGCCCGCGCGCAAGGTGCTCGGTCGAGCCAGCGACCAGTTGATGATCGCGGGTGCGATCGGGCTCGGCACCGGCATGGCGATCGTGATGATCTCGCAGCCGTGGTGGACGCCGTTGCTGATCGTCACGGTGCTGGCGTTGCACACCGGGCTGCTGCTGCCGCAGTTCCGGGACGCCAGCAGGACCGACGCCAAGACCGGGCTGTTCGAGCCGACGTTCTGGGCCGAGCTGACCAACGACGAACTCGACCGTGCGCGGCGGCTGCAGGGCACGCTCGGGTTGCTGCTGGTCGACCTCGACCACTTCAAGCGTGTCAACGACGGGTACGGGCACCTCGCGGGCGACATCGTGCTGCGTGCGGTGGCCGAGGCGATCAAGCACTCGGTGCGGGGGCACGACATGGTGGGCCGGTACGGCGGTGAGGAGTTCGCCATCGTGCTGCCCGGGCTCGGCGCCGACGACGCGTGCGAGGCGGCGGAGCGGGTACGGGCCGCGATCGCGGAGTTGGCGGTGACCGTGCCGGATCTGGACGGGGAAACGCAGGTGATCCGGGGGCTGACCGCGTCGGTCGGGGCGGCCGTGTACCCGGACCACGGCACGGAACGGACCTCGTTGCTGCTGGCCGCGGACGCTGCCCTGTACGACGCGAAGACCGAGGGCCGGGACCGTGTCCGCATCGCGGAGGCCGTGCGCCCGTCGTTGCCGTCCGCGCGCCGGTCACAGGAGTGGATCCGGCTCGGACTCGTTCGCGACGACGCGGACAAGGTCTCGTAGCCAGCGCTGCGCCGGGTCGTCGTCGAGGCGCGGGTGCCACGACATCAGGTACGGCATCGCCTCGACCTCCTCCGGCGCCCGCACCACGCGCAGCCGCGGATCGTCCACTGTGGCCGCCATGCGGGCCGGGATCGTCGCCACCAGGCGGGTTTCCCGGACCGCGAGCACCGCGGCGGTGTGGTACGGCACCGACAGTGCCGCGGTGCGGTGGGTACCCATCTCGGTGAGCCGTCTGACCACTGCGGACTGTTCACCACGCAGCACGGTCACGACGGCGTGCGCGGCGCCCACGAACTCCGCCAGCGTCAGCACGTCCCGGTCGGCCAGCGGGTGGTCCGCCGCCATGAGGCACACGAACCGTTCCTCGAACAGCAGCTCGCTGCGCAGCGACGGGTCGACCGACACGGCCGCGAACGTGAGGTCCACCAGCCCGTGCGACACGTCGGAGAACACCCCGTCGTGCCACGCGTCGAACGTCACCGCCACGCCCGGTGCGTCGCGGAACATCCTGCGCAGCAGGCCGGGGCCGAGCACGGAGGTCATGTAGTCGGTGGCCATCAGCCGGAACCGGTCGGTCGCGGTGGCCGGGTCGAAGTGCTCGCCGCCGAACAGGATCTCCAGCCGGGGGAGCACGGTCGCGAGCTCTCGCTGGATGCGTTCCGCACGCGGGGTCAGCTGGTAGCCCTCCCGTGTGCGGACGAGGAGTTCGTCGCCGAGGGTGTGCCGCAGGCGCTGCAGCGCCCTGCTGGTCGCGGGCTGCGACAGGCCGATCCGGTCGGCCGCGCGGGACACGTGCCGCTCCTCGAGCAGCGCGGCCAGCGCGACCAGCAGGTTCAGGTCGACGCGGTGCAGCTGGGTCGTGCGCACGACCTGCACGATCTCACGCCGCCGGGTGCAGCAGGTCCGCGAGTCCGATGCGGCGCAGGAACTCCGCGCGCACCCGGTCGGCGACCGCGTTCACGACCGCGGCGCCGTCGTCGGCCGGGTCGACGTGGACGCGGAACGGGCGGGTGCCCTTCGGTGCGTCGACGACCCGCACGATCGCGCGCGCCACCTCCGCGACGTCGGCCGTCGGCGGCTCCAGCTCGGCCAGCGCGGCGCCGACCTGGTCCATGAGACCGGGATAGCGCGGCTCGTACTCGGCCGCCACCGCCGTGTCGGCGGGAGTGCCGCTGTGCGCGAAGTGGTTGGTGCCGCTGGTGAACGCACCCGGCACGATGATGGACGTCTCGATGCCGAACCTGGCCAGCTCCAGCGCGTAGCTCGCCGCGAGCGCGTCCATGGCCGCCTTCGCCGCGAAGTACGGCGCCAGGTACGGCGGGGTGCCGCCGCGGGTGCTGGAGCTGCCGACCCACACGACCAGCCCGTCACCGCGTGCGCGCATGGCGGGTAGGAGCCTGCGGTTGAGCCGTTGTGCGCCGAGGACGTTGGTGTCGTAGAGGGACGCGTACTGCTCCGGTGTGAAGGCCTCGGCCGGGCCGGTGACCATGTGGCCCGCGTTGTGCACGATGACGTCCAGATCGGGCAGGTCGAGCGCGTCGACCGACGCGTCGGACGTCACGTCCAGCTCGACCGGGTGCATGCCGTACGCGCGGGCCTGTCCGGCTTCCGGTCGCGTGGCCGCGTTCCGCATGCCCGCGTAGACGGTGTGCCCGGCGTCCGCGAGTGCGCGGGCGGTCAGCGCACCGAAGCCGCTGGACGCGCCGGAGATCAGGATCCTGGCTGAAGCGAGGTTCGCTCGGCGGGCTCCGCTCATCAGGCGATGCCTCCGTTCGCGTACAGGACCTGGCCGTTGACCCACCGCGCCGGCCCGGCGAGGAACGCCACGACCTCGGCGATGTCGTCCGGTTCACCGAGCCGCTCCAGCGGTGCCGCCTTCGCGAGGCCGTCGATGACCTCCTGCGACTTGCCGTCGAGGAACAGCGCGGTCGCGGTCGGCCCGGGCGCCACCGCGTTCACCGTGACGTCGCGGCCACGCAGCTCGCGGGCGAGGATCAACGTCATGGTGTCGACCGCGCCCTTGCTCGCGCCGTACGGCGTGTAGCCCGGCTGCCGCAACCGCGTCACGGAGCTGGAGAAGTTGATGATCGCGCCGCCTTTCCGCACCCGCCGGGCGGCCTGCTGCGACACCACGAACGTGCCGCGCACGTTGGTGCGCAGGATGCGGTCCAGCTCGTCGAGCGGCAGGTCGACCAGCGGGGTCGGGTTGTTCATGACGCCCGCCGCGTTGACCACGACGTCGACGCCACCGAACTCCCGCTCGGTGCGGTCGTACAGTGCCGCGACCGCCTGCTCGTCGGCCACGTCGGCCTGGACCGCGATGGCGCGACCGCCCTTGGCCGTGACCTCCTCGACGGCGGCGTCCGCGTCCGCGGCACGTCCCGCGTAGACCGCGACGACGGCGAAGCCGTCCTGTGCCAACCGCGAAACCGTCTGCCTGCCGATGCCTCGCGACCCGCCGGTCACGATGGCCACTCGCTGTGTGTCGTTCATGCCCCCACTCTGCGACGGGCAGAGCTATGTGTCCAATGCAATGTCGCGATGCCGACTATGCGCGCGACGCATCCATGGTCAGGTTCCGCCCGTCCGCGGCCCGCCACAACAAGGCCACCCCCAGGACGGCGAGCACACCCAACACCCCGGCCGTCCCGACCACCTGGTGCGGTTCCGCGAACTCCCCGGCCAGACCGGCCAGCATCACGCCGAGGCCCTGCGCCACCCGCAGCGCGGTGACCGCGAGCCCGAACGCCTGTCCACGCCGCTCGTCCGGCACCGCGAGCACGAACGAGGTCGACGCGATCATGTGGTACGAGCTGCCCGCGCCCGACGCCACGAACAGCAGCACCACCACCACGAGGTGGGGATCGGCGAAGCACGCCACCAGCGGCACGCACGCACCCAGCGCGAGCGGCGCCAGCAGCCGCAGCCGCGCCTGGAGCGGCAACCGCGCGACGAGCAGCATCCCGGCGGCCGTGCCCGCGGCGTAGGCCGCGAACATGAACCCGACCGCGGCCGGTCCGCTGCCGAGCGCCGCGGCGTAGGGCACCGCCAGCGCCTCGCCGACGATGTAGAACCCGGACACGCACGCGAACAGCACGAGCGCACGTAGTCGCAGGTCGGACCACACGAGCCCGGCGCCGCGGGTCAGGTCGGACCACCACGTGCGCTGCACGACGGGCTCGTCGCCTTCCGGCACCGGCCGTGGGCGCACCAGCCACCACACGAGCGCCGCCGACACCAGGAACGTGCCGGCGTCCGCGAGCAGCACGCCGCTCGTGCCGACGGTCGCGACGAGCGCGCCGCCACCGGCGAACCCGAGCACCATCGCAGCCTGCGTGACGGTCTGCATGACCGCCTGCCCGGCCGGGTAGTGGTCGGCGCCCAGCACGGCGGGCAGTAGCGCGCCACGTGCCGCGTTCGCGGGCGCGCCGATCAACTGCACCGCCACCAGCAGCGCGCACACGATCCACAGCGGCGCGTTGGGCACCGCCATCAGCGCGACCAGCAGCATGCGGGCGACGTCGGCCGTCGCCATGAGGCCCCGGCGTGGGTGCCGGTCGGCGAGCCCGGACAGCAGCGGGCCACCCACGAGGTCGGGCAGGAACGTCAGGCCGTACGTGAGCGCGGTCCACGCCGGTGAGTTCGTACGGTCGAACACGAGCACGGACAGTGCGACCCTGGCGAACTGGTCGCCCGCGATCGACATCGAATGGGCGAAGAAGAGCGCGCGGAACTCGGAATTGCCGAACAACGCGCGGTATCTGACCGGCGAGTCGGTAGCCACACATCCTCCCCCAGGAGTCGCTACTTTCCGACATCATCCAGATACGAACGGTACTAGGAGGTGAACTCTCCGGACAGGGCTGAACGGACTCCGTTACGTGAGAGCATGGCGGCATGCGGTACCTCTTGCTCATCGGCGGCGAGGACGACGACTCCGGCCGGACGTCACAGGACGTGTGCGGTGAGGACGAGTCCGTCGCGTGGATCGAGGAGATGACGCGGCGGCGGGTGCTGCTCTCCGGTGAGGTCCTGCGGCCACCGTCGGACGCCACGACCGTGCGGGTACGGGACGGCGAGGTGCTGCTGTCCGACGGGCCGTTCGCGGAGACCAAGGAGCAGATGGGCGGGTTCAGCGTGATCGAGTGCGCGAACCTGGACGAGGCCCTGGAGATCGCCGCCGCGCATCCGGTGGCGAAGTACGGCATGGTCGAGGTGCGGCCGATCTGGGAGTGAACGAAGCGGTCACCGCTGCCTTCCGGGACGAGTGGGGTCAGGTCGTCGCCACCCTGATCGGGCTGACGGGCGACTTCGACCTCGCTGAGGAGTGCGCACAGGACGCGTTCACCCAGGCTCTGGACCGCTGGCCGAAGGACGGGATCCCGCGCAAGCCGGGGGCGTGGCTCACCACCACGGCCCGCAACCGCGCCCTGGACCGGTTGCGGCGCGAGAAGGTCGGGGCGGAGAAACTGCGCGAGCTGGCGGCCATGCCGTCCGGCGACGGCGAGCCGCCGCCGGAGATCCGCGACGACCGCCTGCGCCTGATCTTCACGTGCTGTCACCCCGCGCTGGCGTTCGAGGCGCGGGTCGCCCTGACGTTGCGCACGCTCGCCGGTCTGACGACGGGGGAGATCGCGCGCGCGTTCATGGTGCCCGAGGCGACGATGGCGCAGCGGCTGGTCCGGGCGAAACGCAAGATCCGCAACGCCGGCATCCCGTACCGGGTGCCGCCCGCCGAGCTGCTGCCCGCACGGCTGACCGCCGTGCTCGGCGTCGTGTACCTGCTGTTCAACGAGGGCTACGCCGCGTCGGAGGGCGAGGACCTCGTGCGGCGCACCCTGTCCGCGGAGGCGATCCGCCTCGGCCGGGTGCTGGTGTCCCAGCTGCCGGACGAACCCGAGGCCATGGGGCTGCTGGCGTTGATGCTGCTGCACGACGCGCGCACCCCGGCCCGGGTGTCGCCGTCCGGTGACCTGGTGACGCTGGAGGAACAGGACCGGTCGCTGTGGAACGCGGCGGCCATCGAGGCGGGCACGACGCTGCTGGACACGGCGCTGCGGCTGCGGAAACCGGGCCCGTACCAGATCCAGGCGGCGATCGCGGCGTGCCACGCGACGGCGAAGACCGCCGAGGACACGGACTGGGCGCAGATCGCGACGCTGTACGAGCGGCTCCGCCGGTACGTGCCGTCGCCGGTGGTCGCGCTGAACCACGCGGTCGCGGTCGCGATGGCCGACGGCCCGGCCGCCGGGCTCGAACTGGTGGACTCGCTGACCGGGCTCGACGGCTACCACCTGCTGCCCGCGACCCGCGCCGACCTGCTGCGCCGCCTCGGCCGCGACGACGAGGCGGCGGCGGAATACCGGGCCGCGCTGGCGCTGACCACCTCGGACGTGGAGAGGCGGTACCTGTCGGGACGGCTGGCGGAAGTTTCTCCGTAGGGGTGTCGATCCGGGTGGCGGCCGTTCGTCGGTGGGCCGAGACGGATCGAAGGAGGACCTGATGTTGGCGAAGGCGTACGACCCGACGGCTGCGGTACTGGCCGAGGCGACGGACTGGACGGCACCGACCCCGTGCGAGGGCTGGACGGTGCGGGACGTGGCGAGCCACCTGGTGGACGGCATGTGCTTCTTCGCGGCGGCGGTCGACGGTGGCCCGGATGCCTACCAGGGCGAGGACTTCGCGCACGCCTACCGCGCGGCGGCGGACCGGTGCCTCGCGGTGTACGAGGACCCGGCGGTACTGGCGGCTTCGCACCCGTTCCCGTTCGGCCCCACCCCGGGTTCGGTGATCGCGGGGATCAGCGTGTCGGAGTCGCTGGCGCACGGCTGGGACATGGCGCGGGGCGCGGGCGTGCGGTACACACCGGTACTGGAGGTCGTGGAGCGGGTTCTGGCGTCGGTGGGCCCGCCGCCCGCCGAGGGCATGTTCGCGCCGCCGGTCGAACCGGCGTCCGACGATCCCATGACCGTGCTGCTGGCGAAGCTGGGGAGGGTCGCATGAGCGTGTCGACGTTCGGCTCCCCCGACGACCCTGCCGTGCTGCTGATCCACGGTGCGGGCGCGTCGATGGACTGGTGGCCACCGGCTTTCTGCCGCATGCTGACCGGCCGGTACGTGATCCGCTACGACCACCGCGACACCGGCGACGCACCCGGCTACCCGCCGGGCGAGCCGGGGTACACGGGGACGGACCTGGTGACGGACGCGCTGGCGGTGCTGGACTCGCTCGGCGTGGCCGCGGCCCACGTGGTCGGCATCTCGATGGGCGGCGCGCTGGCACAGGTGCTGACCCTCGACCACCCGTCGCGGGTCCGGACCCTGACGGCGATCTCGACGTCGGCGGGCGCGGGCGACCCGGACCTGCCGGGCATGGTGCCGGTGGAGTTCCCGCCGGAACCGGACTGGTCGGACGACGCGGCGGTCGTGGCGTACCTGGTGGCGAGCCAGCGCGCGATGTCGGCGGAACCCTTCGACGAGGAGGAGGTGCGGTCGATCGCGACGATCGCGGTGTCCCGCACGACGAACCAGGAGTCCAGCCAGAAGAACCACCACGCGACCGAGGGATCGGGTTCGTGGCGGCACCGCCTGCCGGAGATCGCCGTCCCCACCCTGGTGCTGCACGGCGACTCGGACCCGCTTTTCCCGCTGCCACACGGAGAAGCGCTGGCGCGGGAGATCCCGGGCGCCAGGCTGGTGGTCATGCCGAAGACCGGTCACGAGCTGCCCGGCCGCGTCTGGCCGTTGGTGGCGAAGGAGATCCTGGCGCTAACCGCGGGCGGCCAGGAACCGTGACCGTGCCTCGGCGAGGTCCACGATGGGCGGCGGGTACCCCCGCACCGGCTTCTCCCACGGCCGGTGCACGTACCTGGTGTCCACATCGGACAGCTCGGGGACGTACCGGCGCACGTACTCGCCGTCCGGGTCGAAGCGGTCCGCCTGCCGCAGGGGGTTGAGGACGCGGTTGGGGCGGGTGTCCGTGCCGGTGCCCGCCACCCACTGCCAGTTCATGCAGTTGTTGGCGACGTCGCCGTCGAGCAGGTGCCGGAAGAAGTGCGCGGCGCCCGCCCGCCAGTCCACGTACAGGGTCTTCGTCAGGAAGGAGCCCACGATCAGCCGTGCGCGGTTGTGCATCCAGCCTTCCGCGAGCAGCTGGCGCATGCCCGCGTCGACGATCGGGATCCCCGTCTCACCGGCCCGCCACGCCGACAGCGCGTGCTCGTCGTCGAGCCAGCGGTCGCCGCGGGGGCGGTAGTCGTCGTGCGCGGCGGCGGGGCGGGCCGCGAGGACCTGGTGGTGGAAGTCGCGCCACGCCAGCTGCCGGACGAACTCCGGCGACGTCGCACCACGTCGCGCGACCTCCAGCGCGGACAGGCAACCCAGGTGCAGGTACGGCGACAGGCGCGACGTGCGGTCGGCGGCCAGCGCGTCGTGGTCGTCCGCATAGGACTCCGCTGACGACCGCAGCCACGACGTCACCCGCTTGCGCGCGGCCGTCTCGCCGCCGGGGAAACCGTTGCCCTTGCTGGACAGCACGGCCCCCACACGGATCCTCGGCAGCGTGATCCGCGCCGGCTTCGGCGCCTCCGCCCGCCACGTCGCGTCCGCCCACCGCCGGTGGTACGGGCTGAACACCGAGAAGTGGTCGGAGCCCGACGGCGTGATCGCCCCCGGCGGCACGACCGTGTGCACGTCGTCGTGCACCACGAACTCGCACGGCAACGCGTCCCGCAGCGCCTTCTCCCGTGCCCGCGCGAACGCCGACACGTCCCCCGCGATGTGGACGCGGTCCGCGCGCACCTCGTGCGCGACGCGGTAGACCTCCCGCACCGGGTCGCCGTCCCGCACGACGAGGCGGCCGCCGAGGTCGCGCAGTGCGATGTCGAGGTCGGTGAGGGACTCGTTCAGGAACTTCCTGCGGCCCTCCGCGAACTCGCTGCCGGTGATCCGGTCGTCGCGCACGAACAGCGGCACCACCTCGTCCGCGCCCCGCGCCGCCGCGGCGAGCATCGGGTTGTCGCGGACCCGCAGGTCACGGGTGAAGACGGCGACGGTCGTCGTTGCCGTCATGTGCGCGTGGCCAGTGCCGACAGCGCGCACAGCAGGGCCCAGCCGCCCGCCACCGCGACGACCTTCTTCCGTTCCGGTTTCCCGGCGAGCGCCGTGCCGAGCACGACCAGGTCACCGGCGTCGGACGCGACCCGCACACCGATCGCGACCCGCATGGCCGTGCGCGACGGCGCGACCGCCATCGCCACACCCGACGCCAGGTCGCGGACGCCGAGGGTGCGGGTGAATGTGCGCAGGTTCCTCTCGCCCCGCGGCATCCCGGACGGCGTCAGCAGCAGCTCGGGCTTCGCGGTGATCGCGGCGCCGTAGGCGGCGGTCGCGAGGCCGAGCAGCCGGGGCAGCAGGAATCTCATGATGTCGTCTCCTCGTGTTCGGCGGCGCCGGTGATGTTGCGTGCCATGCCGCCGAAGATGATGTCGTGGAAGGGTGCGATCGACTTCCAGTACACGTGCCCGGCCAGCCCGTGGGGTTCGAAGATCGCCCGTTGGCGGTACACCGACCCCCCGTTCTCGCCGTGTTCGGCGGACAGCTCGAGCCAGGCCCGGCCCGGTACCCGCATTTCGGCGCGGAGGCGCAGGAGGTTGGGTCGGTCGAGCCGTTCGACCCGCCACCAGTCGAGCGCCTCGCCGGTGTGCAGGCGACGCGGGTCCTTCCTGCCGCGCCGCAGCCCGGCGCCGCCCACCAACCGGTCGATCCACCCGCGCACCGACCACGCCAGCGGGAACGAGTACCAGCCGTGCTCCCCGCCGATCGACTCGATGACCCGCCACAACGTCTCGCGGTCCGCGGTCGTGGCCCGCTCGCGGGTGTCGGTGTAGACGGTGCCGCCGGACCAGTCGGGGTCGGTGGGCAGCGGGTCGGACGGGGCGCCGGCGTCGGACCAGCGGGTGGGCACGTCCGACCGGCGGATCCGGGCGAGCGCCAGCTCGATGGCGCGTTCGACGTGGATCACCTCCGGGTCGGGGATGTGGGCGGCGATGTCGCGGTCCCGCGCCACGACCTCGTGCACCAGCGACTCGATCAGCGGCACGGCGATGCCGCGCGGCACGGGCGTGACCAGGTTGACCCACTGCGCGGACAGCCACGGCGTCAGCACCGGCACGGGTACCACGACCCGCCTCGGCAGCTTCGCGACCACCGCGTACCTGCGCATCATGTCGAGGTAGGTGAGGACGTCCGGGCCGCCGATGTCGAACGCGCGGTGCACGTGGGCGGGCAGGGCGGCCGCGTGGGTGAGGTAGTGCAGGACGTCCCGCACGGCGATCGGCTGGATGCGGTTGTGCACCCACCGCGGCGTGATCATCGCGGGCAGGCGTTCGGTGAGGTAACGCAGCATCTCGAAGCTCGCCGACCCGGAACCGATGATCACCGCCGCGTTCAGCACCACCGTGGGCACACCGGAGGCCAGCAGGATCTCCCCGACCTCGCGGCGCGACGCCAGGTGCGGCGACAGCTCCTCCCCGTCGGGTGTGATGCCGCCGAGGTAGACGATCCTGGTGACGCCGACGTCGTGGGCGGCCTTCGCGAGCGTGGTCGCCAGCTCGCGGTCGTGGTCGACGAAGTCCTTCCGCTGCAGCGAGTGGACGAGGTAGTAGACGACGTCCTGACCGTCGAGCGCGGCACGCACGGACTCGACGTCGGCGAGGTCCGCGCGCACGACCTCGGCGCGGTTCCGCCAGGGCGTCTCCGCGAGCTTGCCGGTGTCCCGCGCGACCGCGCGCACGTCGTGGCCACCGTCGAGGAGGGCGGGCACGAGCCGCCCGCCGATGTATCCCGTCGCCCCGAACACCACGCACCGCATTGCCCGATCCTCGTCCACCGGGCGTGACTCCGCAGATCAGGCGCTGATCGGGGCGACCTTCGCCTGTGCCAGCTCGATCAGGTCGGCTGGCGCGACCTCGATCTCGAGCCCACGCCTGCCGCCACTGCAGAAGATCGTGCCGAAGCGTTGCGCGGAGCTGTCGATCACGACAGGCAAACGTTTGCGGTGTCCCAGTGGCGAGATGCCGCCCGCCACGTACCCGGTGGCCCGTTCGGCAGCGGCGACGTCGGCCATCTTCGCCTTCTTGCCACCGGCGGCCGCGGCGAGCGCCTTGAGGTCCAGCGACCCGGCCACCGGCACGACGCCGACGGTGAGGTTCCCGTCGACCTCCGCGACGAGCGTCTTGAACACCCGCTCGGCCGGCAGCCCGAGCAGCTCGGTGGCCTCCTTGCCGAAGGAGTCCGACCTCGGGTCGTGGTCGTACTCGTGCACCTGGTGCGCGACCTTCTTCTTCACCAGCAACGCGATCGCCGGAGTTCCCTTGCCCGCCATGACGGGAAATCTAGCCGCGCGCGAGTGCGTGGCCCGCGTCAGATTCGGCACAATCACGTGCATGAGGTTCCTGCTCCTGTTGTGCGCGGACGAGGACACGCCCGTGCCGGACGTGCTGCCCGGCTGCCTCGAATGGCAGGAGGACCTGACCGCGCGGAACGCGCTGGTCACGGTCGCCGGGCTGTACCCACCGGACACCGCGAGCACGCTGCGCGTACGTGACGGCGAGGTGCTGATGACCGACGGCCCGTTCGCCGAGACGAAGGAGCAGATGGGCGGCTTCGCGATGATCGAGGCCCCGTCCGCGGAGGAGGCACGGAGCATCGCGGCGTCCCACCCGTGGGCGACGGTCGGGATGGTCGAGGTGCGCCGGATCCTCTGAGGGTGTCGATCCCGTGGGTGCCCGTTCGTCGGTGCGGCGAACGGAAGGAGATACCCATGGTGACCTCGAAGGACGGTACGACGATCGCCGTGACACCGGTCGGCGACGGCCCGGCGGTCGTGTGCGTCGGCGGTGCGCTGAACGACCGCGGATCGGCGGTTCCGCTGGCCGGTTTCACGGTCTACGCGTACGACCGCCGCGGCCGCGGCGACAGCGGTGACACCCAGCCGTACGCGGTGGAGCGGGAGATCGAGGACCTCGCCGTCGTGATCGAGACGGCAGGCGGCTCGGCGATGGTGTACGGCATCTCGTCGGGCGCCGTGCTCGCGTTGCGCGCTGCGGCGGCCGGCGTCCCCATCACCCGGCTGGCACTGTTCGAACCCCCGCTCACGGCAACGGGCCCGGACCCCGACTACACGGCCCGCCTGGCGGCCGCGGGCCCTGCGGAGGCACTGGAACTGTTCCTCGGCACCGCGATGGGCATGCCACCGGAGGCACTGGCGACCATGCGCGAGACCCCCGCGTGGCCCGCACTGGAAGCCCTCGCCCCCACCCTCCGCTACGACAACGAGGTGATGATCCTCGAAACTCTCCCGACCACAACCGTCCCGACAACGATCCTGACCGGCGGCGCAAGCCCGACCTGGATGCACGAGGCAGCACACCGCCTCGCCACCCACCTCCCCAACGCCACCACAACCACCCTCCCGAACGAGACCCACAACATCTCCCCACCCACACTGGCAAAAGCCCTACAAAAAACCCTCAAGTAACCCCGCGAGTCACGCCCCAGACCACAACGAGTCACGCCCCAGAACAGAGCGAGTCGCGCCCCAGACCACAGCGAGTCGCGCCCCAGAACAGAGCGAGTCGCGCGTCAGGCCATGGCGAGTCGCGTCAGGGCCAGGGCGAGTCGCGCCCTGGGCCAGGGCGAGTCACGCGCCAGAGCACGGCGAGTCGCGTCAGAACCCCGCGAGTCGCGCGCCAGGACAGGGCGAGTCACGCCTTGGAACAGGGCGAGTCGCGCGCCAGGACAGGGCGAGTCGCGCTTCAGAACATGGCGAGTTGTCGGTTTCGTGTCGGGCTCCCGGCCCGCATCACCTGCACGAAACCGACAACTCATGCTGTCCTGGAGCGCGACTCGCGGTGTTTCGTGGGCGTTCGGGGCCGACAAGTTGGGTTGTCTTGACAAATAATGTTGTCGGTGGGAGGGTTCTCTTATGTTCGAAGTCGCCGTTATCGAGGACCCGGCCGCCGCCGAGGTCTCGTTGGACCCGATCCGGGTCCGGTTGCTCGCGGCGCTGGCCGAACCCGGGTCGGCGACGACGCTCGCCGGCCGGGTCGGGCTGCCCCGCCAGAAGGTCAACTACCACCTGCGTGCGCTCGAGAAGCACGGGCTCGTCGAGCTGGTCGAGGAGCGCCGCAAGGGCAACGTGACCGAGCGCGTCCTGCGTGCCACGGCCTCGTCGTACGTGATCTCGCCCGTCGCCATGGCGGCCGTCGCGCCCGACCCCGACCGGTCCGCCGACCGCCTGTCCGCCCGTTGGCTGTTGGCGCTCGCCGCGCGGCTGGTCAAGGACGTCGGCTCGCTCATCACCGGCGCTGACAAGGCCAGGAAGCGAGTCGCGACGTTCGCCGTCGAGGGCGAGATCAGGTTCGCGAGCGCGCAGGACCGGTCCGCGTTCGCCGAGGAGCTGGCGACCGCGGTCAGCGGACTGATCGGCAAGTACCACGACGAGTCCGCCGCCGGCGGCCGCAAGCACCGGCTGGTCGTCGCCGTCCACCCGAGCGTCGAAGGGGAGCAGTGATGGGGCACGAGTTCTCCACGGCCGAGGAACTGCACGTCGACGCGACACCCGACGAGGTGTGGGCGGCGATCGCCACCGGCCCCGGCATCGACTCCTGGTTCATGGGCCGCAACGACGTCGACCCGGGCCAGGTCGTGCGGCAGGCGTTCGGCGGGTACACGCCAGAGCACCAGGTCTCGGCGTGGGAGCCGGGCAAGCGGCTCGCGTACGAGTCGGGGACCGCGCCGAACGGGCGGTTCGTCGCGTACGAGTTCCTGATCGAGGGCCGGGACCAGGGCAGCACCGTCCTGCGTGTCGTGAACAGCGGATTCCTGCCCGGCGACGACTGGGCGGACGAGTTCGAGGCGATGACCAAGGGCGGCGCGCTGTTCATGCACACCCTCGCCACGTACCTGAACCACTTCGCGGGCCGGTTCGCCACGCCGATCACGGCGTTCGGCCCGATGATCACCGACTGGCCGCGCACCCGCGCGAAGCTCGTCGAGGCGATCGGCCAGGACGGCGACCGCGTGCGGTTCACCCCCGACGGACTCCCACCTGTCGACGGCGTCGTCTACTTCGAGAACTCCGACACGATCGGAATACGCGCCGACGACGCGATCTACCGTTTCCTGCGTGGTTTCCGCGGGCCTGTGATGGCCTGCCACCACATTTTCTCCGACATTTCCCCGGACGCCACCGAACAGGCCTGGGTGGCCTGGCTGAACGCGAAGGACCTGACATGACCACGACAGTTTCCGCGGACGGCACCGCGATCGCGTACGAGGTCTCCGGCGACGGCCCGCCGCTGGTGATCGTGGACGGCGCCATGTGCTTCCGAGACTCCGGCCCGTCCCGTCCGCTGGCCGCCGAACTGGCCGCGGACTTCACCGTCCACACCTACGACCGGCGCGGTCGTGGCGAGACCCCGGACGCGGAGTTCACGCTGGAACGCGAGATCGAGGACCTCGAGGCGATCGTCAAGCAGGCGGGCGGCACCGCGCACGTGTTCGGCGCGTCGTCCGGCGCGATGCTGGCGCTCGAAGCCGCGAACGCGGGCATCGGCGTCACGAAACTCGCCATGTACGAACCGCCGTTGATCGTCGACGACACGCACGCGCCCGCCCCGGAAACGGCGCTGGCGGAAATGCGCGCTCTGGTCGCGGAAAACCGTCGCGGTGACGCGGTGAAGACGTTCATGAAATCGGTTGACGTGCCCGGTTTCGCGCTCGTCATGATGCAGTTGCTCCCGGTGTGGAAGAAACTGAAGGGCGTCGCGCACACTTTGCCGAACGACCTGGTGCTGGTCGAGGGGCTGCGGCAGGGCCGTCCGCTGCCGTCCGACCGCTGGACGACCGCGACGATGCCCACACTGGTCGCGGACGGCGGCAAGAGCCCCGACTACATGCGCAACAGCGCGGCTGCGCTCGCGGCGGTGCTCCCGAACGCGCGGCACGAGACCGTGCCGGGGCAGACGCACCTGGTGAAGGCGAAGGCCCTCGCACCCGTCCTGAGGTCGTTCTTCCTCGGGTAAGGGCTGCCCTTACCCGCCCTCAGGCGGTGTCCTGAGGCGGGGTGTGGGCGATCGTCCGATGCCGGGGTGCCCGCCTCAGGACGAGTCTTCTCGTTGTCAGCACGAAGTACCGGACGAGGAGAACGAGATGAACTGGGCACCTGAGGCGCTGCGGGCAGAGATGGACTACCGGGTCGAGCGAGCCCTGGGCGACCCGAAGACCACCCTGGCGCACCGGCGCGCGGCAGAGCACGCGCACAAGTCCTGGTGGCAGCGATACCGCGCCAACCACGCAGCACACCACGACGAGACGGGCACCACCCGAGCCGCCTGACCCGGCTCAGGGACCACGCCGACCGCCGCACTCCGCGATCGACGAGTTCCACCGCCCCCTCGTCCACAAAGGGCCCGCGACCACACCGGCCGCGGGCCCTTCCCCATGCGCGAGTCGCGCGCGGGAACACCGCGAGTCGCGCTCCCAGGCATACCGAGTTGTCGGTTTCGTGCAGCCCGCCATCCCGGGCTTCTGCACGAAACCACCAACTCGCTGTGTCCGAGCGCGCGACTCGCGGTGTGTGAGCGCGCGACTCGCGGTGTGTGAGCGCGCGACTCGCGGTGTTTGGGGGCGTGACTCGCGGAGTGGTCAGGCTGGGGGTTGGGTTGTGTAGATGGTTGGGTCGCCTTGTTTGA
Source organism: Actinophytocola sp. NPDC049390 (assembly GCF_044466355.1). Lineage (NCBI taxonomy): Bacteria > Bacillati > Actinomycetota > Actinomycetes > Pseudonocardiales > Pseudonocardiaceae > Actinophytocola > Actinophytocola sp. NPDC049390. The sequence goes on from NZ_JBITMQ010000007.1 coordinate 219,210, forward strand.
GCCACACTTCCGGGGTGTCGATCGGGCGGAAGGAGCGGTCGCCGCCTGGTTCTCTCGTGTCCGGGACGGCGTCGCCGTTCGGCAGGTGCATGATGAAGTTCACCGGTTTGGTGTCGTCGGCGAGCGGGATCTCGTACACGGCCCAGCCGTTCTCGATCCGCGTCGGCGGCCACGGCTTGTCCCACGCGATCTGCGCGAGCACCGCCGGGTCGACCGCGTCGCCCCACATGTGCAGGCCCCACTGGCCCGCCGCGGTGTCGTAGTCACCGGCCGGGCGCAGGTACCGCAGCGTCGCCGTCTCGAGCGGCGGCCCCGCGTACCGCACGGTCCGCACCTGCGACCGTGCCCCGCCCAGCGTCGCCCGGTACGCCACCGGCGTCCCCGCCGCCAGGTCCAGCGCGCCGAGGTCGTCGAACACCGTGTACGCGGGCGACGTGTCGTCGCTGCCGATCGCGGTCCACGGGCCGCCGTCGACGCTGCGCTCGAACGACACGACGTGCGTCGCCTTCTCCGGATCCGCCGATGCCCGCACCTCGACGGTGCCGCGGACGCCGCCGCCCTCGGCCGGGGCCTCGATCGTCAGCGTCGGGTCCGGTACGTGGCCGCGAACCGCGCCGCTCGCCCGCGTGTGGCCGCCGTTGTCCAGCACCACCGCGCGGTACTCGACCGGCGTGCCCGGGGCCAGCGCCGACGTGTCGTGGAAGACCCGGTACGGCGCGTTGTCGTCGGTGCCGATCGGCTGCCACCGGCCACCGGCCACCCGTGCCTCGAACGACACCTCGTACAGCGACGAACCCCGTACGTCGGCGGCGATCTCCACCCGGCCCTGCGACGCGGGCGCCGGTGCCCGCAGCGAGATCGCGGGCGCGGTGTGCGAGCGCGGGATCCGGCCGTCGAGCGCGTAGACCACAGTGGACAGCGCGGGCACCGTGACCGTCAGCGTGCCGTCCTGCCCGGACTTCACCCGCGACGGGCCGGTGCCGTACACCTTGCCGAAGTTCGACTTCGCCGCGTACGTCGGGATCACCGCGGTCTTCGGCGCCTCGCTGTTGTTCAGCGCGACCACGTACTCGCGTTGCTGCGACCGGTCGATCCGGGAGAAGGCGTACACGCCGGCGGACGGTGAGGACAGCCGGTTCTGGTGCACGCCGTCCCGCAGCGCCGGGTGCCGCTCGGTCACCGACGCGAGACCGGCGATCGTCCGGTAGAGCGGGTGCGACGGGTCGTAGTTGTCGGTCGCGTGGGTGGCGTCGGTGCCGAGCAGGTCGTCGTCGAGGTACTCGGGCACCCGTGACGCGAACAGCGTCTGCCGCGCGTCCTGGTCGCCGCCCGGTCCGGTGAAGCCCTGCTCGTCGCCGTAGTAGATCACCGGGTTGCCGCGCGAGAAGTACATGAGCTCGTGGCCGAGCCGGTCACGCGCCACCCACTCGGCGTCGCCCGCGCCCGGGTTGTCGGCCACGACCATCCCGCCGAAGCGGCCCATGTCGTGGTTGCCGAGGAACGTCGGCAGCTCGTAGACGTTGGAGTCGCCGTCGGTGTACCAGTCGTCGTCGGCGAAGAACGTCGCCAGGTTGTCGGTGGGCGCGCCGCCCGAGGCGAACTTCCGCGCCGCGTCCTGGAAGGGGAAGTCCAGGACGGACTGCATCGTGTCCGTCGTCGTGAAGTGCGAGGTGTAGGACTTCGTGGTGTCGAAGACCTCGCCGAACATGAAGAACTCGCGCTTGCCGTGGTCGTGCGCGAACTGGAGGACCCGCGGCCCGAACTCCTGCCAGAACGCGTCGTCGACGTGCTTCATCGTGTCGATGCGGAACCCGTCGATGCCGAAGTCGGCGATCCAGCGCTGGTAGATCTCGACCATGCCGTCGACGACACGCGGGTTCTCGGTGAACAGGTCGTCGAGCCCGAAGAAGTCGCCGTACTGCGAGTTCTCGCCGACGAACGTCGTGTCACCCCGGTTGTGGTACAGCGTGACGTCGTTCAGCCAGGTCGGGACCTTGAGGTTCCGCTCGGCCGGGTCGAGCACCGGCGTGTACGGGAAGGACGTGGCCGGGTCGAGCGCCGGGAAGCTGTCGCCACCGGCGTAGTCGCGGTCGTCGAAGACGGTGCCGTCGGCGGTCCGGTACGGCGAGACGTCCTTGGACGTGTAGGCCTTGCGCGCGCCCTCCTCGTAGCCGATGACGTCGGCGGTGTGGTTGGTGATGATGTCGAAGTAGACCTTCATGCCGCGGTCGTGCGCGTCGTCGACGAGCGCGGCGAGGTCGGCGTTGGTGCCGAGGTGCGGGTCGATCTGGGTGAAGTCGGTGATCCAGTAGCCGTGGTAGCCGGCGGACGGCCCGTCCTCGAGCTGGACCGGCTTGTTCTTGAAGCTGGGGGTGAGCCAGATCGAGGTCGTGCCGAGGCCCTGGATGTAGTCGAGCTTGCCGCGGAGGCCGGCGAGGTCGCCGCCGTTGTAGAAGCCCTTCCTCGTCGGGTCGAACCCGGACACGAGCGGGTCGTCGGCGAGGCCGCCGCGGTCGTTGCCGGTGTCGCCGTTGGCGAACCGGTCCGCCATGACGAAGTAGAAGTTCTCGTCGGTGACGGGACCGCGCAGCGAGTGCCGCGCCTGTGGGCCTCCGTCGCGATACTCACGGTCAGCGACGGCAGGCGTCGCCGCCAGCCCGGCCGCGACCAGGGAAGCCAGAAGCGCCACCGCGGCGCGACGGACTGACATGGTGGCCCTCCATTGGGTTCGTTCCGGCGGGGAACGATAGTCGTGGGCGGGCCCTCGCAGCGAGCGCCAACCAGCCTAAAACGAGCGGTGGGCGGGGAAGAAACCAGCGTTCGCGCTGGTTGTCGTGGTACGTGACTCCGGTACCGCTCTCCGTACTCGAACTTGCCCCCGCCGCCCGGGACGCCACCGCCACCGAGGCGTTGCACCACACCGCCGAGTTGGCCAAACGGGTCGAAGCGCTCGGTTACCGGCGGATCTGGGTCGCCGAACACCACAACATGCCGTCCATCGCGAGCTCGTCGCCCGCGGTGTTGATCGCGCACCTCGCCGCCGTGACGTCGACCATCCGCGTCGGATCCGGCGGGGTGATGCTGCCCAACCACGCGCCGCTCGTGGTCGCGGAGCAGTTCGGGACGTTGGAGGCGCTGCACCCGGACCGCATCGACCTGGGGATCGGGCGCGCGCCGGGCACCGACCAGCGGACGGCGCTCGCACTGCGGCGCACGATGGCCGGGCTGTCGGCGGAGGGTTTTCCGCAGGAGCTGTCCGATCTGATCGGCTACTTCCAGGGCGACAACGACCTCATCGAGGCGGTGCCGGGCCGAGGCAACGAGCCCGCGATCTGGCTGCTCGGATCGAGCGGGTTCTCGGCGCAACTGGCGGGGGTGCTGGGCCTGCCGTTCTCGTTCGCGCACCACTTCAGCTCGGCGAACACGGTGCCCGCGCTGGAGCTGTACCGGGAGAACTTCCGGCCGTCGCGGTGGTTGTCGCAGCCGTACGCGAAGGTCGCGGTGAACGTGATCTGCGCGGACACGGACGAGAAGGCGCACTGGCTGGCCGGGCCGTCGGCGTTGGCGTTCCTGAAGCTGCGGACCGGTAAGCCGGAGGCGCTGGTGCCGCCGGAGGAGGCGGCCGCGTACCCGTACAACGACCTCGAGCGGGCGTTCGTGGACGACCGGTGGCGTGACCAGGCCGTCGGCTCGCCGGAGACGGTCGAGCGGCAGCTGCGTGACCTGCTGTCCCGCACCGGCGCGAACGAGCTGATGCTGACGACGATGGTCTACGACCTCGAGGCCCGGTCACACTCGTACGAACTGGTCTCGGAAAAGGTCGCCCCGAACCTGGCCCGCTGACCGCAGCAAGCACTCTGACCTGCGAAAACGTCACGCCCAGCACGTAACCTCAAGCCCCACCCATTCCCGGGGGCCACCCGCCTTGCCAGTCTAGCGGGTGGGGGTGACGTTTTCGGGGTGCGGCGGGTCGGCTGTGGACAACCGGGCGAGCTGTGGACAACCTGGGCTTTCGCGGGGGCTCTCGTCGGGGTGGCGGCCTACTGTGGGCCGCATGATCGATGCGACCGCTTCCGGTACCCACCAGCTCGGCGGCGACCTGCCCATCGTGCGGCTCGGGTACGGGTCCATGCAGCTCACCGGCTACGGCGTCTGGGGTGAGCCCGACGATCCGGACGAGGCCGTCCGGGTGTTGCGGCGTGCCGTGGAGCTGGGCGTCAACTTCATCGACACCGCCGACTCCTACGGGCCGTTCGTCGCCGAGAACCTGATCCGGCGGGCCTTACACCCCTACGACGGGGTGTACGTCGCCACCAAGGCCGGGTTCACGCGCCAGGGGCCGCACCAGTGGACCGCGCTCGGCCGGCCCGAGTACCTGCGCCAGCAGGTGGAGCTGTCGCTGCGGCACCTCGGGGTCGAGCGCATCGACCTGCTCCAGCTGCACCGCATCGACCCCGCGGTGCCCGTCGCCGACCAGGTGGGCGAGCTGGCGGCGCTGCGGTCGGAGGGCAAGATCCGGCACATCGGGCTGTCGGAGGTGTCGGTGGCCGACGTCGAGGAGGCCTCGCGGACGGCGCCGATCGTCTCCGTGCAGAACCTCTACAACGTCGCCGACCGGCGCGCCGAGGACGTGCTGGAGTTCTGCGAGGCGCGGGACATCGGGTTCATCCCCTGGTTCCCGCTGGCCACGGGCGAGCTGGCCAAGGAGCGAGGGCCGCTGGCCGCGATGGCTGAGCGGCACTCGGCGTCGCCGTCGCAGCTCGCGCTTGCCTGGTTGTTGCGGCGGTCGCCGGTGATGGTGCCGATCCCGGGGACGTCGAGCGTCGCGCACCTCGAGGAGAACGTGGCCGCTGCCGGCATCGCGCTGACGGACGCCGAGTACGAGGCGGTGAGCAACGCGACCTGAGCACGGAGTCCGTGGAGCGGCCGCCTGAGGGGCGGCTCAGGCGGCCGGAGCAGGCCGACGGTGGCACCGACAAACGTGGGTGAGGATGGTCACCCACGGCTCGGATTGTCTTGTGCCACCGTCGTCCCGGCTCCCCGATCCGCAACCGAAGTCGGCGCGGTCCCCCTCTTCGTACACGTCGCGGCCCGGCACACTGCAAGGTGCGTAGCGCCCCGACTCGTGGGTGCGCCGCCGCGACCTGCGGATACGCTGACCCGTGTTCACTCGTTTGGCGTAGCGCCACCGGGGAACACGGAGAGTTCCTGGTCGTGCACACTGATGGTCGAACGCCATGCCGGAGGGGGCGGGATGAACGAGGAGAGCCTGCCGTACCGGCACGGCATTCACGAGGCGATGGGCGTGCTGTCCGGGCAGTGGGTGACCGCCGTCCTCGCGTCCCTGACGGCTCGGCCGATGACCTACTCGAAGTTGCTGGAGCACATCAACAGCACCGAGGAGCGATTCGGATGGGTGACCCATGAGCGCCCGCTGCGACAGAAAGTGCTCACGGACACGCTGCACCGGATGCAACGCGACGGGCTGGTCGTCAAGATCAACCGGCCGAGCCGGTTCGGGTCGACCTGGTACCAGCTGACGCCGATGGGCCGGTCGCTCCTGCGGTCGCTGCTGCCGCTCGCGAAATGGGCCGAGGACCACCGCGGCGACCTGTCGCAGGCACGCGCCGCGTACCTCGCCGCACAGGAGGCGGCCCAACAGGACGCCGCGGTGAAGAACGGGAACTAGGTTCCGTTCACGTCGCCGATGGCGGCCACGATGCTCTGCACCTGGTTGCGGCCCGAGTCCTTCGCGACGAACAGCGCGTCGTCCGCGGCGAGCAGGACGTCCTGCAGCTCCGGGCCGAACTCCGGGTACAGGGCGATGCCGATGGACACCGAGAGCCCGTCGACCACCACACCGTCGACCTCGACGCGCAGCTCGTGGACCCGTTCGCGCATCCGCTCCGCGATGCTGCGCAACGTCTCCTGCGTGATCTCCGGGCACAGGACCACGAACTCCTCGCCACCCCAGCGGCCGACCACGTCGTACCTGCGCGCCGACGACGACAGCACCCCGGCGACGGCCAGCAGCACGTGGTCGCCGACGAGGTGGCCGTGGTTGTCGTTCACCGCCTTGAAGTGGTCCAGGTCGACCATCAGGACGCCGACCTGGGTGTCGTCGCGGGCCGCGCGCTGGATCTCGGCCGACGCCAGGTTCGCCCACGACGTCGCGTTCGCCAGGCCGGTCTTCTGGTCGGTCGACGCGGCCTCCTCCAGCTGCCGCATCAGCACGCTGCGGTGCAGCACCAGCAGCGCGGGCACGACCATCACCGCCCACAGCGGGTTGAACGTGATCAGCAGGCCGGTGATGGCGCCGAGGCCGAGCGTGCCGTACTCGAGCGCGTTCTCCTTGCCGGTGCCGAGCGCCCTGCGCAGGTCCAGCCGCTTCTCGTGCAGCGTGATCGCGCACGCGACCAGGCCCGAGTTCACACACGAGTAGGCCACGACCGCCAGCGCGATCGCGACGACGACCGTCGGCCGGTTCCACGCGAGGAGGTCCTCGGGCGCGAACGCGTGCCGGATCGCCCACGCGGTGTGCGCGGACAGCGTGACCGTCGACGCGGTGAACACCAGCCGGTACGGCCGCACCCCGCGCACCCGGTACCAGCTGCGCCAGAACAGGTGTAGGTAGAGCAGTCCGATCACGACCGGCGTGAGCACCGGCGGCAGCACCAGCGCGGCCGAGAACGTCCACACCGACGTCAGGTTCACGTGCGGGGTGTCGTTGAACCGGCGACGTACCCGCTCGACATGCCGGGACAGCTCACCCATCGTGACACCGAGGAAGACGATGATGCCGAGGGTGACGACCGCGCCCCGGTCAACGACGGAATGGCCGGCGAGGAAAGCCGTGACCCCGATCGCGGCGGCTTCCACCAACAGGATGAGCGCCAGCACTCTCGCCGGCTCACCCCACAGCGCCCAACGCCACGGTGCCCTGGACCGCTCAGTTGTCGAAAGGGATGCTGGTTGGGCCGATCGGGCGAAAACCACCTGATCAGCGGCCCCATTGCCGTGCTCGGCGGCAGTCCCCGCGGGAGGAGGTGCGAGCGATGACGAACAAGGACTGGTGACCACAGCGCTCTGACTCATGCCCTGGTCAGACGCCCTGACGTCGGATTCGTCATCCCCATTTCCCTGAGGAGGTGCCTTCGATGATGAACAAGGACTGGTGAGCTTCCCGTGCTTCTCAGTGTCGTCGGGCTCGCGCCCACCCACCCGTTCGGGTGATTTCCCTTTTCGGGAACGGGCGCGAAGCCACGACGCGCCGCTGAGTCCGGTCAACGCCACTCCGGCAACACCTCCGGTTGCGACCGCGAGGACTGGATCGGTCGCGTCGGCGAGGACGCCGCCCGCGAGTACCGCGACGCCCTGTGACGACAACACCCCCGCGCCCGCGAGCCCGGCCGCGGCACCCCGACGGTGGTCGGGGACGCCGACGACGAACTCCGCCTGCGCGAGGATCAGATAGGCGGTGGCGCACGCTCCGGAGATCGCCCAGAGCAACACCACCACGACCAGCGGTGGCTGGAAGAAGCACAACACGAGTGGCACGCCCGCCGCGACGGCGAGCCACGTGGTCAGAGCGGGCCGCCGGTCCCGCGGCAGCTTCGGCACGAGCCACGCGCCTACGATGCTGCCCGCGGGGTCGGCGGCCATCAGCAACCCGACGCCGACCGCGGCCACGCCGAGGGTGTCCGCGTACGGCGCGGCGAGGCCCTCGGGAATCGTGAAGATCCCGATCGTCCACGACAGCGCGATCAGGGCACGCAGGCGGCGGTCCTGCCAGATCAGCCGTGCCGTGCCGGTGCTCCGCTCCCGCGACTCCGGCGCGTCCGGTACGGGCCGGTGCCGCACCCCGGTGACGACCAGGGCCGCGGCGACGGCGAACGTGGCCGCGTTGAGCCCGAGCATGACGTGCGGGTCGAGCGCCACCAGCAGCGCGCCGCCACCGAGGAAGCCGCCGACCTGGGCGAACTGGTTCGTGACGGTCCGCAGCGACAGGCCGGTGACGTACCGGTCGCCTTCGAGGACGGTGGGCAGGAGCGCCTGCTGCGCGGCCTTGAACGGCGCCCCGCCGAGCGTGAGCACGAAGACGAGGACGAGCAACACCGGCAGCGGCAACCCGGGGATGGCCATGGCCGCGGCCACGACGGCACGCCCGACGTCGACGCCCACCATCAGCTCGCGGCGCGGGAACCGGTCGGCCAGTGGCGACAGCAGAACCCCGCCGACGAGGGCGGGGAGGAAGGTGAGGGCGTAGGTGAGGGCGGTCCAGCCCGCCGACCCGGTATGTCGGTAGACGAGCACGGCGAGGCCGATCCGCGCGAGCTGGTCACCCGCGACCGACAGGAGCTCCGCGAGCCACAGCGCGCGGAACTCGCGTATCGCGAGAACATCGCGGAAGCCCGCACGCCCCATGTCGCCGTCCTCGTTCCGCCGCCAACAGGTCGTGTGCCGAACTCGCACGACCCGCCGTTACGACCCTAGATCGAACCCCCATCGAGAACGCGGTCACGCCCGTTGTCCACCCAAATGGCCCATCGGCGTCACCAAGAGTGACCTCGTTGCGGTTTTTCCGTCCCGGCCCACGCTACCGGCACCCACCGACAGACCCGCGTTCGTGCTGATCAGCGGACCCCGGCGGGGAAAACTTGCCAGCAGATGTCAGGTTTCTCCGGCATCGTGACCCGCATGGACGAACTCAAGGGGAAGGTCGTGCTGGTCGCGGGTGCTTCGCGGGCGGCGGGCAGGGCCATCGCGGTGGAGCTGGGGCGACGGGGCGCGACGGTGTACGCGACCGGCAGGACGACCCGCGCGCAGCGGTCGGAGATGAACCGGCCGGAGACCATCGAGGAGACCGCCGAGCTGGTGACCGCGGCGGGCGGCGAGGGGATCGCGGTCCAGGTCGACCACCTGGACCCGGACCGGGTGAAGGCGCTCGTCGAGCGGATCGACCGCGACCACGGACGCCTCGACGTGCTGGTCAACGACATCTGGGGCGGCGACGTCTACCTCAAGTTCGGGACGAAGCTGTGGGAGCACGACCTCGACGGCGGCCTGCGCATGCTGCGGCTGGGCATCGACAGCCACGCCATCACCAGCCACTTCGCGTTGCCGCTGCTGATCCGGCGGTCCGGTGGGCTGGTGATCGAGATGACCGACGGCACCACCGAGTCCAACGCCGTCTACCGCGCGGACGCGGGGTTCTTCTACGACCTCGTGAAGGTGTCGGTGCAGCGGATGGCCCTCGCGCAGTCGGTCGAGCTGGCGCCGCACGGGTGCACGGCGGTCGCGTTGACGCCGGGCTGGCTGCGGTCGGAGGCGATGCTGGAGGCGTTCGGTGTGACGGAGGACAACTGGCGTGACGCGACCGCGCACCAGCCGCACTTCGTGATCTCCGAGTCACCGGCCTTCGTGGGCAGGGCGGCGGCCGCGCTGGCCACGGATCCCGAGGTGGCGCGGTGGAACGGGCAGTCGCTGTCGTCGGGTCAGCTGGCGCGGGTCTACGACTTCGACGACGTCGACGGCAGCAGGCCGGACGCGTGGCGCTACATCGCGGAGGTGGAGCGGCAGGGCAAACCCGCGGACGCGACCGGCTACCGCTGAGGCACTATGGAGGTGATGAGATCTTGGCAGCCGACCCTGGACATCGAGGACTTCCGCCTCCTCCGTGAGCAGTTCACGGACTTCATGCTGGGTTACAAGTTCGCGATCGACGAGATCACGACCAAGATCAACATCCTGCGTGAGGACTTCAACGCCGCTCACGAGTACAACCCGATCGAGCACATCAACTCCCGCCTGAAGGCGCCGGAGAGCGTGCTGGAGAAGGTGCGGCGCAAGAACTACGCGATGAACCTCGCCGGCATCCGCGAGAACGTGCTCGACATCGCCGGTGTCCGGGTCGTCTGCAGCTTCATCTCCGACATCCCCAAGATCCGCGACATGATCGTCGGGCAGGAGGACATCACGCTCCTCGACGAGCGCGACTACATCACCAACCGGAAGCCCAACGGCTACCGCAGCCTCCACCTGATCGTGTCGATCCCGGTGTTCCGCTCCGACCGCACGGACCGCATCCCGGTCGAGATCCAGATCCGCACCATCGCGATGGACTTCTGGGCCAGCCTGGAACACAAGATCTACTACAAGTACCGCGGCGAGGTGCCGCCCAACCTGCGGAGCGAGCTGACCGAGGCAGCGGAGGCGGCCGCGGCACTGGACGAGAAGATGGAGTCCCTGCACCGGCTCGTCGACCACAACGGCAAGCCGCGCGAGACCCCGGCCGACTCGCTCGACCTCACCGCGCTGTACCTGGGCTTCCTGGGCAACAGCGCCTGACCGGGCCTGGCCTCCGGCCCCCGGTCACCACGCTACGGCACACCACCGACAGTTCCCCGCGACGAAGGCGGAGCTGTCCACAAAGCTGCCAGGTTGTGGACAACCACCGTCGCGTGGCCCGGACCTGTCGGTGGTCTCGCGTAGCGTGGTTCGAGGGGGCCGGAGGCCACGCGGGGGTGAGGCCGCTCACCCCCGCGTCACGGCGGTTCCGGTGACCCGTCTCCCCGCTGCCGGTCCTCGACCGGTGCGTTGCGGGTCGCGATGGCCAACCCCAGCTCGGCCAGCGCGACCCGCAATTCCGCCGGGGCCACCACCTCGACGCCGGCCCCCAGCGAGAGCAGTTGGGTGGTGGCCACCGGCAGGCTTTCGACCTCCAGTTCCACCTCGCGCCACCCCTCCTCGTCCGCCGGGCCCGCCGTCGCGATCGCCGCCGCGGCCGCGTCCTCGTCGGTCGCCGTGCGCAGCGCGTGCATGCCGTGCCGGTTCAACCGCAGCCGCACCGTCTCTCGCAACAGCGACCGCTCGAACCGGGCCGACGACTGCGCCCACCACGTCGCCAGCGCGAAGTCCGGCGGCCGCGTGAACTCCGCCAGCGGCGACGCCGACACGATCCGGGCCACCCGGTAGGTCCTGATGTCCGTGCCGACCCGCGCGACCAGGTACCAGACCCCCGCCTTCACGACCAGGCCGAGCGGATCCACCTCGCGCGTCACCACCGACGCACCACGCCGGTAGTCCATCCGCAGCCGACGCGTCGACGCCACCGCGTCCGCGACGACCGTCAGCCGCGTCGCCGTCTCCGGCTGCTGGAACCAGCCCGGCGCGTCCAGGTGGAACCGGTCCGCGATCGCCGACGCGTACTCCCGCAGCGGCGCGGGCAGCCCGGCGAGCACCTTCGCGCGTGCCGCCGTCAACGACGTGCCCAGGCCCAGCTCCGCCAGCAGCTCCGGCACGCCGACCGCGAAGATCGCCGCCGCCTCCCGGCCGGTGAGCCCGTCGAGCCGCGTGCGCCAGCCCTCCATCAGCCGGATGCCGCCCGTCCGGCCCTGCTCAGTCCACAGTGGAACACCGGCGGCGAGCAGCGCCTCGACGTCCCGGTACACGGTGCGTTCGGACACCTCGAGCGCGGCCGCCAGTTCGGCGGCGGTCGCCCGACCCCGTTGCTGCAACAGGAACAGCAGCGTCACCAACCGCTCAGCCCGCACGCGGCGATTGTGCCACCGCGACCGCCGCGGCGAGTCCCGCGATCGTCGGCGCGGCGAACAACGTCGCGAGCGGCAGGTGCACCGACAGCTGCGCACGGACCCGCGCGAGCAGCTGCGCCGCGGTCAGCGAATGCCCGCCCAGCGCGAAGAAGTCGTCGTGCACGCCCAGCTCCACGGCCGGGCCGAGGCTCAGCACGTCCCGCCAGATCATCGCCAGCCGCCGCTCGAGATCGTCGCGTGGCGCGACCACCCGCGTCCTCGCCGGCGCCCACACCGGTGCGGGCAGGGCCGTCCGGTCGACCTTGCCGGTCGGAGTCCTCGGCACCGCGCCGATCGTCATGACCAGGTTCGGCACCAGGTGGTCCGGCAGCCGCGCGGCCAGCCACGGCCGCAGCTCGTTCGGGTCCAGCCGCGGCCCGGGCAGCACGTACGCGACCAGCCGCACGTCGTTCTCGTCGCCCCGCCACACCGTCACCACCGCGTTCCGCACCAGGTTGTGCTCCCGCAGCACCGACTCGATCTCGCCCAGCTCGATGCGGTACCCGCGCACCTTCACCTGGCGGTCGGCTCGGCCGAGGAACTCCAGCCGCCCGCTCCGCATGCGCACCTGGTCGCCGGTCGCGTACAGCCGCGCGCCGGGCGCCGAGCTGAACGGGTCGGGCAGGAAACGCGCCGCCGTGAGCCCCGGCCGGTTGCGGTAGCCACGCGCGACGCCCGCGCCGCCGACGTACAGCTCGCCCAGCACGCCGTCGGGCACCGGCCGCAGCGCCGGGTCGAGGACGTGCAGGGTGGTGGCGCCGACCGGGTCGCCCAACCGGATCGGCGCCGGTCCACGCGGGACGGTCCCGGCCGCCGAGTACACCGTCGTCTCGGTCGGGCCGTAGCCGTCGACGAGCCGTGCGCCGCCGGTCTGCAGCGCGTCGGCGAGGTCACGCGTCAGCGGCTCACCGCCGGTGATCCGCAGCCGGACTGTCGCGGGCACCCCGCCCGCCGCGACGAGCAGCCGCCACGCGGACGGCGTGCCCTGCACGACCGTCGCGCCGGTCTCGACGAGCCGCTGCCGGAGGCGCTGACCGTCCGACACGTCGTCGGCGGCGAGCACCGTGACGTGCGCACCCCGCAGGAGCGGCGCGAGCAGCTCCACCGTGGACACGTCGAACGACGGGGTGGTGATCGACGCGACGCGGTCGTCCGGCCGCAGGTCGAGCAGTCCGTCCATGGCGGACAACAGGTTCTGGACGCCGCCGTGGGTGAGGGTGACGCCGTTCGGCTTGCCCGTCGTGCCGGACGTGTAGGTGAGGTAGGAGATCGTGCCGGGCGCGGCGGTCGGGGGGAGCGGCGTCGCCGGTCGCGCCGCGAGGTCGGCGGTGTCCAGGTTGATCACCGTCCGTTCGCCGGGCAGGGGCACGCGGGCGGCGTCGTGGGTGACGAGCACCGGGCAGTCCGCGTCGCGGATCATCGCGGCGAGCCGGTCGGTGGGCCAGGACGGGTCGAGCGGCAGGTAGCCGCCGCCGGCACGCCAGGCCGCGAGGATGCCGACCACCACCGGCACGCCTCGTGCGAGGCACAGGGCGACCGGCACGTCGGGGCCGACTCCGTTGGCACGCAACAGGTGCGCGAGCTGGTTCGCGGCCTCGTCCAGTTCGCGGTAGGACAGCGACCGCGTCGCGTCCCGCACCGCCGGTGCGTCACCGAACCGCGCGAGGTCGAACGTGACGGTGCCCGCCGGTGGCGTGTCGACGATCGTTCTGGTGCCGTCGCACAGCGGCAGCTCGGCGATCGGCCGGTCCGGGTCGGCGAGCACGGCCTTCAGCAGCACCGCGTACAGGTCCGCGAAGCTCTCGACGGTCGTGCGGTCGAACAGGTCGGTGTCGTAGTTCCACCTGGCGCGCCACCGGTCCGGGCCTGGTTCGACCGTGAGGAAGAGGTCGAACGCCGACCCACCGTTCGGCAGCCGTTCCGCCCTGTGGGTCAGACCGTCCACAGTGGCCGGTTCCGGTGGTGCCTCGACCGCGAACATGACCTGCGCGACCGGTGCGTGCGTGAGGGACCGTTCGGCGGCCAGCAGGTCGACGAGGTCCTCGAACGGCAGGTCCTGGTGGGCGAGGGCGCTCATCACGGCCTCGGCCGTGTGCTTCTCGAGCTGGGCGAACGTCGTGTCGGGTGGGACACGTGCGGGGAGCGCGAGCGTGTTGGCGAGGAAGCCGACGAGGTGCTCGGTCTCCGGCCGGGTGCGGCCGGGCACCGGCGTGGCGACGAGGAAGTCCTCCTGACCCGTGAGCCGGTGCAGCATCGCCTGGAAGACCGCGAGCAGCGTGCTGAACGACGTGTCCGGCAGCGGTTCGAGGTCACGCACGAGTTCCGCGCCCCGGCCGGCGGCGGCCGTGCGCGGGCGGTCGACCGGCAGGGGGAGGACTGTGGGGATGCCCGCCAGCTCGGCCTGCCAGTAGCGGGCGGCGTCCGCCAGCGCGTTGGCGTCGGCCTGTTCCCGTTGCCACACCGCGTAGTCCGGGTACTGGATCGCGGGCTCGTCCAGCTCCTCGCCCGCGTAGCAGCGGGCCAGCTCGTCGACGACGATCGCACAGGACCAGGAGTCGACGATAGCGTGGTGCGCGACCAGCACGAGCACGTGCTCGTGCGCTCCGGCCGTCACGAGACCGGCACGCAGCAACGGGCCGGCGGCGAGGTCGAACGGGTGGCGCACGAGGTCGTCGACCTCGGACTCGGCGAGGTCGGGCACGCGTATGTCGGCGGTGCCCACCACGACCTGACTGGGCACGCCGTCGGCGGCGGTGAACGTGGTGCGCAGCGCCTCGTGCCGGTTGACGACGGTGGTCAGCGCCTGTTCGAGGCGGTCGCGGTCGAGCGGGCCGGTGAGCGTGACACGCCAGCCGAGGTGGTAGGCGGGGCTGCCTGGGATGAGCTGGTCCAGCAGCCACAGGCGGCGCTGGCCGGACGAGGTGGGGAAGACGAAGGTGTCGTCGATGGTCACGGCTGACCTTCCGGAGCAGGGCCGCAGCGGTCACGGCGAGACAGCCGGGCGCGGCGGTATTCGGGTGCACGGCACCGCCCGTGGGGCATGCGCGGTAATGAAATCCGGGGCAAATGCGGCACGGCATTTGCCCATGGCTGTGTTCCGACGCCCGGAAATTTGCGCCAACCCGGCCCAGGGCCACATCAATTACCTGGTCGGGGTAGGCGAGATAACCCACTGACTCAGTGGGGGTTCAGTGCGCTGTCAGCGGGCGTCGGCCGTCACGGCTGCCCGAGTTATGCGGACAGGTGCTCCCGCACGCTGCGTGGCCGCATGTCCGTCCACACGCGCTCGATGTGCTCGAGGCAGAGCGACCGTTCCCCTTCGGTGCCCTCCGCGTGCCATCCCCCCGGTAACCCCTGATCACCGGGCCAGATGGAGTACTGCTCCTCGTCGTTGACCACCACCCGGTAACGGCGGCCGTCGACATCGCTCATGTCCCACGCCTTTCCTGCCAAGCCCTCTCGTCGCATGACGGTACCGGCGAGGTCACATGGGCGAATCGTCCGAACGGACCCAACCGACCGTCCGAGCTGGACCATCGCGGCATTCTGATCACGCACGGGAATCGCCTGGATACAGGCTGATTAAAGTGGGGGGAATTCGAGTGGGATTTGTCCGGAGAATTAGCAGGGCTGCGTCAGTGGCCAGAACATCGTCACGGTGGTGCCCGCGGTCGTCGGCGTGATCGTCGACGTCGCCGTGAGGCCCTGGATCAGCGGTAACCCGCGGCCGCGCAGCCCGTTGCTCGGCTGCGGCGGCTGCCACCGCCCGTAGTCGGTGACGGTGATGACCACGCGGTGTTGTGCTTCGTCGACCTCGCCGCGCAGGTCCAGCAGGCCCTGGGTCTGGTCGCGGTAGGCGTGTTCGACGGAGTTGGCCATGGCTTCGTAGCTGGCGAGCACCAGGGCCTCGGCGTCCTCGTCGGACAGGCCGACACGCGCCGCCCACTGGGCCAGCGCGTGCCGGAGGACGGCGAGGCGGGTGGCCACCGCGGGCACCCGGAAGTGCAGGTCCTCCGTGGGGAGGTTGTCGAGATTCTGTTGCCCCAGGTTCACGGCCGAAGCCTCCAACATTTAGCGTTCCGGTCGCTCGCGCCGCCGAGCGACCGGAGCGAATCGCCCTCAGTCGGCGGCGAGTGCTTCGTCGCGCGTGGGGTAGATCGAGATCTCGTCGGTCATCCCAGTCAACTCCATGGGGCGGAACGTGGCGCTCCCGGTAGCGACAATCCGGAAGCGCAGATTGCCTTTGGCCTGCTGATGGCACCCGATGAGCACCGCCATGCCCGCCGACGCGAGGAAGTCCACCTGACTCAGGTCGACCACAAGCGTCTCCGGTCGCTGCTCCATGGCAGCGTTGATCGAATCGCCCAGCTGGGGGGCGGTGGCCAGGTCGATCTCTCCGGCCACGTTGAGCACGACGGCCTCGCCATGGGGCTCCACCAGGACGGACAGTCCAGGTGCGGCGGGCTTGCTCTGGTCAGCGTCTCGGAATGGCTCTGAACTCACCACGCCATCATCCAATACGTCACAAGGCCACGCGTGGCCCCCGCTCTCACCGTCACACAGGACTGGAAGCCCTCTGTGTCCACCCGGCCCTCCTGTCAGCTCACGACTCACCGCCGTCGGTCTCGACCGGCGCGTCGAGCCTGGATAGCCCCAGCGGGCGATGTTCAAACATCCGCCGAGAAAAACGCGTTGAACAGCGCAAACGCGGCCACGCATGACCACGGCCCGCAAGGGTAATCGCCGCGGTATGCCCGCAAGGGTAATCGCCGCGGTATGACTGAACTGAACGAGCGCCCGCTCGCTGTCGTGACCGGCGCCTCCAGTGGCATCGGTCACGAACTCGCCAACGAGTTGGCCGACCGGGGCCACGACCTGCTGGTGGTGGCGGAGGACGAGGGGATCACCACGGCCCCGGCCCGACTCGAACGCCCAGGCGCCCAGGTCACCGCCATGCGCGTCGACCTCACGGTGCCCAAGGAGGTCGACGCGTTCGCCACCAAGATCCAGTCCCTGAACCGTCCCGTGAGCGTCCTGGCGATCAACGCCGGCGTGGGCGTCAGCGGTGGATTCGTCCAGGACACGTCGTTGGCGGACCAGTTGGCGGTGGTGGACCTCAACGTGCGGTCCGCGGTTCACCTGGTGAAACTGCTGGTCCCGGACATGGTCGACCGAGCCGGGGGCAGGCTGTTGTTCACGTCGTCCATCGCCGCGACGTCGCCGGGGCCGTTCCAGGCGGTCTACCACGCGTCGAAGGCGTTCCTGCAGTCGTTCGCGCAGGGGCTGCGTGAGGAGTTGATGGGCACGGGGGTGACCGTCACGGCGGTCATGCCGGGGCCGACGGCGACCCGGTTCTTCGAACGCGCGGGCATGACGGACACCAAGCTGGGCGCGGGCCCGAAGGGCGACGCGGCCGACGTGGCCCGGCAGGCGGTGGAGGCCATGCTGGCGGGCAAGGATCACGTGGTCACGGGATCTCTGCGGAACAAGGCTCAGGCGGTGGCCGGGAGGGTTCTCCCGGACCGGGTGCTGACGGCCATCCAACGCCGGGTGTCCGCTCCTGGGACGGCCAGGAGGTAGCAGGGCGTCAGGTTGGCGCGTTGGAACTGCCGGTGGGCTTGCGTTGTGCGCGGAACACGACGAAGAGGAGGCGGAGGCCCAGCAGCGCGCTGACGACGAGCAGGTTGTAGCCGAATATCTGGTTCAGCGTCAGCTCCGGGCTCACTCGCGGACCGCCCGTGCTGGTCAGCAGCAGGACGGCCATGACACCGGTCGCCATGCCCGTGAAGGCGAGCAGGAGTTCGTGCAGCATCGTCGTGACCACCGCGCGGTCGCGTTCGTCCGCGAACAGGCGGATGTTCAGGGACAGACGGCCTTGTTCCAGGGCAGACGTCACCCGGTCGATGCGGCGGGGAAGCCTGCGCAGCACCGGCAGCAACGACATCAGTTCCTCGGTCGCCGTGCGGCGTAGAGAGTCCGGTCGCAGTTGTTCTCCGATCAGTTTGTTGGCGAAGGCTCTGGACTCGACCAGGATGTTGAAGCCCGGTGCGAGCAGGCCAAGGGTGCCCTCGACCGTCGCGAGTGCGCGGAACACCGCGGCGATCGCCGGTGGGATCGACAGGCGGAACTCGGCCACGACACGGAACAGGTCCGTGAACATGTCCAGGTCCGGCGCCTGGCCGTGGGACAGGTGCTTGGCCATCAACGCGCCCAGCGCGCGTTCGAGACGCTGCTCGTCGATCTCGTCCGGGCGATCGACGATCTCCAGCAGACCGTCTCGCAGGCCGGCCGGGTCGCCTCGGTCGATCGCGGCCAGCAGGTTGCGCAGCCCGCCGCGCAGCGTGGCGTCCAGGCGCCCCACCGAGCCGAAGTCGAGCAGGCCCAGCTTGCCGTCGGCCAACAGCAGCACGTTGCCCGGGTGTGGGTCGGCGTGGAACACGCCGTGCAGCAGTACTTGTCGCAACACGCATTCCAGCAGCGTTCGTGCCAGTTCGTCGCGGCGGGCGTTGTCCACGGTGCCGATCGCCGAACGAACCGGGGCGCCGTCCAGGCGGCGCATCACGAGGACGCGTTCGCTCGACAGGTCACCGTGGACGGTCGGCAGTGCGATCTCACCGTCATTGCCGACCGCGCTCACCGCGGCGATGTTGCGTGCCTCGACGCGGAAGTCGAGTTCCTCGGTGAGTGCGGCGGCGAAACCGTCGGCGAGATCGACCACGCCGAGCGACCGTGCCCACGACGCCCGCAGGTCCAGTGACCGCGCGACCCGGTAGACGATGTCGAGGTCCCGTTCCACCACCCGGTCGATGTCCGGGCGGCGCACCTTCACCACCACGTCCTCGCCGCTGTGCAGCCGTGCCCGGTACACCTGGGCGACGGACGCCGCCGCCAGTGGTTCCCGGTCGAACTCCGCGAACACCTCCGTCACCGGACGACCCAGTTCCTCCTCCAGGTCCCGCTCCACCCGCTCGAACGGCACCGGTGCCACCTGGTCCTGCAGCCTGCTCAGCTCGTCGATGAACGCGGGCGGCAACAGATCCGGCCGCGTCGACAGCACCTGGCCCAGCTTCACGAACGTGACCCCGGCGTCCTCCAACGCCCGGCGCAACGATCGCGCCAGCACCGCGTGGCGCGTGCCGGCCTCCGCGCGCCTGCCGCCCAGGTACGGCCCGATGCCGTGCTTCACCGCGATCCTGCTGACCTGCGAGTACCTCCGCGCGCGAGCCATCCGGCGCCGGATCGAGCGCAGCCTTCCGACGAACCCCAGCCCGCCACCGCTGGGAAGCGCCATCTCGGCGAGGAACAGGAACGTCAGCGTGGCGAGGAACGCGCAGCCCGCGATCGGGATGAGCAGGCCCACGAACAGGCTCGGCGTCTGGTGGACGTTCGGGAACAACCAGCCCGTGAGCTGACCGGCCACGTACCAGCCCAGTACGGCGCCGATCAGCGCCCGCACTGTCCTGATGCGCACCCCGAGGACCCGCCGTGACGCCACGACCAGCGGCCACAGCATCAGCAGGTAGACCGGGAGGGACAGCAACGTGAGAAGCAAGGAGGGCATGCGGTTCCGAACGTCGGCTGGAGCGGCTGGTCGCCGATGATCGAAACACAGTCGACAGGTGGCTCACCGGCGAACGGCAACCGTGTGTCGCAAATGGGTCGTGTGAGGATCACCTCTTCCTGTGGCGGTGGGGACTGGGGTGTGCGGGCGAACGGCGACGTGGGCGGCGGCGAGGATCAGCGGTTGGCCCTCAGCAGACGCACCACCTCCTCGGCGACCTTCGTGGCGCTGGCCGGGTTCTGGCCCGTGACCAGACGTTCGGACACCGAGACCTGGGGTTCGAAGTCGGGAGCGCCGACGTGCTTCGCGCCGCGTTCCTCCAGCGCGGACTGCAGAAGGAACGGCACGACACCCGCCAGCCCGACCGCTTCTTCCTCGGTGTTGGTGAAGGCCGAGACTTCCTTGCCCTCCACGAGATACGTGCCGTCGGTGAGTGTCAGGTTCACCAGGGCGGACGGGCCGTGGCACACGGCCGCCACGACACCACCGGCCTCGTAGATGTCGCGTCCCAGTCGTGCGAGGCCCTCGTCGTCGGGAAAGTCCCACATGGTGCCGTGGCCGCCGACGTACAGGATCGCGTCGTAGCCGACGGCGTCGACCTCGGCCGCCCGCCGTGTGGTGCCCAGCGCGGGCAGGTTCACGAAGTCGCGTTGGGTTCCGTCGTCGGCGTCGAAGCCGTCCAGCGGTGGTCGGCCACCGCCGACGCTCACCAGGTCGACCGCGAAACCGGCGTTGCGGAACACCCGCCACGGATGCGCGGCCTCCGGGACGTAGAAGCCGGTCGTGCGGAGCCCGCCGAGGTCGTCATGGCTGGTCAGAGCGAGAAGGATTGCTTTCATGTGACCAGGATGGCACGCGGGAGACATCGAGAACCAATAGAACTTGTGCGGTGTAATATCAGAATTCTGATGACTTCACTCGACCTGCTCAGGACGTTCCTCGCCGTGCACCGCGCCGGGTCCGTCACGGCCGCCGCGCAGCTCCTCGACCTGTCCCAGCCCGCCGTCACCGCCCAGCTCAAGACGCTGGAGAAGCAGGTCGGCAAGCCGCTCTTCCACCGCCATGCCCGCGGCGTGACCACCACCGCGGCCGGTGAGGACCTCGCACGGCGGCTCGCCGGGCCGCTCGACGACCTGACCGCGGCGTTGGGCGACTTCGTCGGCGGCAAGGTGTCGCTGCACGTCGGTGGGCCCGCCGAGTTCATGACGTTGAAGGCCCTGCCCGCGCTCGTCCAACTACCGGACACCGCGCTGCGGGTCACCTTCGGCATGCCGGAGGAGTTGCTCGACCAGCTCGCCAATGGCGGTCTCGACCTGGTGATCACCGGGACCAAGCCACGCGTGCGGGGCGTTCTGTCCGCCCCTCTCTACGAGGAGGAGCTGACTCTCGTCGCGGCGGATCGCTGGTACTACCCGGACACGACGGGTGTGCTCGGCGACGCGCCGTGGGTGGCGTACGCCGAGGACCTGCCGTTGATTCGGCGGTACTGGAAGACGGTGTACAAGACGTTGCCGCCTGGGCGGGCGGTGGTCGTCGTGCCGGACCTGCGGGCCGTGCTGGCGGCGACCGTGGCGGGCGCGGGCGCGACCGTGCTGCCGAGGTACCTGTGCGAGAACGAGTTGGCGACCGGGGAGCTCCGTGAGCTGATCATCCGCGGCGAAGGTCGGTTGCCGACCAACACGATCTTCCTGGTGGTCCGGGCGGGCGCCTTCGCCGAGCCGCACATCGCGCGGGCCAGGGACCGGCTCATGTCCGAGTGCGCCTCGACGTCCTGAAAGCGTCTTTCGGGGCAGTCAACATCCCGAAAGACGCTTTCAGGGCAGCCGCGAGGGTGGTCACCACGTGCTGTTGGTGAGGCCCGTGCCGATGGTCACCTCGTCGAAGTCGTCGCCGTCGGCGTCGTCGCTGTGGGTCAGTGTGATCCGCCCGTACGGGTCCACGGCCAGGGCGGGCTGGTTCTGCCGTCCCGTGGTGGACGGGTTGGCTCGGATCTGTGGTTGGCGGCCTGCCGACGTACCGTCGGGGTTCAGGCCCTGTAGGTAGACGTCGTCGCCGAGGGTCCAGTACGCGACCGCATGGCGCTGGTCGTCCAGGCCTACCTGCGGGTCGTTGCCCGGGAGGAACGCCTCCGCCGGGGCCGCGCCCGTCGCCGTGAACGAGCGGACGCCGATCTGGTCGGTGCCCTGGTGGTCGGTTTCCCAGCCGACCACGAAGTCGCCGTTGAAGTTGGCCGCCACCGTCGTGTTCCGCTGTTGGCCACCGGTTGCCACGTTGGCCAGGCGTTTGGCGATCTTGGTCGCGCCGCTCGGCGTGAAACTCGCCAGGCCCACGTTGTAGTAGCCGTTGCCGTCGAGGTCCTCGTCCCACACGACGATCGCGTTGCCCGCGGCGCCCATCGCGACGTCGGGGTGGCGGTTCGTGCCGCCCGCCGCGTGTGCGCGGATCTCGTACGTCTTCGACGTGATCGACCCGAAACCGGACAGGCGGACCGTCGGCGCCGCGTCGGTCTGCTCGTCCTCGAAGACGACCGCGAACGCGGAGCCGTCCGGGTCGACCGCCACCTCCGAGTTGGTCTGCTGACCCGCCGCGGTTCCGTTGGCCGTGGCCGTGCCGGTCTGCGTGCCCGCGGCGTCGTAGGTGTGCACGCGGATCTGGTAGTAGCCGTTGCCGTCCTGGTCGTCGGACCACGTGACCACCGTGGCGCCGTTGTCGCGGACCGCGACGTCGGGCTGGACGTGCCGCCAGTTCCCCGTGCCGCCGGTGGACACCTTCTTCTCGAACACCGGGGCGCCGTCGCGGTACAGCCGTATGAAGACCTCGGTGTGCACGGTGTCGGTCGGCGCGGTGGTGTCCCGGTCGTCTTCCCACACCACGGCCGTGTAGCCGGTGCGGGACACCGCGACCGACGAGTTGTCCTGGTCGCCGGTGGTCGTCGTGTTGACCCTGGCCCACGCGAGCGTGCCGTCCGCGGTCGCGAGCGGAGCGGTCGCCAGGCCGAGCGTGGCGACCAGGGCCGGGATGATGACGCGTCTCATCAACGCAGCTCCGTTCACGGGTTCTGGAGGCCCGGGTTGCCGGCCTGGACCACGTAGCTCTTCGCGGTCTTGATCGGGTAGTCGCGGACGGTCACCTTGTCCAGCACGCGGAAGTCGACGTTCATCTGCGTCGGCGTGGTCCTCGTGCGGACGTAGCCGCGCTGGTTCTTGTTGAACTTCACGTGCGGGTTGCGGCTCGACGTGCCGTCGTCGGTCGCGTTCCCGTCGCCGCCGGAGGTGATCGACGTGGTCACCAGCTCGGTGCCGATGACCTTGTCCTGCGTCGTGTAGTTGTTCATGATGTTGGCCGCCCAGTGCCGGTGCACGTCACCGGTGAGCACGACCGTGCTCGTGTTCCCCCTGGCCTGCCAGCCGTCCTGGATCCGCTTGCGGTTGGCGGTGTAGCCGTCCCACGCGTCCATGCTGCGGGCGCCCGCGTCGCTGTTGAGGCGCTGCGCGAAGAACACCTGCTGACCGATCAGGTCCCAGGTCGCGAGCCGCTGGCCGAGACCGTTCAGCAGCCACGACTCCTGTGTGGTGCCGGTGATCGTGCGCGCCGGGTCGTCGGCTTCCGGGCACACCTGCGAACCGTCGCCGCACGCCTGGTCCATGCGGTACTGGCGGGTGTCGAGCATGTGGAGCGTCGCCAGGCTGCCCCACCGCAGCCGCCGGTACAGCTGGAGGTTCTCTGCCGACGGCAGCTGCGCGGACCGCAGCGGCATGTGCTCGTAGTACGCCTTGTAGGCGGCCTCGCGGCGGGCGCGGAAGTCGCCGGTGGGGGAGCCGTCGCCGCGGACCAGGTCCGCGTAGTTGTTCTCGACCTCGTGGTCGTCCCACACGACGACCCACGGCGCGACGTGGTGCGCGGCCTGCAGGTCGACGTCGCCGCGGTACTGCGCGTGCCGCACCCGGTAGTCGGCGAGGCTGGTGATCTCCCTGGTGGGCAGGTGCGCGCGGACGCCGGAGGCGCCGGACTCGTAGATGTAGTCGCCGAGGTGCAGGATCAGGTCCGGGTTCTCCTCGGCCATCCGCCGGTACGCCGTGTAGTAGCCGGAGGCGTAGTGCGCGCAGGACGCGAACAGCATCGTCAGCGCGGGGGAGGTGCCGACCGCGGGTGCGGTTCGAGTACGCCCGACTTGCGATATGTGGTTGTTGGCCCGGAAGCGGTACCAATACACCCGACCTGCCGGCAGCCCGGTGACCTCGACGTGCACGCTGTGCGCCGACGCCCGGACGGCCGTGGTCGAGCCGGACGCGACCACGTCGCGGAAGTACTCGTCGTTCGCCACCTGCCATTCGACGGTGACCGGCTGGTCCGGCATGCCGCCGAACCCGTCGAGGTTGAGCGGGTTGGGGGCGAGACGGGTCCAGATGACGAACCCGTCCGCGGCCGGTTCGCCGGAGGCGACGCCGAGTGCGAACGGGTAGGTGGCGGCGGAGGAGGCGGAACTGAACGCGATCAGGCCGGCGCCGGCACCGGCGAGACCGCCCAGCAGGAAGGTTCTTCTGCGCAGGGGCATACGTCGATGTGTACGACACAAAGACGCACAATCAAGAGCCTTGGGGTAAATAACCCACATAAAGGCGCGTAACGGAGCCTCTTCACTGCTCCGATCGGGCTCACGGTGGGTGGCGTGCCCGCCATGCCGGTCGCCGTACCCATGGCGATGTCGACGATTACCCCGCGCGGAAGTACCTTCGGGATGCCCGCTTCATGTGAGAGGACGGTCATGGTCGACCCGCAGACCCCGCTCGGCCTGTTCGACGTCGAGGACCTGATCGGCGCGGAGGACCGCGCGATCCGCGACACGGTCCGCGACTTCACCGCGGAACGGATCCGCCCGCACCTCGCGGAGTGGTTCGAGAACGCGACCATCCCCGCCCGTGAACTGGCCCGTGAGCTGGGCAAACTCGGCGTGCTCGGCATGCACCTGACCGGGTACGGCTGCGCGGGCACCAGCGCCACCGCGTACGGACTCGCCTGCATGGAGCTGGAGGCGGCCGACTCCGGGCTGCGCAGCCTGGTGTCGGTGCAGGGGTCGCTCGCGATGTTCGCGATCTGGCGGTGGGGGTCGGAGGAGCAGAAGCAGGAGTGGCTGCCGCGCATGGCCGCGGGCGAGGCCATCGGCTGCTTCGGGCTGACCGAACCGGACTTCGGGTCCAACCCCGCCGGCATGCGCACCCACGCCCGCCGCGACGGCGACGACTGGGTGCTGAACGGCACCAAGATGTGGATCACCAACGGGTCCGTCGCCGATGTGGCCGTGGTGTGGGCGCGGACGGACGACAAGATCCGCGGCTTCGTGGTGCCCACGGACACGCCCGGCTTCCGGGCGCCGGAGATCGGCAGGAAGCTGTCGCTGCGTGCTTCCGTGACCAGTGAACTGGTGCTCGAGGACGTGCGTCTGCCCGGGTCGGCGATGTTGCCGGAGGCGCGCGGCCTGTCCGGTCCGCTGGCGTGCCTGAACGAGGCCCGCTACGGGATCGTGTTCGGGGCGCTCGGCGCGGCCCGCGACTGCCTGGACACCGCGATCCAGTATGTCGGGCAGCGCGACATCTTCGACAAGCCGCTCGCCGCGTACCAGGCGACACAGCTGAAGCTCGCGGACATGACGGTCGAGCTGGGCAAGGGCATGCTGCTGGCCCTGCATCTCGGCAGGCTGAAGGACGAGGGCCGGCTGCGGTCCGAACAGGTCAGCGTGGGGAAGCTCAACAACGTCCGCGCGGCGCTCGCCATCGCGCGGGAGTGCCGGACCCTGCTCGGCGCGAACGGGATCAGCCTCGAGTACCCGGTGCTGCGGCACGCCAACAACCTCGAGTCCGTGCTCACCTACGAGGGCACCTCAGAGGTCCACCAGATGATCATCGGGCAGGCGCTCACGGGGCACAGCGCCTTCCGCTAACCGTTGGCGGCGCGCAGGTCCCGCATCGCCTCGGCCAGCTCTTCGCAGCGCTGCTCGCCCAGCGGGGCGAGCAGGCGTTCGCGGAGGATGTCCGCGCAGGCCTTGCGGGCACGTTCCGCCACGTCCCGGCCGTGGTCGGTGAGCACGGCGAACGTGACGCGCCGGTCGGTCTCGCTGGGTTCGCGGCAGATCAGGTCGGCCGCGACGAGCCGGTCGGCGACCTTCGTGAACCCGCCGCTGGACAGTGCCGCCTCCTTGGCGAGGCGCGTCATCGGCAGCCGGTGGTCCGGGGAGCGGAGCAGCCGGATCACGATGTCGAAGGCGCCGGGCGCGAGACCGACCTGGGCCTCGATCCCGCTCATGAGGCGGTTGTGGGTGGCGTAGTAGCCCTCGATGACCAGGCCCCACCAGCTCACGATCTCGTCGTCGTCCGGCATGCGGTCACTCTAGCGAAAGAAGCTCGCCGGGAACAATCTTGTGCGAAGTTATCTTGCGAAGAAGAGATTGTCGAGATATTGTCTTGCGCAGAAGACATCCGCAGGAGGCGGCCATGACCCACCCGAAGATCGACGTCCGCCGCGCGGACGACCGCTTCTCCACCAGGATCGACTGGCTGGACTCGAAGCACTCGTTCTCGTTCGGCGGCCACTACGACCCGGCGAACACGCACCACGGTGTGCTGCTCGTGAACAACGACGACATCGTCGAGCCGGGCACCGGGTTCGACACCCACCCGCACCAGGACATGGAGATCGTCACGTGGGTCCTCGGCGGCGCGCTGGTGCACCAGGACTCGGAGGGCCACTCGGGCGTGATCTACCCGGGCCTGGCACAGCGGATGAGCGCGGGCACGGGCATCCTGCACTCGGAGAAGAACGACACGTGGCGACCGGCGAGCGACCCGGAGCCGGTGCACTTCGTGCAGATGTGGGTGCTGCCGGACGAGCCGGGCATCGCACCGGGCTACGAACAACTGGAGATCGACCACGAACTGCTGTCCGGCGGTCTGGTGCCGGTCGCGTCCGGCATGGACAAACACCGGGACGCGGCCGCGATCCGCATCCACAACCGCTACGCGGCCCTGTACGCGGCTCGACTGGCGCCCGGTCAGAGCGTCGAACTGCCGGACGCGCCGCTGTCGCACCTGTTCGTGCCACGCGGCAGCGTCACCCTGGAGGACACCGGCGCACTGGCCGCCGGCGACGCGGTCCGCTTCACCGGGACCGGCGGACAGCGGGTGACCGCGGACGAGCCCGCGGAAATCCTGGTCTGGGAAATGCACGCCACCATCGACTGAAAGGACGAATCCGATGGCCACCCGAGAAGAACTACGCGCGAAGTACCTGACCGAGGACCGCCCGGCCACCACGGCCCGCGGCCTGCACCACACGGCCCTGATCGCAGGCGACGTCGAACGGACGATCGGCTTCTACCAGGGCCTGCTCGGATTCCCGCTCACGGAGCTGATCGAGAACCGCGACTACGCGGGCTCGTCCCACTTCTTCTTCGACATCGGCAACGGCAACCTGCTGGCGTTCTTCGACTTCCCGGGCCTGGACCTGGGCCCGTACAAGGAAGTTCTGGGCGGACTCCACCACGTGGCGATCTCCGTCGACCCGGCCCGCTGGGACGAACTGGTGGCACGGCTGACGGACGCCGGTGTGGACCACGTGGTGCACAGCGAGGTGTCGGTGTACTTCCAGGACCCGGACGGTGCGCGCATCGAGCTGATCGCGGACCCGCTGGGCGAGATGTACGGCAACAAGGTGCTCTGACCCTCGAACCCGCGGTACCTCCGGGGAACAAAATCCCAGGGCTGTGGTGATCCATTGACCGGCGGTAGCTTGATCGGGTGAACATGTGTCTCACTCCACGTCAGCAAGAACTGGTCGACATCGCCGGGAAGCTCGCGGACACGTTCGCCGAGCGGGCGCCCGAACACGACCGGGACAACACGTTCCCGGTGGAGAACTACGACGATCTGCGGGCCGCCGGTTTCCTGCGGCTCACCGTGCCCACGGAGCTGGGCGGGCAGGGTGCGTCGCTGGAAGAGCTTGTGCCGGTGCTGGAACGGCTCGCCATGGGAGACGGGTCCACCGCTCTGGCCGTCGCCATGCACATCTCGCCGATCGGGCAGTGGGCCAGTGTGTGGCGGCGTACCAAGAACCCCCGGCTTGAACAACTGCTCCGCGAGGCCGCCGAGGACCGGCTGATCTGGGCCTCCATCACCAGCGAACCCGGCATGCGCAACGACATGACCGACGCACGGACCGCGGCGGTCAAGGTCGACGGCGGGTTTCGCCTGACGGGGCGGAAGGCCTACGCCACCAACTCCACCGTGGCGACGCACTGCTCGACCACGGCCCGGTGGGAGGACGCGCCCGGCGGTCCCCGTCTGGTGCTGTGCCGGATCGCGCTGGACGCACCCGGTGTCACCATCAACAAGACCTGGGACACCATGGGCATGCGCGGCACCCAGTCCAACGACGTCGCCTACGAGGACGTGTTCGTCGCCGACGAGGACGCCGTGCACTCGTTGCCGGTCGGGCACCTCGACGCGCGGGTGCTGGAAACCGTGTGGTCGTGGGCGATGGGTGCGTTCGCCGCCGTGTACACCGGGATCGCCGCCGGTGCGCTCGACTGGGCCGTCACCCAGCTGGCCGGGCGCGGCAAGGGCGGTGACCCGTTGGTGCAGGACACGATCGGCGAGTGCCAGATCCTCGTGGAGTCCTGCCGTGCGCTGACGTACCGGCACGCGCAGGAGGTCACCTCGCGGCGGCTGTTCGAGGTGGGCGTGCAGGAGGGCATCGCGCGCTGCGCGCTCGTGAAGTACGTGGCCAGCAACAACGCCACCCTGGTGCTGCGGCGGCTGGTCGACGTGCTCGGCGGCGCCAGCTTCTCCCGCAAGCTGCCGTACGAGCGCATGTGGCGGGACGCCCAGGCCGGCACGTTCATGCCGATGGGCAACCAGGCCGCCCGCAAGATCATCGGTGCCAGTGCGCTGGGAGTCGCCGTCGCGCCGGTCATCGACTTCGACGAGACGGGGCCCGGCTCGAGGGCGAAGCGGTGACCACGGTCCGGGACGCGACCCGGGACGTGCTCCGTTCGTACGGGCTGACCACGATCTTCGGCAACCCGGGCACCACGGAGATCGGTTTCCTGCGTGACTTCCCCAACGACTTCCGTTACGTGCTGGGGTTGCAGGAGTCGGTCGCGGTCGCCATGGCCGACGGGTACGCGCACGCGTCGGGCTGTGCCGTGCTCGTCAACCTGCACTCCGCGGGCGGCGTCGGGCACGGGCTGGGGCACCTGTTCACCGCGTACCGCAACAACACCACGATGATCGTGCTCGCCGGGCAACAGGTCCGTTCCCTCATGCCCAGCGAGCCGTTCCTCGGCGCGCTGGACGCCACCACGTTCCCTCGCCCGTACGTCAAGTGGGCGGTCGAACCCGCGCGCCCGCAGGATGTGCCGGGGGCGATCGCCCAGGCGTACCGCGTCGCCACGCAGCCGCCGTACGGGCCGGTGTTCGTGTCGGTCCCGGCCGACGACTGGGACGCAGAATGCGATCCGTTACCGCAACGCCCGAAGCTACCCGGTTTCGGGCCGGATCCCGACGCGATCACCGGACTGGTCGCCGCGTTGGACGCCGCCGCGAGCCCGGCGCTGGTGATGGGTCCGGGCGTCGACGCGGAGGGCGCGATCCCGGACGCGGTGGCGCTGGCGGAACGGGCCCGGGCCACCGTCTGGGCCAGTCCCATGGCGTGGCGTGGTTGCTTCCCTGAGGACCACCCGCAGTTCGCCGGGTTCCTGCCGCCCGAGGAGCGGGGCACCGCCGAAGCGTTGCAGGGACACGATCTGGTCGTCGTGCTCGGCGCGCCCGCGTTCCTGTACCACGTCTACCGCGGCACCACGGACCTCGCGCTGCCGCCGCTGTACCTGGTCAGCGACGACGAGCAGGTACTGGCGCGGGCGCGTGAAGGCAACGGGATCCGTTCCGGTGTGCGTGCGGCGATCCGCGCGGTCACCGCGAGCCTGGCCGAGCCGACCCGTTCGGTGCCCGCGGGCCGAACCCGCAGGCCGCGGCCACCGGAGACCACGCCGATCACCGTCGAGTGGGTGTTCGCGAACCTCGCCGACGAACTCGACGAGAACGTCCTGCTGGTGGAGGAAATCCCGAGCCACCTCCTGGTCCGCCGCGAGTACCTGCCGGTGCGCGCGACGCGCACGGGACTGCTCAGCACCGGCGGCGGCGCGCTCGGCTACGGCCTGCCCGCCGCGGTCGGCGCCGCGCTCGGCGCGCCGGACCGGAAAGTCGTCGCGGTGCTCGGCGACGGGTCGAGCATGTACTCGATCCAGGGCCTGTGGACCGCCGCGCGTGAGCACCTGCCGGTCACGTTCGTGGTGCTGGACAACGCCCAGTACGCGGCGGTCGACATCCTCTCCGGCCCCGACGACAAGATGCCCGGCGTGGAACTCGGCGGGATCGACTTCGTCGCGCTCGCCGAGGGCATGGGCTGCCACACCCACCGGGTCACGCGGCCGCACGAACTGAAGCCCGCGCTCACCCAGGCGCTCGCCGACGACCGGCCCACCCTGGTCCACGTCCGCGTGGACCCGAAACCGACGGTGCTCTACTGAGCGCGCGTCGACTCCTGTGCCTCGGCGCGCTCGGCCGCCAGGAACTTCTCGGCGGCCAGCGCGTCCGGGGACGGTTCGGGCTCCGCCGCCGACGGCCGGTCGTGCAGCAGGCGCGCGATCTCCGTGCGCAGCTCCACGAACTCGGCCGAGCCGCGGGTGGTGATCTGGTCGCGGTCCGCGGGCAGCCCGACCGGCAGGTCGGCCACGATCGACGCCGGTGACTTCGACAGCACCAGCACCCGGTCACCCAGGTAGACGCTCTCGTCGATGTCATGCGTGACAAGGAGAACCGTGCTCTGGTGCTCCCTGCGTACCCGCAACAGCAGGTCCTCGAGGTCGGCCCTGGTCTGTGCGTCGACGGACGCGAACGGCTCGTCCATCAGCAGCAGCGCCGGCTGGCACGCCAGTGCTCGCGCGATGGAAACCCGCTGCTGCATGCCACCGGAAAGCTGCCACGGGTACTTGCCCGCGGCCGCCTCCAGGTCCACCCAGCGCAGCGCCTCCTCCGCGCGCCGCCGCCGCTCCGCACGGCCGCGTACCCGGGTGCGCAGCGGGAACTCCACGTTGCCACGCACGGAAAGCCACGGGAACAGCGAACGGCTGTAGTCCTGGAACACCACGGCGAGGTCGTTCGGCACGCCCTGCACGGCGTCACCGTGCAGGCTGATCTCGCCCGCGGTCGGCTTGGTCAGGCCGGCGATGCACCGCAGCAGCGTGGACTTGCCGCACCCGGACGGGCCGACGATGCACGCCAGCTCGTCCTTGGCGACGGTGAAGGTGAGGTTCTCCACCGCCACGTGTGCCGCGGGGCCGGTGCCGTAGCGGTGCGCGAGCTCGCGCACCTCCAGCATGGTCGGCATGGTGTCTCTCATCCTCCGGCTTTGGCGGTCCGCGCGGCGTCGGCCACGGCGGAGCGGGTCGGTTGCCACCGCAGGGCACGGCGCTCCACGGCGAGCAGCGCGAGGTTCAGCACGTAGCCGATGATCCCCAGCAGCATGATCCACGCCCACATGGTCAGGAAGTCGAACTGGCTCTGCGCCTCGACCAGGTTGGCCCCGATGCCCACGGTGTCGCCGACCATCTCGGACACCACCATGAGGATCACCGCGATCGCCAGGCTGAGCCGGAGACCGGCGAAGATCTTCGGCAGCGCGGCGGGCAGCACCACCATCGCCACCCACTGGGGTCGGGAGGTGCGGAACGCTCGCGCCGTGTCGGTCTTCACCCCGTCCACCGAGCGTACGCCGTCGACCGTGTTCAACAGGATGGGCCAGACGCACCCGAACACGATCAGCGCGATCTTCATGTCGTCGTTGAGGCCCAGGAGCACGATGAACACCGGCAGCAGCGCGGGGGAGGGCAGCGAACGGAAGAACGCGAACAGCGGCCCGACGTACTGCATGCCGGTGCGCGAACGGCCGAGCGCGGTGCCGATCACCACGCCGACGAGTGCGGCCAGCGCCCAGCCGCCGAGCACCCGGCCGAGGCTGGGCAGGATGTCGTCGGTGACCGCGTCGGTCAGGGCGAAGTCGCCGTTCTCGTCGAGGAACCACAGTTTCCAGCCGTGGTGCAGGATCTGCCACGGGGTGGGGAAGTAGACGTTCTGCGCCGACGCCGTGAGCAGCTGCCAGACGACCACCGCGATCGCGAACACGATCCAGCGCTGGGCGAGACCCGTCACGCGTTTCATGACAGGGCCTCCACGCGGGTCGTGTCGCTCCAGTGGAAGACGCGTTTGCCGAGCTTCTCCAGGCCCTCGTTGACCAGGTACCCGATGACGCCGATGACGATGGTGCCCGCGAGCACCTCGTCCATGCCGCTGACCGTCGTGTAGACGTCGATGATGAACGCGCCGACGCCGATCTCGCTGCCCGCCAGGTACTCCGTGGAGACCGTGACGATCAGCGCGATCGCCGCGGACAGGCGGATGCCGGTGAACGCGAACGGTGCCACGTGTGGCAGCGCGACCGTGGCGAGCACTCGGGCACGTTTGTTGCCGAACGACCGCGCGGTGTCCAGCAGGAGCGGGTCGATGTCGTCGAGCGCGTAGATGATGTTGAACAGGATCGGCCAGACCGACGCGAGCACGGCGAGCGTGATCTTCGCCTCCGGTCCGGAGCCGATGGTCATGATGATCAGCGGGATCAGCGCCACCGGCGGGATCGGCCGGATGAACTCGATCAGCGACCTGGTCGAGCTGCGCAGCCACGGCATGCTGCCGAGCAGCAGACCCGCGGGGACGGCGATGGCGATGGCGATGCCCAGGGCGATGAGCCACGCGAGCACCGTCGCGATCACGTCCCGGATGAACGAGGTCTCGCCGAGCAGTTCCACCAGCCGGGGAAACACCACACTGGGCGGCGGCAGGGAGTTCTTGCTGACCAGACCGGACTGGCTGACTCCCTCCCACAACAGGAGGAAGCCGGCCAGCCCGATCAGATTCCGGATGACAGGTCGCACCGCAGTGGTTCAGACGTCAGGTCAGCGGTGCGGTCGGGACGATCATCGAGGTCACGTCGATCTCCTTCTCGATGACCGCGAACTCCTTCATCAGGTCCGGCACGCGCTGGATCCTGGTCGCGTCGAGCTTCGACTGGAACGTCAGCAGGGTCGCGACCTTCGCGATGTTCTCGTCCACACCGGAGAACTTGACCAGCAGCGGCTCGACCAGCGAACGGTCGGACAGCGCGAGGTCGGTGCCCCGCTGCATCGCACGCTGGAACGCGGCGATCGAGTTCTTGTTCTTCGACACGAAGTCACCGGTGGAGGCCCAGCCCGCGGTGGGCATGTCGGCGGTCGGACCCGTCGCGGTGTCGAAGATGGGCAGCGCGCCCGCCTCGGTCTGCGTCTGGCTCAGGAACGGCTCGGTCACGAACGCGGCGTCCACGTTGCCCGCCTTGAGCGCGTCCGCGGTGGCGGGGAACGGCGTCTTGACCCAGTTGATGCTCTTGTAGTCCACGCCCTTCGTCTTCAGAGTGGCCATGGTGAGCAGGTCGGAGATGGTGCCGGTGGCGGTGACGGCGACGCGCTTGCCCGCCATGTCCTGCACGCTCTTCACCTTCGAGTTCGGCAGCGCGACCACCATGCAGCTGTTCGGACCGGCCGACGACGCGTCGGCGACGATCTTGATGCCACCCTTGGGCTTCCCGGCTCCCTTGCTCTCCGCGAGGAAGAACGGCGTGTAGCTCGAGTACGAGATGTCGACTTCGCCGGAGATGAGCTTGTTGACCGACTCGCCACCGGACGGGGCGTCGACGAACGTGACGTTCAGGCCCTCGTCCTTGAAGAAACCCTCCTGCATCGCCAGGTGGAACGGTGCGAGGTCGGTGGTCTTCATGATCGAGATGTTCAGGTCGGTCGTCTCGAGCTTGCCGTTGCCACCGGACTGCGGCTCGGAGTCGTCCGAACCACCCAGCGCACTGCAGCTGGACAGCGCCATCGCCAGCGTCAGTGCCGATGCGACCAAGGGAAGACGGGAGCGGAAACCGCGCCCGGTGCTGCCTGTGGGCATGTGGAGCCTCTCCTCATGGGTGAGGTGTTGAAAGCTGATATCGGTGGTGCCCCGTACACCAGGCCGCCACTGTAGAGATCCTTATCCCGGGTCACAATGCGTGTCCGCGCATTTACTTTTCCGGTCAGGACACCGCTGAACGGGTGGCAGTGGGCCCGTGTCGAGGGCCGAACAATGGCCGCCACCTGCGCACCTCCGTCACGAGCAGCGATCCGGTGACTACCCCGGCGGGACGAGCTTCGTCACCGACTTGTGACCTGTCCAGTGCTAAACCGATCGAGAGGGATCGCGCGATCGTGTGAGTTTAGCCACTCCAATGGGTGCCCCGATCGCTCGAAGGGCTTACGCGGGGCGATACACTCCGCTACCTTCTGCTGCCACGTCGAGATTGATGTTCGTTGAAGTTGCAACGAGTAGTGGTCACATGCCTGTGTGTGCTTCCCACGCGGGAAGCCCGGGCGGTGGCCGATTGGGGACAACGCCGCCTCGGCGGCGCGCGACTTGACACGGACGTCACCGACGTACCTGCCCGTTCGAGCAGACGGGCTGTCGGCTTTTCGATCAGGGAGAGTGCTGGGAGTGCCCGACGCCACCGCTGACGTCCCACACCGCTCCGGCGGCAAGTTCGGGGACAACGCTGCCCGCGGCCGTCCCGCGCCCGGGCACGACCCCGCTCCCGCCGTCGGGCGGAAGGGCGGGTCGCTCCTGCGCATGCGGAACTGGCGACTGCGCACCAAGGTCATCGCGGTCATCGTCGTTCCGACCCTGACCGCGCTCGCGCTCGGCGGCCTGCGGGCGGCGGGCGACCTGGACCGCGCCGCTGAGTTCCGCCAGACGGTCAACCAGGTCGACCTGGCCCGGAACGTGACCCGAGTGGTGCACGAGCTGCAGAAGGAACGCGACCTCGCCGTGGCCTGGGTGGCCGCGGACCGCGAAGACTCGCGCACCGGGCTCGACGCCCAGATCGGCCAGGTCGACAAGGCCGTCACCGCCGCGCAGCAGCTGGCGACCGAGCTGGACACCGACGACGAGTCCGCCAAGGAGCGGTACAACATCGGTCTGCAGCGCCTTTCCGCGCTGACGGCGATCCGCGACACCACGCAGAACACCGACTACCCGGACGCCGCGGTCTTCAACGCGTACTCACGCGTGCTGGACGCGGTCGTCCGGCTCGGCCGCGAGATCAACACCGCGGTCACCGACCGGAACCTGCTGCGCGAGGGCACGGTCATCCAGTCGCTGTCCGAGGCGAAGGAAAGCGTCTCGATCGAGAACGCGATCCTGCAGATCGCGGCCGTGCACGACAGCTTCCCGGCCGACCTGCTCTCCCGCATCCGCGACGCGCAGGCCGCCACCGTGGGCGCGCTCGCCGACTACAAGGCGAACGCGTCGCTCGGACAGCTCCAGCTGTACAACGACACGGTCTCCGGCAGCGAGGTGGACGGCCGGGAACGGATCAAGGCGCAGGCGATCTCCGCCGCCGAGCGTTCCACGCCGGAAACCCAGCTGTCGCTGCAGATCAACCCGCCCGACCTGAGCAACAACGGCGCCGCCACGGTCGAACGCATGCGCACGGTGGAGATCGCGCTGCTCGACCAGCTGCGCGGCGACGCGGACGAGCTGGCCAACGAGGCCGTCGCCTCCGCATGGCGCGACGCGGCCATCGTCCTCGTCGCGCTGCTGCTCGCGATCGGCCTGATGGTGATCGTCACCAGGTCGCTGCTGACCCCGCTGCGCGTGCTGCGCCGCGAGGCACTCGAGGTCGCGAACCGGAAGCTGCCCGCATCGGTGCAGCGCATCCTCGCCCACCCGAACCCGGCCGAGGCCGCGAAGCACGCGGTCGAGCCGGTGCCGGTGTTCACCAGGGAGGAGACGGGTCAGCTGGCCCGCTCCTTCGACGCGGTGCAGGAGCAGGCGGTCCTGATGGCGACCGAGCAGGCGCTCCTCCGCGAGAACATCAACTCGATCTTCGTCAACCTGTCGCGTCGGTCGCAGGCGCTGGTGGAGCGCCAGTTGGCGTTGATCGACCGGTTGGAGCAGGACGAGCAGGATCCGGACCAGTTGGCGTCGTTGTTCGAGCTGGACCACCTCGCGACCCGTATGCGGCGGAACTCGGAGTCCCTGCTGGTGCTCTCCGGCACCGGCCTGTCGCGGCAGCTGTCGCGGCCGGTGCCCGCCTCCGACGTGGTCGGCGCGGCGGTGTCCGAGGTGGAGCAGTACGTCCGCGTCGAGGTGGCCTCCGCGCCGGACGTCGCGGTGCAGGGGCGCGCGGTCTCCGACCTCGTGCACGTCATCGCGGAACTTCTGGACAACGCGACCTTCTTCTCTGAGCCGGAGAAGAAGGTGCTCGTCCGGATGACGATCAACCGCAAGCAAGAACTGACCATCCAGATCACCGACCAGGGCGTCGGCATGTCGGACGACGAGATCGCGGCCACCAACGCGCGGCTCGCCGACCCGCCGGACCTGGACGTGTCCGTGACCCGGCGGATGGGTCTGTACGTGGTCGCGCGCCTGGCCAAGCGGCACAACATCAGGGTGCGGCTGCGGGACAACGAGGACATCGAGGGCGGCCTGATCGCCCGCATCGAGGTCCCCGCGGACCTGATCCAACCGTCGAACGCGCCTGCACGCTCGATGGCCGCGAACGCGACGACCGCGTCGTTGCAGCCGCCGTCGGCCATCGAGTCGTCGCTGGGTTCCGGTTCGAGCCTCCCGAGCATGCCGAACACACCCGCCCCGTCCCGCAGCAGCGGCATCGCGGGCGCGTTCGCCACCGGCATGCCGCGGCGGCTGCGGCCGGACAACAGCGTGGTCGCGGACCAGTCCCGCCAAGAGGAGATCACCGAACAGGCACCCGCACCGGTCGTCACCCGCGACCCCGCGGGCACCGGCGAGCAGCCGACCGCCCTGTTCGGCCCACCGATGCCGGAACCGAGCCTTCCTGTGGAGAACACACCCATGTCGCTGGGCATGAGCCGCCCGGCCACCGACCACAACACCGACGCGCCGACCGAGCGCCTGCCGATCTACGAAGCCGTGCTGTCCCAGTGGTTCGAGGCCGCTGACACCGGCACGCAGCAGGCGGTGCCCGCCCAGACCGCTGGGGCGGCCACCGGTGGCACGACCTCGGTCGCGCAGGCGGCGCCCGCCGCGACGCGCCAGCCGGAGCCGTCCGCCTGGACCTCGCCCGGCGACGAGGGCTGGCAGGCCGCACAGGCACTGCTCAGCACCAGTCCGGAGAAGACGACGACCAACGCGGGTCTGCCCAAGCGGAAGCCCAAGGAGCACCTCGTGCCGGGGTCGGCCGCACCGCGCGCACAGGACGCCGCCTCGGCGGATTCGTCGACGGCCCCGCCCCTGCCGCCACGCTCGCCCGACGCCATCCGCGGCCGCATGGCGAGCTTCCAGCAGGGTGTGCGGCGTGGCAGGCACACACTGATCGACGCCTTCCCCGGTGACCCGAAGGGCGCCGAGGGCAACCGCCAGAACGAGGAGCAGGAGTGACCACTCCGAAAGACCAGCCCGGCAGTTTCGGTTGGCTCATCACCGACTTCGTCCGTCGAGTGCCAGGCGTCGCGCACGCCGTCGTCGTGTCCGCGGACGGGCTGCTGCTCGCCACCTCGCACGGCCTGCCGCGTGACCGCGCGGAACAGCTCTCGGCGGTGTCGTCGGGCCTGATCAGCCTCACGCAGGGCGCGGCGAGGTGCTTCGAGGCGGGTGGCGTGAACCAGACCGTGGTCGAGATGGACCGCGGCTACCTGTTCCTGATGTCCATTTCGGACGGTTCGTGCCTCGCCGTGCTGGCCGCGCCGAACTCCGACATCGGACTCGTGGCCTACGAGATGACCGTGCTGGTCGAGCGAGTCGGCCAGCAGATGACCCCCGAACTGCGTGCCCAGCTCCAGGGCGCGCACCGTGGGTGAACGAACTTTCATGGAAAGGGTGCTCAGTGGTCTCCGCAGGCTCTAGTCCCCTCGGCCAGCGTGGCGGGTCCGCACCGCAGCCGACGACTTCGGCGAAGATCGTGGTCGCTGGTGGTTTCGGGGTGGGTAAGACGACTTTGGTCGGTTCGGTGTCGGAGATTGTTCCGTTGACGACTGAGGCCGTGATGACCGAGGCCAGCGTGGACGTGGATGACCTGTCGAACACCCCGAACAAGGTCACTACCACGGTTGCGATGGATTTTGGTCGTGTGTCGTTGGACAGCGATCTGATTTTGTACTTGTTTGGTACGCCGGGTCAGCATCGGTTCTGGTTCATGTGGGATGACCTGGTCCGGGGTGCTATTGGTGCGGTGGTGTTGGTGGATACCCGTCGTCTCGCCGATGCGTTCGCGTCGATCGATTTCTTCGAGGACCGCGGGTTGCCCTACATCGTGGCCCTGAACTGTTTCGACCGGGTGCTCCACCACCGCGTCGACGACGTCCGCGACGCACTCACGATCGAACAGTCGATCCCCATCGTGACGTGCGACGCCCGCGACCGCGAGTCCACAAAGGAAACCCTTATCACGCTGGTGGAACACGCGATGCGCCAACGCACGAGCGCCCGCGCGGGCTGACCGACGACAGTCGCTCGGCCCGCGGACGAGGTGGGCCAGCCGGTCGCGAACGGAGCTCATGACCGAGACGAGCCGACGAGGCCCGGCAACCCCAGATCAACCGGACACATGAGGAAGGCCCCTGCCAGCGTTCATGCTGGTCAGGGGCCTTCTTTGTGCCTGTCAGGCGTGGTGCCCCCGGCGGGATTACCAAAGGATGGGAACTGGGCTGACCAGCGGTTTTACACCGGCAGTCTGGTGATTGAGTCATCCTTCGGGCTGTCCACGCGTGAGTAACGCCCACCTGGAGCGGGACCGCGTGGTTTCGCTCCAGGTAGGCCCTGTGGCTGGCGGACGAGATGCACGGGCGGCCTGTCACGTGTCGTGGCGGGCCGCCGCTGTGTGCGAATGGAGATCTCGTTCTCTCGATGGACGTGGGAGGCTGCCCAGGTGCCTCTGCTCAAGGACATGCCGCTCGAACGAGCGAACCAGGTCTTGCGCCATCCGATCCACCAGGAGGGAATTGGCACTTTGGTGCGGCTGATCACTGCCTTGCGGCAGTGTCGGGGTGCTGAGGATTACTACCAGTTCCAGCAGGATCTGCTCACGAGGGTGTTGGCCGTTCAGGAACATCGGGCGGGGTGTCGGCGCGTCGCGAGTCTGCTTCGGCAGGGCAAAGCAGTGCCGGTGGATGCGCCCGAGCTGAGGTCCTCTGATCCATCGGCCAACCCCGAGACGTGGGAGCTGGAGGCGGATGTCTGTGAGCGGGTCGACCGGCAGTTGCGCTCGATCGCGGACGGGCTGGCCTGGCGTGTGTTCAACTACGACCGGAGAGTCATAATCGCGCTCTCCCGCAACCAGCACCCTGGCCCGATGGCCGGCAAGAAGGGCTTGGCCGCCGAACGCGCTTTCGTGATCAAATGGTGGCGCGAGGAGCGCCGGTTCGTGCTGCTTCACGACCTCACCTCATGCCTGAGCATCGGTGACGCCACCTCGTTCAAGGAGGTCGGGAACGAGTTCGAGGCGTACCTGCACGAGATCAAGTCGGATCCCGACCGCACGGTGTCCCGGCAGCTCCGGCGCCAGCGAATGGCCGAGGAGGCGATCCGCTCCGGTGGTCCCTTGCCGGGAAATCTGCCCGGCCGCCTCGTGCCGCTCGACATCCCGTACAAGACCCACCTCAACCTGCTCAGGACGGCGTTCGACCTCGCACACGAGCGCGGAGTCCAGGGCGTGAAAGTTCCTGGTGGACGGGCACTGGTGGCTACCGACATGGTGCGCGGGTACGACCTGTGGTCGGAACGTGAACTCCTCGACCGCACGGCCGCCGAACATCTTCAGGCCGTCAAGCGGGCTCGCATCCTGGATGTCGGGCACCTGGCATACGCACGGAGTGATGACCTGGTGGTGCGATCGCCCACGATGCCACCCTGGGCGATCTACCCACTCACGCCCGCACTGTGCGCCAAGCTGATCACCGACTACGCCATGTACTTCGTCACGATGTCCAGCGAGCCCTTGATGGCGGCACTTCATGATGTCGGCCTTGCAGCGGAGTGGGCACTTCCTCGCGGTCAGGAAACGGTCGAGCCTGATCAGGTGGTTCTTCGCGCGCACAAAGGAACCCGCACCATCGAGCTTCGCTGGGCTGAGATGCAGCGACGACTTCTGCTCGAGTTGGCAGACCTTCCCACCTGGGCTGAAGGCACCGCGCGACTAATCGACCGCAACGACACGGGGCGGCACCCCTGGCAGTCCTTCGGCGACGAGTGGAAGGTATGGGCATAGCACTCATGCCCGGCGACTGAGCGGAGGTGCGCTGGACCTTAAGGGCTCGCAATGCGGCTGACTTGTTCGACGGTGGACAGCCGTTTTACCGGCGCGCGGGCTCACCCTGGGAGCTTGGAGCGCACCGCTGCACTCATTCCACCGTCTGCTGCAACTTCACTGCGCGGTAATCGCCGTGAGCCGCTAGTCCGTCGACTAGCCGGTGCCAGCGGGCGATGCCGGTGATGTCGAGTTGTCCGGCCACATGGACGGTTTCCAGCCACTCGGGCAGGACCCAGCACCGTCCTGCGACGGCGGCGTAGTCGCTGTTGATGGCATCTTCCGCCCAGGCGAGCCCGGTTGTTGCCTGCCACGCGGGTGTGGCGCAGTTCGCGAGGTCTGTGACGGCGTCGACAGCTTTCGGTTCGCCGCGTGCGATCTTCAGCCACCGGATGGCGAGATCGGCGATGTCGTCGGGATCCAACCAGTGGGCTCGAACCCGCTCCAGAGTGGCCATGGGGTTGGTATCGCTGATGGCGATCTGGGGAGTCGGCAGAAGTCCGGCGAGTGCACCATCGCGCCAGTGGTGGCGGCCGGGGAGGGTGGCGTCGCTTTCCAGGGCATCGAGGGCGGTGGTCATGACCAGGCGCCAGACGGGAAGCAGCGATGTGCGAAGGGTGTCGTCGTAGGTGAAGAGCTGACGCAGGTCATCAAGAAGTTCGTCGAGCGCTTGCGCGTTGGCGGTGAAGGCGCGCACGTAGGACGCCAGCGGCGTCGGGTCCCCGCCGATCACGGTCTCGATCAACACCCGGACCACACGGTCGCGGTGGCGGTTGTGGTGTCGGTTGTAGCCCTTTGTGGCCCAGTGGTCGGTTCCCCGTCGGTGGGCGTCGAACAGCACGTCGCGCAGTCGCGCGGCTGCAGTGGCGATGCAACTGCCGCTTCGGGCTGCGGCTGCGGCGGCCACGAGAGGTGCGGTGAGCCGATTGACGAGGAGGAGCTCGGTGGTCACTGCTGGAAGGGTCGCCTCGTAGGGCGGGTCGAGTGGGTCGGTGAGCCGCTGTTGCGTCGTTTGATCCCAGCCGCCACGCCGGCAGTCGCGCAGGCCCTGCTGGACGGCGGTCCACGCGAGCTGGTGTCGGCAGGTCTGCGCCGACGGGTCCGGGGTGCACGGTGCTGACCAGACGGGCTCGACGCCGAGCGCGAACGCTGCCCGGACCTCGTCGAAGAGGCTGGTTGCGCTGGCGAGCAAGGCTTCCTCGACGCCCTGCCGGTCCAGCGGGATGTGGTCGAAGACGGGCAGGAGCAGGGCGGGGAGAGCGACTGCGGCGGAGCGGTCGGCGCCGTCCGGGTCGATGGTCACGCTGCGGCTCAGCTCGCCGACCCGCGGTCTCGTCGCCACCTCGATCAAGACGTTGGCCGCCCAACAGAGATCGTCATCGGGAAGATGGGCGCGTCCTTGGGCGTAGGCGATGACCGCTGCGGCGGCGACGGCGGCGACCGGGTCAGCCGGGTGCGCTGGGCCGCGGACAGCCGGGTGTTCGGCAAGGTCGCGGGCGAGCAGCAGATCGTCGACGAGCGTCTCGACCGGGGCGACACGGTCTTCTGACCTCGTGTAGGTCTGGTGCAGGCGCAGCGCCATGTCGCCGCGAGCGAACTCCTCTCGTGTGGGGGTGAGGCCAGCGGCGATGTCCTCCGGGACCGCCCACTCGAATCGGATGCCGTCCTCGGTGCGGCTGAGGCGATAGTGCTCCGCACGGAACTGGGCCGCCCACCCTTGGACCATGAGCAGGTCGGCGGCTTCGTCATCGGTGCCCGCGACCAGCTCACGGGCCCGCTCGACCAGCTCGTCCCCTCGGGTAGCGAGGACGGCGAGCCGATCGTGATCGCCGGCGAGCATGGCCGTCACGATCATTTCGCCGACCACGTTCTGGAAGCTGGCCCTGCGCCGGTGTCGACCGATCAGGTCGGTGGGGTCTGGGCCTTGGGCGTGGAAGTGTTCACCGACGACGCGGGAGGTCTCCAGGTGCCATAGCTCGGGCCGGACCAGCCAGCGATCGAGCAGGTCACCGGCGCGGTCG
The DNA here is from genome assembly GCF_044466355.1 of Actinophytocola sp. NPDC049390. Taxonomy (NCBI): domain Bacteria; kingdom Bacillati; phylum Actinomycetota; class Actinomycetes; order Pseudonocardiales; family Pseudonocardiaceae; genus Actinophytocola; species Actinophytocola sp. NPDC049390. Next base: position 260,843 of record NZ_JBITMQ010000007.1, read on the forward strand.
AGGTGGCGGACCAGCAGGCCGACCACCAGGGCGGGCATGGCCAGGTTGTGGCAGTCGCGCAGCAGGATCTCGCTGACGTGCGCCAACGGCACGTCGAGGGTGTCGACAAGCTCGTCGGCGAAGCGTTCGACGGCGAGGAGGGCGCTGATGCACGGGTACGGGCCGACCGACGAGCCGCGGTACCACGACCACACGTGCTCGTCGCCCACGCAATGCTGGACTCCCGCCCCAGGAAGGTCCAGCTCGAGCCCGAGCGGGGGAAGCTCGGCTGCCTCGGCGTCCGCTGGTTGGTCGGGGTTCGGACCGACACGCACGGTGGCTGCGCGGTCGAGCATCCTGTTGATCAAGGAGAGCGCGTCCATGGGGCGGGCGTGGAGCAGCCGATAGAACGGCCCGAAGTACCACCCCGTCAGGGGAGGACCCACACCGCCCGCCCGCGCGTGGTGGCGGATGCCCTCGTCGAGCAGCCCCCACGATTCAAAGTGCTCCGCGTCATGCGGCTCGATGTAGTACGCCTCGGCCAGGGCGAGCAGCAACTGCGGCTGGTGCTCCGACAGGGCGATCACGGCACCCACGGACTCCACCGCCGGTGCGAGGTACCCGCCGCCGTCATCGGCCAGTTTCCGCAGGAACGCCTCGGCGTGCTGATCCAGATCGGGGCCGAGCATGGCCAGTGCTTCCACGGCGAACTCGTCGTGGTCCTCCGGCGAGGAGGCGAGCAGGCGATCACGCACCCTCTGCCGAAGGGACAGCGGGCCAGCTTTGATCTTGATGAGTCCCCGCAGCCAGGCCAGCACCAGCTTGCGGACCTGCTCGCCGGTGTCTCGGTCGTACCGATCATGTTGTCCGACCTCGGCGTCACCGCAGTAGGTCAGCGCGACGAGCGGACCCAGCGCCGCCGGGTCGCCCCAGTCGTGGTCGCTGTAGCGGTGCAAGGCCAGGCGCAGCAGTGTGCGCAGGCCGGCTCGCTGCTCGGCAAGCAGGCTCGGCCACGCTTGTCGCAGCACGGCTTCGGCCCGGCCGTGTGTCAGCATCGCCTCCAGCGGCACTTCTGCCCACCGCGCGCCATGGTGGTTGGCCAGCTGGTCGAACACCGCTTGCAACCGGGCGCGCGGCGGCTCGGTGTCGTCACCGGCTGCGCTGAGTGTGGCCTGGCAGGCAGCCCGTGCAGCGCGCAGCGCGGATCGCGGCGCGCCGGCATCGTGGAGGAGCTGCCAGCCTTCGGTGATCAGGAGCCGAGTAAGGGCGAGATCCTGGACCACATCACTGGCGAAGGAGTCCCCGGAGTGCCAGGCGCTGGTCGGACCGGGGGCGAGGAGCAGCCCGTCCGACCTCAACGACGGCAGCACGTTCGGTTCCGGAAGGGTGTGGTTGCCGCCGGGCAGCAGGAGCGTTCGTGCCAGCGAGGTTAGGGCACGCTCTCGGGCCTCGGGTGACGGGCCGCCCGGCGGGTGCTCGTCCCCGCGGCGGACGAGCTGGTCCCAGATGGCTGCGAACAGGTCTGCTTCCGAGAGTGGCCCGTCCGGCAGTTGCCAGGCGACACGCGCACGGAGCAGCAGCTCCACCAGGCCCGGTCTGCCCAGCAGCCACGCTGCGCGCAGGTCCTGGCCGATCCGGGAAAGGGCGGGGAAGACGGTCGCGATCTGTTCGGCCTCGCCCGGCAGCAGGCGTGGAACCTGGTGCTCACGCAGATCTGCGGCACCCGCGGCTGCTTGTGCGCTTCTCATCGCGTTGGCGACTGCGGCAGCGGCATCTTCACGGGTGACGGCGACGACGCCGAGCCCGGCTCGCAAGGCCGCGATGGTGAGCTCGGTCAGGAGGGCGCTGCGCCCCTCGAGCACGGATTCGGCACCGTCGAGGACCAACAGCCGTGTCTCGGCGGTCGCGGTCGCGCCGAGCACCTCGACTAGCTGTCCACCCAGCGCCGTTTCCAGAGTGAGGGTGTCGGCGGGCAGGTCCTGCAAGCTCACCGAGGTCACCACCGCGCCTGCGGCCGACGTGTCCTCGGCGGCCCGCACGGTGAGGGCCGACTTCCCGACGTCAGGTTCACCGCGAACGATCAGGATTGCCGGTCTCACCGCCGCTGCTTTCATCGCGGTCGCCAAAGCGCTCCGCGCCTCGGTGCGAGGTATCTCGAGGGTCGCCTGGTCGTCGGTGAGGTTGAAGCGGGTCCGATCGCGCAACCGTTCGGCGAGCCGGTCAAGGACACTCCACGCCTGCGCGAACGAGGGCGATCGAGCCAGGGCGATTCCGGACAGGTCGCGGCGCAGTAGCCGTTCGGTCACCTCGGCGCCTGCCGGCGCGTACCGGCCGGTGAGTTCCGCCAGGCGCGTGAACAGCCGGTCCGCCGCGACCGTCGTCCCCTCGCGGGTGGCCGGGCGCAGCTGACGAACCGCGAAGGTGCGATCGGACTGATCCGGGCCCTCCAGGCGCACTTCCAGCGGACACAAGGCCCACAGCAACCGCCAGGTGAGCACGTTTGGGGGCACCACCGTCGAGTCGATGTTCGCCTTCGCCGCAGCCGCCTGTACGAGCGTGTCGATGTGCCCGAGCCGGACGCGGACGGGTTGGTTGGCCTCGCCAGGTTCTGCGACCTTGGCGCGGAACGCCGCCTCGTTGTCAGTGGCCTGCGCGATCGTGCACAGGGCACGGAGTTGCAGGACTGCTGGATTGGGGCTGGCCACGGCCAGGGCCAGCCGCCACCGCCCCGCCGCGACGTCCTTCCAATGGTTGGTCACTACCTGGAGGTAGGACACGAACAGTTGTTCGGATGGCTTCTCGCTCGCCACGAAAGCCGGTGCCCGGCGGACGCCGACGGACATCCGCCGGATCTCACCATCCGCTGTCCGGCCTTCGACAAGGACGTCGTCCACGGGGCTGACCGCACTGGCCTGGAACCGCACCATGATCGGCTTGGCGTCGTCGCCCAACCCCGGCACGGAGTCGCCGGTCAGCAGGCAGCCCAGAACCGTGGCGGCATACCGGTGCTCGAAGACCGTCCCGCCGCCACCCGTCGAGTACGGCGATGCCGCCACCTGCGCTCCGCCGTCGCCGATGGACATGTCGCAAAGACTACGTACACGCGCGTCGAACAAGCCCGCGCGACCCGCGGGGCATTCCTCCCGCACGCCGGACGGCACCACGATCACGGTGGCGAGCCACGGTCTGGACCGGTCGCCTCGTGCTGCCGCAGATCGCGATCAGCTAGTTAGCGGGCTCGCTACCCGCTCGGCAGCTCCGAGTACCGGTCGTATTCGGGATCGCCAGGGTGGACAAGACGCTCGATAGCGGAAGGCGGGATAGCCACCGAACAGGTCACCTGGGCGTTGGGATCGACGAGTTCGAGCGCGGCCCCGACGAAGACCTTGGCGATTCCCGGCCAGACGCGCGGGCGCCCAGCGGCAGCGAGGTCGACGTGCGCGATCACGATCGTTGGGCGCCCGAGCTTGCGGAGCCTGCTGTACAGCGGGCCCAGGCCGTTCTCGTGTCCGATGTAGATGCCTTCGCCACCCCAGGTTGCGAGTAGCCGGCGGAGTTGATGAGCGTGGTTTTCGAAGGCGGACTTGCCAATGATCATGCAGACGGAGCCGACGCGATGCCGGCTGTAGGTTGCCCGAGCGAGTAGCTGGGCGTGTTCGTCTTCGGTGAGATGGCCGTGTCGGAGAGCTGCGTCGAGCCGGTTGCATACCAGGTCGTCGTCGTAGAGGCGTAGCCCTCGGTCGCGGATGTCCTGTTCCTCGTGACCGAGCAGACGGGTGCAGTGGTAGGCACGCAGCACGCAACCCTCAAGCTCGCCCACCAGCTCCTCTTCGTAGTGGTCGACCTGCAGGTCAACGACCTCGTCCGTGCTGCCTCGGTGATCGTTGGCCAGTTCGTGGATACGTTCAGCGAAGTGTGCCGGCCAACTGCTCGGCTCGTCGACATCCACAACGGACCGCTCGTCGCTCACGGGAACCCCTACTGCCTGGCACGCCACGGTCGGTCGCGGTTCTGCATTCGCCCGAGCAGTCGCTGATAGTCGCTGTCGCTGCGGGCGGCCCCATAGCCGCCTTGGGTCGTCGCCCGGCTGGACAGCAAGGTCCAGCCGGCGCGTGCCGCCTCGCGGACTCCGGGGTCATCGCCGTGGCCCTGTGAGACGTCGGAGAACAGGGCGAGAAGGGCTTCGGTCTCATCGCTGCTCAGTAGTGCATCGGAGTCGAGGCGTCTCCTGCCAGGCATCGTCACCGTCCCACATCGCCGTGTCCCAAGCGTTGGGGTTCATCATCACTGATATTCGGGCTGGTCCGCTGGCCAGCGGAAGGCGCGTGCCCCTGAGCGGAGCGTAACGCCGATTCGGGTCGGCGCGACGCCTGTTGATAACTGATCGACCGAGGTGATGGCATGGGTGACGAGGTCAACGAACTCGCAGCGTTATTCGCGGCGTGGCGCGACGACATCGACAGCGTCCCGATGCCGACCATGCCCCTGCTGGAGGCTGCCCTACTCCTGCACGCCGACTCGCCTATTCCGCCGGCAGCCGCTGGTGGAGACGGCTTGGGGTTGACTGTTGACCGGTATGAGTTGCTCATCCACGGCGCGCCTTCCTCCTGACGCCCGTAGCTCTACGTCGAAGATGCAGCCCCGTTGCTGACCGATTCGTCTGGTGTCGGTGTGCGTCGCTCCTGATCAGGGTCGCTTTCCAGGATCCAGCACACGCCTGAGCCGTCGTGCTCGGTCGGTTCACCCTGCTCGGCATGCGCCAGCAGGGTGTCCAGATGGGTTTCCAGGGTCACCAGCTCGGCGATCTGTGCCCGCACCTGGTCCAGCCGGTCGCTGAGTACCTGTCGGACGTGGCTGCACGGTGCTTCACCTTGATCGTGGATGGTGAGGACCTGCCGGACTTCCCGCAGGGTCAGCCCGGCTGCCTGGGCCCTGCGGATGAAGTGCAGGCGGTCGATGAATTCCGGGCCGTAGTCGCGGTAGCCGCTGGGTCGGCGGGTGGGCTCGGGCATGAGGCCGGCCTGCTCGTAGAAGCGGATGGTCTTGGGAGTGGTGCCGCCGGCGGCGGCAAGTTCGCCGATCTTCATCACACCTCCTTGACTTTCCATCGTACTGGAAGGTTGACGCTGGGGTGGAACCCGTGAGTTGTGCGGGTGAATCGACCGGGAGGTACGAGGGTGAACCAGTCCAGCTACACCGTCCGTGGCATGACCTGCGGTCATTGCTCCGACTCGGTCACGCGGGAGCTGACGTCGGTGACTGGCGTGCGGCGATTCGAGGTCGATGTCGCGTCCGGTCGGGTCGGTGTGACCAGCGCGGGCCCGCTGCCGGTGGAGGATGTGCGGGCGGCCGTGACCGAGGCGGGTTTCGAGTTGGTCGCATGAGGACCCCGGTCAAGCTGTCCGTCTACGGCCTATCGCTCGCGGTCGTGTTCACCGGCGCGTGGGCGGTTGGGAGCGCGGTCGGGCCCTTCGACGCGAGCACGCCGACCGGCGACGGTCATCACGCGGCGCGGGCCGACGGTCGTGATGATGCCGCACTGTCCACGACCGTTGCCCCGCCGCGACCGATCGACCCGGTATCGCAACAGCAGCCGCCGCTGGCGACCGGCATTCCCACTGCGATGGCTACGCCACCTGCTGTTACTGCGCCATCGGTGCCAGCAGCGAGGCTGCAGCCAGCCGGCGCCCAGGGGGTGCCAGCCCCGCCGCAAGGCCAGAGCGGGAAGCCGCCCGAGCCGATCACCGTCCGCGAACCTGCCGAAGAGCGGAACGGACCGTATGCCCGCCGGATGGAGCGTGGTGGCCGCCACGTCGGCCAGGGGAACGGTGCCGACCACGACCGACAGGGTCACCAGCAGGAGCGACGAGGAGAGGGGCACCGATGAGTTCGACGGTGCATGACGCTGCCCAGCCCGTGCCGGACGCGCATCAGGTCGAGTTGGTGATCGGTGGGATGACCTGTGCGTCGTGTGCGGCGCGGATCGAGCGGAAGCTGAACAAGCTCGATGGCGTGGCCGCCACGGTCAATTTCGCCACCGAGAAGGCGAAAGTCACCATCCCGACCGGACTGTCCACACAGGACATTGTCAAGGTGGTGGCGGATACCGGCTACACCGCCACGTTGCCGCAGACCACTCCCCCAGCAGAGGGGGAGGAGTCGGCGGGCGAGGAGGAGTACGACGAGCACACCCGCTCGCTGCGGCAACGGATGCTGGTCTCCGTCGTTCTCGCGGTTCCGGTGATCGTGCTGGCGATGGTGCCGCCGTTGCAGTTCACCAACTGGCAGTGGCTCTCGCTCACGCTGGCCGCCCCGGTCGTGGTGTGGGGCGCCTGGCCATTCCACCGGGCAACCTGGACGAACCTCAAGCACGGCGCGGCCACGATGGACACCTTGATCTCGGTGGGGGTGGCGGCGGCGTTCCTGTGGTCGCTGTACGCGCTGTTCCTCGGCGGCGCGGGCGTGCCGGGTCTGCGGCACGGGTTCTCGCTGACCGTGGAGCGCGGGATGGCCGGGCAGAACATCTATCTGGAGGTCGCGACCGGGTTGACGGCGGCGATCCTGGCGGGCCGGTTCTTTGAGGCCCGTTCCAAGCGCCGCGCCGGTGCGGCGTTGCGGGCGCTGCTGGAGTTGGGTGCCAAGGACGTCGCGGTGCTCCGGGACGGCAGGGAGGAGCGCATCTCGATCGAGGCGCTCGCGGTGGGTGATCGGTTTGTGGTCCGGCCTGGGGAGAAGATCGCCACCGACGGTGTGGTCGAGGAGGGCAGCTCGGCGGTCGATGCGAGCATGCTCACCGGCGAGTCGGTTCCGGTGGAGGTCGGCCCCGGCGACGTGGTCGTCGGTGCGACGGTCAATGCCGGGGGTCGGCTGGTGGTGCGCGCAACCAGGGTCGGGTCGGACACCCAGCTGGCGCAGATGGCCAAGCTGGTCGAGGACGCCCAGAGCGGCAAGGCGGAGATCCAACGACTCGCCGATCGGGTCTCGGCGGTGTTCGTGCCGATCGTGATCGCCCTCGCGGTCGGCACCCTGGGGTTCTGGCTCGGCGCCGACGCCGGGTCCGCGGCGGCGTTCAGCGCCGCGGTCGCCGTGCTGATCATCGCCTGCCCGTGCGGACTCGGACTGGCCACCCCGACCGCGCTGCTGGTCGGCACCGGCCGGGGCGCCCAGATGGGGATCCTGATCAAGGGACCGGAGGTACTGGAGTCCACCCGCCGGGTCGACACCGTGGTCCTGGACAAGACCGGCACCGTGACCAGCGGCAAGATGAGCCTCCTCGCCCTGCACACCACCGAGGGCGTTGACGAGGCGGAGGCGCTGCGGCTGGCCGGCGCGCTGGAGCACGCCTCCGAGCACCCGATCGCCAAGGCCATCGCCACCGGCGCCCAGGACCGCGTCGGAGACCTGCCCACGGTCGAGGACTTCACCAACCTGGAAGGGCTCGGCGTGCAGGGCGTCGTCGAGGGACACGCCGTGCTGGTGGGACGCGCTTCGCTGCTGGGCCAGTGGAGCATCCACCTGTCCGAGGACCTGGAGGTGGCCAAGAAACAGGCCGAATCCCAGGGTCGCACCGCGGTCGCCGTCGCCTGGGACGGCGCGGCCCGCGCGGTGCTCGTGGTCGCCGACACCATCAAGCCCACCTCGACCGAGGCCATCCGCGGGCTGCGGGCGCTCGGGCTGCGACCGGTGCTGCTCACCGGCGACAACGACACCGCCGCCCGCGCGGTGGCCGCCGAGGTCGGCATCGACCCCAGCGACGGCGGCGTGATCGCCGAGGTCCTACCCAAGGACAAGGTCGACGTGATCACGCGGCTGCAGGGCGAGGGCCGGGTGGTGGCGATGGTCGGCGACGGGGTCAACGACGCCGCCGCGCTCGCCCAGGCCGATCTCGGGTTGGCCATGGGCACCGGCACCGACGTCGCGATCGAAGCCAGCGATCTCACCCTGGTGCGCGGGGACCTGCGGGCGGCGGTGGACGCCATCCGGCTGGCGCGGCGCACCCTGCGCACGATCAAGGGGAACCTGTTCTGGGCGTTCGCCTACAACGTCGCCGCATTGCCGCTGGCCGCGCTGGGGCTGCTCAACCCGCTGATCGCGGGGGCGGCGATGGCGTTCTCCAGCGTGTTCGTGGTGTCCAACAGCCTGCGCCTGCGCCGGTTCCGCAGTACCTCTGGCCTGCAGGGGTGACGGATCCGAACACAGGTTTGACGGCACCGGCCCGTACCATCACCGCCATGACGGGTACGGCCCGCCCAGTGCTTGCCGCGCGAGGACGCCTCGCGCGGCTTGTCGCTGTGCTGGCTGTGCTCGCTGGTCTGGCGGTCGCCGTCGGGCTGCAGTGCACCGACGGGATGGCCATGCCCATGGCCCACGGTGCGACCTCGGCCGGCGCCTCGGCCCCGTGTGGTTCGCAGGCGGACATGACCGCGAGCCACCCCGAAGCAAGCGGCATGCCTGCGGACACGGGCCAGCTCGCGGCGGCGTGCCCGGTTCTCGGCGCTGCTGTAGCCCTCGCCAATGCGGATGAGGGTTCGTCGCGCTCGGGTGGCTTGGGCGGAGTGCTCGCGACCTGTCTGGCGTTCATCCTCGCTGTTGTGGCCGCCATGGCGGTTCTGCGCCCCAGTCATTTCCGGGGTGTTGTTCGGATGCTGCGACCCGCCCGAGTAGCGGTGACCCGCGCGCTCCGGCCGCAGGCCCCGAGCCTCGCGGAACTCTGCTTGCTGCGGACGTAGGAAGAGGTCTGCCCGCACCACGGCCCCGACCGTGGGCCGCGGGCGTTGCCACGCGCTCCAGCACTTGTGCCTGGGGGCGTTCACCGACCCTTCTTCCCCCATTCTCCGCAGGAGGCTTTCGTGAATCTTGCCGCTGTCCTGGTCACCGGCCTGTTCGCCGGTGGCGTGTCGTGTGCCGCTGTGCAGGGCGGCCTGCTGACCGGGTTGATCACCCGCCAGAAGGCCGCAGCCGCCGAACCAGCGGCACCACCGCGCCGCGCGAAAGGTCGAACCCGCCACGGCGGGACCGCGGTCCCTCGGGGCAAGCAGGCCGTCGCGACCGTCGAGCGGCGCAGTTGGCGTGCCCAGCTCGGCGACGATCTCGCCCCGGTCGGCGGGTTCCTGGCCGGCAAGCTCGTCTCGCACACCCTGCTCGGTGCGCTACTGGGTGCGCTCGGCAGCGCGGTCGAGCTCTCGGTCAGTGCTCGCACGTGGCTGCAGATCGGCGCCGGCGTGCTGATCATTGTGTTCGGGCTGGCTCAGCTCGGGGTGCCGGGCTTTCGCGGCATCGTGATCGAACCGCCGCTCTCCTGGATGAAGCTCGTGCGCAACCGCGCCCGCTCGCAGGCGGCGCTGGCCCCGGCACTGCTCGGGCTAGCCACGATCCTCATCCCGTGTGGGGTGACCTTGTCGGTGGAGGCGCTCGCGCTGACCTCGGGTTCCGCCCTGGCCGGGGCGGCGACGATGGCGGTGTTCGTGCTCGGCACCGGCCCGCTGTTCGCGATCCTCGGCTACGCCGCCCGCAAGGCCGCCACCGCGTGGCGGGGCCGGCTGGCCGTGGTCACCGGCCTCGTGGTGCTGGCCATGGGGCTCTACACCCTCAACGGCGGCCTGGAACTCGCGGGATCGCCGTTGGCGGCCAGCCGGATCGCCCAGACCGTCGGGTTCTCCGAAGCTCCGGCCGACACCACAGCGGCATCCACTATGGACGGACAGCAGACCGTGACGATCACCGCGAGCACCGGCTCCTACAGCCCGGAAAACGTCCAGGTGAAATCCGGGGTGCCGACCACGCTGGTGGTCAAGTCCGACGGCGCGCAGGGCTGCATCCGGTCCTTCGTCATCCGCGACGAGCAAAAGATCCTGCCGGTCAACGGCGAAACCCGCATCGATCTCGGTGTGCTCCAGCCTGGGCGGCTCGATTACGCCTGCGGCATGGGCATGTACACCGGCGTGATCACCATCGTCTGAACAGGAGTCCACTGTGGCCACTACGACACACGTCTTTGCCGTCGAGGGCATGCACTGCGGCAGCTGCGCCCTGCTCATCGACGACACCCTCGAAGACCTCCCCGGCGTGCACAGCACCCAGACCACCGTCAAGCAGGGGCGCAGCACGGTCGAGCTGGATCCGAGCCAGAGCAGTCCCGAGGACGTGATCGCCGCGATCGAAGAGCTCGGCTATCGCGCCGCACCGGTGTCATGAGCCGGTGGGCGCGCTGGATGCTGGTGGCGCTCGTGCTGGTGCTGGCCGGGGTGATCGCCCTGTGGCCCCGCACCGACGAAGCCAGGGACCGCGGCGCTGCCCTGCCCAGCGTGCCCACCCGGCCGGCGCCCGATCTCGCCGCGCTCCGTGCCGCTGCCGCGCTGCGCCCGTGCCCACAGCCCAGCCCCGACGCTTCGGCCCGCGGGCCGCTGGCAGGTGTGACGGCCATCTGCCTGGGCGAAGGCTCCGCCGTCGACCTCGGTGCCGTGCTGGCCGGGCGCCCCGCGCTGATCAACGTCTGGGCGAGTTGGTGCCAGCCCTGCCGTGAGGAGCTTCCCGTCCTGGAGGCGTATGCGACCTCGTCGGACGCGGTGGCGGTGCTCGGCGTGCAGGTGCAGAGCGACCCGGCCGACGGCTTGGACCTGCTCGCGAGCCTGGGCGTGCACTTCCCCTCGGTGCACGACGGCGACGGTGCCGTGGGCAAGGCGCTGCAGCTGCCGAAGTACCTGCCGGTCAGCTACGTGGTGCGGCCCGACGGCACAGTCCACCGGGTCGACCCGCCCAAGCCCTTCACCTCGACGGATCAGGTCAGGGCCGCCGTGCAGCGGTACCTGGCAGGAGGACAACCCGACCATGGCAACTGAGTTGGCAACTGAGACGCAGGACAGTTCCGCCGAAACCTCGGATACGGAGGAATCCGAGGAACTCGACGACGCCACCGGCCGACACGGCACTGGCGTCAGGGTGCTGGTGGCCACCGCGGCGGCGCTGGTGTTCCTGTTGGTCGGCGCTACGGGCGGAATGTTGATCACGCTGTCGAGCATCGACCAGAACGCAACGCCGACAGCCGACTCGGTTGATGTCGGTTTCTCCCAGGACATGTCGGTACACCACCTGCAAGCGGTGACGATGGCCGGTGTAGCGCGGGAGCGCAGCACCGACCCGGCGATCAGAACGTTGGCCTTCGACATCGAGTCCACCCAGCAAGGCCAGGTCGGCATGATGTCCGGCTGGATCACCCTGTGGAACCAGCCCACGCTGCCGGCCGGGTCGTACATGGCCTGGATGACCGGCCCGGCAACCCACGGCCACGGCGGGACGACGAGCGCGGCGGTGGCGAGCGGCGGAGTGAGGATCATGCCGGGTATAGCGACACAGCAGGAACTCACCAGGCTGCGATCGCTGTCCGGCCGCGAGCTCGACGTGTACTTCCTGCAACTGGTGCTGCGCCATCACGCGGGCGGGGCGCCGATGGCCCAGTACGCCGCCGAACGCGCCAGCCAACCCGCAGTGCGTGCGCTCGCGGACAGCATCCTGAAGTCCCAGTCCGCGGAAATGGACACCATCAAGTCGATGCTCGCCCAACGCGGTGCGGCGCCGTTGCCCTAGGAGTCGGTCGACCGCCCCATGCGCAGGGCGATGACCAGCCCGATGCCGAGCAGAACGACAGCGCCGACGATCCACGGCCAGACCGGTGTTCCACCGCCGTCGGTCCCGACATCGGCTTGCGGAGCTTGCGTGGTCGGCGCCGGCTGAGGCGCCTGGCTCAGTGCCGTTGCGGTGGCGGTGACCGGGCCGGTGAGCGTGAAGCGCACGGTTCCACTGACCGGGTGGCCGTCGGCGGACAGGACGCGGTAGCCGATCGTGTACTGCCCGGCCGGCCCGGCTTGCCGCACCGGCACGGTGAGCACGGTGTTGTTGAGGGCGGGCTGGCCGAGTGTCCACTGTGAACTGTCTGAACCGGTCACCGTGATCGTGCTGAATCCTGCCTGGAGCGGCTCGTTGAAGGTGAGCTGAAGCTGTTGCGGCGCCACGGGAAGCGACGCTCCCTCGGCCGGGCTGCTTCCGATCAGCTGGGTGTGCGCCCACGCGGGGCTGGGGACGCCCAGCATGGTCAGCGCGGCGAGCAGCACGACGGCGGACATGCGTCTCACAGTGTGGCTCCTCCGACTCGTCGACACGGTCAGATCGGGATGGTGAATCCGGAGATGGGGCCGCGCAGCCAGGCGATCACCTCTCCCCACAGGCCGGTGACGAGCGCGATGCCGATGGCGATCAGGAAGACTCCGCCCGCCTGCTGGATGCGTCGGATGTGGCGGCGCAGCCAGCCCATGGCGTTCACCGCCCACCGGGCGCCCACGGCGAGCAGCAGGAACGGCAGGCCGAGCCCCAGGCAGTAGGCCGCGATCAGCAGCAGGCCGCGCCAGGTGGTGGGGCCGACCTGGGTGCCGCTGGCCAGGGCGATGACCCCGGCCAGCGTCGGGCCGAGACACGGTGTCCAGCCCAGGCCGTACACCGCGCCGAGCAGCGGCGCGCCCCACAGGCCGTCGCGCGGCGTGTGCCGCAGCTTCATTCCGCGCTGCAGCACGGGCACAGCGCCGAGGAACACCAGCCCCATGGCGATGGTGACCACGCCGCCGACGCGTTGCAGCAGTTGCTCGTTTTCCAGCAGCGCGTCCGACAGGCCGAGCACGGCCATGGTCGCGGCGGTGAACACCACGGTGAACCCGAGCACGAACAACAGAGCCGCGCCCGCGACCCGCCACCGCCCCTGTGCCCGGCGCGTCGCCCCGCCCTCGGCGGGGGTGACGGGCGGTGGCTCGGCGCCGACCAGGCCGGCCAGGTAGGCGAGGTAGCCGGGGACCAGCGGCAGGCAGCACGGGGAGGCGAAGGACACCGTGCCGGCGGTGATCGCCAGCAGGGCGGCCAGCAGTAGCGGGCCGGAGATGGCCAGGTCGGTCAGGTTCACGCGGACGGTCCTTCGGAAGCGGCTGGTTCGGCGGCGATGCGTTGTACGACGGGCAGCAGGTCGGTGTCGAGCAGGGCGGTGAGGAAGATCGCGGCCACCCGGTGCTGGCGGTCGAGCACGATCGTGGAGGGCACCACGCTGCGCGGATAGCCCTTCAACGCCAGCAAGGAACGGCCCGGCGGGTCGTAGATCGAGGGGTAGGTGACGCCGCGGTCGCGCACGAAGTCCTGCGGTGCGCTGCGATTCTCGTCGCGGACGTCGATGCCGAGGAACTGGACCCCGGAGTCCTTGGTCTGGTCGTACACGCGTTGCAGGTGGGGCATTTCGGCGCGGCAGGGCCCGCACCACGAGCCCCAGATGTTGAGCACGACGACCTTGCCGGCGTAGTCCGACAGCCGGATCTGCTTGCCCTCCTGCAGCAGGTCCTCGCCCGACAGTCCCTGGATCGTGCCGCGGGTCTGAGGAGGGTCGTAGAAGATCCGCGTCTGGCCGCCCGGCGAGACGAACTCGAAACTGCTGCCCTGGGACACCGCGTCTGTGCCCGTGCCGCACCCGGTCAGCGTCAGCAGTGCGGTCACGGCCAGCAGGGCCCAGGAACGGATCGGACGGCCCACGCCCACTCCTTCCCTCAGCCGACTACTACGTACCTACGCCGTAGATTAGTAGGTTGCGGCTGCCTGTTCGGATAGGGCCTGGGTAAGCACGGCGAAGCCTTGACCCGTTGCGGGTTGCCAAGCGAGTTTGCCGCCGTAGAACTGGTGCAGGAACGGGATGCACTGGTGGTAGCAGAACACCGAGGACGTGGCACCGACGATGCCGCCGGTGTCAGCGAACAGCGGGAGTTCGGTCAGCAGGTAATGGGCAGCGGTGCGCAGTTGGTCGGTCGAGGGTTCGGCGCCCGGTGGCAGGCGTTTGTCCAGCACCCAGCGAGACGCTTCCAAGCAGGCTGTCCGGAAGCCGGGGTCGCGGTCGAACAGCCGCTGCGCCTCGCCGAGCAGCCGGCGATACCGTCGATTGGCATCCAGCTCCGACCATCCGAGAATCAACCGATCCGGCTTGCTCACACCCAGTTCGGTGAGTGCACGGACGATCTTGTTGCGCAGGTACTGGCCCTGGCAGCGGGCCTTGTGCGTGGCTCGCTCCCGTGGATACCCGAGTGCCTCCAAGGTGTAGGCGGCCGGTGCGTCCGGGACGAAGAAGTGCACCGTCCCGAACTCGCCGAGTCCCCAGCGCGCCAACTCGGTGATGCGCTCGGTGGTGAAGTAGCCGTTGAACGGGCTGATCCCGAAACACGCGTGTGTTCGGTGGGTCAAGGGTTGCCGGCAGTGGATCGACAGTGGCCGGGCATGGAAGGGCAACGTTGCGCCTTTCGACGATCGAGGGGTACACGGCACCGCCGGGAGCGAGCGGCCCTGCCGGCGTCAGCTCGACCAGGATGAACCTTCCAGTGCGCTGGAATGTCAAGCGGTGAGTGGTCGTGCGGTCACGTGACGTGCGCTACTTGTCTACGTATCTGCTGCGTAGATTGGTTGTCGTAGGGGCCCCTGCCGTGAACGGCGTGATGAGCGCGACGATGCTGTCGGAGGGATCGAATCCGTGAGTGACCTGTCAGCCTTCCAACATCCGCGGTTTGCCCGGATGTACGAGCGGATCAGCCGCGAGTCGGAGCAGCGCGGCACCGCGGACTATCGCGATCGGGCTCTGGCGGGCCTGTCCGGGCGCGTGATCGAGATCGGTGCGGGCAACGGGCTGAACTTCGCCCACTACCCGGACACGGTCACCGAGGTGATGGCGGTGGAGCCCGAGGACCGGCTGCGCGCCCTCGCGGAGAAAGCCGCCGAGCACGCGCCGGTACCGGTGCGGGTCGTGCCCGGCCACGCCAACGCCCTGCCGGTCGAGGACAACAGTCTCGATGCCGCGGTCGCCTCGCTCGTGCTGTGCTCGGTGCCCGACGTCGGCGGAGCGCTCGTCGAGATCCGCCGGGTCCTCCGGCCGGGCGGCGAGCTGCGCTTCTTCGAGCACGTCCGGTCAGCCAAGCCGTGGTTCGGCCTGCTGCAGGACGCCATTACGCCGCTTTGGTCGCGGGCGGGCGGCGGCTGCCACCTCAACCGGGACACCGCCGCAGCTATCCGGGCGGCGGGCTTCGACATCGACGAGCTCGACCGGTTCTCCTACGCGCCGCTGCGGTGGGTTCCGGCGCACGCCCACATCCTCGGCCGCGCCCACCCGGTGCGCTGAGCGAAGAGGTCAGCCACCCAGCGGGTCACACATCGCGAAGCCGGCCGCGGTGAGCAGCACGGTGACCAATGGGCCGACGACCAGCAGTGCCGACAGCGCGGTCAGCAGCAGACGTGCCCGCATCCGGTCGACCGGGCCGGGTGGCGCGGCTAGGCGCTGGGCACGGGTGAGCACGCCGACGCCGGTGGCCCCGAGCGCACCGCGCGGGATCGGGGCGGCGTCGGACAGGGCGAGCAGGGCGCCGAGGAGCGTGCGGGATCCGTGGGTGCGGGCTGCGGCGTCGTCGGCGCACATCTCCAGCAACCGGGCGACCTCGGCCGCGCCGGTGGTGAACAGCTCGATCCGGGGCAGGATCGCGGCCATCCCGCGCACGACGGCGAGGATCAGGTGGTGCCGTCCGGCCAGGTGGGCGCGTTCGTGGCAGAGCACCGCGTCGAGGTGGGGCTCGTTGAGCGCGTCCAGTGCCGCGCTGGTGACCACGATTGTGTGCGGCCGTCCGGCGACGCAGTATGCGGCCCGTTCGGGCGCGTCGAGGACCACCGCCTCCAGTCCGGCCACGTGTCGCCCGGCCAGGCGAGCCATCCGGGCGTGCTCGTGGGTGCTGGCCCGCGCCCGAAGCAGTGACCGTGCCAGCCGCCAGGCCAGCCGGCCCAGCGCCGCGGCGGCCAGTGCGGCGAGCACGAGCAGGCCGATCTGGACGAGCACGCCGTACCGGCCGAGGGTGCCCTGCTGCAGCATCGCGAAGCAGGCGCTGACCACCGTGTCGCCCGGCTGGGTCCAGTCCCGGACGAGCTCGCCGGCCAGGAACCCGGCGGCGACCGCCCACGACGCCACGACGCTGCCGATCGCGACCAGCCACACCGTCACGCCGAGTCGCGGCGCCACCCCGGTGCGGGCCAGCCTGGTCAGCAGGCCGGGGCCGAGCACCACGACGGCGAAGCTGTAGAGCAGCAGGCAGGCCGCGACACTCATTCCGCCTCCCCGGTCGAGGCCAGACGCCGCAGCGCCCCCTTCAGCGTGGCGGACTCCTCGTCGGTCATCTGCGCCAGGAAGTGGGTCAGCACGAGATCGGAGTTCCCGCCCGAGGTCATCGCGTCCCGCATCAGCCGGGCGCTGTACTCCTCCCGCGTCAGCGTAGGCCAGTAGAGGTACGCCTTGCCCTGGCGTTCCCGGTCCAGCCAGCCCTTGCGGTGCAGGTTGTCCATCGTGGACATGACCGTGGTGTAGGCGATGTCCCGCTCGGTACGCAACTCGTCGAACACCTCGCGCACCGTGGTCTTGCCCTCGCGGCTCCACAGGCGGTCGATCACCACCGCCTCCAGGTCCCCGAACCCGCGCACACCGCCTCCTGACATTCGTCTCGCCCATCCCAGCCTACGGCGCTGGGGCACGTGATCCGTCTCCGCTGGTCACCAGCCGGTCACCACGGGAGCGGATCGGTGCAACAGCGACCACACACCACCAAGCTACTATCTACGTACGGAGACCGTAGATGGGAGTGGCGATGCAGAACCTGCTGCTGACCCTGGCGGCGCTGGCCTGCCCGATCGGGATGGGCCTGATGATGCTGCTGATGGCCCGCCAGAGCCGGTCACGCCCGCCGACCGCGCCGTCCAGCGGCGCCGAGCAGGAACTGGCGCGGCTGCACGCCGAGGTGGCCGACCTCAAGACCGACCGGGCGCAGGCGCCGGAGGTTGGCCGTGGGTGAGCTGCTGCTCGGGTCCACGCTGCTCGCGTCGTTCCTCGGCGGGGTGGTCGCGCTGCTGGCGCCGTGCTGCGTGTCGGTGATGCTGCCCGCCTACCTGGCCACCGGGTTCCGGCACCGCGGCGGGGTCGTGCCCGCCACGCTGGTGTTCGGCGCCGGAGTGGCCACGGTGATCCTGCCGATCGGCCTGGGCGCCACCTTCCTGAGCAGCCTGCTGGTCAGCCAGCACCTGTGGATCTTCTCCATCGGCGGTGCGCTGATGATCCTCGGCGGGATCGCGGTCCTGGCCGGCTGGAAGCCGAACCTGCCGATGCCCGGCGCCCGCACCGTCAAGGAAGGCAGCTTCGGCTCCGCCTACGTACTCGGCGCCTTCTCGGGCGCGGCCAGTGCCTGCTGCGCCCCAGTGCTGGCCGGCGTCGCCGTGCTCTCCGGTGCCGCCGCCTCCTTCCCCACAGCGCTGGCGATCGGCGCCGCCTACGTCGCCGGGATGGTCGCGCCGCTCGCCCTGGTCGCACTGGTTTGGGACCGGCGCCGGGAACGCGCCGCGCGGCTGCTGACCGACCGGAAGCTGCGGCTGCGGCTGGGCCGCTGGCAGCGCCGGATCGCCCTGGGCAGCGCGGCCAGCGGGCTGTTGATGATCGCCATGGGCGTGCTCGCCCTGGTGCTCGCGTTCACCGGCCCCGGCATGCCCAGCGGCGGCTGGCAGACCGAGCTGAGCGCCTGGCTGCAGCACGCCAGCAGCGTCGTCCTGAACGCCGTGGCATGGATCCCCGGCTGGGCGTTGCTCCTCGTGCTGCTGCTCGGCTTCGCCCTGCTCCTCCGCCGCGCGCTCCGCACCCGGCGCACCGCGGTCCCTGCCGAGACGAGCAGCACCTCGTGTGCGGGCGAAGACGAGACCGAACTTGGGCCGATTCCCGTGACCGTCGAAGAGGGGAACCGACGTGAGCAAGACCAGCAGTAAGACCGCGAAAGGGACCCCGGCGGGCAAACGCGCCCGCCAGATCCAGACACGCCAGCGCCAGCAGGCCCAGGCTGCGGCGCGGTCGGTGCGGGAGGCGCGGGATGGCTCGTCGCGCCGTCCGGTGTGGATCATCCTCGGGGTAGTGGTGGTCGTCCTCGCCGTCACCGTGCTGTACCTGATCTACCAGAACTCCCCCAGCCAACAGAACGCCACCGCGGGCGGCAGTGGCTACCAACACGTGGCCGGCCAGCCCGGCGCTGGCACCCCGGCCCCCGCCTTCACGCTGCCCTCCAGCAGTGGAGGCGAGGTCAGTCTCGCCGACTACCGGGGTAAGAGCGTGCTGCTGTACTTCCAGGAGGGCCTGATGTGCCAGCCCTGCTGGGACCAGATCACCGATCTGGAACGCAACCAGCCAGGGCTGACTGCGGCCGGCGTGGACGCCGTCGTGTCCATCACCTCCGACCCCGTGAACCAGATCGCCCAGAAAATGACCGACATGAAGCTGTCCACCCCGACGCTGTCCGACCCTGACCTGGACGTCATCCGCGCCTACGACGCCCACAAGTACGGGATGATGGGCGAATCCCGGGCCGGGCACAGTTTCATCCTGGTCGGCCCGGACGGGATCATCCGCTGGCGCGCGGACTATGGCGGCGCCCCGGACTACACGATGTACCTGCCCACCCAGAAGATGCTCGCCGACCTCACTGCGGAACGGAAGCCGTGACCGAGCGGGTCCAGATCACGTTGCTCACCCAAGAGTCGTGTGGGTTCTGCGATCAGGCAAAGCAGGTTCTGAGCCGGTTGGTCACCGAGTATCCGTTGCAGGTCACCGAGATCGACCTGGCTAGCGAGGAAGGACAGCGCCTGGCGGCATCGGCGGGCGTGGTATTCGCGCCCGGTGTGCTCGTCGACGGTGAGCCGTTCTCGTTCGGGCGACTGTCCGAACGCAAGCTCCGCCGCCGCCTGGACGCTCGTGTCCCCTCGTGACCGCACCGCCCTGGCGTCGAGCCGCCGTTGTGCTGGTCGTGCTCAGAGCTGGCGAAGGAGGCAGATGCCGGAGCCGCGAATGACCCGTCGACGGGTACTGGCCGGCGCGGCCGGTGTGCTGGGCGCCGTCGTGGCCGGTGCGCCGCTGTGGGTGCGGTGGAGCGGCGAGGGCTCGGGGCCGGGCCGGGTGTCGCCGTACGGCGATGCGGTGCGGCGGGTCGAGCAGGTCCGGCGCGACCAAGGCACGGGCCGTGCCGTGCGCGCGACGCTGTCCGCCGAACTGGGCGAGGTCGATCTCGGCGGGCGGGTGGTCCGCACCTGGGCCTACAACGATCAACTGCCCGGCCCGACGGTGCGAGCCCGCGCGGGCGACCACCTGGAGATCGACCTCGTCAACCGCCTTCCGGAGCCGACCACCGTGCACTGGCACGGGCTCCGGATCCGCAACGACATGGACGGCGTCCCGAACCTCACTCAGATGTCCATCGCCTCCGGCGAGGACATGCGGTACGCGTTCACCGCGCCCGACCCCGGCACCTACTGGCTGCACCCACACGTCGGGCTGCAACGCGAGCGCGGCCTGTACGCACCGCTGATCATCGACGACCCGCACGAGCCCGGCGACTACGACGTCGAGTTCGTCGTGGTGCTCGACGACTGGATCGACGGTGTGGTCGCCACCCCGGACGAGGTCCTCACCGCCCTGCGCGGCGACTCACTGGACAGCGACACGGGCGGCCACGGGGCCGGGCACCGGAGCAGCGCCCCTAGCCCGGACACGGGTGGGACTACGAACGGGCAGGTGGGGATGGCCCGGTACCGCACCGCTGTCCAGGTAGGACAGATCCCGGATCGTTCCGCCACCTGGCAGTACCACGTGCCGCCCGCGCTGGCCAAGCCACCACCCGGCATCCAGGCGGCGTCACCGCCAAACCCGGCCAGCGCGCCCGCATCCGGCTGATCAACGCCGCCGGTGCCACCGTGTTCCGGGTCGCACTCGGCGGACACCGGCTCACCATCACCCACACCGACGGCTTCCCGGTCGAGTCGGTCACCGTCGACACCCTGCAGCTGGCCTCCGGGGAGCGCTACGACCTCGCCGTCACCCTCGCCGACGGCGCCTTCCCCCTGGTGGCCGTCGCCGAAGGCAAGAACGCCCAAGCCCTCGGCGTCATCCGCACAGCCACCGGCCCCACCCCACCACCCGACGCCAACCCCACCGAACTGGCCGGCCGACTTCTCGACCTCACCGACCTGCGCGCCGCACCCGCGGTCCGCACCGCGCAGCGCCCGCCCGACGTCAGCCACACCGCCTACCTCACCGGCGACATGAACACCTTCGCCTGGCGCATCAACGCCCAGACCTACAACCACCACCGCCCGTACGACGGCATCACCCCGATGACCGTCCACGAGGGACAACACGTCCAACTGGTGCTGGTCAACCAGACGCCCATGTACCACCCGATGCACCTACACGGGCACACCTTCACCGTCCGCGCTGCCGGCGACAGCGGCGGCACCACCGAAACACCCCTGCCCGCCGGCATCCGCAAGGACACCGTCATGGTCGCGCCCGGCGACCGGCTCACCATCGACTTCACCGCCGACAACCCCGGCCAGTGGCTCGTCCACTGCCACAACGCCTACCACATGGCCACCGGCATGGCCGCCATGCTCTCCTACCGCACCCAACCCTGACTCACGCTGAGCACAAAACCCAGGGAGCCGTCTGCGTCAGGCGTCGCGCCGATCTCTGGCGGCGACCAGCCGATCCGGCCGGGGCGAGCCAGCGAGGAAACCCCTTACCGGCCGCAAGCACCTCGCCCACCGCCGGGTTCCTCTGTCCTGACCACGGCTGGCCACGCTGGTCATCCGCACATCCGGGACATCATCTGGCCCATCGCGTCCGCGGTCGCCGGATAACCCATGGCGAGCAGCGCGCCAAGCAGCAGGACGGCCAGCACGACGAGCGCCGGTACGAGGGATCGATGCGCGGTCGCGGGTTCCGACGGATCAGGGGCGGGCAGGTCGCGAGTCAGGGCGTCCAGCTCACCCATGGTGCGCGACCGGTACGCCGCCGCCGACCGTTCGGAGAATTCGTCCAGAGTCAACCGGCCGTCGCCGACGTGCTGCTGCAACGCGGTCACCACGTGCTCGCGGTCGGCATCGGAGGCCCGGATCGACGGGTCACTCATTGGCGCTGCCTCCTGGAACAGAGGGATGTTTCGACCATGTGGACAACCTGTGGATACCCCGATGCGGAGTCAGACATCTGTGGGCGGTGCCGACTTGCCGCCGGACACCTGGCCAGCGTCGAGCGAGTCCTGTGCCCGCAGGACCCGCACTTCCTCCCTCAGTTTGGCGATCTGTCGATCGAGTTCGGGGTTCTCGCCGGATCCCGCGCAGTGCCCGCCCCCGCGCCGCATCGGCCGGATACAGGTGAAGTACGTGACCGTGACCGCGGCGACCGCGATGAGCGCGGCGACCCAGGTGGGCATCACTGGGCACCCTTCGGCTGCCGCGCCTCACGCTCGGCCTTGAGCTGGTCGACCTCCGCACGCAGCTGCGCCACCTGCTGCTCGCTGCTGTCACCGGAACCCTTGCGCTGGCCGCGCATCATCATCCACATCATCAGGCCCATGCCGACCGGACAGGCCAGCACCGCCAGAGCCAAAAGAAGCGACTCCACGATTCCTCCACCGGGTCGAGGTCCAACACCCTCTTCTACTATCTACGTACGGAGATCGTAGATAGTTCCCGGTCGTGATGCCACGTTCCGGGCCTGAACCACAGGGGCGCCTCGGTCAGCTCAACGGGAGCACCGTGCGGTATTTGCCGCCGGAGGTCTGCTGCGGTGGTTCATCCGCGCGGGTGACGGTGACGTGGTCGAGCTTGTGGTCGGTGAGCAGCCGGGTGATCTCAGCGTGCGCCGTCTACCAGACGAGCTCAGGGTCTGCACCCGGCGTGGATTGCAGGCGGATGCTGAGGCTGGTGGGTGCGGTGTGCACGATCTGGAACAGCTCGACTCCGGGGAGGCGCTCGATAGCCAGGCTGATGGCCAGGGGCGCGATCGTGACCGGGTCGCCGCCGCGGGTGGGGAACGTGAGCAGGTCGGCGGTGCGTCCCTGCACTTGGATCGCGGGCAGCGGGTCGCCGCACGGGCAGGGGTCGGGCCGGAGCAGGACGGCATCGCCGAGGTCGTAGCGCAGGATGGGTTGGCTGCGGTTGGCCAGGTTGGTCAGCAGCGCGGTGTGGGAGCGCTGACCGGGTGGGACCGGCTGGTGGTCGGCATCGACCGGTTCGAGGATGGCCCAGTCGCTGTCGACGTGCAGCCAACCATGCTGACAGCTCTGGCTGAGGAAGGGGCATTCGTTCGCCGCGTAGCTGTGGCGGACCTTGGCGCCGAACGCGGTGGCGATCCGGCTGTACTCGCCCACGGGCAGGCCCTCGGCGGACAGGACCACCAGGGCCGGGTCGATATGCAGGCGGCCGGCTTGCTGTTCAGAGGCCAGCAACGCCCCCACGCTCGCGTAGGGGGCGAGGATGGCCGGGCGGAATGCGTTGAGCGCCTCGACCAGATCGGGCATCGGGGTATGCACGCCGAAGACCCCGATCCTGGTGCGGCGCAACCGGTTCTTGCGCAACGCCGCGGCGGCAGTGGCGGACGCGAAGTGGCCACCGGTGGCGATCACCATCGCGATGCGCCCGCCGCGAGCCACGATGCGCGCAACGTCTATGGCGGTGAGCCAGGAACTGAGCGTGCGCGCACCCACCGCGGCGGTGACGGCGAGGACACGCTGGTCGACCAGGAAGATGCCGGGCGTGCCGGTCGTCCCCGACGTGGTGGAGACCGTGTAGCGGCCCAGGAACTTCTCCCCGATCAGAGCGGGATCCTCGACGAACGCCCGCACCGCGGCGAGCGTGACGTCCGGGTCGGTGACCCACTCGTCGAACCGCGGCATCAGCTCGGCCTTGCTGGTGACCGGCAGCAGCGTCGGGTCGGTGACGCGTTCGGGCAGGTTCCGATAGTGCTCGCGGTAGTACGGCGAGTGGGCGCGAGCGAAGGAAACCGTGTCGGCGAGTCGGCCACGCTGCCGCCGAGCGATCGCTTCCGCGCCCTGCTTGTGGGCGGCGCGGGCGTCGCGCAGCAGCCAGAAGCGGCTTTCCGTCATCACCGGTCCTCGGTTGTGCTCGGGTGGTCCTCCGGAGTCTCGGTTTCGCTGGCTTCGCGCCAGGCTTCGCGGCCGGACTGCACCGCCAGCGCAGCGACGACCAACGCGACCACGGGGTCGGCCCACCACCAGCCGAGCGTGGCGTTGAGCCCCAGGCCGGCCAGGACGGTGATAGACAGGGCGTTGGACATCCAGGTCTCGGTGGACTGGGCGACCAGCACCGGGTTGTTCAGCGCTCGCCCGGTGCGCCGTTGGGCCAGCGCGATCGGGGTCATCACGATCAGAGCGACCACGTTGAGCACGATCCCGATCAGCGATTCACCGGCCTTGTCCTGCGTGACCAGATCGCGGATGGACTCGAACGCCACGTAGGCGGCCAGCGCGTAGAAGGTGACCGCGATCGCGCGCAGCGCGGGTCGCTGCCGGGCGCGGGCACCGGCACGCAGCTGCCAGATCACCACGCTGGCGGCGAAGACCTCGATGGCCGAGTCGATGCCGAAGCCGACCAGGGCGATGGAGTCGGCCGCCAGTCCGGCGGTGACGGCGACGACGCCTTCGATGACGTCCCACACCACGATGAACCACGCGAGCGCCAGCCCGCGGCGCACCAGCGTTGCCTGATTCTGCGCGGTCATGCCGCCGAGCCCTTCGGGGTGCTGTCGGTGGTGCGAAGACGGGCCAGGACCAGCGCGGCGCCGCCGACGGTGATGAACACGTCGGCGAGGTTGAACGTGGGGAACCAGCCGGTGTGCAGGTAGTCGGTCACGACCCCATCGGCCGCGCGGTCGACGAGGTTGGCGATCGCCCCAGCCAGCACCGCGCCCAGCCCGAGCCGCATGGGCAGGGTCGCGGTACGGGTAGCGCGCCAGGCGAACACCGCCAACCCGGCGATGATCAGCCCGGTGGCGCCGAGCACGACCCCGCCGGGCAGGGTGTCGCCGAGGCTGAACGCCACCCCGGAGTTGAACGCCAGCCGCAGCTGGATCACCTGCAGGTCCACCGAGGTCCCGCCGGCCAACGCTCGACTGGCCCAGGTCTTCAGACCGAGGTCGAGCGCGGCCAGCAGTGCGGCGGTGGCGGCCAGGGCGACACGGGCTCGGGTCACCCTGGCCGTCCGGACAGGTCCGCCGGTGGTCACGAGGAGGCACCCACCGCGGTCGGCGTCAACGCCGGCTGACTGCTGCTGCCAGTGGTTTGCAGGGGCTTGGTGCGGCCGGCGCGGACGCCGTTAGCGATGACGACGACCTCGGCCAGCTCGTGCACCAGCACCACCGCGGCCAGCCCGAGCACGCCGAACAGCGCCAGCGGCATCAACGCGATGATCAGCCCAAGGGACAGGCCGACGTTCTGCAGCATGATCCGGCGGGCGCGGCGGGCGTGGGTGAACGCCTGTGGCAGGTGCCGCAGGTCCTCGCCCATGAGCGCGACGTCGGCGGTCTCGATCGCCACGTCGGTGCCCATCGCGCCCATGGCGATGCCCAGGTCGGCGGTGGCCAGGGCGGGTGCGTCGTTGACCCCGTCGCCCACCATCGCCGTGGCGCGCTGGCCGCGGAGCTTTTCGATCAGGCGGGCCTTGTCCTCCGGGCGGAGTTCGGCGTGCACGTCCTCGATCCCGACGTCCTTGGCGAGCGCGCTGGCGGTGGCGTGGTTGTCGCCGGTGAGCATCGCGACGTGGTAGCCGTCCCGGCGGAGCTGGGCCACGACCTCGGCGGCTTCCGGCCGCAGCTCGTCGCGGACCGCGATCGCCCCGACGACCTGGCCGTCCTGCTCGACCAGCACCGCGGTCGCGCCGGCCTGCTGCATCCGCTCCACATTCGCGGCCAGTGGACCGGCGTCGAGCCAACCGGGGCGACCCAACCGCAGGGTCCGTCCGTCCAGGCGGCCGGTGAGCCCGGCACCGGTGACTGCCTCCACGTCCGAGGCCGGGGTGACCTCGTCGACAGCGGCGAGGATCGCACGGGCAAGAGGGTGTTCGCTGCGGGCCTCCAGCGCCGCGGCCAGGTGCAGGACCTCCTCGCGGCTGGCGCCGTTGGTGGTGGCGACGTCGATGACGGCGGGCCGGTTCGCGGTGAGGGTGCCGGTCTTGTCCAACGCCACCCCGCGGACCGCGCCGAGGGCCTCCAGCGCGGCGCCGCCCTTGACCAGCACACCGAGCTTGCTGGCCGCACCAACCGCGGCCACCACGGCCACGGGGACGGAGATCGCCAGCGCGCACGGTGAGGCGGCGACGAGCACGACCAGGGCACGCTCGATCCAGATGACCGGGTTGCCGAGCAGGCTGCCGACCACGGCGATCAGCGCGGCGGCGATCATGATGCCGGGCACCAACGGCTTGGCGATGCGATCGGCCAGTCGCTGGGAGGCGCCCTTGCGGGCCTGCTCAGCTTCGACGATCCGCACGATCCGCGCGAGGGAGTTGTCCTCGGCGGTGGTGGTGACCTCGACGTCGAGCACGCCGGTGCCGTTGATCGACCCGGCGAACACCTCGCTACCGGGACCAGCCTCGACCGGGACGGACTCGCCGGTGATCGCCGAGACGTCCAGCGCGGTGCGGCCGTCGCGGATGATCCCGTCGGTGGCGACCCGCTCGCCGGGCTTGACCAGCATCCGGTCGCCGACCCGCAACTCCGAGGGCGCAACAACGATCTCGGTGCCGTCGCGCAGCACGGTGGCCTGCTCGGGCACCAGGGACAGCAGGGCACGCAGCCCGCGGCGGGTGCGCGCGAGGGAGTATTCCTCCAGACCCTCGCTGATGGAGAACAGGAAGGCCAACATCGCGGCCTCGCCGACCTCGCCGAGGATGACCGCGCCGACCGCGGCGATGGTCATCAGGGTGCCGACCCCGATCTTGCCCTTGACCAGCCGCTTGAGCGTGGAGGGGACGAAGGTGTAGGCGCCGGCCAGCAACGCCGCCACCTCCAGCACCAGCTCCACAGGGCGTGGCGCGCCGGCCCAGCCGGCGATCAGCGCGGCGAGCAGGAACACCCCGGAGATCGCCGCGAACTGGAGTTCCTTGACTTGCCACAGCCGTTCCGGCTCGTGCTCCTCGGCCTCCTCGCCCACGGGTTCGTCGTGGCCGCAGCCGCACGCGTCGCTCATCGCGCACTCTCCTTGCTGTCCTGAATCGCGCTGTCCTGATCCGCATTGGTCGGGGCGTCGGTGCCGTAGTTCGGGCATAGCGCCACCGCGTTGCCGGTCGCGGCCAGCAGCGTCTCCGCCGAGGCCAGCAGGTCCATCAGCTCCGGGCGGGCGAGGCTGTAGAACACCTGCCGGCCCTGCGGGCGGCCCACCACCAGCGCGCAATCGCGCAGACAGGCGACGTGCGCCGAGACCGTGGACTGCGCCATCCCCAGCTCGGCCACCAGGTCGGCGACCCGCGCCTCCCCGCAGGCCAGGCGCTGCACGATCGCCAACCGGGTGGCGTCGGAGAGGCTGTGGAACAGCGCCACCGCCGGGTCCAAGCCCGCGCCCACGCTCGACGCGAGGCATCCATCCGTGCTATTCATCGTCACACGGCGATGATAGCAGTCAGGTCGGATGCAATCGAGGTGGACCGATGTTGATGAACAAGACCGAGACCGCGCTGGTGAACTCCCCGCCCCGGCGCTGGCTGCAGCGCTTCTACGAGACCCAGGTGCTGCTGCGGTTCGGCGGCCGGTTGCTCCCAGAGGCGCGGGCACTGGAGATCGGCTGCGGCTCCGGCTACGGAACTCAGCTGGTGCTGGAGCGGTTCGGCGCCGGCAGCGTGGACGCCGTGGACCTGGACCCGGCAATGATCGAACGCGCCAGCCGACGCCTCGCTCACCACCGAGACCGGGTCCGGCTCGCACAAGGCAGCGCGACCGACCTGCGCGCCGCGCTGAACGCCGACGACGGCGGCTATGACGCGGTGTTCGACTTCGCGATCGTCCACCACATCCCGGACTGGCGCGCCGCCATCGCCGAGGTCGCCAGGGTCCTCACACCGGGCGGGCGGTTCTACTTCGAGGAGGTCACCGCCCACGCCCTGGCCCGCCCCATCTACCAGCGGCTGTTCGACCACCCCACCGAGGACCGGTTCACCGCCGAGCAGTTCCTCGACGAACTGGCCCACCACGGCCTCGTGGTGCTCGGCTCCGTCACCCGAATCCGCGGTGACTACCTGCTCGGGGTGGCCGCCAAGCCGGTGCTGGCAGGGAGTGACGGGTGATGGCCGTCGTCGCGCTGGCCCTGTTCGTCGTCTTCATGCTGCTCGCCGGTGGTGTGCGGACGCTGATCCAACGCCGCCGCACCGGCGATACCGGCAACCGGCGCACCTGGGCGGCACGCGGCTCACTGGAATGGTGGGGACTCGCCATAGCCGACCTCGGCTACCTGACGGTGGGGCTCGGCGCGCCGGTCGCCACGCTGGCCGGCGTGCCGCCGCTTGCCGTCGTGGACCACCCGGTTGTGCGCGGTGTGGGCATGGTGCTCGCGATATTCGGCGTCCTCGCGACCTTCGGTTCCCAGTTGGCGTTGGGAGCGTCCTGGCGGATCGGGGTCGATCAGACCGAACGCACCCCGCTGGTGACCACGGGTCCGTTCCGGCTGGTGCGCAACCCGGTCTTCACCGCCGCGGCCATCGTGTTCCTGGGCTTGGCGTTGATGGTGCCCAACCCCGTGGCGATCGCCGGCCTGGCGATCACGCTCATCGGAATCGAGATTCAGGTGCGCTTGGTCGAAGAGCCCTACCTCCGCAGTGTCCACGGCGGCGCGTACACCGACTTTGCCTCGCGCGTCGGCCGCTTCCTTCCCGGCATCGGGCGCCTGCGGGCCGACCGCCCTCGCGGGAGTTGACGATGTGGCGGGGAACAGTGGCTCTCCGGCCCGGCAGGTTGATCTACGCCGGCCAGGTCGGCGTCGCGCATCGGCACCGACACGCCGCGGTGCAACTCGTGCTCGCACCCGGCGAGCCGGTGCGGCTGCGCGACGAGTCCGGCACTGAATGGCATGCTCGCGTGGCGGTCATTCCGTCCGGCTCGGAACACGAGATGGTCGGCGGGTCGACGGGGCTGCTGGCATGGATCGAGACCGACGGGCTGCTCGGCCAGGCATTGACCGCACGGGTGCGGCGCACCGGGCTGCCCATCGACTCCGTCGCCGCGTGGGCTGCGGCGGCGCAGCCACTGCTCGACAACGGCCTCCCGGCCGACAGCACCCCGAGCGGGGTGATTCACCAGGTTCTCGGCACGCTCGCCGATGCGGACACGCCTGACCAGGTGCCGTTGCACCCAGCGCTGGGGCAAGCGGTCGCTGTGCTGCCGACCATGCTTGACCACTCTGTCCACCTCGGACAGCTCGCTGCGGTAGTCGGTATCTCGGCCAGCCGGCTCGGTCACCTGTTCAGCGACGAACTCGGCCTCCCGTTCCGTGCCTACGTCCGCTGGACACGCCTGCAGCGGGCGATCGACCACGCTCGGCACGGTTCGACACTCACCGACGCCGCGCACGCCGCCGGGTTCGCCGACAGCGCCCACCTCACCCGCGTCTGCCACGAGATGTTCGGCCTCGCCCCCTCACTCCTGGCTCGCACCGTGCACTGGCACCAACCGGTGCCGCAGAGGGGTTAGCGAGTCTGTTCAAGGTGGAACGGGTGGCCGGACCGCAGGCTCAACCGCATGAAAACGCTCGTCCGGTACGGCTACGTGCCGTTCATGCTCCTGGCCATCAATGGCACCGGCATCGCCATCGCCGCCTCCAGCGGCCCCAAACTCTGGCTGCTCGGCCTACTGCTGCTCGCCATCGCCGCATCCTTCGCCGCCGAACGCGTCCTGCCCTACCGCGAGGACTGGAACACCCCACACGACGACGACCGGCGCGACGCCGCCCACGCCGCGGTGAACGAAACCCTCACCCTCGCCAGCGTCGCCGCCCTGCCCGTGCTCACCGCAGTCGCCTCGATCGACGGTGTCTGGCCTCACGACTGGCCGTTCGTGCTGCAGGTGTTCGCCGCCGTCCTCGTGGCTGATCTCGGCATCACGCTGGTCCACCTGGCCAGCCACAAAGTCCCGGCCCTGTGGCGGCTGCACGCGGTGCACCACAGCGTCAAACGCGCCTACGGCTTCAACGGCCTGATGAAACACCCACTCCACCAAACCCTCGAAACCGCCGCCGGAGTAGCACCCCTGGTCCTGCTCGGCCTACCAACCAATGTCGCCTACGCACTCGCCCTCTGCGTCGCCGTCCAACTCCTCCTCCAGCACTCCAATGTGGACTACCGGGTCGGTCGTCTGCGCGTCATGCTCGCGCTCAACCAGGCCCACCGGTTCCACCACCTGAAATGGGCCGGCATCGGAGACGTCAACTTCGGACTGTTCACTCTGCTCTGGGACCACGTGCTCGGCACCTACTCCTACGACCCCGAACGCCGGTTCAGCAGCGACGACCTCGGCATGGCGGCAAAACCGCACTACCCCAACGGCTACCTCGCCCAGCTCGCCGAGCCCTTCCGTTCCAGCGGTGGTTGCGCAGCCGACGAACCAGAACGGAAAACCCTGGCCGAGCACAAGACGGATCCGGCACCGCGCTGACAGCTGTCGTCCGGGTGAATGCAGTTGCCGCAGAGAGGCTGAGCGCAAGGACCAACGCTACAAGGCTGTGGGCGTGCTGACCGACGAAAGGCTCCTCCTCTGCGCGCTGCTGTGTCCTGACGAGCGACATTGTCTGGCTGCTGCAAGGGGGAATGTGCTGTATCTCCAAGCAGACCGGTTTCACCCGTTCGGGTGGACCGTTCCGAGCATGAGGAGCAGTGCTCAGGTGGGTTGCCGCCTCATGGACGCCTCACGGGCGCCCTGTGGCCGCTCTGGTCCAGATCTCGAGACCGAAGGTCTAATCGCAACGCATGACCGAGGGTCGATCGCACGCCGGAGCCACCGACATTGCGAACCTTCGATCCGACCGGTCGATAGCCATCAGGCGTCCAGCAAGTTGGGCTCGTCGGACGGGCCAGGCGGGGAAGGTCAGGGTGAAGGGTGACGCCACAGGACGCGTCGGATCTCAGGCCGCAGGTCGATGCCGACACACCGTCGCTCTCCCGGATCTTCGACTACTTCCTCGGCGGCGGGCGCAACTTCGCCGCCGACCGCACTGTGGCCGAGAAAGTCGCGGCCCTGGTACCCGGCTATGGCCGTTTCGCCCTCGAGAACCGCGCGTTCCTGCGGCGGGCGTTGGCACTCATGATCACGGCGGGGATCGACCAGTTCCTCGATCTCGGGGCAGGGGTATGCAGTATTCGGCCCGTGCACGACCTCGTGCAGGCCCAGCAACCCGACGCCAAGGTGCTGTACGTCGACCGCGACCCCGTGGTCGTCGCCGGTCTTGAGCTCATCGTCGCGAAGGACGACCCGCGGACCGGGGTGGTCCAAGCCGACCTACGACAGGTGGACGAAGTCCTCGACCACGCCGTGACCGCACGACTGCTAGACCTGAGCCGACCGGTCGGTGTGCTGGCCGGGGCGGTGCTGCACTGCCTGCCAGCAGCCGATGACCCCGCAGAGGTGCTGACCGAGTACCACGAACGACTGGCACCCGGTTCACTGCTGGCCGTCTCGCACGCGAGCCGCGAAGCACTCGGACTCGAGCTGTCCGATGCGGTCCAAGGCTGCTTTTCCGAGGCCGGGATCACCCTGATTCACCGCAGCGAGCAGCAGCTCACCGACTTGCTCGGACCGTGGCTGCCGCATCCCGATGGGGTGGTGCCGCTCGCCTGGTGGCGACCGGACAGCCTGTCGCTGCCCTCGCCGGAGCGCTCGTTGGGCCACGCCGTGATGGCCGATCACCGGGATGAGCGCTCGGGGCTGGCGTGAGCGGGGCCGAGCAAGTCAACAGTGTTGAAGGCACCGTGGTCGGCGCCGTACTCCAAGCCCGTACGGTCACGGCCGACACGATCGTCATGCAGGCCCCCAGCACACGGGTGCCCGTGCCGCGCCAGCTTCCGCCGCCCGTGCGCACGTGGGTCGACCGCACCGTCGAACTCGAGCGTTTGGACACCTTGCTTGCCGCGGCAGAACCGGTCCGTGTGGTGGTGACCGGGTTGGCCGGGGTGGGCAAGACCGGGCTGGCGGTGCGTTGGCTCGATCGGCACCGAGAGCACTTTCGCGACGGCGTGCTGCACGTCGACCTGAACGGCTGGAGCGGTCACACGCCGCCGACCACCCGGCAGGTTCTCGCCGGGTGGCTGCGCGCCCTCGGGCTTTCCGCAGACGAGGTGCCCGGTGATCTGGCGGAACTGACCGCGCTGTACCGGACGATGACCTCGGACAGGACACTCGCTGTCCTGGTCGACAACGCCCGTTCGACCGAGCAGGTCCAGCCGCTGGTCCCCGCAGCAGCACGCGGCACGATCCTGGTAACCAGCCGTCACCGACTCGCTCCGCTGGCCGTGGCCGGGTTCCGCCACATCGACCTCGACTGCTTCCCCACGCCCACCGGGGCCGTGCTGCTGGCCGGACTCCTCGACGAGGACCGCCAGCCCGTTGGCGCCGACATGCTGCACGCGCTGGCCGCCCGCTGCCATGGGCATCCCCTCGCTCTGACCATGGCCGGGGCACACCTTGCCGCGCACCCCCGCCGCGACCCGGCACGCCTGCTGACCCGCCTCAACCACCACCCGCCAGGCCAGAGTTCGCCGCTGCAGGCCCATGCCCTGCCCGTTGAAGGAGTGCTTCAGATGAGCTACGAGGACCTCGACACCGCCACCGCCCGGCTCTACCGCAGCCTCGCCGAGCACCCCGGCGCCGAGTTCACCGCCGATCCGCTCGCCGCCGGGCTCGACGTGCCGGTTGCCGATGTCGAGCAGGGACTCGGGCGGCTGCTGGAGGGCAACTTCGTCACCGAGACCAGGGACGAGCGCTACCGGCTGCACGACGTCGTGCGTCACCACGTGCGGGCCCTGGCCGATCAGGACGATGAGGAAGCGCGGCTCGCGATACGCCGCCGGATCATCGAGTGGTACCTGCGGCGCACCGCAGCGGCCGACAAGGTGATCAATCCGTTCCCACGCCGGTTCAGTCCCGTCTACACCGACCTGGACACCGGCATATTCCCCGATACCAAGGCAGCTCTGGACTGGGTCGAACTCGAACGGGCCAATCTTCTTGCCGCACAAACGGTTGCCGACGACTGCGGCTGGTCCGAATTGGTGTACCAGTTTGGTGAGGTGTTGTGGAACCCGTTGCGGCCCAACTACACCGCTGCGGAGCTCGTGCAGTCCCAGTTTCTCGGAGCCAACGCTGCCGCCGACGCCGGGCACATCTTGGAGATCGTCTGCCGTACCCGGCAAGGCTTCGGCGAGACCAACCTGGGGCACCACGAGGCTGCGATCACCATCTGCACCGTCGCCGTGCAGCGCGCCACCGAGGTGGGTGACCCGTGGCTGGAGTCGGGCGCGTTGTCCACGCGCGCCCGCGCGTACCTTAAGGCCGACGATCCCCACGCCGCCCGCGCGGATTTGGAGCGTTCACTGACGATCGCCGAGGACATGCACGACGGCCGCAGCGTCGCGCTGCGGCATCGCCGCCTCGGCGAAACGGCCCTGCACCCCAAGAGCACCGACGCCAAGCTCGCAGGCCACCACCTGCGGCTCGCGGCCAACATGTTCGCCGGCATCGGCGATCACATCGGCCACGCCCGCACCGTCCTGCACCTGGCACGGGCATTGACGCTGAACGAGCAGCCTTTCGAAGCACTATCCGAGCTGACCGTGATCGAGCAGGCCGTCCGCGACTACGGCTCGATCGGCTACCTCGCCGACCTGTGCACCGCGCTGGGCCAAGTCCACGTCGCGCTGGGCGACATCGCCGAGGCCCGTCGCCACTACGACGAGGCCATCAACCATTACACCGCCGCAGGGCCTGGCGCCGACAAGGGCAAGACCGCCGTCATCGCTCTGCGCGCCGCCCTCGACTCCGACCAGCCGACCGCCTGAACCCAGTCGAAAGGGAAACCGCCCTGATGGCAGCACGGACCACCAGCAAAGGACGCCGCATCACCGGGGCCGCGCGCGACAAGATAGCGGCCGAGATGAAGAAGAAGTACGAGAAGGGTGCCAGCATCCGCGCATTGGCGGAGTCGACTGGCCGCTCGTACGGCTTCGTGCACCGCGTCCTGTCCGAGTCCGGGGTCACGCTGCGCTCGCGCGGCGGCGTCCATCGAACCAAGGCAACGTAGCCCGGCGAAGCGGGCGTGAGAAGGCTCGCGACGGCAGCACACCCACCACGCGAGCGGAGATCACGATGCCCAAACGGGTCTTGAGGGGATACCGCCTCAAAACCCCGATCACCGAACCGGATCGCAATGCCCGACCGGCTCCCCGCGTGGAGATCCGCTTCGCCTGCCCTAAGCGACACGAATTCACGGTGCCGTTCGCGACCAACGCCAAGGTCCCTGCAGTTTGGGTATGCCGGCAACACGGCGTCGAACACTGTCCTCGCATTGACGACCCGTCAGACTGGCAAGCGCCGAAGGGCAAACCCCCGCGCACGCACTACGTCATGCTCCTGGAACGCCGCAGCCTCGCCGACCTGGAGGACCTTGTCGATCAAGCCCTCGCGGGAATCCGGCAACAGCGCCGCACGCCGTACGGTCGTGTCACGATCGGAGATCGGACCTACGGCTTTCGATTCGAGTCATGACTTCGCACTGAGGTGCCGTCCCGGTTCGTCAGCGACCGAGCAATTGCTGTGGCGACATCTCTGCAAGGCACCAGCCATCCATCATCGGCTTGTTGGTCGGTATGTGCTCGCGGCGCGGCGGGCGCATACCGGCCAACCGCTCATCAACGGAGCAATGCCGCCACCACTACGCCGAGCATGACGACCACGGCCGCCAGCCCTTCAGTGATTGAGGTCATCTAGCCCGAAGTGTTTCTCGTCCCATCGCCGGCGTAGCTCCGCGAGCCTGGCCCGGTCGGTGACTACGACCTCGGTGCTCGACTCGTCGGAAACACGGGCGATCATGTCGAGACTTTCCAGGAACAGCAGGGCCTCGCGCAGGCAATGCATGTCCTCGGATGCGCCGGAGTCCAGCAGATCCGGGGTCCGTTGTTTCCACAGCTCGACCAGCTCCGTCCGGGAGCATGCGGGCCGGGCGTGGTCGGTGACTTCGAGGAGCAGGTCGGCGACGTCCACCGTTTCCCCAAAGACCGGCGAGCCCTCGAACTGGATGACGTCGTCGCTCATCCGGCGCGCGGATCCTCGGCGGGCACGTTCAGCTGCCACGGCGTTGGCGAGGACGTGCTGCTCGGCGCCCGCGGCCGTCGGCCAGGGAAGCAAGCGCAGCCTTGCCCACAGCGCGGTGTCAGCAAGCGACTCCTCCCCGGCGTGCGCTTCCTGGTGCTCCTCGACGGCCATCGCCAACGTCAGCAGCACGTGACGCAGCGACTCCACGACCGCGTCCCCGCGAATCACCCGAACCCGTTCGGTCGCCATGTCGAGGTACTGCCGCAGAACGCTGTCGAACAAGACTGCGCGCTTGCGCCAGTCCGCGAACTCCCGATACATCTCGGCGTACCGCGCCGCGCTGATCAAGCCCGCGTCCCGATCTATCTCAGCGCACTTGATCGCATCATGGTGATGGACGTGCTTTTGGACCGCGCCGGACTCGATAAGCCGTAACACCCTGTAGGTCTGCAGGACACGGTCGTCGGCCAGCAGAGCGCTCCAGTTACCGCGCTGCGACCGGCGCAGCGCCTCACGCACGTATATCTCGGCGGCGGTGTCGTCGTCAGGGCCATAGGGCAGGGATGGCATGTTGGTTCCCCAAGCAGGCGCGGCGGACGGTGTTTCGCGGTACGGCAGGTCCTAGAGGGGCGGTGCTGCGGGCGGTGGATGCCTCACGCTTCAGGGGGCGGGGTGTCCCACACATGCACTCGGCTGCCGGTGACGAGGGGCTTGTCCGCCGGTCCCTTGATGTGGGCGGGCACCACCCGTTCCTCGTGTTCGCAGCCGCCTTCGGCGTGGGCACGCGGGTTGAGGCAGGTGTTGCGGCGGTAGGGGCGGACCGGCCAGCGGCGGGTCCACTGGGGTGCGCGGCGGCCGTGGGAGGCCGCCGCGTCCTCGGCGCTGGCTTGCGCGGAGGGCCGGTGCCGGGTGTGCACTCGGACCAGTTGCACGCTGCCGGGCCCGGTGACCTTGGCGCGCTGGTCGCGCTTGTGTCCGTGTCGCGTGCGGGACAGGGTTTCGGTGTCGGTGAGCTGGGCGTTGCCGGTCTGGCCCATCAGCTGCCAGGCGGTGTAGACCACGTGTGCCCACTGGCTGCTGGTGTCAGGCTCGGGTTGAGGCAAGGGCTGGCCGAATTGCAAGATCAGTTCGTCGTAGGTCCGCAACTTCGCTATTCCGGCGCGAGCCTCACGTGCGGCCATATCACCAGCGGTGACGGGCTTGCCGGTGTTCTTTTCGATGGTGACGGGTTGATCAGGGGGGAGAGCGTCCCAGCCCTTGTTGTCTGTGGTCCAGAAGGTCAGCCAGGCGCCTTCAAAATCACGCGGCAGCGGTGCGGCACCGTCGGGCTTTCTCGGCGTCCAACGAATCTTGCCAGGCGCGCCGTCGAGGTCGAGGTCGGTTGGGCTCCAGCGCGACCAGGACACGGCCACGACGGGGAACGTCATTCGCAGTTCGTGACCGAGGTCTGGGGCCGCGGTGGACCACGGGCCGGACATCGCCGTGGCGAGGTCGATGTCGTGGCCGCCGATGGGATGGGCGAACAGCATCAGTCCCGATTCGGCCGGCATCCGGCGGGCCCTGACTGGTTCTGCCGACGGCGTGGCGGCTGCCGCGAGCGCCAGCGAGGTCATGTCCTCGTCCACCCAGTACAGCTGAGCGTCGCTCAACCGCCGTTGTTCGCTGCGGGCAACGAGCAACCCGGCCACGATGCCTATGGCGGCCGTCTCCTTCGGAGGGCCGACCATGGTCGGGACGAGCGGGCTGCTGCCGGCGATGATGCGCATGGCGAACTCGTCGCTGTGCGGCTGGCGTAGTACCTGCTCGCTCATCTGGATGCGCAGGTCGGGTAGTTCGGTTGCTCGTGGTGCGATCCACGGCGCCAGGCCGCCCGCGGAGGCGATCACGACACGGTCCTCCCGTCCTTTGACGTGCGGTCGGTGGTGGTCATGGAGATCCGTCTCTGTCAGAGGCGACGCAGGCCGCGCAGGACGCGGTCGAGCAGGGCCAGATGCTCGCCGTCGGGCCGCTGTCCTTCCAGGGCGGCCGTCAGCGCGGCGGCCCGCTCCCCGTCGAGATCCAGTGGGCGAGCGGGTGGCCCTGTGTCTGGTAGATGCCCGAAGCTGGGGAGGTACTCGGTGAGTGGACCGTCATCGGCGTGGCGTGGCGTGACATCGCTGCGCGGCCGGTTCGACGGCTGCTCGAAGAGTTCCGACGAGCGGCGCTGGGTCGGCAGGATCACCATTGCGCTCGCCTGACTGTCCGGGGCGGTCACTGTTGTTCACCGGTTCGGGGTGGACCGCCGACGGCTTCGCGCTCGCTGTCGTCGAGCCAGAAGCGGGTGCCGCGGAGGACTCGGAGCAGCGGCAGCAACTCCTCGCGCAGTCCCGGTGTCATGGCGATCGCACAGCGGGAACGGGTGGAGTGAGGACTGGAGTCGGCGTCCAGGACGAGAGCACCAGCCTCGCGAGCGATGACGGCTCCGGCGGCGGTGTCCCAGGTCCTGTTGCCGAGCAGGACGCAGGCGTCCAGGGTGCCGTCGGCGACCCACACGAGGTCCAGAGCCGAGGAGCCGTAGCGGCGAAGCCCTTGTGCTCGTGCGGTGATTTCGCGGTCCACGGCGGCGCAGAGCACATCGCGCAGGCCCGTGTCCGGGCCGCTGCCGTAGTCGCTGAATCCGATCAAGGCCCGGTTGAGCGTCTCCGTCGCCGAGACGGTGATCGGTTCGCCGTCGCGGTAGGCGCCGTGGCCGTTCGCTGCCCAGTAGCGGTGGCCGAGGAAGGGCAGCGCGGTGACGCCGAGGATCGGCTGGTGGTCGTGCACGAGGCCGAGGGCGATGGCGCAGAGCGGGCTGCCATGGTGATGGTTGATCGTGCCGTCGATGGGATCGAGAACCCAGTAGGTGTGGGAGTTGCCTACCGCACCGGTTTCCTCGCCCAGGAACCCGATCTCGGAATGCTCGTTGGCGATTAAGCGTTGGTGGACAAGGTGCTCGACACTCTCGTCTACTTCGGACACTGGGTCGCGATCGCCCTTGTATCTGATGGTGCGCGGTCGGTGGCTCAGCACGTACTCGACAGCGTGGTCAATCGCGTCTTGGGCCGCGGGTAGCGCGGTGGTGAGGTCGGGTGCCGACAGCATGGTTCCCTTGGTTGTTCCGGCAAACACGGCTCACGCAGGTGGAGCAGGTCTGGGATCTGATACATGCAACGAGTGGGCAGCCGGGTCACGGCCGGCTGGGCCACCACGGGCGCTCGGCCGTCAACGCCCCGCTGCGCAACTGGTCCGTGATCTTTGCCGGGCGCAGCTTGATCTGCTGGAGGTCATCGTCGGTGACCCACCGCATTTCGTGTTCGCTTGTCCACGCAGCATCGGGATCCGCGAGGGTCACGTCGAACAGCAGCGCCAGCTCGTAGACCGCAGGACCCTGCGGTGCGGCGTGGTCGCACAGTTCCACGGCGGCACAGAAATCCACCTGGCCGACGCCGACGTCGATCTGCTCTCGCAGCGTCCGCCGCAGCGCGCTCTCGACGGACTCGCCGGGCCGCACAAGGCCGCCGGGCAGCCGGAAGGCGGTTGCGTCCCGGTCCCGGACAACGAGGAGCCGCTCGTCGCTTCCGACGAGGCCGTACACGGCGACGAGTGGACCGAGAGCGGGCGTGGCCGGGTGGTTCATCGTGGTGCCTTCAAGGTTGGTGGACATGAGGGGTCGACGCAATGCGCCGAGGCAGAGTTGTGTGCTCTTGCAACGTGTCGCTGGGTGCCGGGGGATCAGCGAGCACGGGCGTTCTCCCACAGCAGGATGTGCAGCCGTGAAGTCAGGTTCCAGCCTCGGGCGAGCACCGGGTCGGCCAGCAGCCGCATCCGATCCAGGACCGTGGTGCTGTCAGTGCCTTCCGGCATGATCCACACGGGGTCGAGCTGATATCCCGCTGCCAGGTCCCCGACCTCGGCCAGCTGCTCTGGGCATTGGACGACGAACTTCCAGCTCGCCTTGCCCGACAGCACGAACTGCCGCAGTACAGCAGGTCGAATCCGTTGCCGGGCAAGCAGGTTCGAGTTCGCCAGCTTCGGTGAGACCGTGAAGCGGGTGACTGCGTCGACTATCGCCGGAGTGGGGGCGACGGTCCCGGAGGTCTCCACTTCGATCTCGGTGGAAAGCCCGGCGTCATTGATCGCCGTGAGAAGGGGCTCCAGGGCCTGCTGCTGCAGCAGCGGTTCACCACCAGTGATCACAAGCAACCCGCTCGGGCCGTCGGCCAACCAGTCCAGAACGTCGGCGACACCGAGGTGCCGCTGCTCAGCGGCCACGTCGTGCCGCCGACGGTCCCAGGTCTGCGGTGTATCGCACCACTCACATGACAGGTGACAGCCGAACAAGCGCAGGAACCGCGCGAGTCGTCCCTGGCTGGTCCCTTCGCCCTGAAAGGTTGGACCGAACAGTTCGTTGACCACCAAGGTCGCGCTGGCCTTCGGCATGACAGTTCTCATCGCGATGCCGGGGGCTCGTAGACGGCGGTGTTCAACCGGGTCTCGCGAACCACGACCCGCTCGACCCAGGCGCCGTCGGCACGGGCAAGGCCGGCCAATGCGCTCTCGGCGACGCGGCCCAGCAGCACTGCCACGGCCTCGACCGTGGGCCACGGCAGCCCGTATCCGAACTGCTCCGCGTCGTCGGCCGGGCGCTCGACGCCGAAGCGGAACACCCGGTTGCCCTCGGCGACCAGCGGGGCGATCAGCCGATCGTGGGCACCGAGCATCGTGGCGTGGTCGAGGTGCTCGTCGATCCACCGTCGCAGCCCGACCTTCAACGCCCCGAACTCGACGACGGTTACCTCGGGGCTCAGTTCCGGTGCGCTTACGGTCACCGCCACGGACCAGGAGTGACCGTGCAAGCTGACGCACTTGCCACCCAGATGCGGCAGGCGATGGCCGGACTCGAACGAGTGCTCGACGGTGATCTTGTGCGGCATCAGCGGATCCCCGTGCTCGACCAACTGGCAGGCGCGGACGAACGCGCTGGCTCCACCTCGCACATGTGCACCGAAACAGGCTCACTTTCCGCAGCCTCGGGGGGATGACCGATTGGTTGGGCCTGCGGTGGACGGTCGGGGGTCGCCCACCGCAGGCCCTGCCGACCAGTCAACGGCGCTACCCGTGACGATCACCAGAGCGGCCGTGTGGCGAGGACGAGGCGTCAACGGGGCGACGTGTGGGCTGACCAGCGCATTTCATCCGCCCCCGTGTGCGGAAATCCCCGGATGGGGTAAAGCGCTGCCGTCAACATCGGCTCAGTGCATGGTCCGCGGTCGGTTACGGCCTGGTCATGAGGCGGCGATGCGGCGGCACCCTCCATACGCTGCGGAAACCGCCCGGTACTGTGCGCTACGGAGGGACCGAAGGAGGGACAAGCGATGGCAGCACGGCCGCTCAGCCCCCTCGCTGCCGCCCGCGAAGCCGCCGGTTACACCCAGGAACACCTCGCCACCACACTGAAGGTCGAACGCACCACCATCGGCCGCTGGGAACGCGGCGTCCAGTCGCCGCAGCCCTGGCAGCGGCGCGGCCTCGCCGCAGCGCTGCGCGTTTCGCTCGAGGAACTCGACGATCTGCTGCGCCAGACTCTCCGGCACCCCGCCGCCCCGGTCGGCACCTCCGCCCTTGTCCCATCCCAGACGAGCCCTGTGCCGGCCCCAGCCGCCCAGGACACCCACGTGGATGGACCGGTGCCCGAGGTGGACGTCATCCACGCCGCCATCCCGCGCCTGCGCCGCGCACTCGACCGCCTCGACTTGCCAGATGACGGGCCCACCAGGTCCCCGGCCGACCTACGTGGCGAGATTGTCCGCGCCAGCGACGATCGGCTGCAGTCTCGTTACGGCAGTCTCGCCCGCCGCCTCCCCGAGCTCATCGCCGAACTCGCCCGCGCTGGCCAGCTTGGCGACGCTGCTGACCGACGCCAGGCCGCCGCCCTGCTGACCCTGGCGCTGCGCGCGGCTGACGGAGTGGCGTTCAAGTTCGGCTACCTCGACTTGTCCGCCCGGCTCATTGACCTGATGCGCTCGGCCGCGCAGATCGCGGAGGACCCGCTGCTGCTCGCCGCCGTGGCATACGTGCGCACCGAGACCTTCTTCGCCACCGGCGATCTGGACACCGCCGCTCGTGCTCTCGAACTTGCCGCCGATCAGGTTCCCGTGCTCGGCACGGCCTCGTCCTCGGCAGCGTTCGGCGCGCTGCACATGCGCGCCGCGGTTGTGGCCGGCCGGGCGGGCAAGGCCGACCTCGCCGCCGATCACCTGCGCGAAGCTCGCCACGCCGCAGCCGCCGTGCCCGAGGGGATCTACCAGGGCACGGCGTTCGGTCCCGCCTCGCTGCGCATCCATGAACTCGCCGTCGCCGTCGAGCTGCGCGACCCTCTGGGCATCGAACGTGCGGCGACCTGGCACCCGCCCAGCGAGCTTCCCGCCGAGCGTCGCTCCCACTACTACATCGAACTGGCCCGTGCCCTGCTCGCTCTCGGCCACCACGAGGATGCCTACCTGTGTCTGCAGGCCGCCCGCCAGGCCGCGCCCGAGCACACCCGGACGCACCCGCAGGTTCGCCAGTCGCTGTCGGCCCTGCTGCGTACCCACAGCGCGCCCAGTTCCGGCCTGCTGGACCTCGCCGCCTGGGCTCGCGCCCGCTGACCGTCGGCAGCGCGCTGGTCAGCGCGGAGCAAGCAGGTCCGCCAGGTCGTCGAGGGAGTTGATCACCCAGTCAGCGTCGCGACGTACCAGCGGATCGTCGGCCCACAGGTACCCCCACGGGCCTCGCCGAATCAAGGCCGTACGGAACCCGGCTGCCTTCGCCGCCACCACGTCGTTGTCCCGATGATCACCCACGTACACCGTCTCGCCCGGCCCATCGGGCACCATGTCGGCAACGCGGGCGAAGAAGTCGAGCGACGGTTTAGCGACACCCCACTCGCCCGAGGTCGCGATCTTGTCGACCGGCAGGTCCAGCGCGCGCAACAGCTCGGCCGCGCGGGCGGTCTGGTTCCCGGCGATTCCGACCCACAGCCCCCGTTCACGCAGTTGTGCCAGGGCGGGACGGGCGTCGGGGTACAGATCGCTGTCGTCGATCTGCTCGCCCCGGCCAGCCTCTTCACGCAACTGCCGCTCACGGGCGACGTCGAAGCCGGGGCGGAAGTACTGGAAGGTCTCGGCGTTGTCCCGGCCCGCCGCGGTGACCGCGCCGAGCACGGTGGAGAAGACATGACGTGAGACGCCAATCCAGTCGGCCCATGCGCCCCACTCCCGCGAGTCGTCCAGCAACGTCTCACCCACGTCGAACACCACGGCGGTCACCA
Source organism: Actinophytocola sp. NPDC049390 (assembly GCF_044466355.1). Taxonomy (NCBI): domain Bacteria; kingdom Bacillati; phylum Actinomycetota; class Actinomycetes; order Pseudonocardiales; family Pseudonocardiaceae; genus Actinophytocola; species Actinophytocola sp. NPDC049390. The sequence continues at coordinate 302,356 of NZ_JBITMQ010000007.1, forward strand.
TGCTCCTACTCCTACGTCACTCACGAACGCGACGCGACAGAGGGCCCTCCAGCCCGCGTAGCCTGCTGCCTCCCTACCGCGGGAGCCGGGCGGGTCGGGGGCGTGGTTGCCACGCCAGACGCGGAGCCTGCACCGACACACACGGACCGAGCTGCCATCCTGAACCGATGAGCACCTCCGGTCCGGGCAGCGGTCGTGACGACCTGGGACGCGCGCTGCTGGCCCAGCACCCGCGTGGCGAGCAATGGCGACAGCTCGATGTCACCATTGCGAACCTGACCTTCGAGCAGATCACCCACATGGGTTCACTCGCCGAGGAACGCGCCGCCGAGCGCCAGGCCGTCCGGGACCGAATCATCGCGCGGATCAGCAACCCCGAGCTGGCCGGACGGCTCGCGTCACGGTGGATCCGATGGAAAGACACCTTCGGTCTGCCGATGCCCGCCGAACTCGACGACCCGATCACCGTGCTGCACCACCCCTACCTGCTGGCTCAGCAGGCACCACCGGAACATTCCGGCTGGCACAAGGTGGTCCTGCCCGTGTTCGACGCCGGGCTTGCGATCGCCGCAGCGGGAGGTGACCAGGCGGGAATCGCCGACTACGAACTGCTCACCGCACCCTGGCGGCGGGTCTGTCTGCCCTCGCGGTTCACCGCCACTGACGCCTACGGTCCCCACACCCAGGCCGCGCTGCGAGTCCTACGCCATGCCGAAGCCACACCGACACGGGTTGTGCGTCGGATGGGCCAGGTGTGCGCGGAAATCGACGGGCGACGCTGGGAAGGGGCATATCACGCGGTCACCGAGGCAGCGATCGCGTGGGGATTCCCGCTGCGTGCCCGTTCTCTGTACTGGGAGACCGTTCCAGCCGCCGAGGAAGCCGTCGGCGAGTCCCCAACCGACCCATCTGTCGTCAACGCGCTGTGGGGTGCGGCTGCCTCACAGGCGTTCGCCGGACGACTCGACTCCGATACCAGCGTGCTGTTGACCAGGCCCTGGCGGACGGCAGGACTTCCACTTCCCGGTTGACGACGTCGCCAGCCTCCGCGATGAAGGTTGGTTATGAGAGTTAGGGCCCTACCTGGGGAAGGGGTAGTGGCCCCACCCTGGTGAAACGGATACGTGTCCGGCGGGTCTTGGCCTCACCGGCTTCCTGCCCCAGTGCGTGATCCGCTACCAATAGCGTGTGGAGCACCTCTACTGGGACCTCGGATCTCTCGCAGGCGGCGCCCGCTTCGAGGTGGAGCTGCGCGGCTCGACCGCCAGAGTCTGCCTCATGGACGTCGACCACTACCAGGCGTATCTCGACGGCGACGAGTACGAGTACCACGGCGACTTCTACGACGTCAGCCCCGTCGTCCTGGAGGTGCCCTACGACGACCATTGGTACCTCGTCGTCGACAGCAACCCCCGGCGGATCAGGGTCCAGTTCACCCAGATCTTCGACTGACCGCGCCGCCACCAGGGCGCTTTGCTCTCCTCAATCGTTGCCAGTCTCGTCGACGTCGAGGCGCCGGTCGACGTAGAGCACCCGCCGCCGTCGGCGAGGACGTACGACGTTGACCTGCCGATGAGCGGGCCGGCCATCGTCGGCGACGAGGTGGGGCCAGAACTCGGTCTTGAAGGCCAGTCGGGTAAAGCCCGACCGTTCGGGTGCCAGAACCGGAGCGTTCTATCGCAGTCGCCAGGATCGCGTCCTCGCTCGTCAGGATGGCCGACGCCTCATCGACGCCGCCCGCTAGCCGCATGCCCGCTCTGGTCACCCATCCGTGCTGACGGTTGTCTACAGGTATCGGTGCGTGACTACCCCAGAGCAATGGAGACGCCTGTGATGCTCAGCGGGAAAGCTGATTCGGCTACCCGCTCCTCGCTGCGCGAGGCTGTGTTGGATCGCCTGGACCATCTCGACCTGCTGGCTACCGAAGGCGACGAGCGCTCCCGCGCGTCACTCGCTACGACGGAGATCACGCGGATGACGACGGCGTGGCGGGTTCTGCTGGAACAGCATGAGCCCGACGCGAGCGGACGGTGTCCTCGGTGCCCGAGCAGGTGGTGGTCGCGCAGAGGGACGCGTCCTTGCTCGGTCTGGACGACTGCGCATGAGTACCTGGTCGGCGAGAACGTTCGCTCGTCGACGATGACAGGTCGGCACGCCCCAACCGTCGATCGAACCAGCGTGGCGACGCTGGCGGCTCCCTAACAAGCCGGGGGAAGCGGCCCGACGTGCCGCCTTCCCCGCTCTTGCTTCAAGCGCTCGACCGGATGCCTGACCCGCACCCGGCGATCACCCCTGCCCACAGCCCTGTTGCTGGAGGATGCGATGCGCACGTTGGCCTTATCCGCGCACGAACGGTTGGTCCACGCCGTTGGCCATGTCACCGGGACGACGCCTTCACCGAACACTCCACTGGGTTCCGTCCCGTTGACCGAGCCAGCCGCTGTCCACCACGCGCTCGCGGACACGTTTGGTGATCAGCGGACTGTCGTCGTGACCGGCACATTGGACCGGCGGTTGGTGTTGATCGAACAGGAGGACGGCGAGTCCTGGACCGCTGCCGACCTCTCCGGCCAGCCGCACTCAACCCGAGCCTGGCCTGGTTGGGCGCAAGCCCACCTGCAACTCGCGGATCCCGACGAATGGCTTTCCCCCGCGGTCATCACCGCTGAAGGGCGCTACAGGCTGCTGCGTCCCCGCCTGCTCCTGACCTCGCTCTATCACCGCGAGTACTTTCCGCTGCCGCGGTTCCCGCTGGCCATCAGCGACCTCGCCCGCGCGGCGCGGGCGACGCTGATGGGTCGAGTCGAGCTGATGGACATGCAACTCGGCATCAGCCTGGACGACATCCTCGCCCGCATCACCTCGGGTGAGATCGACGTGCTCGGTGTGTCCGCGACCTTCGGCCAACACGACCTGATGACCCAGCTCCTGGACGAGGTAACCCGCCTCGACCACCCGCCGCTCGTGGTGGCCGGCGGCAGCCTGACCGTGCGCAACGAACGGATGCTGCTGGGGCGCTACCCAGATCTGCTCATCGGCCGGGGCGCGGGCGAGCCGACCATCGCCGACGTGCTCGCGCACTGGCACGGAGACCTGACGCTCGACCAGGTCCGTGGAGCGGGGTACCGCGGCGCCGCCCGTGGACCGGGCACGATGTCGATCGGCCGGGTACGGCACACAGCCACCGTCGCAAACCGCATTCAGACCGACATGTGGCCCGAGCTGGATCTGCTGGATCGCACGTTCCGACACAACGGCGTCGCCCAGCTCGAATCCAGCAGGGGATGCACGAACTTCTGCAGCTTCTGCCCACGCGGTCACAAGGGGCAGTGGGCAGGCGCGGCCCCCGAGGCGCTGCCGTGGATCTTGAGTGAGATGAACGCCGTCTTCGACCGTCATCCGGAGCTGAGCCGAACGCTGTACCTGGTCGACGAGGAGTTCATCGGGCGTGGCGATGACGCCGTCGGCCGCGCCCTGACCGTCGCGGACACGCTCGCAGAGGCTGGGTTCGCATGGGAGACGAGCTGCCGAGTTGACCAGGTGGTGCGGCTCGACCGGGATCGGAACTGGCACATCGAACGTGGTCACTTGTGGCGCGGCCTGGTCGAGCGGAGGCTGCGCCGTTGCTTGTTCGGCGTCGAGTCCGGGGTCACCTCGATCCTGGACCGGTTCAACAAGGAGACCACCGGCGAACAGAACGCCCTCGCCATTCGCACGCTCACCGCGCTGGGCGTGCCACCCCGGTTCACCTACATCACCTTCGACCAGCTCATGACCGAGGCCGAGCTGCGACAAACCCATGCTTTCCAGGGACGCACCGACCTGCTCCTCCGACCCCAGCCCAACCTCAACGTTGAGGAGATCGTCGACGGCGTGCGGGACGAGCAGTGGGTGGCCGAGCACACCACGGGCCGCCCGTTCTACACCGGCATCTCCTACATGCTCGTGTCGATGGAATGCCTGATCGGAGCCGCGTACACACGGAAGGCTGAAGCTGCCGGTCTGACCGGACTCGCCGACCCATCGATGGGACGAGTGGAGGCCCGATTCCAGGACTGGCGCATCGGGGTGTTGTCGCACTGGTCGCAGTTGTGGATCGATCGGAACTTCGCGCTCGATTACACGCTGAAGAGCCTGGAGAAGATCCTTGACGGCCACTTGTACCAGGTGGTGCGCCGCGTGCGCGGACTTCTGAAGAACGCCGCCTACCTGCTGCTCGGCAGGATGATCGAGGCGCTGGGACGCACCGATGCCCTCGCCGACGATCACACCGAACTGGACGCGAGCTGTCAGGCGATCGCGGACGCGATGATCCATGACCTGCACGCCGAGCTGGAACCTGCCGTCACGGCCCTGCTCGACGATCTACCACCCCAGCACGGCACGGTGCTCGAACGCGAGCACGACGTGTGGAGAACGACCTCCACATGGAATTTGATCAACGTCGCCGATCCCTGCGGCACCTGAGACGGAAGGAGTACTGCCTTGCCCACCCTGGAACGGCGAGTTCTCCCCGGCCTCCACGCCGAGGTGTCCGTGATCGGCGCAGGCTGCTGGACCATCGGCGGCCCGGCGACCAACCGAGGCGTGCCGACCGGCTGGGACGACGTTCATCCCGATCGTGCGTACGCGGGGCTCGTTCGCGCGCACGAACTGGGCGTCACCCTGTACGACACGGCCGATGTCTACGGGCTTGGCCGGTCAGAGCGGTTGCTCGGGCGCCTGCTTCGCGAGGTGCGCCGCGACGAGCTGGTGATCTCGAGCAAGGTCGGCTACTTCGCCGGCACCGCCCGCCACCCGTACGACCCGGCGCACATGCGACGCCAGTTCGCCACGACCCTGGACAACCTCGCAACCGATCACCTCGACGTCTACTTCCTGCACAGCGATGACTTCGGAGACGATGACCAGTACCTGGCCAGCGCCATCGACGTGATGCAGGACTTGCGAGAGCAGGGTTTCATCCGGGCGATCGGGATGCGAGCACCGCACACCTTCGCCGAACAGTGGGCCACCACCGATCACCCCGAGGCGCACAAGACCGCTCGCTGGCTGTCCCTGTTCCACGAGATCCAGCCCGACGTGATCACTACTCGCTATAACCTCCTGAGCCCGCTGTATGCCGACGGCGAGACCGACATCTTCGCCTTCGCCCTCAGCCAGGGCGTCGGTGTCTTGATCAAGCAGGCCCTCGGCCAAGGACTGTTCCTCCGCAGCGGCCAGCAGCTCCTGGCGACATTCAGCGGCAGCGATCACCGGCACGCCGATCCGATGTTCACCGAAGAGAATCGGCGGCACGTGCATGCTCGACTGGCGCCACTACGCGAACGGTACGGTGCCCGACCGGCCGATCTGGCCCGTGTCGCGTTGAGGTACGTCCTACAGCACGCCCCCGATGCCGCTGTCCTGGTCGGCTTCCGCGATGCTGACCAGATCCACACCACCCTGACCTGTCTCGGTGACCCACTCAGCGACGATGAGATCACCGAGATCCGGGCGCTCCTTCATCCATCAACCAACTGACGAAAGGGAACAACAGGTGCAGTACACCGAGGTCGAGAAGAAGTTCGCCCTGCCCGACCCTGCCGCGCTCAAGGCCAAGCTCGACGAGCTCGGCGCGAAGCCAAGCGAGCCAACCCGGCAGGTCGACGCCTACTACAATGCCCCGCACCGCGACTTCCTCGCCCCGACCGTGATCTCCGACTGGCTGCGCCTGCGCACCGAGGACCGCGGTAGCTCGATCAACTTCAAGCGCTGGCATCCCGTCGAGGCCCTCGTCAAGACCCACGCCGACGAGTACGAGTCCAAGGTCGACGACATCGAGGCCGTCCGCAAGCTGCTGGAAGCCTTGGACTTCAAGCCGATGGTCACCGTGGACAAGACCCGCGAGGAGTGGAAGCTCCCCGAGGTCGAGGTCGTCTTCGATCACGTGGTGGATGCCGGCGACTTCGTGGAGTTCGAGTTCAAGGGCGACGCGGAGAACGTCGAGGACGCCACCGCCCGGCTGGACTCCTTCATCGCCTCGCTCGGGATCACGCTCGGCGAACCGGTCAACCGCGGCTACCCACACATGCTCCTGGGCCGCGAGCACTGACCACCGATGCCAACCGCCCGCGACGGCCAGACCATCGGGGCGGTTGGCACCCTGCCAACGAGGACCAGACGGCTCGCGCGCAGAACACCTGACTGACCCGAATGGGTGACCTCTTCACGCCAGTAACCAGCACTAATAGCGACTGGCTAAGGTGGGGTGTCCATGATCGGGGTGGTGCTGATGGCGAACCGACGGGATGCCCTCGCTGCGCGGCGCGAAGCTCTGGGATTCACCCAGGAGAGCTTCGCGATTCGCCTGGGTGTGGAGCTGTCCACGGTCGGCCGGTGGGAACGCGGCACGTTGACACCACAGCCGTGGCGCCGACGACGCATCGCCGAAGCGCTCGACGTCTCCCTCGAGCGGTTGGACGAGTTGCTCGCCCCCGCTACCGGTATCGCACTTCCGACGCATGTGCCCACCAGGCTGGAGGCGAATCGGCGGTTTGATCGCGCTGTGGTCGTGGATGACGCCCGTGACGCGGCGCGGTTTGCCCGCCAAATCATCGCGGCGAGCGTCAGCAGTTCGGCCCTGGAGCAGATCAGTGTGGAGATCGGTCGTTTCGCCGCAGACTACGTCTCCAAACCGCTGTCGGAACTCTTCGTGGATATTCGTGAGCTCCGCGGCGAGGTTGTCAACCTGGTGGAGTGCAACAGGTTCCCTGACCAAATGCGTGAGCTGTACCTGGCGGCAAGTCGATTGGGTGGGTTGCAAGCTCACATTTGCCTCGATCTCGGCCACTACAGCGCTGCACACACGCATGCGCATACCGCGTTCTTGTGCGCGGAGTTGGCTGGGCACAACGGAATGCGCGCATGGGTCCGTGGCTTGCAAAGCCTTATTGCTTACTGGGACGGCCAACTGGCCGACGCCGTCGAGTTCGCTCAGGACGGTGCACGCCATTGCTCGCGCGGCTCGATCGCGGCTCGCCTGCCGAGCCTGGAAGCGCGCGCATGGGCGGGACGTGGCGACAAGCGCGGCGCGCTTGGCGCACTCGAACGCGCCGCACACGCCCGCGCTGCCGTCGGTGACCATGACGACGACGCGGGCGTGTTCACCTTCCCAGCGGCCAAGCAAGCGGTGTATGCCGGGACCACCCTGCTGACGTTGGGCGACCGTGACACCACCACGCGAGCCGCGCAGGAGTCGTCGTATGCGCTGCAGCTCTATGAGGCCGCCGCGCCGGCGGACCGGTCGACCGGCGACATGCTTGCGGCTCGACTCGACCTGGGCCGCGCCTACCTCATGCGCGACGATCTCGACGGCCTCGCCGACCAGTTGAACGTCGTGCTCGCCGTTCCCCAGGTTCGGCGGACGGCCAGCATCGTCAAACGTGTCGCCGGCATCGGCGAGGACCTCACCCAGTCTCGCTACGCGCGCTCACCGCAAGGCAAGCAAATCCGCACCGAGATCGCGTCGTTCTGCGCACCGCCCCCGGCGCTGCCGCCCGCACCGACGATGGAGCCAGCGTGAGCGGTCCCGACACCACGAGCCACAGCGTGCTCGCCGAGAGCGCCTACCGCGACGACCGTCACCTCGCGGCTCGCCAGTCGCTGTACCGCTGGCAGCAACCCAGCTACGACATGCCGGGCCTGGTGCTCGATCACCTCGCAGCCAGGCACGGCGTCGTGCTCGATATCGGCTGTGGGAATGGCAAGTACGTGACGCGACTGCGCGCACAACGCCCGAACCTCACCGTCATCGGCCTGGACATCTCGGCAGGCATCCTCGCGAATGTGGGGGCGCCGGTGATCGTGGCGAACGCTGCCAGCCTGCCGGTCGCCGATCACTCGGCTGTCGCCGTGCTGGCCATGCACATGCTCTACCACGTCGAGGACGTGCATGCTGCTCTCGAGCAAGCAGTGCGCGTGCTCGCGCCCGGTGGCGTGTTCATCGCGTCGACCAATGCCCGTGACGACAAGACCGAACTCGACGACCTGTGGGCAGCCGCGGCGGCCGACGTCCTCGGCGTCGAACGGGGACCACGACGTATCTCGCTGAGCAGTCGCTTCGCTCTCGACGACGCTCCGGACATGCTTCGGCCCTACTTCGCAGACATTCGGGTGCTGGAACTGCCGGGCACAATCACTGTGCGCGAACCAGAGCCCGTGATCGCTCATCTGGCCTCCTACCGTGCGTGGGCCGACGCCGCTGGTGTTCCGTTCGACACCACTCTGGATCGCGCCCGGCGGCTGCTGGACGACATGATCGATCGAGACGGCGCCTTTCGCATCAGTTGCCGAGGCGGCATTCTTCTCTGCCACACAACGAAATAGCGGCCATATAGCGTTCGGTGGGGCTAGTTCGTGTTTGCGGCTACGAGAAGTGGAACGAGTTGCTCCTCGATGGTGAGGGAGCCGTGGTGTCCGGCGTAGCAGCTCGACCTTTGCTCCACAGTGGAGCGGACCACGGCAAGAGTTCCCTGCGCGGCAACGACAACGTCGCCGATGCGCGGGCGGACATCGTCAGCGACCCGTGGGCCGAACCACCCGGCCGCGATGGCCTCGTCGCGGCGCAGCACCAGTGCGCGATCCCCGAGCACCTCGCGCCAGGCGTGCCACACGTCCTCGGTCGCGCCTGGCGTGGTGTAGATGTGTCGGGCACGGGCTTCCCCGCCGAGCATCCGAACACCGTCGCGCAGTGCGGGCTCGGTGTCGAAGTCCACGCGGTCCTCCTCGCCGACGGCGACCATGCCGTGGTCGGCGGTGACCACGAGCATGCCGTCCTTCGGAAGCCCCGCGGCGATCGTGGCGGCGAGCCGGTCCACATAGGCCAGTTGGTAACGCCACGGCTCGCTGCCCGGTCCATAGTGGTGTCCGAGCAGGTCGAGATCAGCGTGGTAGGCGTAGCAGAAGCTCCGTTCCTCGCTGCGGAGCGTGTCGAGGACGTGGCTGGTGAGATCGCCGAGCGCGCGGACCCCGCGGAACTGCCCGCCGCGGAGCACGGCACGGGTGAGGCCGCTTCCGTCATGGTCGCGAGGCGCCACCAGCTGCACGGCAATGCCTGCGTCTGCGGCCTGTTCGAAGACCGTCCGGCGTGGCTGAAGCCGCTCGGGAACGAGCCGTGCGCGAAGATCCACCGTCCGGTCGTCGCCATGCCGGTGCCACCCCAACGCGTTGATCAGTTCATCGTCCCCGACCGCGAAGGTGTAGCCGACCAGCCCGTGCTCTCCGGAGGACAATCCGGTGCCCAACGCAGCGATGCTGGCTGCCGTCGTCGCCGGAAAGCCTGCCGTGATCGGTTCACGACCGACCACCAACGAGGCCAGAAACGGCGCCTCGGATTCATGCGACCGCAGGAGTTGCCATCCCAAGCCGTCCACGAGGAGCAGACAAACCCTGGACGCGCGGGGAAGGCCCAACACGTTCGTCATGTCCGGGACATCCAGCCCCGCGAGTAACGACGGAACGACGTCGGCCAGCGTGCCCTCTCGACAGCTGGGCACCAGAAAACTCATGATCTACAACCTAACGGGAGCCCAATCGGCGACGGACTTAGAGCCAACGGCACGGTATCGACCTTCAGCGCCGCACGGTGGGCTTGATCGGTGCCCGAGATGGCGGATGAGGTCACCTGGCCAGGTCGTCGTAGGTGAGGACGAACCGGCTGTGGGTCTTGTCGATGGCGGGGCCAGCCAGCTCGCTGTCTGGGGTGTGGGCCGGGTAGACGGTAAGCGTCGGCTTGTGCTGGTCCCGTTCGGGCGCCCAGGACCGGATCTCGTCGCACAGGTACTCGGTCAGCTCGGCGGCGGCCGGGCCGTGGCCGATCGCGCCCAGCTCCCAGCGCACCTCGTCGCTGGTTTCGAGGCGGCGGGAGGTGAGGTAGACCAGCGTGTCACCGTCGACCAGCGCCATGCGCCACCACCCCGGTACCGGGTCGCACACCTCGGGTGGGACGTCGGCGTGGACCTTGAGCCGGCATACGCGCTGGTCGGTCACGGTTAGGCGGAGCCAGAGTCCGTCGTGGGACTCGTTGCTGGCGAGGGTGGTCCCGGACCAGGCGGTGACGCGCGGCTGGTCGAGCACACCGCGCAGTGCGGCGAGGGCGACGGCTTGATCGCGGTCCCAGTGGAGCGTGACGAGGCCGTCGGGGGTGATCGGGCCGTCGAGTTCGCCCTCGTGCTCGCCGAGGAGGTGCACGAAGCCGCACAGGTGGAGTGAGTCGGAGACCAGGCGGCCGTCGGTGTAGGTGAAGGCAACGCTGCGACTCTGGCCGCGCCAGCGCAGTTCCCTATTGAATGTGTGTGTTGATCCACTTCGGGAGGGACGGTGGCGTGGCGGGCTGGCGGGTGTTCTGGGTGCCGCAGGATGCGGTACGAGGCGGGGTACGACGACGGGTACTGGCGGGCTGGGCGGATCTGGCGGCGCGGGAGGACGAGGCGGGGGTGCGAATGGGAGATCCGATCTTCTTGTCGCCGGACCATTGCGTTGACTCGCTGTTGAGTTTGTACGGGCAGTCGAAGAGATTCCGCGAGTACACGACGGAGACGCGGAGGAACTACGCCACGGACATCAGCTTGTTTCTCACGTTTCTGTCCGGCCGCAGTCGGGTGTGGACTGCGGCGACGGAGCGGGATGTGGAGGATTACGAGCACTGGCGCCGGTTCGCGGAGCGGAATCCGGCGCGGGTCGGGGGCTCGAAGTGGGATCGCGAGCCGGCGGCGTTCGCCAGCTTGTATCGGTGGGCGGCTAACAACCTTCATGTGCGGCGCAGTCCGCTGGCGATGAAGCAGGTGGTGGGTCGTGAGGGTGCGGTGTTGACGGTGCCGGCGGCCAGGGCGAAGGACGCGCGGCCGAGCAATGTGCACTGGTTGACGCCGCGGACGTGGCGGCGGTGGATCGAAGTTGGGCTGCGCGGCCACACTCGTGACGGGGTTCCGGAACCGGGTTGGGTGGGGCGGTTGGAGGACCGCAACGTGGCGTTCGTGCGGCTGCTGGTGACCTCGGGGCTGCGGCGGGCGGAGGGCGGGTCGCTGCTGACGTTCGAGGTGCCGGCGCGGCAGGTGGACGGTGCCCGCTACTACCGCGGCAAGGTCGCTGCCGAGGTGACGCGGTCGAAGAAGCCGCGCACGTTCTACGTCGCCGCTGACGCGGTCGGGGGGATCGAGGCGTATGTGGAGTCCTCGCGGGCGTGGGTCGTCCGCCAGGCACAGCGGAAGGGGCGTTACGACCGGTTGCCGGGCAGGCGGGTGGTTACCGAGGTGACCCGGGGCCGTAACCCGGTGGTGCGTTGGCGTGACGCGGACGGCGTGGCTGGTGAGCGGGGGTTGGATGATCTGACGGTGCGGGAGCGGATGGTCCTGTTCGTGGAGGGGCCGCGGGGGTTGGAGCCGTTGTGGTTGTGGCTCAACGAGCAAGGGATGCCGTTCCAGGTGCACTCGTGGGAGGGGGTGTTCACCGCCGCGAACCGGCGCTGCGAGCGGGTGCTGACCCCGTCGAACCGGAGGGGCTTCGATCCGCATCAGGTGTTCGCTCCGTACGCGACGCCGCACTCGGCGCGGCATTCGTTCGCGCTGTTCATGTTGGTGGTGTTGAACACCTTGATGGATCTGAAGTACGGGTTGAGTCCGGAGGAGCGGCGGGATTTCCGCCTACTGTATGGGGATCCGTGGTTCATGGTGCAGTGTCTGTTGGGCCACGCGTCGCGGGAGACCACTGTGGATCGGTATCTGGCTCCGGTGGCGGACCTGCAGCTGCGGTCGATGCTGGCCGGCGCGACTGAGTCTGCCGGGCCGGTGGCGGCGCCGATGCCCGAGCTGGACGCGGTGTTCGCGCGCATCGCGCGGGAATCGGAAGGCATCCAGGACCTCGACGATCGCCTGCGGCCCGCGTCCGGCGGGATCGCGTGAGTCACAGCGTGAGTCCTCGCGTAAGTCCTCGTGGGCGCAGGGCGTCCTTGCCGTCGGCCGGCCATGCCCGCCCGGAGTATGTCGCGCCGGATGGCCTGGTCGTGCACCACTACAACAGCGCTGGCCGGGTCCAGGAGTACGACTTCACTTCGTTGCCGGTCGCCGAGCCGATGCAGCGCTCGCTGGCCGCGCTGTTCGCGGCCCGCTGCACACCGCACCATTGGACCGTGCACGCCACCTCCACAATGTACTGGCGGCAGCTTCAGACGTTCACGATCTTCCTGTCCCAGCAGGTGCGGCCACCGCGTGACGTGGACGAGCTGAGCGCCAGCCTGATCGAACGCTGGCGGGAACGTGCGCTGGCGACCGCGGGTGGCTACACCACGTTCACTGCGGTCACGAGCCTGCTGCGCGGTGACCCCCGGCTGCAGACCGGGCCGGTCGCGGACACGCTGGCGAGGCGCGCCCCGCGACCCCGCAGTGGGATCCAGTCTTACAGCGAGGCCGAGTTCGACCGGATCAAGCTCGCCGCTCGGCGGATGTTCGTGCGGCGTTGCTGCGGATCGAGCACAACGCCGCCCACCTGCACCGCTGGCAGGCGGGCGCGTTCCCCGAGGGCAGCCGCGCCTGGGTGCTCGGTGAAGCCTTGGACGTCCTCGCCCGTACTGGCGACCTCATCCGCCACCCCGGCCACCGCGCGCGAGGCGGGCAGGGCATCGTCTACAAGTACCGGAAGGCGTTCGGGGGCATGGCTGCGGCGGTGACATGGCAGCGGCTGTTTCTGTCCAGCATGGAGGCCACCGCGCTCGGGATCCTACTGCTGGCCGAGTTCGGCTGGAACCTCTCGGTGATCGACCGGGCCGCGATACCCCGGGCGTTGCCCGACCCGGGCGAGGATGGCCGACCGACGTACCGCATTCCAATCGAGAAACCGCGCCGCGGCGCGGGCCGCTTCTACGAGACCCGCAACGTCACCGATGACGGTGCCGCCTCCCCGGGCAGGCTGATCACACGGGCCCTGGCGGCTACCCGGTTTGCTCGCGCTATCGTCGCGGACCGCGCCCCGGACATCGACCTGCTGGTCGTCTGGCGCACGCACGTCGCCGGCCGGGAACGCGCCGACGGTGACCGGCAGCCACCGGTCGGTCCGTTCCACTTCGGGGTTCATCGCGACGCCGGTGCACGGTGGGCACGCGCGGTGGGGTTGCGCGGGTCGCCGTTTCAGCGGGGACGGCAGACGGTGAACGCGCTCGACCGCCGCGAGCCGGGCCAGAACAGCCAGGACACGCACGACCGGCACTACGTGCTGGTCGACAAGCGAGTCCAGGCCGAGGCTGTCGCGATCATCGCGGCCGGTGCGGAAGGGGCGACCGAGCATGCGCGTCGAGCGGTGCTGGTGGCTGAGCTCCGGGACGCGCCTGACCCCGGCGACGTGGAGACCGCGACCGCGGACTGCGCCGACATCGAGCACAGCCCCTACCCGGCACCGGGCGGTGGATCTGGTGGTCGTTCTGGCGGTCGTTGCGGGGCGTCGTTCCTGATGTGCCTGGGCTGCGTGAACGCCCGGATCCATCCCGGCCACCATCCTCGGCTCGCCCACTTGCATCACGCGGTGGGCAACCTGCGTTCCGTGCTGGCCCCGACGGTGTGGGAGGCGGACTGGGGCGAGACCCACGCCCGCCTGGACAACCTGAAGATCAGGCTCGGCGCCACCGTGTGGACCCGAGCGAAAGACCAGGTCACCGACACTGACCGGGAACTGATCGACCTCATGCTGACCGGAGACCTCGACACGTGACCGCCGCCGCCCCGGATGTCGATGCTGACCGTTATCTCCTGCCGCTGCCCGAACCCGGCACTCCAGTAGTCCTGCCGCGGTTCGTCGTGGCGATGCACACTCACCTCAACGCCCGCTACGCCGACTCCGCGTGGCCGCTCGGCCCGCTGACGGCCAACCCCAGCACTAGCAAGAAGGTGATCCACTGGCGCAACTGCCCGGCGGCGTTCACCGACGAACTGCGACTGGCAGCCTGGACAATGATCAACGGCCAGCTGCGGCCCACGTTCCTGCAGACTCGCGGAAACCGGCTGCGCTCCCGCCTCAGCGCCGCACAGATACACGAGACGATCTCGGCCTGGATACGACCGACGATCTGGCTGAAGACTTGCGGCATCCGGCGTCTCGCCGACTGCACCACCAGCGTCTTGGACGACTACGGGCAACACCTCCTGAGCGGCCACACCAACCGCAATCACACGCACAAGATGTTGGGCGCGGTGACCCGGCTGTGGGCGTTCGACCAGCTGAGCGCCCGGCCAGCTGGGATCGGGCGGCCTCCGTGGGACGAACGCGGAGCCGATGACTACCTTCCCGCCGCTACGACCACCGGTGGGGAGAACGAGACCGAGCCGCTGGCCGAACAGACCATGGGCCCGCTCCTTGTGTGGGCGATGCGCATGATCGACGACCTGGCCGAGGACATCCTCGCCGCCTGGGCCGAGACACGGCGGTTGACCGAGGCCGCCCGCACCACCACCGGGACACCGCACGGGAAGGCCGCGGTGGAGGCGTTCCTCGCGCCACTACTGGCCACCGGAGCCCCGTTGCCCGCCAGCCGGATCCGGGACGAGGTCTGTCTCGCCACGACCTACCTCAGCGGCATCACCGGAGCCTCACGTTCCCAGATCGACAAGCTGAACCAGCGCCACGGTCTCGCCGCCGTCGCCGCGCAGCGGCCAGGGCCGTGCCCGCTGAACATCCCAGTCACCGGCCGGATCGCCGACGGGCCGTGGCGGCAGGCGTTGGACTTCGCCGAGGCCCCCGTGCTGATGCGGCACCTGGGCACCGCGGCCTTCATCGTCTGTGCCTACTTGACCGGGATGCGCACCGGTGAGGTTCTGGGTATGCGGACCGGTTGCTGCCCCAACCCGGAACCCACCACCGACGAGAACACCAACGAGAACACTGGCAGGAACAACGCCGCCCGGAACGCCAACGGGAACATGGGACGGCACCTGATCCGCACCCACGAGTACAAGAACGCCGTCGACGCGGACGGCAACCACCAATCCGCCGGTGTCGAACGCGACGTGCCCTGGGTCGCGATCACACCCGTGGTCAACGCGATCCGCGTCCTGGAACGTATGGTCCCCGACGGGAGCCTGCTGTTCGACCGCCGCGTTCACGATGTGCGCTACCACCGGCCCGGCACGGGGTCGCTGAAACCGGTGGCCATCCGGCACCGGATCGAGGACTTCGTCGCCTGGGCGAACGCGGAAGCCGTCACGCACAACCTGCCGGGCGAGGCGATTCCCGCCGACCCGCACGGCCGGATCGGCACCGCCCGATTCCGCCGGTCGCTGGCCTGGCACATCGCTCGCCGCCCCAACGGCCTAGTGGCTCTGGCCATCCAGTACGGGCACCTGCGCACCGCCGTCTCCGGTGGCTACGCCTCGCGCGGGCGCGGCGGCATCCATGAACTGCTGGACATGGAGACCGTCCGCGCGGTCGCCGACACCGTCGCCGACCTACACGACGACCTGGACAACGGCGGCGGTGTCTCCGGTCCCGCGGCCCGACGCGCCATCACGGCCGCCGCGACCGCCCCACGCTTCGCCGGCACCGCGATCACCACCCGCACCGCCCAGCGTCTACTGGCGAACGAGGACGCCATGATCTACGACAACCCGCACGCCTTCCTGCTCTGCCACTACAAACGCGAACAGGCACTCTGCCACCGCGACGGGATCAAAGACACGGTCAAAGACACTCCCAGCCTGGACCACTGTGTCCCCGGGTGCGGCAACATCGTCCGCACTGACCAGCACGCCGCCCAGCTCCGTGACCGCGCTGACCTCCTCGACACACGCGCACGCCACGCGCCCCATCCGGTTGCCGAGCGTCTGCGCACCAACGCCAACCGGCTTCGGGGCTACGCCGACACCCACGACCGGACCCGAACCACGCTAGAGGGCACTACCGGATGAGTCCTGCACCCAACGAACGCGACCAGGAACGCGACCGTATCCGTGCCGCGATTGACCGCATTCTGGCCGGCACGGCTGAGAACTCCAACGGCGCCCTGACGATCGTCGCACTCGCCCACGAGGCCGGCGTCCCCCGCAACGCGCTCACCCAACGGCACACCGACCTCAAGGCCGAGTTCTACACGCGCGTCCGCGAACGCCACGGCACGTTTGAGGTGGAAGACCGGCTGCGCAAGACCATCACTCGGCTCAAGAACACGATCGCCAACAAGAACACCGAGCTCGAGCAACTCCGCGCGGACGTGCCGGCACTGGTCCGCGCGATCAACGTGCTCACGCTGGAAAACCAGCAACTCCGCGAGGCTCGCGAGCAGCACCTCCCGACCGTCGTACCGATCCGGTTCCGACCGCACTCACCTCACGCGGACAGATGATTCCATCAGCGCCGCACGGACGTCGGCCAGTTGCTCACGCCCCTGCCGCGCACCATGAAGCCATGTTGGCGCTAGCTGATCTTCCTCACTGTTACTAGATCAACTTCCCCAGGTTGGTGTCCTGTCCAGCGTGTCGTTTGCGCTGGTTAGTGATCTTCCGGGCGAGGGTTCGCGGTGTTGATCACCGTGGACCGTCGCAGGAGGACGGATGCTGTCTTGGGAGGATGATGTGCAGGCGCACGCGTTGCGTCAGCAGGGCTGGTCGATTTCGGCGATCGCCCGGCATCTAGGTGTGGATCGCAAGACGGTGCGTGCCTACTTATCCGGCCAGCGAGAACCGGGACGACGGCAGCGTACCCAGCCGACGGTAATCGAGCCGTTCCTGGAGTACTGCCGGTTGCGGCTGGCCGACGATCCGCACTTGTGGGCGTCGACGTTGTTCGACGAGCTGGTCGGGTTAGGGTTCACCGGTTCCTATCCGTCGTTGACCGCGGCGGTCCGCGCGCATCAACTGCGTCCGCATTGCGAGCCGTGTCAGGTGGTTCGGGGCCGGGATGTGGCGATCATCGCCCATCCGCCGGGTGAGGAGACCCAGTGGGATTGGCTGGAGTTGCCGGACCCTCCGGCGGCCTGGGGTGTTGGCCGGCAGGCGCATCTGCTGGTGGGTGCGCTGGCGCATTCGAGCCGCTGGCGCGGTGTTCTGGCTGAGGCCGAAGACTTCCCGCATCTGGTGGAGGCGCTGGATGCGGTGGTGCGCCGGCTGGGTGGGGTGACCCAGGTCTGGCGGTTCGACCGGATGGCCACGGTGTGTCTGCCGTCCTCGGGCCGGATCACGCCGGCGTTTGCTCAGGTGGCCAAGCACTACGGGGTTCACTCGGTGGTCTGCCCGCCGCGGCGGGGCAACCGCAAGGGTGTGGTGGAGAAGGCCAACCATTCCGCCGCGCAGCGTTGGTGGCGCACCCTGGATGACGAGGCGAGCCTCGCCGAGGCGCAGGCCGGCGTCGACCAGCTGGCCGCCAAGATGGACGATCGCCGCCGGGTTCACGACGGCGAACGCACGTCGGTCGGTGTGTTGGCCGAGGCTGAGCGGTTGCGGCCGGCGCCGGTGGTGGCGTTCCCGGCCGAGTTCGATCTGGTTCGGACGGTGACCCCGCAGGCGTTGGTTTCCTTTCGCGGCAACCGGTATTCGGTGCCGCCGGGGCTGGGCGGGGCCCAGGTTCATGTTCGGCACCGGCTCGGCGCCGAGATGCTGCGGATCGTCACCGCCGGCGGCGCCACCGTCGCTGTTCACCATCGGGCCCCCGATGGCGCCGGGCGGGTGGTCCGCGATGACGGGCATGTGGTGGCCCTGGAGCAAGCCGCACTGGGCGCGTTCAGCACGCAGCGGCCGTGCTCGCATAAGACTCGCCGTCCGCCCTCGGCGGCGGCGCTGGCCGAGGCAGCCCGGCTGCGCGGCCTTCCCGCGACCGGGCCCGCGGCCCGCGTCGTGATCGACCTGTCCACCTATGCCGCGACCGCAGCCCGGTTGGACAGGGCACCCACCTATGAGTCCAAGGAGGACTGAACCTGTTGTCTGCCAACCGATCCGGGCCACAGATGAGTGAGGCCCGCCGCTACCAACAACTCCGCGCGCATTTCTCCTACCTCAAGCTGGACAACGCCGCCGACGCGTTGCCCCGCATCCTCGATGCGGCCCGCCAGGAGAACCTGTCGTTGACCGCCGCACTGGAACGGCTGTTGGAAATCGAGGTCAACGCCACCGAGGAACGCCGCCTAGCCGCCCGGCTGCGCTTCGCCTGCCTGCCGGATCCGTGGACCTTGAACGACTTCGACTTCGCCGCGCAACCCGGGGTCGACGAGAAGCTCATCCGCGACCTGGCCACCCTGCGCTTCCTGGAAAACGCGTCCAACGTGTTATTCGTCGGCCCGCCCGGCGTCGGCAAGACCATGCTGGCCACCGCGCTCGCGCGCGGCGCGGCCGAAGCCGGCAACCGGGTCTACTTCACCACCGCCGCCGACCTGGCCGCCAAGTGCCACAAGGCCGCCGTCGAAGGCCGCTGGCAGACCTGCATGCGGTTCTTCGCCGGCCCCAAACTCCTGGTCATCGACGAACTCGGCTACCTGCCCCTGCCCGGCGACGGCGCCGCCGCACTGTTCCAGGTGATCAACCAGCGCTACCTCAAGTCCAGCACGATCTTGACCACCAACGTCGGGATCGCTGACTGGGCAACCGCGTTCGGCGACGCCACCGTCGCCGCGGCCATGCTCGACCGGCTCCTGCACCGCGCCACCGTGGTCGGCGTCGACGGACCCTCCTACCGGCTGCGCTCCCACCAAACCACCTCCGACACCCTCCGCAAGGCGGTCAACGCGCATGTCTCCTAACCCCACCAACCCAACCAACGCGTCCGACGCGATCACCAAAACCTGCCCCATCTGCTGGGAAACCTTCATCGCGACCGGTCGCCAAGCCCACCACAAGATCTACTGCACCCCGGCCTGCAAACGCACCGCCGCCGCCCGACGCGAAGTCGAACGATCTGTCCACCCCGGACAACCCCAACCCCAAATTCCAGCAACCGCACCAATACCCGGGTCGCCACCGCCCCAGACGGTGACCCAACGCGACTGTCCACACTGCGGCGGACCGGTCACCATCGTCGCGCTGCTCACCACCCCCGAAGCCGCCCGACCAACCACACCCATCGCCGCACCCGATGGCGTGATCCCCTTCCGCCGCTAACCGCTAAGCTCCACCCACCACCTGGGGAAGTTGATCTAGCACATCCGGGGAGATTGGCTTAGCGCCAACAGCCACGCCGCTCTCGACGGACAACCAGCTGCCGGCCGTCTTCCCAACTTTCACGGGTCAGCACACAACTGGGGACCCGGCCGGGTCAGACCCGGGCCGGGTGGGTTCGCCGGATGGCTCGGCGGGCAGCGTGCCGACCTCGCGGATGCGGGCCACTGCGGCGGCGCCGCGCAGCTTCTGGGTGGCCGCGTTTGGTCAGGGTCGATGCGCGGCGCCCGCCGAGCCCAGGGTGTAGAGCGCGGCGAAGAAGGCGAACAGGGGGCCGCGATCGAGCTGGAACCTCGGTGTGGACGACTGAATCGTCGCCGTCAGCGCCCGTCCTGGGCCGCGACGTGATCTGGCTCGTCCGCCCGGCCTTCGTGGCTGAACCGTCGTGGGAGTCCAGGTGCGAGGTTCAGTGGAGCCGGTCTCCCGACCTGTCGAGTGCGGCGGCCAGTCCGGTGAGGTCGATGCCGCGTGCTTCCAGCAGGAGTCGCAGCGGGTTGGGTCGGTGTGGCGTCCAGCCGAGCACGGCCAGTTCCCGACGGGTGCGTCGGGACAGCTGGGTACCGAGCGGGTCGCGGGCATTGCACACAGCGCCGTAGAGCAGATGTTCCGGGGTCACCGCGGCGTCGCCGTGGCGGTGGGCGAATCGCGCCGCGATCTCCCAGGAGCGTTTGGACAGCAGGTAGACACACAACGGGTTGGGGCGTGGATGCCCGCCCCGCCACCGCGGCCGGCGTCGCACCCGCCGCTCAGCCCTGACCAGCGCTTGTGCGCCGAACGTCGCCTCCAGGCGTTGCCGCACCTCCGCGATATCGATGCCGACGACAGTGCGCAACGCGCCAGCCGGAGAAACCTGTGGCCCCAACGTCGGGTCCAGCCGCTCGAGTTCGGCACGAGCCGCCACCAGGTCCAGTCCGCGACTGCGCAGCAATGTCGCGGCCGGGCTGGTGCCGTGCCGCAGCAGCCCCAGGAGCAGGTGTTCGTCGGCCAGGCACGGGTGGCCGAACTCGCGGGACTCCACGAAGGCGAGCCGGATCACTTCCCGACCGTCGGGGGACAGCCGATGCCACATGCCCCCGGTGCCGTCATCGCCGGTCGCGGCACGGACCAGCCGGAACAGCCGCTCCCACATCAGTCCGGCTCCTTACCGCGCAACCGCGACCCGTATTTGTAGTGCACGGCCTGCTTGGTCACGCCCAGCCGACGCGCGATGTCGCGCAAGGACCAGCCCTGGGCGCGAGCGTTGTCGACCTGAAGTTCCTCCAGGATCTCCACCAGCTGCCGCAACGCCACCACCGCGGTCAGCCCTACCTCTGGGTCGTTGCTTGTCGCCGCGTCCATGAGCCGCCTGCTCTCCTCAACGTCCACACCCACATCGTCAAGCTAGTTTGACGACACGCAATCGTCAAACTACCTTGACGATGAGGGGGTTCCCGGGCTCAGCGAGGCGGTGGGCCATCGGCGTCCTGTGGACGGTCCAGGCTGCCCAGCATGAGGTCGAGACCGAGGACAAACGGGCCGGTGACGTCGCAGCCCCCGCACGACAGCGAGCAGGTGGTCGAGTACGTCGGCGGGCAGGGCGTTGCGGACCCGGCGTACCCGCTATCGCTCGCTTCCTGGGTGACCTGGGTGGGTAGCGGACCAGGACGCCACGGATAGGCGGCAGCTTTGGAGGGCCGGCGGAACGGGGGCCTGGTTCCGCCGGCCCGGCGAGATGGTTCTCAGGAGGTGGGGACGGTGAGGGCGGCGGTGAGGGCGGCTTTCTTGCCTTCGTAGAAGTCCTTCATGGTCTGGTTGGCGGCGACGACGCGGTCGAGGTCGTCGAGGAAGGAGTCGAGGCGGGGGCCGGGGACGGCGGCGAGGAGTCGGTCGTCGGCGATCTCGGTGAAGGTGCGCATGCCCATGCAGCCCCAGGAGACGGTGGGGTTGCCGCTGGAGATGGCGCTGGGTAGGGCGGCGCAGGCGGGGCGGCCGGTGGACAGGATGTTGGGTTGGGCCCAGCTGGCGGTGCCGGCGGCTTCGTTGTAGATCATGGCTTGGCGGGGGGTGAGCCAGAACAGCACGACCTGGGGTGGGGTGGGCAGGTCGGCGAGCGGGCCGTAGAGGATGCCGGCGGCGGAGGGTTGGACGCCGGGGATCTTGTCGCCTTCCTCGGGGTTGAGGTAGGTGCACTCGCACATGGAGGTGACCAGTTCCCCGAGTTGGGTCTGGAGGGCGTCGGTGAGGGGGAAGCCCATGACCATCGCGCCGATCGGGCAGTTGTTGTGGGCGTCGGCGGGGGCGTAGAAGACGCCCTGTTCGGCCATCCGCCAGAACGCGCACGCCGAGGTGACCTCGTGCGCGGGGCCGGCGACCCCGTCGGGTGGGGTGTCGGTGAAGGTCAGCGCGACGGGTGGCAGGTCCAGCGCGAGCGCCGCGGTGAGCCGCTGGGCTGCGGTCGGGTTGCTCATGGTGCGGGTCAGCCTTTCCTTCTGTGTCCTTCTGTGGTGGGGACGGCGTTCAGGTGGTGGGCACGAGTTCGCGGGATCGGGTGGGTGGGGCGTCGCTGACGTCTTTGGGGCGGTAGAGCAGGACGGTGGCGGAGTTGAGCACGACGGAGATGAAGCTGGCGGCGTGGAAGAGGACCGCGGCGCCGGGTGAGATGAGGCCGAGCAGGGCGAGGATGAGGCCGACGATGTTGTAGATAGTGGCGAAGAAGATGTTGAGCTGGATGGTGCGGATCCCGCGTCGGCACAACCGGGCCACGGTCAACACGCGGGAGAGGTGGTCGCCGTGCACCACGATGTCCGCAGCCAGCGCGGCGACTTCCGCGCCGGCGCCGACCATCGCGATCCCGGCGTCGGCGGCGGCCAGCGCGGTGGAGTCGTTGATGCCATCGCCGACCATGGCCACCACGTAGCCCTTGTCCTTCCACCGTTGGACCTCGGTGAGCTTGGCTTCGGGGGTGGCTTGGGCGTGGTAGTCGATGCCGAGTTGGGTGGCGACGGCTTGGGCGGGGCGGGACCGGTCGCCGGTGACCATCACGATGTGCCGCACGCCGAGTTTGCGGAGTCCGGTGATGACGGCGGCGGCGCTGTGGCGGGGTTGGGCCAGGAACCCGAGCAGCCCGATCACCGCGCCGTCGGAGAGCACGTAGGCCAGGGTGTGGCCGGCGGCTTCCCGCTCGGCCGCGCGGGCGCGGACCGGGTCGGGGATGGTGATGGCGCTGCGATCGAGGAAGCGTTCGTTGCCGACGGCGAGCCGACGCCCGGCGTGGGTGGCAAGGATGCCGTGCCCGCTGGCCACCTCGAAATCGTCCGGCTCTGCGATGTCGAGGTCGTGGTCGGTGGCGGCGGCGCCGACGGCGCGGGCCAGGGGGTGGGTGGAGTGTTTCTCGGCGATCGCGGCCAGCCGCAGCACCTCGAGGTCGCTGTGGCCGGCGAAAGCGTCGATCGTGGCGAGTTGCGGGGTGGAGGCGGTGAGGGTGCCGGTCTTGTCCAGCAGCACGACCTTGGCGCGGCTGCACGCCTCGATCGCCGCGCCGCCCTTGATGACCAGACCGCGGCGGGCGGCGGCACCGACGGTGGCGATCAGGGCGAGCGGGGTGGAGGCGCTGAACGCGCATGGGGTGATCACCAGCAGGATCGCCGCGACCCGCTCCATCGACCCGGTGGCGATCCCGGCGATCGCCGCCGCGAGGAGTACGAGGGGGAGGAACCAGCGCAGGAACAGGTCGACGGTGCGTTTGGCGGGGATGTGTGCCTTCTGGGCTTGGCGCATCAGGGCGACGATGTGCGCGACCGTGTTGTCCTCGACGGTGGTGGTGGCCCGGACGTGGATGGTGCCTTGCAGGTTGGCGGTGCCGGCGAACACGGTGTCGCCGACGCCGTGGTCGGCGGGGACGGCTTCGCCGGTGAGCATGGACTCGTCCACGCTGGTCTCGCCCTGCACGATCTGTCCGTCGACGGGGATGCGTTCGTCGGGGCGGATCACGACGACCTGCCCGACCTGGATCTGCTCGACCGGGACCATGGCCGGGCCGTCCGGGGTGTGCAGCCGCGCCTGCCGGGGAATCAGTTTCAGCAGGGCTTCAACGGCGTTGCGGGCGTGTCGCCCGGCCCAGGCCATGAGGGTTTCGCCGAGCCAGAGGATGAACACGACCCAGGAGGCGTACCAGTATTCCTGTTCATACACGACGGCGATCAGGGCGAGGGTGATGAACACCTCGGTGGTCAGTTTATTGCGGTCGAAGAGCACGGTTTTGACCGCGATCCAGAACATCGGATAGCCGAGTGTCAGTCCGATGAGGCCGATCACGACGCCGATGGTGGGCCATGGTTCGGCCTCGACCCACAGGTTGATTGCGGCGCCGGAGAGCATGCACACGGCGGCGGCGATGAAGAAGGTGAGGTTGCGGCGGAACAGGCGTTCCTGGCTGAGGTCGGCCTCGCCGAACAGCCCGCCGCTGGGGGGTGGGTTTGTGGTCGCGTCGGTGGTGGTGCTCATCGAAGAAAGACGTCCTCTGCGTTTGTCAGCCATGGCGTGTGAGCTGATGGTGTGTGAGCTGATGGCCTGTTAGCTGATGGCGTCGACCGGGCATTGCTGGACGCAGGCGAAACAGCTCAAGCATCCGGCTGGGTCCAGCAGTGTGGCTTTGTGGTTGTCGTCTTGGATGCTCATCGCGCCTTTGGGGCAGACCTTGACGCAGATGTCGCAGCCGTCGATGCAGGTTTCTTCGTTGACGACCGGAAGAAAGCCCGGTGGGGCGAGCGTTGCCGGGTACAGGAAACACAGCAGTTGTTGTTTGCACACGTCGGTGGGTGACCAGCTGGGGAAGTCCAGCCCGATCAGCACCCCCATCAACGCGAGCGTGATGCCCCAGAACACGGTGTCGAACACGCCGCCGCCGGTGGCCCACGCCGTCGTGGCACCGGCCGCGCCGAGCAGCACACCCAGTGGCAGCGCTTGTGGCAGGCCGGGGGCGAGCGGGAGCCGGGGGTAGGCCAGCGCGAACAGCACCGACATCAGGTAGGCCAGGCCGATGGTGAGCAGTCCGGCCTGCCAGCCGGCGATCAGCGCGGCCGGGATGCCCAGCAACCCGGCCGGCCACAGCCCGGCGCCGATGCCCATCTCGATCCGGCGGCGCACCGGGAAGGTGACCACGTCGGCGACCAGCCGGGGGAAGCTCTCGTCCAGCCAGGTCGGGAGTTCGTCGATGTCGATCGGCCCGAACACCACCCGCCACCCGGTGCGGCTGCGGACCTGTTTCGGGTCGACGCCGGGGGCGGTGAGCCGGGGCAGCACCAGCCGGTGGTGGTCCACCAACTGGTCGATGCCGGAGAGTTTGATCGCCGCCTCGATCTCGTCCACCCCGAAATGCCCGCCCGCCGACGCGCACCAGACGTTGACCCCGCCGGTCGGGGCGACCAGCAGGTAGCAGTCCAGGCCCATGCGCTCCAGCACCTGGGCGACCATGCGCACGGTGTGGTCGAAGTTGCAGGTGACGAACACCGGGGAGGAACGGTCCGGATTACCGAAGACCCGCAGGCCGGGTTCGGTGGGGAACGGGAACGATCGGAAGATCAGCTGGGCCGCGCCGCGCACCACCCCGCGGCCGGTGGCCGGTGAGGGGGTCAGGGTTGTGGCTGGAGCCGCCATGCCGGCTTCCTTCCCGTCACGATCTGGAACGACTGGCCCTGCCGGTGGGCGACCCGCACCGTCTCCAGGCCGCGGTCGGTGAGTTTGCGGTCCAGCTCGCGGGTGGCGTGCGTGCCGGTCTGGGTGACCACATAGGTCAGCGCCGCCATCGGCCACCGCCCCACCCGATACAGCCACCGCCGCACGGGAGAGTCCGGGGTGACCTCGTCGGCGAGCACCAGCGTCCCGCCGGGGCGCAGCAGCCGGCAGAACACGTCCAGGGCGTAGGACTCCTCGGTGGCGGACAGCTCGCTGAGCACCAGGCAACACACCACCGCGTCGAACGACTCGGCCGGGAACTCGCGCTCCAGTCCGGTGATGGGGACCTGCCGCAGCCGCAGCCGCCCGGCGGCGACGGGTTCGGCGAGTTTGGTCTCGGCGACGGCGAGCATCTGCGGAGACCGGTCGACACCGGTGACCTGCCGGCCCTCCGTGAGCCCCTCGGTGAGCAGTGCGGCGGTCACTCCGCCGGTGCCACATCCGACGTCGAGGATGTCCCCCTGCTCGGGCACGTGCGCGGCGACCTCGGCGTAGAGCCGCTGGATGCGGCCGATGGACAGCATCCGCATGCCCAGGTCGTAGCGGGAGGCTTGGGTTTCCAGCAGCTTCATGAACACAAACGACGACACGACGCCCCGCCCGTCAGCCGGCCTGGCCGGCAAGGTGAGACGGCACCGAACTAGCGGTCCGCGTCTCGGCCCAGGGACTGCGCAGGACCTGCTCGGCCAGCAACGCCACCGCCACCAGCGCGGCGACCAGCGGTTGCCACAGCACCCCGACGACCACCGCCGCCATGACCACGGCCAGCCGCCAGTCCAGCCGCCGCTGGGCAAGGACCTGCCGGACCCAGCCCAGCACCAGCCCCGCGACCCAGATCGAGGCGGCCCAGGCCAATCGGTCAGCCACCCAGGGGGCAAGTCCCGCGATGGTCACGGCCACCGCGGAGAGAGCGAACAGCGCGGACGCGCCCAACAGCACCCGACGCACCAGCAGCCGGCGTCGACCACCCAACGCCGCCCGGTCCTCGAACCCCGTGCCGGACTCACCGCCGGACCCGGTGTCGGTGGCCTGCCCGCCGCAACAGCTGTCCGCACGCACCGCACGTTCCGCCATGCGTTCACCTCCAGTGACCAATCGAGCTATCAGGGCGACACTAAAGACGGAACTTGTCCTATGTCAATGGATGACAATGGGACAATTTGTCATCGTTGGGTGAGATTCGCCCACGTCAGAGCGATCCGACCGTGTGTACGATCATGACAATTGCGTGACAACGGAGCCGGGCGGGTCGTCGCCGGGAGGAGATGGGGCGAGGTGGCAGAGGTCAACATCGCGGTCAGCCGCAAGATCGGGGTCCCGTTGGGCACCCAGATCCGCGACCAGATCGTCAACGCGATCGCGGTCGGTGACCTGCGTGCGGGACAGCGGCTGCCGACCGTGCGCCAGCTCGCCGAGTTCCTCGGCATCAACCGCAACACCGTCGCCCAGGCCTACCGGCAGTTGGAGAACGACGGCCACGTGATCACCCGGGCCGGCGGCGGCACCCTCGTCGCGGGCGACCCCACCACCACCGCGCCGCCGCCCGCGCAAACTTTGCGCGACCTCGTACGGGACGCGTTCCGTCAGGCCCGCCTGGCCGGGTTCAGCGCCCGCGAGTTCGCCGAGCTGGCCTACCACACCAGTGCCCAGGAGGACGCCGCCCCGGCCAGCCGGATCGTGGTGATCGACGAATACCGCGGCGAGTTGGACTTCGTGTGCGCCACCATTCGCCGCGCTCTCCCCGGCAGCCTGGTCGACGCCTTCCTGGTCGCCGACCTGCAAGCCGCCGATCCGGACGAGCTACGCGTCCGGCTGGCCGGGTTCGACTGCGCACTGGTGGCGTTCTACTGCCTGGAACAGGTCCGCCCCCTCCTCGCCGACGCCAACCTGCCCGTGGTCGCGGCGGGCGTCGGCCCGACGCTGAACTCGCTGCGCCGGATCGCCGACGAGTCCGCCGGCAAGCAGGTCGCCATCATCTGCACCGAACCCAACGGGCCCGAGTACATGGCCGCGGCACTGCACCGGGCCGGCATCACCTTCGCCGTCGACCCACTGCTCGCCCATGTCCACGACCAGCGGCTCGCGCAGATCCTCGCCGACAGCGAGGTCATCATCGCCTCCCAGGGCTCGGTCGACGTCGTCGCCACCCTGGCCGGCGACACACCGGTCATCGCCTACTCCCGGCTGATCAGTGAGGAAACGCTGGCCACTCTGCGCAGCTACACCGACTACCTGGCCGCCAACACCCCGGACACCTGACCTGCTCACCCCAGCGAACACCGACGGCGAGGGCACCGGAATAGCCAGACGAGTATGCCGTCGGCGGGTCCGCGACCAGGACCGCCGAGCTGCAACCGCAGCCGCATCAACCAGGCGCACCAGGAACGTGGCGCGACGGAAAGGCTTGACCCGGTAGCCGGGTACCGGGTCGATACTCGGCGCATGCGAACCCACGAGCTGGCAGAACACGCCGGGGTGAACGCGCAGACGCTGCGCTACTACGAACGCCGCGGGCTGCTGACCGAGCCTGTCCGGTCCCCGGCCAGCTACCGCGACTACCCCGCCGAGGCCGTCGCGGTGGTCCGGTTCATCAAACGCGCCCAAGGGCTGGGGTTCTCCCTCGAGCAGATCCGCGAACTTCTCCACCTGGCCGAGGGCGGCGTGGACTCCGGTGAGGCCACTCGAGCCCTCGCCGAGAGCCACATCGCCGACCTCGACACCAAAATCGCCGACCTGGACCGCCTGCGCAACGCATTACGGGACGTGACCGCCGCTCCGTCCCGCCGCCACCACGACCGGTCTCTGCTACACGCCATCTCCGGAGATCCCCACGATCCCGGCGCCCCACGGTGACCGTGTTGTCCGCCCGTGCCGGCCGCCACCGCCGGCGAAGACGGCGTCCGCTCCGCGCACTACTCGGACTGTTCGATCACCGGCCCCGGACTGTTGTGCCGTGCTCTCCCGGCGGGCCTGCCGGGTGGTCGCCGCCACCATCGATCCATCACGGCACCGACGCCATCCAGACCGTCGAGACCTTCGACGCTGTCACGGCACCTGGTCAAGGTCGCGGTGCAGGCGGACACTGCTGAGGTGGACAAACAAGCAGTTCACCACGACATGGAACGGGCTCGGGCGAGCTTTCATCGGCTTCTCGACGGGGCGAGTGAGGCGGATCTGCGTCGGCGGTCGAACGGCACCCGCTGGACCAACAAGCAACTGCTGTTCCACATGCTGCTGGGCTACCTGATCATGCGGGCACTCATGAGGCTGACGCGTCTGTTCGACCGGCTGCCCACCGGTGCCAGCCGTTCCTACGCGCGGCTGCTCAACGCGGCGACCACACCGTTCGACGCCGTGAACTACCTCGGCTCCGCCTTGGCTGGCACCGTCCTGAGCCGCCGCCGGATGGCGGTCCTGTTCGATCGGGTGATCGCGGCATTGCACCGCAGGCTCGACGGTGAGACCGACACCGAGCTCACTCGCGGCATGCACTACCCGACCCGATGGGATCCCTTCTTCCAGGACTTCATGACCCTCGCCGACCTGTATCGCTTCCCCACCCAGCACTTCGATTTCCACCGCCGCCAGCTCACCCTCGACATCGAGGAGTGACCTCCATCCGCGCGGGCGAGCATGATCTCGTCGCCGTGCGGAGGGCGGGCCATCGCCGCCCTGTTGCCGACATGCCGTGGGCGCCGCCAGTTGGTGGCCCCACGTCATTGGGATCCAGGTGACACCATCGGGCGTTGGGAGCGGGATACTGCCGTGCGGTTGGCGAGGGTGTTCTCGTCGACCATGTCGGTCGGCGCCTTTCGGTGTCGATCATGTGCGTGGAGGTGCCCGATGACCGTCCAGCCCGAGCAGGAGACCGCGTCGCGGATGGGGTGTTGGTGCTGTGGTTCGCTGTACCCGGAGGCGGAGTTGGTTCGCTTGGGCCAGCACCCGGAGGTCGGTGTGTGCCTGGCCTGCGCTCGCTGGTTACAGCGCCGCGCCCTCGCCCGCTACGACGAACACCACCCCACGCCGGCCGCGCGGGCGCGAGCCGCCGTCCAGGCCGTCCGCGCCGCCGTCATCCGCAAGGGCTGGCATGAACGAGGCGTGCTGGGGGCGCTACTGCGCCGCATCGACCGCCACCTTCCCTAGCGGCGAACACCCGCCGCGGAACGCCTCGCGGTGAACGGCAACGGCGGCCGTGCTGCCGGGATTCGATCAGCGGCACGGTGAGGGGCGGCGGCGTCGTGCACTTGCCGTTCGCCGGAGTCAGGTGCTCGGGGTGATGCGCATGCAGGCGGCCAACGCTGCGGCGTTGTCGGCGGCCAGGGACCGGGCCAGCAGCACCAGATCGGCCACCCGCGGGTCGGGAACCCGATAGTGGGCGAAGCGGCCTTGACGGCGCACCTGGACGTAGCCGCAGTCCGACAGGCACGCCAGATGCGCGGAGACGCGTCCCTGCGAGAGCCCGACGTGGGCGACGCACTCGGTGACGGTGTGCTCCTCGTGCAGGAGGAACTCCAGCAGTCGCAGCCGCACCGGGTCGCCCAGCGCGCGGAAGAACTTGGCCACCACCTCCACCCCGTTGGGCTCGGTGGGCAGCAGCGCCGCCGCCGGCTCGGATAACGCAGCCATAACCTCGTCCCCCTCACACCAGGTATGCAACGTATGCGGATGAACGGATATAAGGTTACCATCGCCCATATCTGGTGAGGCGAATACGTCCGGCGGCCGAGGTGAAAGTCGACGGGGTGGAGAGGATCAGCGATGCGGTACGACCTGGCGGTGATCGGTTCCGGTGGCGGGGCGTTCGCCGCGGCGATCGCGGCACGACGCAAGGGCAAGACCGTGGTGATGATCGACCGGGACACCGTCGGTGGGACGTGTGTGAACACCGGATGCGTGCCCTCGAAGGCGTTGCTGGCCGCCGCCCAGGCCCGCCACATCGCGCTGGAGCAGCGCTTCCCCGGCATCCGCACCGGCGCCGAGCCGGTGGACGCAACAACTTTGGTCGGCGGCAAGCGTGAGCTGATCGAGGGCATGCGCGCCGCGAAGTACGTGGACCTGGCCGCCGAGTACGGCTGGGAGATCATGCCCGGCCACGCGTCCTTCCGCGACGGTCCCGTGCTGGAGGTCGCGCACACCGAGGGCAGCACGATCCGTGTCGAGGCCGAGCACTACCTGATCGCGACCGGGTCGACACCGTGGGCGCCGCCGATCGACGGCCTGGACCAGGTCGACTACCTCACCTCGACCACCGCGATGGACCTCGACACGCTGCCCACCTCACTGCTGGTGCTCGGCGCCGGATATGTCGGGCTGGAACAGGCCCAGTTGTTCGCCCACCTCGGGGCCGAGGTGACGGTCGTGGCCCGGTCGCGCCTGGCCTCAGCCGAGGAACCGGAGATTTCCGCCGGGATCGAACGGATCTTCACCGACGACGGCATCACCGTGCACACCCACACCACGATCAACAGCCTCCGCAGCGAACCGAACGGGCAGGTCATGGCCACGCTGACCGACAGCGAAGGCCAGCGGCGGACGCTGTCCGCGGAGCGGCTGCTGGTGGCCACCGGTCGCCGCCCGGTCACCGACGGCCTGAACCTGGACGCGGTCGGCGTCAAGACCGGCCCCCGCGGCGAGATCGTGGTCGACGAGCACCTGCGCACCGACCACCCCCGGATCTGGGCCACCGGGGATGTCACCGGCCACCCGCAGTTCGTCTACGTCGCCGCCGCGCACGGCACCCTGGTCGCCGACAACGCCTTCGACGACAGCGATGGTGGCGGTGTCGATGGTGGCGGTGTCGATGGTGGGGTCGGCCGGACGCTGGACTACCACCACCTGCCCAGGGTGACCTTCACCAGCCCGCAGATCGCCTCGGCCGGCCTCACCGACGCCCAGGCGGTCGAGCAGGGCTACGCCTGCGAGTGCCGGGTGCTGCCGCTGGAGTACGTGCCCCGCGCGGTGGTCAACCGGGACACCCGCGGCGTGATCAAACTCGTCGCCGAACACGGCACCGGCAGGCTGCTCGGCGCGCACGTGCTCGCCGAGGGCGCGGGCGAGGTGATCGCGACCGCCGTGTACGCGCTGGCCAACGACATGACCGTGCAGCAGATGGCCGACCTGTGGTGCCCGTACCTGACCATGGCCGAGGGCATCAAACTCGCCGCCCAGACCTTCACCCGCGACGTGTCCAAACTGTCCTGCTGCGCCGCCTAACCCCTGCACGACACCACCCGGTACGACACCAGGTATGAAGCCATGACGAGCACCAGGCTGATGACGGTCGGAGAACTGTCCCGACGGACCGGCGTGCCGATCAAGACCCTGCGCCAGTACACCGACTGGGGCCTGATCTACACCGTCGGCCGCAGCGCCACGAACTACCGGTTGTTCGACACCGACGCCCTCTGGTGCGTCGGACTGATCGGGCAGTTGCGGGGACTCGGGCTGACCGTCGCCGAGATCCGCGAACTCACCCACGTGGAAGCGCCTATCGGCCCCCGCCTCGCCGACCTGCTCCGCGACTCACGCGCTCGGCTCACCACCAAGATCGCCGAGCTGCAGCAGACACTGCACCGCATCGACGAGTTCGAAGCCACCCACCAGCCGGACCTCGCCGGCCAGAGTGGCGCGTGCTGGGCGGGCGATCCGAGGTGCACCGCCAGCGCTTGACCCTCACCCCGGGGGCAGACCATACGGTCACGGCCGAACACCCCAACCACCTCAACCACACCGACCACTGTGGCTGAACGCCGCGGGAGGTATGACCGTGACCAGCACATCCCCCAGACACGCGATCGCGGAGCTGACCAAGCCAGGCGGCGCCCTCGACCTCGGCCACGACCAAGCACGCCTGCTGATCAGAATGTTCCACCTGCTCGTCGAAGGACAGCCGGTCAGCCGCGAGCACGCCCTGAACGCGACCGCCGAGCTGGGGATCGACCGGACACGCGTCGACGCCCTGCTCGACACGTGGACCGAACGCGACAACGCGGGCGCCATCGTCGGACTTGGGATCACCCACAACCCCACCGCCCACCAGATGACCATCAACGGGAAGCGGATGTGGGCCTGGTGCGGCATGGACACCCTGATCTTCGCCCACATACTCCGCCAGCCGATCACCATCGAATCCACGCCGCCCGACTCAGGGGAGGTTGTGCGCCTGCAGGCCGGCCCGTCCGGCGTCACCGCCGTCACCCCGGTCGAGGCCGTGGTCACTCAGCGAGTGCCCAGTAGCGACCAGGTCGACCTCAGCAGCACGGCCGCGATCTGGGGCACGTTCTGCCACCACAACCTCTTCTTCCCCCACCGGGCACACGCCAAGCAGTGGGCCGCCGGCCGCGACAACCACGGCACCGACATCGTCGTCATGTCCATTGAGGACGGGTACGTGGTGGCCCGGGAGATGGCCGCCGCGCTGCTGCGCTACGAACCGGGGGTAGCGTGATGGCCGAGATTCTGGAGCCGGCCCTGGACAAGGCCCGTGCCACCGCCGCGCTCACCCCACCAGCCCGGCAACTACACCGATGGGTGCTGACCGTCTTCATCGATACCGGTCACGCGCCGCCACGCGCGGACCTGGAACGGATGGCCCGCGACCACGGCGTCGATCCCGCCGCGGCCCTGTCCGAACTGACCACGCGGGACGTGCTCGCGGTCGACGAACAGGGTGAGATCCGCGCCGCGTACCCGTTCTCGCCCACGCCGACCCGCCACCGCGTCACCTGGGACGGCGGGACCGGCGTGCACGCGATGTGCGCGATCGACGCCCTGGGGATCTCGGCCATGCTCAGCGTCCCGGTCACCGTCACCAGCACCGAACCCGACACCAACCACGAGGTGACCGTCCAGGTCGACCACAACACCGCACGCTGGCACCCCACCACCGCAGTGGTCTTCGCCGGCACCACCGCAGGCGCCTGCTGCCCCTCGGTGGACCGCACCTGCGGCCACATCAACTTCTACACCACCGCCGACGCCGCCCACGACTGGGCCACCCGCCACCCCGAGGTCACCGGCGTCGTGCTGGACCAGGCCCAGGCACTCACCTGCGGTATCGCCGAGTTCGGCGCCCTCATACGACCACTCGACCAACCTGCCGGAGAGGACATAGGGCGATGAGTACACCGTCGATCGGCCTCGAGGAGTTCGACCGAGGCTGGCTGGAGGCAATCAAGCAGACCCCAGCCGCGTTGGCCATCATCGCCCTGGGCGGACTGACCAGGCTCGGGGAACACCCCGCTCCGCTCGACCGACTGGCCCGCATTCTCAACCGGTCGCCGGACCAGACAATCGCGCTGGTGCGGGAGAACACCACGGCGCGCATCGAGCACGGGCTGATCCACTGGACCGACCCCTACCCCGGGGACCGGACACGCCGGACAATCCATGTCGGCGACCGCGAGATCGCGATGAGTAGCGGCTGCGCCCCTGACCTGTTCGCCTTCGCGGCGGTGCTCGACGTGCCCTTCCGAGTCGAGGACATCTGTGCCACCACCAAGACGCCGATCCACATCGACTACATCCCCCACGGATACCAGCGCGTGGATCCACCGGAGACGGTCACCCTGCTGCTCCCGGTCGAGCAGATAAAGCACGTCATCGGTAAGACCTTCGAACACGTCAACACCCACGTCTGTACCCATCAGCCGTTCTTCGCCTCCGCCGAGGCAGCTGAGCCGACACTGGCCACCCACCCCGGAAGCCGCGTCTTCACCGTCGAGGAGATGTTCGAACGATCCTGGTACACCTACCTCCACGACACCCTGCGGCCACTCATCCACTAATCCAACCGCGCCGGTTCTTGAGTACGGATGAGCCTTGAGGCACCAATCGCGACCCTGGATCGTCAAGGACGGGACAGCGGCGAACCCCGGACTCGCCGCTCACGATAAGAACCCGGCGGTCTCGGTCACGGACGTATGGGCCCACCTGGCCAACGACCACGACATCGTTGGCTACTCCCACGCGGTTCATCAGCGGGGTCGTGGGCTCAATGGCCGGTCCGACCACGCCAGCTGTCAGTCGCGGTCAGAGGCCGAAGGCGTTGCCTTCGATAAGGATCAGCAGGCCGACGCCGATCAGC
The DNA here is from genome assembly GCF_044466355.1 of Actinophytocola sp. NPDC049390. NCBI lineage: Bacteria > Bacillati > Actinomycetota > Actinomycetes > Pseudonocardiales > Pseudonocardiaceae > Actinophytocola > Actinophytocola sp. NPDC049390. The sequence continues at coordinate 336,313 of NZ_JBITMQ010000007.1, forward strand.
CCGCCGGTCCCGGCGGTGGTGAAGACCGGCACGTAGACACCGATGTTGTCGCCACCGTTGGCCAATGTCACTGCGGCGACTGTGAACACGGCCGGGCCGTTGCCCGTAGCTGCGACTGCCTCGTCGTCGAGTGTGTCGCGGCGTTCGCGCCAGGCACGCCAGGCCGCGCGGACGCCGAGCACCAATGGCAGCACCCCGAGGTAGGGGATCAACGCGGCGGGCAGCAACCCGGCACCGAGCGCGCCGACCATCGAGACGGCCAGGAGCGCGGCGAATCCGAGATACTGTCCGACCACGACCCACACGGCGACGCCCCGGCGCCCCCGGTCTGACCGAAGAACAGCGCCAAGATGACGATGTCGTCGACATTGATGGCCGCGAACATCCCCACCGCCTGGCCGATGAGCCCCAGATCCACCCCGGTCCTTCCCCTCGCCCGCCGTCCGCAGCGACTTTACGGACAGGCGACGACCGAACGACCACAGGTGATCAGTCACAGCCGCAACGATTCGAGGACTGCCGCTGATCACCGCGCCGTGTGGCGGGTCTGGCCGAGGCCGGGGAAGAACCGGCCGACTCGGGCGTCCATTGTGGTCATGCCGTGGCTCGCGGCGGACAAGAAGAAGACCGGGCAGGCGATGAATCGGCCGCCTCGCCGGCAACGGTGATGTCGGCGGCGAACTCCAGGATGGTGCGCAGCACGGCACGGACCATCCACTCGTCGTCTGCGATAAGCACCCGGATCACAAGGCTCCGTCCGTGTGGTGAGTGGCACGACAGCATCCACTGGAACCCGCCGTCTGGAGCGGACTATGTGGTCACCTTGTCGCCGACCAGACGGATCCGCTCGACCCAGGGATCTCAACACGCAGACTTGACAGGGAAGCGCGCCGGGACGACAAGCCGCCCGCCGGGAGCGAGCTGCTGCCACCATGCGGCGGGGATGTCCCACGGTGAGACGGTGGCGATCATGCGGTCGTACGGGGCGTGGTCGGGGTAGCCGAGTCCGCCGTCGCCGGTGATCACGTGCACGTCGCCGTAGCCGGTGGCGGCCAGCGCCCGCTCGGCTCGCGCGGTGACGTCTGGGTCGATGTCGATCGAGGTCACCAGGTCCGCGCGGCCGGTCAGTCGGGCGAGGAGTGCGGCGTTGTATCCGGTGCCGGCGCCGATTTCCAGGATGCGGTTGCCCGGTTGGACGTCGAGTTGGTCGAGCATCGTTGCGACCAGCCACGGCGCCGTGGCGCAGGACAACGACCTGCCGTCGTCGAATCGGTGGGTGACAACCGCTTGCCACGGGTCGTAGGCGACTGCTAGGTCGGCGTCCGGCACGAACTCGTGCCGCGGTGTATCGCGCAGAACCCGCTCGACCTCGCTGCGTTGTGCGTGTTCGGCCTGCCGGATTCTCTCGACCATTGCCGCACGCAGCGCTTCCGGCGACGTAGTGGTGGTGTACATCGTTTCCTTCGTATCAACGGTCGTTGGGTTGACGAGTCGCAGCTAGTGGTCGACGCAGGGCTGTTTCTCTGATGGAAGAAGTAAACCCATTGTGGTGCAACGGTTTCGATATGTTCCAGCCACTACGAGTTTGCCGGAGCGTGGACGTTGCAGGACATCGCTTTCACGCTGCGTGCCATGACCTCCTCGGCCCCGGCTAGTGCTGTCGTGAGATCTGCCAGCAGTGTGGCCGGGAGCGTGCCGCTGCCAAGCGCGCACACTTCGACAAGGTCGGAGAGTTCACGTACTTGGGAGTCTGTGAGCAATTCGCGGCAGCCATTGTGGGCGAGCACGTCACGGGCGACGTATCCGTCTCGGGTAGCGGTGGCGGAGTCGATCAGATCAGCGGCGATCTGGTGCGTGGCTGGTGCGTCGGTGGTGCTGATGGCGTCGATGAAGGACAACCCGAGCCGTGTGTGGAAGACGGCCAAGCCGGGCGTCGAGGTGTCGAGGCCGTGGTACTGGTCCAGGAGCGCAGTCAGGTCAGCGCTACCCGAGGCGCCGTGGCACTGGATGGTCAGGCACGCGGTCACGGCGTTCTCCCACGGTTCTCCTGGTGTGGTGTCGGCCAGGAGGGCGAGGGCGCTGTCGGTGTCGCCGGATACGGCGTGGGCGATGACCGCGACTTGGCGGCCGTCGAGCATCCGGTGCCCGATGCCCTTGTAGCCTGCCAGCCGGGCGCGTGCCTCCGTCCAGCGTCCGGCGGCAGCGAGAGCGCGGCCACCGGTGGCCAGCAGAACCGCCCACAGCCAGCTGCGGATCTGCTGGTGCGTCTCGACCGAGTCGGTGAGGTCAGCCGGGATCTCGATGCCATCGACGTCGGCATCGGTGCGGGACGAGACCGCCTTGAACAGGGTGTCCATCAGCGCGAAGGCACGCTCGCCTTGGCCCTCGCGGATGTAGAGGCGGGCCAGGTTGGTGATCGGTTCGAGGGCGAGGCGGGCTACCTGCGCGCCCAAGGGGCGGGCGCGCAGGTAGATGTTCACCTGCTGGTGGCACCACTGCCGGGCCAGGTCGGGCAGGCCGCAGTCGGAGGCGATGAGCGCGGCTTGGTTGTGCACCGCGGCTGCCTCGGTGATGTCGCCGGAGTGTGCGGCCTCGCGGGCGCGGTCGCACAGTTCGGCCACCCGCCGGGCCAGCGGGAGGCAGGACGGGCGGGTTCGGGCGACGAGGGGGAAGCGGCGGGCGAACGGGCCGGTGGGGTCCATGACGGTTACTCCCAGGTGACGGTCATGGGCTTGGTGGGGCGGTCCAGGACCACGCGGCCGGGGTTGGTGTCCGGCTGGGGCGGGGTGTCCGGGATGGCGAAGCGGATCGTGGACGAGCGGAAGCCCTTGTCCCAGGTCGTGATCTCGCTTGCGACCTGCTCGGCGAGTTGCTGACCGCTGGCGCCGTGGCCGATGACGCCGACCTCGTAGCGTCGGCCACCGTCCGGGCCGGGTTCGGCCGGGCGGATGGTGAGGTAGGCGAGGCTGCCGTCGGCGGCGGTGGTGGCCATCGCCACCGTGGGGAACATCGGTCGCACCAGGCCGCTGTCCTTCGCGGCGGGGGCGACCTCCATGCGCATGAGGGGGTTGGGCAGGTGGCAGGCCAGCCAGAGGTCCAGCCACTCGAAGGACTCCCTCGGGACGAAGTGCACGCCGGTCCACACCTCGCGGGCGGGGGTGTCGAAGACTCCGGCGAGGGTGTCCGGGTTGGTGGCGTGGTTGTTGTCCTTGTGGGTCTGCAGCGTCACGTCGCCGGGGTTGAGGCCGGCGCCGGTGAGGTCGAGGACGCGGCGGGCGTCGTCGCCGAGGCCCCGCAGAGGCATGAAGATCGCCATCTCACTGCTCAGGCTGGTCCAGCCGTGCTGGTCGCGTTCGAAGACGATGCTGCGCGAGGCGCACCCGCGCAGGCGCACCGGAGCCACCAGCCGTCCACCGGGTGCGAGCTGATCGAGCCAGGCAGCCGGGACTTCGTAGGCACCGACGGTGGCGATGACGCGGTCGAAGGGCGCGGTCTCCGGGTGGCCGAGCGCGCCGTCGGCGGCGACCGCATCGACGTTGCTGATGCTGGCGGCGGCGAGGTGCTCGCGGGCACCGGCGACGAGGTCCTCGTCGATGTCGATCGTGGTGACGCGTCCGGTCGGGCCGGTGAGGGTGGCCATCAGGGCGGCGTTGTAGCCGGTGGCCGCGCCGAGTTCGAGCAGCCGCTCGCCGGGCTGGATGCCGAGCTGTTCGAGCATCATGGCGACGATCTTGGGCTGGGACGCGGCGCTGATGCGGGTGCCGTCGCCCTCGTGCTTGGTGTAGACGGGGTCGTCGGCGTACGCCTCGGCCAGGGGAAGGCCGGGGAGGAACAGGTGGCGCGGCACCTGCCGGAACGCGGCCTCGACCGCGTCAGTGCGGACGGTGCCGTCCTTGACCAGACGGTCGGCGAGCTGGGCGCGCAGCTCGTCGGCCGAGTCGGTGGAGGCGTCACTCACAGTAGTCGTCATTGCGGGAACCCTAACGGTGTCGGCGGTGGTGGTCCCGGCTGGTGCCTGCCGGGTAGGCGTGCCCTGGGAGTTGGCGTGGAAGACGGTGTCGACGGCCAGCGCGGCGAGCGTGGCCTGATCGGGTCCGGAGAGTCCGGCGCGGTTGGCGTGGAAGATGAAGTGGTGCGCCAGGACCGCGCGCAGGCCCCGCTCCAGGTGTCCGTCGCGGGCGAGGTCGGCGAGTTGACGTCCGGCGGTGTCGAACGCCGCCCACCACGTCTCGGGCACCTGGTCAGGCGCCACGTCGGTGATCCTGTGCGTGTTGGTGGTCATCAGCCGCCGCACGGCCTGGCGCAACCGCTCGGTGCGCTGCGAGTCCATGTGATCGACATGGGCGGCGGGCCGGAGTGCAGCGACCTTGGCCCAGACGTCGCCCTGCTCGAACCAGTCCAGCCCGGCGGCGCGCAACATCGCGCTGAACAGCAGGACTGTGGCCTCCCGCTGCCCCAAGGCCGCTGGTGCCGTGGCGCGAGCGAGGCAGTGGCGGCTGTCGTGGTGGAACAGCGTGTGCGCGATGTCCATCCCGGCGGGGCCGCCGAAGGCGAGGGTCTCGGGTTCGTAGATGCCGCGGGTCCAGCGGACGACCTGTCCGTCGGCTTCCAGCTCGGCCAGCAGCGTGTCGACCACGGTCGTGTCGGGGTTGACCGGCTGGTAGCGCAGCCGCCAGGCGGGCGTCTTGCGCAGGTGCCACCACGTGTCCAGTTCGCCGTCCTGCTGGGCCTGGTCGAGGGCGGGCGCCAGCAAGGTCGCGGCGGTGTGCTCGGCAGTGGGCGGGTCGGCGAACTCGACCAGATAGTGGTGCCAGCGGCTGTCCGGCGGCATCAGCGCAGGGTCTCCTCTCGGTGGTCAGGTCAGGTGATCAGCAGGCAGGTGTCCCAGCCCGTCGCGGGCTCGGTCACCGCGGCGAGGGCGGCCAAGCCGACCCCGGCGGCGCCCTCCAGCACGCCGGGACCGTCAGGGACGGGCTGGGTGCGGCCGCGGTGGAGCAGGTCGGTGGCTAGCGCGTGGAGCCGGGTCGCGGCGGGTCCGGTCGTGTCGGTGGCGGCGCGGGCGGTGATGCGGGCGAGTCCGGCGTAGCCGTGGCACAGCGAGGTGTCACTGACCAACGCATCCTGGGCCGGGTCGGTCACCGCGCTGATCAGGGCGTCTTCGGCGATCTGGCCGTGAGGAGCGTCGCCGAGGGCCAGGGCGGCGAGGTGCAGGGCGCGGGCGATACCGGCTGTTCCGTAGCACCAGCTCGGGCGGCGGTCGGCTCCGCTGTGCCGCACGTGCGCTGGTCTCGATCGCGCCTCGTCCCTGGTGATCATGTAGGGCCAGCGATGCCCGCCGGGGGTGTCGATGCGCCAGGAATCCAGGCACGCGCAGATCGCCTCGACCGCCTCGCGCTGCCCGTCCACAATGACGCCCCTGCGCAGGGCCTGGGCCAGCAGCGCCAACGGCCCGCTGATGCCGTGCGCGAGGCCGAAGTTGCCGTGGCCGCCGGGGAACTCGTCCTCCACGCGACCGGTGGGACCGGTCAGGGTCCACCACCCCGGCAGCTCCTCTCCCTCGATCATCACCGGTTGGGTGAGGCGCACCAGGGCACCCAGCACAGCCCGTAGGGCGGTGCCACCGGCATCGTGGTGCAGCAGGTACGCGCCGAGACCGGCGAGGCCGCGGATCGTGTCGAACTCGACCATCAGCGGCAACATCCCGGCGTCCATGCGCGTGTGCGCGGTGTCGACGCGGGCATGGGCATCGGCGGCGATCTGCCGGGCCAAAGGCGCGAGCGCGGATCGATACGTGCCGGGGCGGACCGTGGCGGCGCCCGCGAGGGCGCGGGCCACGGCCGGCGCGCCGTAGAACCCGCCGGTGCTCGCCCCTGCGGTGACCGGCTTGCCGACGACGACGGTCAGCCACTCGTGGGCGCGGTCGAACGGCCGCACCCCGGCCGCCGCCAGCTCGATGTGCAGCAACGCGACACCAGGAGCCCCGTGGGCCAGCGACTGGTGCCACCACGGCTGATCAGTGGGCAAGTCGGCGGCGTCGGGCCGGGCGAGGCGGTCGGCGATCTCCACCGCGAACTCGACCGCAGTGTCCGAGGCGAGGTCGGCGTTCATCGAGGTCCTCCCGCGCGGGCAGCGAAGGTCAGGGCCGCGGTCCGGGCCAAGTAAAGGCACACCGCCTTGTCCTCGGGCTCGATGCCACACGCCCGCAGGAAATGGGTGTGCAGCAACGACCCCAAGACTGCGTCCGGGTCAATGCCCTCGGCGTCGGCCCCGGACAGGTGCGCGCGGTAGGCGGCCAGGGCCTCGGCTCGGTCGGCCCACGTCACGACGATCGCTTCCCCGCCTGGTTCGCCGCGCAGGGCGCGGAAGTTCTCGCTGGGGTCGGCCAGGCGCCGTGCCTCGGTGAACACTGGCCGAGGCACGACGGCCGGCGGCTTGGCCGGGACATGGTCGATCAGCCACCGCATCCCGGCCTCGGTCCCTCCGGTAAAAGCGATCGCGATGGCGGCGAAGTTCGCCGCGGCCAGGGCGTGATGGTGAGGACGCATCGGCTGGACGAGCTGGGTGACCACGGCGCGGGCGTCCGCGGTGAAGACGGCCTCGGCGGCGGTCAACGCCGCTCCCGAGCCCCAGCGGCCGGTCTCCGGGTAGGAGGTCGCAAAGGCCACCTCGCGCAGCAAGCCCAGACGGCGGAGCCGGTCGGTCCAGGCGCTGACCCGGCCGGCGGCCTCGCCGAACACCGCGGGTTCGGAGCTGGGCAGCGCGATACGCAGGCGCAGGTAGTGCTCGTCGCCCTCGCAGAACCGCAGGAACCACCACCGCGGCTGGTCCTCGCCCCACTCCGCCAGCAGCGCGGGCAGATGCGCGCCGAGCACGGCGTTCTGGCGTTGCCGGTCGCCGTAGAGCTTGGCGAACAGCAGCGGTGACGCACCGGGCGGCAGGCCGTGCTCACCAGGCCGGACAATCCGCCGAGGTGTCGGGCGCGGCGGTCGTGCCGTGGCCTGCGGCTGGCGGGCGCCCAGGGGCACGACGACCTCGTGGGCCCGGCCGTCGAGCCACCCGGCGGCATCCTCGGCGGGGCCTTCCTCCAGCACCGCATACGGATTAGTGGTCAGGTGCTCGTGTAGCAGCACCCGGTGCGCCTCCTCGGCGAGGTCCAGCGGCAACCGCCAGTCACCGTCGACCAGAAGCACTGCCTCCGGGAGCCGCCGACGGGTGCGCCAGTCGGTCAGCGCGGCGTCCCAGGTCGCCCAGCCAGCGGTCCGATCGGGGAGGTCGGCAGCGGCCAGCCGCCACAGGGCCGGGGACAGCACGACGCGGCCGGAGCGCACTCGGGGAAGGAACGGCAGGGTGGCCGCCGCGCCCCAGTCGAAGTCGGTGACCTCCGCGCAGTGGGCGCGGGTGAGCTCGATCAGGAAGCGGGCCAGCGGCGGCGTGTGCTTGCGCAGGTTGAGCGCGTGCATCCCCCATGCCTCGACTCTCGCACCGAGGCCGGGTGCGGTCAGATACAGCCGGTCACTATCGCAACTGACCGCCAAGTCCGCCGCCGTGAGCACCGCAGCCGAGGCAGTGTCGCGGTGTTCAGCGAGGCTGATGACAGTCGGCAGGACCTGGACGCTGCGGCTGACGTGCGCGGTGGCGGGGTCCAGCGGTGGGAATGACAACTGGGCCGCAAGGACCTCCTCCGGTTCCGGCGAGGTCAGCAGCGGCGTTGTCAACGTCCGGCGATCCTGCTGATCGAGCACGTGCAGGAAGCGGCCGATGACGACGCCGGCCGACCGTGAGACCGAGGTGACCGCGAGCTGAAACCTGCCCTCCTTCAAGGCCCGCAGGCTCGGGGAATCGACGCGTGCGCACAGCTCGAGGTGCGAGGGCAGCCGCACCGAGCGCACAGGCGCCTGCTCCAGTTCGGCGATCAACGTCTCGTCGAGAACGACTTCGCGGTGCCCGTCCAATGCGGCGGCTTGGGCGACGGCCAGGAGCCGCTCGTCACGAGGCGTCCGCTGTGGGCGAGGAGCGGTCCTGGTGGTGCCGGGGTAGCCGTCAGGCCAGCCGATCCCGCTGTCCGCGACGACTTCCAGAAGCGGCACCTGTGTGCCGGTGCCGAACCGCTGGTAAAAGCGCCGGTGGTAGTCCGCCCAGGTTGTGGTGCCCCTGGGGCGGGAGGTCAGGCGTGCCAGCAGCAGCGCAGCGCGTTCGGCTTCTCGGGCGACCGGCTCGGGGAGCACGATGTCTAGGTCCAGCCGTAGGCCGACTGTGACGGGGTTCCGCCGCGACGGAGCCAGGCGGCTCATGGAGGCGGCGGCGTCGGCCCGTAGCGTGCGCCGCGTTTCTGCAGAGCCGTGTTGATGCTGCCGCAACAGGTCGTGGATGTCGTTCAGCGCCGCGCACTGCTCGGCGGCAGCCTCGCCGACCTCCACCAGCTCGCGCGCCAGGTGGCCCAGTGCATCGGGCTCGGTGCTCGGTGCGTGCAGGTTGGTGACGAGAACACGGTGTGCGACCAGCGTGGTGAGCAAGCCAGTCACCGTGCCCGCAGCTCCACATGGGAACTCGGTCTGGACTTTCGCGCGCAAGTCATCGAAGCGGATCGGTTCGCGCGCAGCGCACACGGCCGTGCGTACTGGGCCCGTGTATCGAAGCTCGACTTCGACAGCACCGGTGCCCCGGTTGCTGGTGGTCGGCTGGTACGGCACGACAAGACGCTCACCTCGCACCGTCAACGTGGTGTTGGCGACGACGAGCAATCGCTCCAGGACCGCGGGGTGACTTTCCAGCTGACTGATGACCTCGGCCAGCCATCCGGCGTCAGCCCCGGCAACCGCCTGGTGATCATCGCCCGAACGCCGGGACGGAACCGAGGCGAACCGCCCGGCGGCGACCCCTGCGAACAGGCCGTTGGGAGTCGGACGGCCAGTCAGCCGCGCCAGGTAGCGCACCACGGACAACACCGCGCGTCGTACGTCACGCTCGCCAGCAACCCTTGCGCCAAACAGGTTGCGGATGCGGTCAGCAAGGATGGGACTGGCGAGGCCGATGGCATCGCGGGCAGCTTCGACCTCCCACACCCGGCGCAGCCAATCCACCCACTCCGTGACAGTGTCAGCCCCGGTAGCCGTCAGCGCTGGCCACGGCGGAAGTTTGAGATCGCTCTGGGCAACGGCTCGGACCAACACGCAATCCGCGGCTCGGAAACCGACGCGATCGGGCAAGGCCGTGGACACCGGGCACCTTTCAGAAAGCGACAGATGGAGTCTGGACGCCCGCCCGCAAGGCCGCGGGCGGGCGTCCAGTCGCTCGTGACAATCAGGCGGAGGTGATGCAGGTCGACTTCTCGCACGTACTCCCGCAGCCGTCATCCGTCATGTTGATCAGATGCGCCGGGTCCACCACCTCGACGAGCGTGATGTCGAGGTCGAACTCCGCGCCCGTCGCGACCTCCGCGGCGGGCGCGGTCACCGTGGTCGGCGACCACTCCATCTGAACCGTCACAGATCCTCCTTCGTGGGTTTCACGCCCCGAGTCCCCGTGCGTCGGCCATGACTCGCCGCCAGCAGGCGGACCAGCCTGGAGTTCGACTCGGTGTACCAACTGCTCCCACCAACACACCCGCAAGCGGGAACCCCATCGAAGTGGAGGGCGGCCACACCACCACACACCCCTCAGCGGCGCGTCCCGGTGAAAGACGCTTCCGGGTACTCGGACTGCGCCGGAAGCGGAAGCTCGCCCGGACCGCAGCGGCCTCAGTCAACTCCCGATGATCAACGACAGCCAGAGCGGTCATGCGGCGGCAATGAGGCGGCAATGAGGCGTCACCACCTCTGAACTGCGCAAACGTCTCTTGTCGGCCGGTAGTCCAAACGGGTACCGCTTGCCGAGCGGGTGATCAGACTTGACCGGCAGCTGGTTATCGTGGCATCGACCGACGGGTGGGACGAGGTGATGTTCATGGGCGTCCGGCGAGAAGCATTCGCGGCGCGGCGCGAACTGATGGGCTACACCCAGGAAAGCCTCGCGGCAGCCGTCGGGGTTGAGTTCTCCACCGTTGGCCGCTGGGAGCGCGGCGACCTGACACCGCAGCCGTACCGCAGACCGCGCATCGCGAAGGCACTCGGGCTTACCCTCGAGGAGCTGGGTACGTTGCTCACGCCAACATCATCTCGGCGAACCACCGCTCCGCCCTCGACTTCCACCCCGGTTCAGGCTGCGGACGCCAACGATGACGCAGGAGGACGACTCGACACCCATGCCACGACCCACGACGTCTTCCGAGTCCCTCATGAAACGACAGCGTCACGGGTCAGCGGCAACCCGCTCGGACGGGAAGCCGCCCCTGTTCAGCCCGACTTCGCGGAGATAGACGACATGAACCGTCGCGACCTGCTGCGCCTGTTCAGCATGACGAGCGCGTTGCTCGCGTTGCCTGCCGTCGAGCCCGCCCTCGACGATGCGAACCGGCTCGCCGCGGCAGTTCGAACTGGTGCGGTGGACTCGGCGGCAGCAGCTGAGTTCGCGCAGCTCAACACACATTTGTGGCGTGTGTACGCGCTCGCGCCGACCAAGAGCCAGGTACTTCCCCTCGTCCGCGCCCAGCTCGACGTGCTGACCGAGGGCTTGCGTCGACCGCAGACCCCAACCATCCGGCAGCGACTCTGCGAGTTGTCCGCCGACCTCTTCCAGTTGGCAGGCGAGATCTTCTTCGATGGTGACCGCTATACCGACGCCGCCCACTGCTACACCCTCGCCGCGACAGCGAGCAAAGAAGCCAACACTCCCGACCTCTGGGCGTGCGCGCTGACCAGACACGCCTTCATCGCCGTCTACGAACGCCGGTTTACCGAGGCCGCCCCGATCCTTGACCTGGCTGCTGACCTGGCCCGCCGCGGTGACCCCGCTCTCTCGACTCGCCATTGGATCGCCGCCGTTCAGGCTGAGACCTTCGCCGGACTCGGAGACCTCGATACCTGCCAGCGCGCACTCGACACCGCCGCCGAGGTCCAGCACCTGCAGGGGCCGGTGCACAACGGCGGCTGGCTCCGGTTCGACGGCTCCCGTCTCGCCGAGGAGCGCGGCACCTGTTACGTCACCCTTGGCCGCCCCGATCTCGCCGAGGCCGCCTTGACCGACGCGCTGGCCGGCAACCTGACCGCCCGGCGGAAAGCGAGCGTCCTCACCGACCTGGCGATGATCGGTCTGCATCGGCGCGATCCCGATCAGGTCGTCACCTACGCCAACGCCGTCCTGGCTACCGCTCGGCAGACGGGCTCGGGAGTCGTTGTGCACAAGCTGCGCGGCCTACAGCCGCACCTGGCCCCCTTGCTCGCCGACCAACAGATTCAACAACTCGATGCCGAGATCAACAGCCTGATCGGCACCCACGCCGCGTGATGGAGGAGAACAGGATGCAGGACGACCGTGGCCGCGTGTTCCGCGAGGCGTGGATCGCTGGAGTCACGAAGCATTACCCCGGTGAGCCCAAGCCCGGATACATCACGCCGTGGGACCAGACCCCGGACTGGGAGCGCGACGCCGCGACCGCCGTGTACGACCAGGTGTTCGCCTTCATCAAGGCCACCGATGGTGCCACCGCGAAGCTCACCCGAGACCAGAAAGGTCGCTTCGTGGCGCTGTGCTGGATCGGCCAGATCTTCAAGCACTTTCCCGACCCGAAGCCGTCCTACGTCGCGGACTGGGACGACCTGCCGGACTGGCAGAAGGCGACGGACATCGACATCTTTGAGCGCATCGAACAGGACGTGTAGAAACCGTGAACGTCACCAGTCTGTACCGGAAGTGGCTGAGCTTTCCGACGCCGTGTCATCGGCTGTGAGCGGTGTCTTATGTGGACGCAACGTGGGTCCTATCGCGAGATCCGCGTGACGTGCTGGTGGAAGCGGGCAGGAAAGCCGGTGTGCCAATCGCGGAAGCGACGTTGATCCGTGACGGCGTGAATGTCATCTACGAGATGGCCGGTGTCGTCGCTCGTGTGGGCCCTCTAGGATCTCTGCCTGTCGCCGCCCGCCAGATCCAGGCGTCGCGCTGGTTGGCTGACGCCGGAATCCCCGTCGTGCGTGCCATCGACAACATCGACCAACCCACGGTTGTTGGGAATCGACCCGTTACATGGTGGGTACAGCTTCCCGATCATCGCCACGCAACGCCAGCAGAACTGGGTGAGGTCCTAGGACGCCTTCACGCTCTGGATGTACCGGAATCGCCTTCGTTGCCCATTGTCGACCCCTTCGAGGGGCTGCGCGAGTCAATCGACGGCGGTACCGCGCTGCCGGAAGATGACCGAGCCTGGCTTCGAGATCTCACAGAGCAGCTGCACAGCGAGTACTTGGCGCTGGTTCCGGAACTCCCTCGGTGCGTCATCCACGGCGACGCGTGGCAGGGCAACGTTGTTGTCCCCAGGACGGGCGGCGCCCCTGTGTTGCTGGATCTCGACCATATCGGGATCGGACCTCGCGAGTGGGACCTGGTCTCGTTGGCAGTCGATTACACCGACTTCGCCCGGATTACAGACTTGGATTACCAGGCTTTTGTGGCCGCTTACGGCGCTTACGACATGACCGCCTGGCCTGACTACCGCACCCTGGCGACGATCAGAGAACTACGTTGGACCGCCTTCGTCCTCGGCAAAGCCAATTCCAACCCGGAAGCAGCCCAACAGGTACGACACCGGGTGGCCTGTTTGCGGGGCAAGATCAGTCGACCGTGGTCGTGGTCGGCCTTTTGAATCGGCGACTCTGACTTACTAGAACATCGAACATCTGAGGTGGTAGGCGTTGGATCGGCGACAGGAACTCGCAGCTCGACGCGAAGCGATGGGCTTCACACAGGAATCGCTTGCGCAGAAGCTCGGCGTGGAAGCCTCAACGGTCGGTCGGTGGGAACGTGGCACGCTCACGCCACAACCGTGGCGTCGGCCGAGAATCGCATCGGAACTCAAGCTCTCGCTCGCCGAGCTCGACACGCTACTCAATCCCCCAACATGCGGCGCCGCGCCTACAGAGGCCACCACGATCAGCCGACGTGAAGTCATGCGGGACACAGCTCTGCTAACGGGCACAGTGCTTGCACACCGTTGGCTCACCGCGCCTAACAGCGTCGCCAGAGCCAGCTCCGATGGAGTTGCTTTGCAGGATCTGGCCTCGACGACGGCGGCTGTGGCGAGGTTGCATGAGACCTATCAAGCGGCTCGGTACGCCGAGGTCGCCGGCACGCTGTCCACCGTCGCGGAGGCTATCACTGCGTTGATATCCACCAGTCTGGGACAAGAACGACGCCAAGCTCTGATCCTGCGATGCAGTAGTGCAGTGGTAGAAGCGAAGCTGGCAACCAAAACGGGTGACGGCGCGGCGGCGCAGGTCGCGGCCGAACGTGCGAAAGCGGCTGCCGACGAAGCTGACGATCCGTTCGGACAGGCTGCTGCGGCATACCAGATGACCTGCGCCTTGCTCAAACTTGATCAAGCCGCAATCGCGGAGGAGCTTGCGGTCAGTACAGCTGCAACCTTGAACGGCGATGATCCACGCCGCATCAGTTGGGCAGGCGCGCTGACGTTGATCGCATCGATCATCGCAGCACGGCGAAACGACCTCGACACTGCCCGTGGGAGGTTGGACACCGCACAACGGCTGGCAGAACGGCTCGGACGAGACGCCAATATTGGCTATACCGCGTTTGGCCCCACTAACGTCACCATTCACCGTATGTCGGCTGCCGTGGCCCTGGACGACCCGTACCAATTGCTCGCCACCAGCGAACGACTTGATCCCATGCGTATGCCCACGGGCTTGCGTGGACGGCGAGCCCAGTTCCACCTCGACAGCGCTTGGGCGCACACTCAGATCGACGAAGACGCCCTTGCAGTGCTGCACTTGCTGGAAACCGATCGAATCGCCCCCGAGATCGTTTACACCAGTCGTACGGCCCACAACCTCATCCGAGACCTGATGGCACGTGAACGGCGTCGTGAAGTACCCGGCCTGCGTGAACTAGCGATCCGTACCGGGGTGACGGCGTGAGCCCTGACCGCGGCTCTGCCTATCTCGTGGTAACGGCCGCGCCGCCGGTGTTGAGGATCGACGAGTTCGTTGCCTTGCTGTCCGAGCAGGGATGGCGGGTGTCGTTGATCGCCACTCCTTCTGCGGCCTCGTGGATCGACCTCGACGCGCTCGCTACCGACACCGGCTGCCTGACGCGGGTGACTGCACGTCCACCAGGCGAACAGGACTCGCTGCCGACAGCGGACATCGTCATTGCAGCTCCGCTTACGTTCAACTCCCTCAACAAGTGGGCTGCGGGTATCAGCGACTGCGTGGCTCTGGGTGTGTTGAACGAGCTGCTCGGCGCCGAGATACCGATCATCGCCGCACCTTGCGTGAAAGCGTTGCTACGTAAGCATCCTGCGTACGCCGACAGCGTAAAACGCCTCACGCAATGCGGAGTGGTCATGCTTGACCCCGATGCGGTGACCACACGGGCGGAGAACGGGCTTGCCGCCTTCGACTGGGCGCAGATCCTCTCAGCCGTGGCGCGAGCATCAGCGACGAGTCGTTGAACGGGTTAACCGTCCGCCATATGGTCGGGCGGCCGGTCGAAGGTCACAGGGCTGTCGCAGCTGGCAGGCGTCCGAGGACGGGAAGCGGGGCGAAGTTCTCGGCGTGGTCGACGCCGATGCGTGCGCCCCACAGCCGGGCGAGGTTCTCGGCCATCGGGCCGAAGTGTTCGGCGATGGGCTGAGAGGCGTGTGCGGCCAGGGCGCGTTGCTTGGCGGGCCAGGTGGTGGTGATGTCGACGGTGGTGTGCGCGGGAACGGGGCCGTCGAGGGTGAGGCTGTTGTAGGTGTCGGTGGTGTAAACCCGTCGCGGGTGTCCGGTGGCGATGACGACCTCGGGAAGTGCCTCCAGCACGGCTTCGGCGATGCGCCGGTGGTCGGGGTGCACATCGCGAAGCGGGTGGGTGAGGACGACCTCGGGGCGGGTGTCCAGCAGGAGCTCGCGCACGGCCGCCGCGGTCGGCTCGTTGATCTGGTTGAGCCCGGCGCCGAGTACGGCGGCCCCGGCGGCGGCCTCGCTGGCGCGGGGCTCGGGGTGGCGCGGGATGGCGATGGTGACGTCGGCACCAGCGGCGGCGCAGAGGGCGAGCGTGCCGCCCGCCCAGAGTTCGGCGTCGTCGGGATGCGCCATCACGGTCAACACCGAGCCAGGCGGGATGAACGCGGTCGCGGTCACCAGAGTCACCACAGCCCGAGCTTGTCGATGACCTCGGCGGGCGTGGGCAGGGCCCAGCTACTGCGGCCGACAGGTAGCAGGGGCAGGGCGAGGTCGGTGCGCATCCTGATCAGGTCGCGCCAGCCGAGGAGCTGGTCCCAGGCTTCGGCGACGGCCTTGCCCTTGGTGCCGGTGAGCCGCCCGGCGTCGGCGAGCTGATCGAGGGTGAGGCCACCGGCCAGGAGCTTGGCGGCGGTGCCCGTCCCGACGCCGCGCACGCCAGGGATGTTGTCGGCTGGGTCGCCGGTGAGGGCCCGGAAGTCCGCCCACTGGGTCGGTTGGACTTGGTAGCGGTCGAACACGGTGTGGGGCTCGATGTGGCGACGGCCTCGCTTCATGGCGGTGTTGAGCACCCGGACGTGGTCGTCGATGAGCTGGTAGAAGTCGCGGTCACCGGACATGATCCACACCCGGCGCTCGGGGTCGTCGCGGCGGACATGGGTGACGAGAGTGGCGATCACGTCGTCGGCTTCGGCCGTGTCGATCTCGATCCACGCCAGCTCGTAGGCGGTCAGCGCTTCCTGGACGTGCGGGATGGCGCGGATGGGTTTGAGTGCGGCTTCGTCGAGGACGCGGTTGGCCTTGTAGTCGCTGTCGGTGGCTTGGCGTTCGGCCGCGCCGTGCTGGCCGTCGAACACCACGATCACTTCGGGCGGCTCGGCGAACTCCTCGCGTATGGCTACGCGCAGTAGCGCGAAGAAGGCGAACTCGGCGGTCAGATCACGGGTCTTGTCGCGCGAGTGGATCGCGGCGGGGAAGCCGAAGGCTCCGCGCCAGAGCAGGTTGTGGCCGTCGACCAGCAGAAGTGGGACATCGTTCATCACCGCACCGCCTTGAGGAAGTCATGGGCGACTGTGGTGGGCAGATAGTCCCGCGAGCGGTAGTACGCAGCCCGTGATAGCGCTGCGTAGCGTACCGGATCGTCGAGGAGGACTTCGGCGGCACCCCACAGCCCGAACTCGCCGTGGGCGCGGGGCACCACGATTCCGCCCGCTCCTTCGCCGGTGCCGATGAGGGCGGGCAGGTTGTCCACGTCGAAGACCACGACCGGGGTGCCGACGCTCATGGCCTCCAGGGCGACGAGGCCGAAGGTCTCCTTGGTCGAGGGCACGATGACGACGGCGGCTTCGGCGAGCCACGGCTGGACCTGGTCCCAGGGCAGGCCGTCGTCGCGGATGCTGCCCATGAGCAGGTGGGCGGCGGAGTGTGCGCAGCGGCGGTACTCGGCGGCTTGTGTGCCGGCGGCGTGCTCGAACCCGGCTTCGGCGAGGACGACCTCGATGCCGCGGTCGACGAGGCGGCCGGCGTCGAGCAGGGCGCGGATGTTCTTTTCCGGCCCGAGCCGGGCCAGCACCCGCACCGGGCCGCCCCGCCGCAGCGCCTCGCGCTGGTGGGCGTCGGGCGCGTTGTGTTCGTCGAGCAGGGCGTTGGGCACGGTCTGCCAGCAGGTGCTGTCGTAGCCCTGGTCGTGGGCTTGTCCGAGGACCGTGGTCGACGGCGCGACCACTACGTCGGCGCGTTCCAAGGCGGGCACGAGGTCCTGGTCGTGGCCGACGACGTGCATCGCCAGCACCGTCCGCACCCCGTCGCACGCTGGGGCAAGGCGTCCGAGTCCCCACAAGGCATCGACGTAGACAGCGATGTCGACGCGGTGGCGGCGGTAGAGGGCGCGCAGGTCGGCGGCGATGATCTCGTCCTGGCCGTGGGTGCTGATCGCCTCGCGCAGTTCATCGTCGTCGGCGGGGAAGGTGACCCCGACCGAGCCGAGCACCACCAGGTCCTCGTCCATCCCCTCGTCCGTGGTGTGATCGGGTTCGGTGGCGGTGATGATCAGGGCACGGTGTCCGAGTTGGCGCAGACCGTGGGCGAGGGCGGCGGTGGCGCGTTCCATCCCGGCCGGGGCGTCGTGGGTGTAGGAGGCCAGGACGAACGCGATGGTCAGCGGTTTGCTGGCTTCAGGCATGGCTGGTTACCCGCTCCGGAAGGGGTATGTCGGTGGTCGGCTGGTCGGGGCGCTTCTCCCAGGGAAAGCTGACCCAGTCCGACACGGTCCACACCGAGTAGTCCGGGCAGGTCTGCGCCCCGGTGTTCAGGCACAACGTCGCGGTGATCACGCGGGCGTCCGGGGCGAGGACCGGGGTGAGGACGTTGCGGAGTTTGTGCAGGGTGGCGCCGCTGCCGCAGATGTCGTCGACAACGAGGATGGTCCCGTCGAGCTTGCGGCGGCCGAGGCCGCGGCGGAAGGCGTCGAAGTCGACGGAGACCCTGCCGGTGGCCTGCTGGTAGAGGCCGTCGTCGGCGTTGTGCCGGGCCTGGACGCTCCTGGGTTTCACGCCGAGTCGGCCAGCGAGGATGCGGGCGGGGGCGACGCCGCCGTTGGCGATGCCGATGACGTGGTCGACCTTCGGGTGGTCGCGGCTGATGGCGGCGAAGAGCAGCAGGCAGGCGTCGCTCAGGGCCTCTGGGGTGACCCGCCAGATGCGCTGGTGCTCGAACACGCGCTGTGCGGTGCGGGTCATGCCGAACCGTCCCGTCCGGTCACGGCCAGGCTGACCGGCCCGGTCAGCGGGTGCAGGGCGGCGATGGCGGTGGTGTCCGGGGCGTTGCGCCAGACCTGTCCGTCGGCGCGCACGACGGTGAACCCGGCGGCGTCGGCGCGGGTGCGCAGCCGCACTGGGACCGGTGTCGTGCCGAGCGCGGCGACCAGGTGGCGGGCGTCCTCGTCGGGCATCTGTTCGGCGTTGGCGAGCGGGGCGCCTTCGCCGAAGGGCAGGTACTGCAGGACGGTCAGGCCGTGGACGCCGAGCCGGTCGGCCAGCTCGACCAGCGCGGGTAGTCCAGCGGCGGTGGAGCGCATGAGCACGGCTTGGAGCTGGGTGGGGATGCCGTAGGCGAGGGCGGCGCGGATGCCGGAGACGGCCTTGGCGAAGCTGCCCTCGCCCCGCCACCTGTCGTGACGCTCGGGGTCGGGGCCGTCGAGGCTGACGCGGACCGCGTCCACCCGGCGGGCGAGGGCTTCGGCGCGGCGGGGCAGGTGCGTGCCGTTGGTGGTGACGCTGACCGCGCAGCCGCCGTCGACCAGCACGTCGAGCAGGGTGGGCAGGTCGCGGATGAGCAGCGGTTCGCCGCCGGAGACGTCTACGCCGAGCACCCCGGAGGACGCGATCCTGGTGGCGACCTCGGCGCGTTCGCCGCGGCCGAGCTCCGGGACGGACTTGTCATCTAGGCAGTGCGGGCAGGCCAGGTTGCAGCGCACGATGGGCGACCAACACACGCTGACGGGCATCACGTCGCCCAGCTCACCGGGGTGAACTTCGGGCAATGCTGTGATGCTCTCGTGGGCCAGGGCGGTGCGCCCGGCCAGGATTGGCTCGCCGGTTCGGTGGGTCAGGCCGGTGAGGGGGTCGTAGACGACGCCGGTCCTGCCGCGCGTGCCGCAGGAGACCATCCGGCGCGCCGAGGCGCGGCCGATGGTCGTGGTCGTCGTGGTCATGGGCGTACCTCGCAGTGGGTGAGCAGCTCGGACATGGATGCGGTGAAGTCGTGGGTGCGGCCTCGCGGGGCTGGCAGCTCCAGGAGGCCGCGGTAGTGGGCGAGGGTGCGTGGCCAGCCGGCGAGCTTGTGCTGCCACTGCTCGGCGGCATCGGGTGGATCGAGGTGAAACCCGACGACCTGGCGCAGCGGGATGACCAGCAGCCCGGCGGCGATCAGGCACGCTCCGAGGTAGGTGTCCTCCATGCCCCACCCCAGGCGGCCAAACTCCGCGTCGAAGCCCCCGACGTCCAGCACGACGGCGCGGGGCACGGCGACCAGGGCGGTGACGACCATGCGCGGCAGATCCCAGTCGTAATAGGACTGCCCGTACCCGAGGTCGACGAAGTCGCGGGTGGCATCCAGCGGGCGGCCGTCCAGCGGCTCGGGCAGCGTGATCCCGCTGTAGGGCAGCAGCTTGTTCGCCGGTGGCCGCCACACGACTCGATGGTCGGCCGCGAGGTGAGGAATGCGCGCCAGGATGGCGGGATCCTGGGAGTGGACCTCGTAGCGCAGGTTGTGGCGGAACCCAACCAGCACGCTGGTGTCGGTGGCGCGGGCGGCGATGTCGGTGATCACGTGCGGCGGGATCACCATGTCGCCGTCGAGGTAGAGCACCGTTTGACCTCGTGCGAGGGCGGTGCCGACGTTGCGGGCGGTGGCCGCGCCCATCCGCTGCGGCAACCGCACGAACCGGTCCACCACTGGGTGCCGCACGGCGACCTCGGCCGTGTCGTCGGTGCTGGCGTCGTCGACGACGATGACCTCGAACCGGTACCGGTGGTGCTGACGATCGAGAGCATCGAGCACGGTGGGCAGGGAGTAACCGACCTGATAGGTGGGGATGACCACCGAGACCGAGCGTGAAGACGCGAGCCAGCAGTCCGAGGGCGTGGGCTCGTGCCAACCAATCCCGTCGGCGACCGCCTCCCAGGCGCGGGTGCTGGAGGTGTGGTCGTTGCCTTGCCGCAGCAACTCCTCCCGCAAGGCCACAGACCGGGTGTCGGTCACAGCCAGCCCCATCGGGAAAGCACGGTGCTCGCGCCGGACCAGTCGGACGGGTCTGGAAGCAGCGTCAACTCGACCGGCGGCACGTGGTCGAAGAGGCAGCCTGTTGCGGCCAGGTACAGCGGTTCCAGCACCACCAGCACGTGCCGCAGAGCCGGAGCACGCAGGTCGGCGGCAAGGCGCGCGGTCACGCGGTCCTGGAGAGCTTCCGCCTCACCGCGGGTGCGCAGCTTGTGGTCGTAGGTGCCGACCTGGTCCTCGGGATGCAGCAGGCCGTGTTCGGCGGACACGATCCGAATTCGCGACCGGTAGGCGGGAGCAATATGGGCGCGCAGGTGCGGCACGAGCGCGCCCTGGTACAGCTCTAGCGCCGGGACCGGGGTCGTGGTGACGAGCTTCTCCCGGCTGCAGGAGACGATGATCAGTCCCTGCTCGGGCTCGAGCCTGTTGGTGGGCGTCATGGCTGGCGTACCACCCGCAGCCCAATGCCCGGCGAGGTCAGCTCGGCGGGCGCGGCGTTGAGGAAGGTGGTGCGCGCGTACAACACCGGCGAGGCGTAGGAGCCGCCGCGCAGCGTGACGCCGCTGCCCATCGTGGCGCGGGCGGTCCACTCCCAGACGTTGCCAGCCACGTCCAACAGTCCCTCCGGGGTCGCTCCGGCGGGGTGGGCGTCGACCGGGCTGGTGGTGTCGAGGCCGGAATCGCGCAGGTTCGCCAACTCGCGTGTCCAGTCCTGATCGCCCCACGGCCAGCGTCGCCGGGCGGTTCCGCCCGCCATCCACTCCCACTCCGCCGAGGTCGGCAGCCGGCCGCCCAGGGCCTGGGCGATCCCGGTGGCCTCGGCATGGGTCATCCCGGTGACCGGATGCAGCCCGCGTCCACCACCGCGCTCGCCGCGCAGCTGGGCGTAGGTAATCGGGGTGCGCGTCCACAGCAGCGCGCCGACCTGGACGGGCCGGGCGTCGTCGCCGAACCGGCAGGTCCCGCCGGGCACCTCGACCCACTCGATCTTCATGGTGGTCAGCCCCCGATCAGGAACAGGTCTTCGACGTTGGAGCGCGCCCGCACGCGGCTCTTGGATTCGTTGGGACGCAACCCGAATCTGGCGAGCGCCTCGGCGATGACGGTGAAGGCGGCGTGGGCCTCGGTCTCGTCGGCGGCGAAGGCCGCGTAGTTGTCGGCGAACCGCACCACCCGCAACTCACCCAGCAGGGCGTCGGGCCGTGACAAGCGCAGGTTGATCAACGGCGCGAGTCCGGAACCCGGCGCGATCGGGTACGGCATCGCGCCCAGCGCGGTGCGCACCCGGTTGAGGAAGGTGCCGTCGTGAACGTGCTGGGCGCACCAGTCGACAACCTGCTCGACCGTGACGCCCTCGGACACAGAGGCCACATCCACGTCGGCGACTGCGCGCAAGCCGGCCGCCACGTGAGCCGCGGCGTGGCGCAGCGCGGTGATGCGGTTGCGGCGAGGCCGGTAGCCGGACACCCAGTCGGCCAGCACCTGCGTTTCCAGGATCGGCTCGATCGCGTTGCGCAGCGCGCGGTGCACCAGCCGGTCGATCATCGTGGGCACGCACACGGTCATCGGCTTGCCGGTGTAAGTAGGGAAGGTCACCTCCCGCACCGGGCCCGGCCGCCAGGTGCCCTCGGCCAACTGCTCGGCCAGCCGGGGCAGCAGTTCGGAGGCACGCCGCCGCAACTCCCCAAGCGTCATACGGTCCACGCCGGGCGTCGAGGTTCGCCGTCCACACTGCCGCAGCGCGGTCCGCAGATGCTTCTCGTCCAGCAACGGAATCAGCGAGTGCGTCTGCAGGACAGGGGTTGGTGACACGGCACGCGGGTGCGCTAGGGTCGGCCCCGCTTGAGCGGCAGGCACGCTCCCTTGATCACCGAGATCAGGCTCGCAACCCAACACGCGCGAGCTGTGAACGAGGGAAAGACGGCCCCGCTCAGGCCCCGATTCTGACGGCTTCGTGTCCACGAGCCTCACGCCCCTCTACGCAGCCTGGTACACGGTGGGGTCGGCGATACCGTTGTCACGGAAGGCTTCCCGGCGCTCGGTGCACGTTCCACAGGTGCCGCAGTGCACTCCTTCACCCCGGTAGCAGGACCACGTGCGGGCGAATGGCACCGCCAGTGCCTCACCGACGCGCACGATGTCGGTCTTGGTCAATGTCAGGAACGGAGCGAGCATCTGGAACCCCGGCACCAGCAGACCCTCGTTGGCCGTCTGCACGCTGCGGGCGAACCGCTCCACGAACTCCGGCCTGCAATCGGGGTAGATGGTGTGATCCCCGGCGTGCGCGCCGAAGGCGACCGCGTCCGCGCGCACGGCGATGGCGACCGCTACGGCGATGTCGAGCATGATCGCGTTGCGGTTGGGCACCACCGTGGCGGACATCGACTCATCGGTGTAATGCCCATCCGGCACCGCCACCGAGGTGTCGGTCAACGCCGAACCGGTCAGCAGTGCGCCCAGGCTCGTCAGGTCAATGATCCGGTGCGGGCTCAGCAGCAGCCGTGCGATCTCAGCGGCGTGATCGAGTTCGACGCGATGCCGCTGCCCGTAGTCGAACGACACCAGTGTCAGGCGGCTGTGACGGGCGGCCAACCAGTAGGCCAGCACGGTGGAGTCCAGGCCGCCGGAGGCGATGACGACCGCGTGTTCGGGATGTCGGTGTTCGCTGTGAACGATCGACATGGTCACCACGCCCGCGAGAAGGTACGACGGACGGCACCGACAACGGCACCCCAATTCGGCAGTTCCAGGCCGGCTTCAGGCTGCTGCACCCACCGCAGCTCTCCCTCGGCGGAGCCGAAGGCGGGCAACGGAATCGTCGCCCCGACCTCGTACCAGCCGACCTCGGCGGACACCAGGTCGGCGATGGTGGACTGGCGCATCTTCGTGCGCGGCTGGGTGAGGAAGATCCAGTCGTCGGGCGTGGTGTCCGGCTTGCCCGGCAGGACGATGATGGGCGCGCGCTGCATCGCCTGGATGAGCTGGTGGTTGACCTCGCCGCCGAACCCGGCGCGCATGATCAGCGCATCCACCGTGTCGCCCACACGCAGCCGTACCTCGCCGGTCGACGGCTCGATCGTGGTAGGCCAACACAACAGTTGTGTGTAGTACTGCGACAGCACGCTCGTTCCGACGACTTCATGTTGTCGGGTTTCTGTTGCCGTTGCGGTGATCATGAGCTGTTCCTCCGTGCAAGGGTTGGGGTGACGGAACCGGAGTTCCTCCAAGGGAAAAACTCCGGCTCCGCCCGTGGTTGAGGGGCGCGGCGCTTGGGACCGCGCTGGATGTGCAAATGGGCCGTCAGGCGTATGAGAATCCGAAGCAGGCAAAGCCCGACATCGCTCCGAACTCGTGCCGCTAAGACCACAGTGGAGGCACGTTCACCTGCTCGACACCGGGCGGCCTCATACGACTTCGCCTTCTCGAATGAAACCCAAGCCGTGTGTGCCCACCGTCTTCAGCGCGTGCCGGAGCACCGGCGACGGAGGCTGGCCGGGGTTGCGCCAATGTCTGCCGACACGGGACGCGGCAACGTAGTGCCTGCCACCAGAAGTCGCTTCGGAACGCCGCTGCCGGAAAGCGCGGTACAACAGGCAACTGACGAACACCACGGCCGCGATCGCCGTGATCATCGGAGCCAGCGGCATCAGGCGATCCCACCTCGCAGGGCGGGGATCGCGGCGGAACCAGGTATCGGGGTCGTGGTTCCGCCGCGACATGACGGCAAAGCAGGGCGCCCCACGACGGCTGGGGGCACACCGTCGCTGTACTGCTTCACCGTGCTCGCCGTACCGGTCTCCTCGGAGGGGCCAGATCCACCTGGCGCGGGTGTGTCGGCCACCTCGGTGGCCGTGGCGATGACGGAGCGGAACTGCTCGGCCTGGACGCGGTCGAGCGTGGCAGCCTCACCTGGGGGCGCCATCACCACGACCTGTGAGCCGCGCACGAACACCTGCAGGCTCCGAGGGCGGCCGGCGACATCGCGGCACGTCACCGCCCAAGGTCCGCGGTCATTCATCGTGCGTCACCGCCTCGTGCGGTGGTCCAACTCCATACCCACACCGGCTGCACGAGGAAACGCGGCACAGCGAGCTTTGTTTGTGGGCATCGCGAAACCAAGGGTTCCGCGAATCGCTGGGAGAGTGTCATCATCTACTCCGATACTCAGCGAGTCCCGATTTACTTATGTCCGAACTTCTGCTACTCCCATAGCGTCGAGCGTTTCGTTGTCGCTCGGCCAAACCGGTCGAGCAGCGGATTCAGCGGTAACGGCGCAGGTAGAGCCGCTACGAATCCCGCCAACGCAGCTAAACCTCCGCGCCGCGGGGCAGACCAGAGCGACAGCGTGGCGGCGATGGGGCGTCCACGGGGCGACAGGTGACATGACCTGCGGAAATGGCAACACGAGCGCGATGTGCCATCCGGGTGAAACCCAATGCCACTGTAAGTATTCGCCAGAAAAGCGGAGACACGTGGGCATGAGGTGTGGTAACGCCACGCCGCCGCAAGGGGGAGCCATCAGAAGGAAGCCGTGCGCGCCGCGTAATCGACGATCGTTACCGTGATGGTGTCGTCCGCTCCGGCGGGCGGCCTTGACCTGCCAAAACAGGAGCGGGACGATCGCCGTGGCCTAGCCGCACGAACGGGGGCAAGCATGACGCTGCGACGAGAAAGCCTGGCCCGGCGACGGGCGGCAATGGGGTACACCCAGGAGACCTTCGCGGCCCGGCTGAAACTCGACCGCTCCACTGTTGCCCGCTGGGAGCGAGGGGTGGCAACGCCCCAACCATGGAACCAACCCGACGTCGCGAAGGCGCTGGAGATCTCCGTCGAAGTGTTGGAGCAGTACCTCGCGGAGAAGCCGACTGCGACTCCGCCGAGTTCCGACCACGTGAGCTTCGCGCTACAGCGTCCAGCAGGTCTTGACCTCGTTGCGGTCGCCCACCTACGGCAAGAAGTGCAAGCGCTGGATGACCGCTACGACCGGGCCCCGTCTATTGCGCTTCTGGCCGATGCCGGTCCAACCCTCGGACAGGTCACCCTTCTTGCCAGGGAGGCGCCCTACGGACGGGCACGCCGAGAGTTGAAGGCGCTGGAAGCCGAAGCGGCCACTCTGATGGGCCAACTGGTCTGGGACGCCTCGCAACGCCGCGACCAACGCAGCGCCCGCGTCTACCTCGACCAGGCAGTAGCCGCTGCCCGTGAACTCGGAGACGTGACTGCGGAAGGTCATGCCTTGCTCCGAGCGAGCTACCTGGCCCTCTACGGTGATCACGACCCTCAAGCCGGCCTCGTGTTGACCCAACACGTCGCGAACGCCACTGCTGCCACCAGCGCAGTCCTCACAGGGCTCGGGCTCCTTCACAACGCCGAAGCCCACGCCATGCTCGGTGACGCACGCAGCTGCGAGATGACGCTCGCCGAGGCGGAGAATTACTTCGACAAAATCACCGAGAACGATCCCGCCTTCCACTTGTTCTCGCAAAGCCAGTTCGCGCGACTGGCCGGATCCTGCTATCTGTTCCTTGGGCACCACCGTCGCGCCCAGCAGATCCTGCAGAAAGCTGCTCGTGCGTCGCTACGCCCGAGCAAGTCACGCGCGATCATCCTCGGCAATCTTTCCCTGGCCCAACTTCGGCATGGAGAACCGGATGCTGCCGTTGCCGTCCTGCACGAGGCCATCGACATCGTGGAGACCACACGAGGCGGCGGTGGCATGAACATCGCCTTCGACGCCGCCAAGGAACTGCGACGCTGGCGCGAGGAGCCCTTCGTGCAGCATGTGCACGATCGCCTGCTGTCCCTGATGACCGCTGCGTGAGGAGCACCGGTGACCAACTCCATCGACGACCTGAAGAACGCGGCACGCGCCAGGATCTGGGACACCTTGACCGCCCACGCGGCCGTGCACGACACCGACGTCCACGGCCGCATTCCCAACTTCGTCAATGCGCGGCTCGCCGCGGACCGTCTTGCCGAGCTGCCCTCCTGGAAGGCTGCCCGAGTGATCAAAGCCGTTCCGGACAAGGCGCAACTGCCCGTACGCGCTCGAGCGCTTCGCGAGGGCAAGCTCGTCTACATGGCCGTTCCCAGGCTGGCGAAGCAGCGTCCCTTCTACCTGCTCGACCCCGAGCGGCTCACCGTGTCCCCTGAGCAGGCCGCTGACAGCCACGTAGCCGCCGACATCGCACCCACCGTCGAGGTGGACAGCGTCCTCCCCATCGACCTCATCGTCTGCGGCAGCGTCGCGGTGAACCGCCACGGCGTCCGGCTGGGCAAGGGGGCGGGGTACTCCGACCTCGAGGTAGCACTTCTACAAGAAGCGGGCCTCATCCGGCCCGAGACCCTGATCGCCACCACCGTGCACTCGCTTCAAGTCGTCGACGGCGAACTCCCCGAGTCGGAGCACGACTTCAGCGTGGACCTCATCGTCACGCCGGAAGAGGTGATCACCTGCGGTCCACCACGTCGTCCAGCAGGCTTGATGTGGGAGCGCCTGCCAGCAGAGAAGATCGCCGCCATCCCGGCCCTTGCCACCCGCGCTTCCCAACACAACTAGCTGCCGTGATACAAGCTCCGGCATGGACTCTGTCCGGTCACCTCACCCTCGCCAACGTACTGCGGCTCTACCGGGCCGCCATCAAGCTGACGGCATGAGTCCGATGACGACGAAGGCGCCGAGCAGCAGGGGTGGACCGGCTGGCAGGAGATAGGTCCGCGGGCGGAGACCGGTCATGCGAAGGATCAGCCATGCAACCCCACCGAAGCACCAGCCGAGAAGAACGCCAGCCAGCACGGCCGACCAGCTCAACCAGCCAAGCGCGAGTCCGAGCAACCCGCCGAGCTTTACGTCGCCAGCTCCGAGGCCACCGCCAGACGCAAGGGCGAGTACGAGGTAGAACCCTGCGACTGCCATAGAGCCGGCCGCCGCCCGCAGGAGGTCCATCCCGGCCGAGTTGACGATCGCCAGCGCGGTGAAGGCAGCACCGAGCACGGCGAACCCAGGCAGCACCAACTTTGTCGGAAGCCGTTGCTCGATCAGATCGATGATGCCAAGGGACACGCCGATGGCGGCGAGGAAGCTGTAGGCCAGCAGGTCGAACGTCCAGCCGAGCCGCCAGGCCAAGACACCGAACAAGATCGCTGTGAGCAACGGGGCGGTCGGTTGCGCTGTCAATAACCCAGCCCGATCGCCCTCGAGTTGTCGACGGGTCCAGATCCGGACAAAAGCCCCAGCAAGCGCGCCGGTGGCTGCCCATGACACGACCAACGCGACGGGCATCAGGCAGCCCATCCAGGCATTACATTGCGTAGTCGAACTGGCACGGCTTCGCCCCCGGGGGTCCTATCGCTGCTCTTCAAGTGTTACTTCACGCTGTCGCGGAACGTGACTTTTGTAGCCCAAATGGGTGAAGATTTCGCCTGGATCTCTATACGGACTTCGAAGTCCGTCCATACGGACTTTGCAGTCGGTGGGGGTGGGGGGTGTAGACGTGGTTTGTATCACTTGACGGTAGACGATCTTCGGTGACGTTTCGGGGGTGGGGTGTGGTACGGGGGACGACCTTGATCACGTGGCGTCGCGTCGCGGTGGTCGCGGCCGGTGCGACGTTGGCACTTGCCGGGTGCAGCTCTGGGACGGCGAACAGCCCGACTCCGGGGACATCGGCGCCACCGACGCTGGCGACCACGTCGGCGGCTCCGACCTCGGCTCTATCTGCTGTGGACAAGGCCAAGCAGGACGCGCTCGCGGCGTACCGGGGGATGTGGCAGGACTTCGTCGCGGCCGGGGCCACTTCGGACTGGCAGTCGCCGAAGTTGGGACAGCACGCCACCGGTATCGCGCTGACGAACTTGTCACGCGGCCTGTACGCGGACCACGTTAACGGCCTGGTGACCAAGGGCGAGCCGAAGCTAAGTCCCAGTGTGTCCTCTGTAGAGCCTCCGGACGCCCCGACGAAGATCGTGGTGACCGATTGCGGTGACTCGACCAACTGGTTGAAGTACCGCAAGGACAACGGCCAGCTCGCCGACGACAAGCCCGGCGGCCGACGCCTGATCAACGCCATCGTGCAGAAGCAGTCCGACGGGTCGTGGAAGGTAACCGAGTACGGCGTTCACGAGGTGGGATCGTGTTGACCTTGCGACGTATAGGTGTCATTACGGGAATCGCGGCCCTGGGCGTGCTCGGCATGGCGACCCCGGCTCTCGCCGACGATGGCTGGGGCACCACCGACTGTCAGCAGACTCCCGCTCCGGTGTGTGATCTCGGTGCTGGCAAGGGCGGCACGGACCCAAGGCCGGGCAACCCTGGCAACGGGAAGCCGAACTCTGGACGTCCTGGCTCGGGCAACCAGGGTGACAGCAGCTACAACGGGGACACGATCGTCGGGGGCGACTCGAACCTGGCGAACTGCTCCTACGTGAAGAGCGACTACCAACCACCGGCCGGCGGCGTGGTGACTGCGGCGTTCAGTCGGCCGTTGAACTCGGGCGGTGTCACGGCCCAGCCGGCGGTGTTCACCCGCCAACCGCGTGTCGCTGTTCTGGCGCAGCAACCTGCTCAGGGGCAGCCGGGGGCTTGGTACATCTGGAAGTGCACCGGTGAGGGTGTGGCGGATGCGTTGTACCGGCCGCCGGTGTGGATTCCTGACGGACAGCAGCCAGGTGCGGCGTTGCTGCCCTCACCGGCCGAGCTGGCGCAAATGGCGCGCAAACAGCTGCGGCTGCCGGCACCAACGATCGCGGCGAGCCCGTCCGGTGACCAGCTGGTGAACCTGCCAACTTGGTTGTGGGTCGCCAATGGGTGGGCTCCTATCTCGGCGACCGCGTCGGTGCCGGGTGTGTCGGTGACGGCGGTGGCAACCCCGACGTCGGTGACCTGGTCGATGGGTGACGGCAGCACGGTGACGTGCACGGGGCCGGGCACCCCCTTCCGGGCAGGCGCTGATCCGAAGTCGAGCTCGCCGGACTGCGGGCACACCTACCGCAGCTCCTCAGCCCGTCAGCCAGGTGAGACCTATCCCGTCTCGGCGACCGTGCACTGGACGGTCACATGGTCGGGCGCGGGCCAAGGCGGGACGTTCCCGGACATGACGACGACCGGCAGCGCGGCGTTCCGCGTGGCCGAGTCCCAGGCCCTGAACAACGGCGGCGGCTGACCCTTCGCAGGGCGGCTTTCGCTCACATCACCAAGAACACAAAGCAACCTCGTCCTTCCGCTCGCTGAGCACCACTGGCGACGCGGCGCACTACCCCCATGCCTGGAGGCACTGGCATGAAGACCTTCGTGTCCACCAATACGGATACCGATCGTTCGTCCACATCGGATGCACCGTGGGTGAGCAACGGCAAGAAGCCGGATGCCACCTCGCGGCTGCGGGCCAGCGGGCGTCGCCGGAGTCTTCCCTACCTCCTGCTGGGCGCTCTGCTCGTAATCGCGTGCACGGCGACGTTCCTGCTGATCTCAGTGAATTCGAGTGATCGCCAACCTGTTCTGGCGCTGGCTCGCGCTGTCACTGTCGGACAGACACTAGCCGCGCAGGACCTGCGACAGGTGAACATGGCGGTCGATCCTGGGGTGCGCGTTGTGGACGCAGGGCAGG
The DNA here is from genome assembly GCF_044466355.1 of Actinophytocola sp. NPDC049390. Classification (NCBI taxonomy): domain Bacteria; kingdom Bacillati; phylum Actinomycetota; class Actinomycetes; order Pseudonocardiales; family Pseudonocardiaceae; genus Actinophytocola; species Actinophytocola sp. NPDC049390. The sequence goes on from NZ_JBITMQ010000007.1 coordinate 365,750, forward strand.
CGACCAGCGTGGTGGGCAAGACGATGTCCGTGAGTCTTCCTGCAGGCGCGTTGCTGACCCCTGACGCGGTCGGTGCTCCTGCCGTTCCCGCTGCGGGGCAAGCGATCGCTTCGCTGGCTTTGAAGGCAGGCCAGTTCCCGGCTGAGGTCGCGCCGGGGGCGCCGGTGTCCGTGGTGTTCGTTCCTGCTGGCGCGGGCGGCTCGGCTGCGAGTCCACCGGCGTCGGACACGGCCACCGTGTGGCCGGGTGTGGTCACCAGCGTGACCACACCTCCCAACGAGCAGGCCACGGTGGTGTCGGTGCAGCTGGCCGAGGCCGCCGCCCGCCAGGTCGCCGCGATCCCGGTGGGCCAGCTGTCACTGGTGTTGCTGTCAGGAGGTGGCCGGTGATGTTGGTCGCGGTCATCAGCCTGAAGGGCTCGCCGGGCGTGACAACGTTCTCACTCGCGCTGGCGGCGCGCTGGCCCGCGCCAGCCCGCACGGTGCTGGTCGAGGCGGACCCGTCCGGCGGGGACATCGCGACGCGGTTCTCCTTGGCGTCCTCGCCGGGCCTGCTCAGCCTCGCCGCGGCGGCGCGGCGTAGCACCGACGCTGGGTTGCTGTGGCAGCACGCCCAAGCGCTGCCTGGCGGGCTCCCGGTGGTGTCCTCGCCACCGGACGCTGACCGGGCGCGGGCGGCGTTGCTGGCCCTGACGTCGACCTCACCCGCGAGTACTGACGTCCTGCGCAGCACTGCGAACGGGCCGGACACCGTGGTGATCGCGGACTGCGGCCGGGTCGACCACGGTTCCGCGGCGATGGGAATCGTGCGCGAGGCCGATGTGCTGGTGCTGCTCACCCGTGCCCACGCAGACGACCTCGCGCACCTGGCCCGCCGGCTGCCCACGGTCGGCCGCTGGACGCCACGACCGGTGCTGCTCCTGGTCGGCGACGGCTACTCCACCGCCGAGGTCAACCGCGAGCTTGGCGTGCCGCCGCTGGGCCGCGTTCCGCACGACGAGCACGGCGCCGCGGTGCTGTGCGGACGGCCGCCACGGCTGCGTTGGGGTCGCAGCGGACCGTCGCACTCCGCGCTGGGCAGGTTCGCGCACAAGGTCGCCACCGTGCTGGCTGCCAAGCCGGTGGCACCAGCGCCCCCATCGGGCCCGACCAGGGCTGACCAGGAGCCCGCGTCGGTGCTACAGGCGATTCCCGGCGTGCCTAACGGTGCTGTCTCCACCACCGGGTTGCGGCGTGCGCCGAGCCCACTCGCTGTGCACCCAGCCGACGAGGAGCGAGATCCGCGAGGAGGAGCCGCGTCATGAGCCACCCCACCAACGGCTATCCGCAGCCCGTGCCCCTGCGCCCCCACCAGCAGCCGCCCGAAGCACCAGGCTGGCAAGGCGCGGCACCGAACAACAGCGGCACGTGGGGACCCACCCAGAACGGTGGGACTTACCCCGCCTCACCGCCTGGCGGGCTCGGCGAAGTCGAGGACGTCACCGCTGCCGCGGGCCGCCTGCGGCAGCACCTGCGCGACGCCCTTGCCGCCGAACTGCCCAAGCAGGTGGATGCCCAGCAACTGCGCACCGGCGCTCCGGTGACACGGGAAGCCCGCCGCGAACTCGCGCGATCGATCCTGGACACCGCGGTCCGCGTGCACAGTGAGAACGAGCTGACCGCCAACCGCTCTCTCGTCCCTTCCGACGTCGAGCAGCAGGTGGTCGTCGAGGTCATCAACGAACTGTTCGGCATGGCCGGGCTACAACCGCTGCTGGACGATCCCACGGTCGAGACGATCAACGCCAATCGCTTCGACCGGGTGTTCGTTCAGCACTCCGACGGCCGCCGCGAGCAGGTCGCGCCGATCGCCGGGTCGAACGAGGAGCTGACCGACCTGGTCCGGCTGCTGGCCGCGCGGGCGTCCAGCCAGGAACGGCGCTTCGATCACGGCTCCCCGGCGGTCAACCTCCAGCTGCCCGGTGGGGAGCGGCTATTCGCGGTGATGGGCCTGACCTCCGGTGGGGTGACCTCGCTGTCGATCCGCCGGCACGGCTACCTCACAGCCACCCTGCCCCAGCTACGTGAGCGCGGCACCATCGATGCCGGACTGCAGGAGTTCCTGCGTGCCTTGGTGCGCGCTAAGAAGAACGTCCTGATCACAGGCGGCACCGGCGCGGGCAAGACCACCCTGTTGCGGGCGCTCGCGTCTGAGATGGACCCGATGGAGCGAATCATCACCATCGAGGACGCCTTCGAGCTCGGCCTGGAGCGCGACCCGAACATCCATGCGGACGTGACCGCGTTTCAGTCCCGTGAGCCGAACGTGGAGGGCGAGGGCGCGATCTCCCAGGCCGAACTCGTGCGGTGGGGCCTGCGCATGTCCCCGGACCGGGTCATCGTCGGCGAGATCCGCGGCCCGGAAGTCATCCCGATGTGCAACGCCATGTCCCAGGGCAACGACGGATCAATGGCCACTCTGCACGCCTCCAGCTCCCGGATCGCCTTCACCCGCCTGGCCTCCTATGCCGCGCAGGGGATCGAGCGGCTGTCGCTGGAGGCCACCGCCCTGCTCGTGGCGAGCGCGGTGCACTTCGTGGTGCACCTGGCCCGCGCCACGGACCGCACGACCCGCGTCGTTTCGTCGATCCGCGAGGTGGTCGACGCCGACGGCCAGCAAGTGGTCTCCAACGAGGTCTACCGACCCGGCCCCGACCGCCGTGCCCGCCCTGTCCCCGGCGCGCTGCGCACCGACACCCTCGACGACCTTGTCGATGTCGGCTTCGACCCCGCCGTACTCGAGCACCCCGACGGGTGGTGGCCACAGTGACCGTCACCCTCAGCCCCACCACCGGATTCGCCGCGTTGCTGGGCATCGGCGCCGGAATCGGTCTGCTTCTCGTGGTCATCGGCTGGCGCGGTGTCGACCCGCATCGCCCCCGCCGTGCGCTGTCCCGTCAACACCCCGGCGACGGATCGCGACGTCGGCACTTCGTGGTCCGCCTCGGCGTTGCGATCGCAGTAGGCGTCGTGACCGGGGTGGTCACCGGCTGGTTCGTCGGCGCGGTCCTAGCCGGGTTGGCGTGCTGGGCGCTGCCCCGCGTGCTCGGCCGCGACCCCGAGCACGCACGCCGGGTCGCCCGCATCGAGGCCATCGCCACCTGGACGGAGATGCTGCGCGACACGCTGTCGGCTGCGTCCGGCCTGGAGCAGGCCATCCTCGCCACCGCCCCGCTCGCACCGGCACCCATCCGCGGCGAGATCACCGATCTCGCTGCCCGCCTCGAGAACGGCGAGCGCCTCGCGCCGTCGTTGCGTCGGCTGGCCGACCAGCTCGCGGATCCGACCGGTGACCTGGTGATCGCCGCGCTGGTCAAGGCCGCCGAGCAGCAGGCCCGCCAGCTCGGCGACCTGCTCGGTGCTCTCGCGCACACCGCACGGGAACAGGCATCCATGCGAATGCGCGTCGAGGCTGGGCGCGCTCGTACCCGTACCTCGGTCCGGGTGATCGTGGGCACCACCCTTGCTTTCGCCGCCGCAGTGGTGGTGCTCAACCGCTCCTACCTGTCCGCCTACGACTCCGCGGCCGGCCAGATGGTCCTGCTCGTCATCGGCGGGCTGTTCGTGGCCGGATTCGCCTGGCTGGCACGCATCTCCCGCGTCGCCGAGCCGACCCGGTTCCTGTCAATCACCGAGGCGCAGCCCGGCGAGGACCGGCCGCTGGCTGTGGAAAGGCAGGTGTGACGTGACTGGCGTGATGACCGCACTGGCCCTGGGCATCGGGAGTGGTATCGGGCTGTGGGCGCTGATCGTGTGGGCGTTTCCCCCACGGCCATCGCTCGGCGTGATCCTGGCGCGCGCCACCACGCCCCCGGCACCGCCTCCGATCCTGGTCACCGAGGACACCGGCTGGGCGGCCAAGCTCGGTCGCCCAGCTGTCGCGCCGCTGCGTGCTCTCGGCCTGCCCGGCGAGCGGCTTGGCCGCGACCTGGCCGTCATCGGACGCCCGGTCGCCACCCATCTGGCGGAGAAAGCAACCCTGGCCCTTGCTGGCCTGCTCCTGCCCGTACTGCTGCAACTGCTGCTCACCCTTGTCGGCCTGTCAGTCGGATTCGAGTTCCCGATCATCGCCGGGCTTGTCCTCGCCGCCGCCGGATTCGTACTGCCTGACCTGCAGGCCCGCTCCGAAGCCGCGAAGCTGCGCACCGGGTTCCGCCATGCCCTGTCGTCGTTTCTGGACCTCGTGTGGATCACCTTGGCCGGTGGCGCGGGAGTCGACAGCGCGCTGCACGATTCAGCCGCCATCGGCCGCGGCTGGGCCTTCGCCCAGATCCAACGCGCCCTGGACACCGCACGGCTGACCCGCACAACACCGTGGGCGACCCTGCGCCAACTCGGCGAGGAACTCGACGTCACCGAACTAGCCGAGCTGGCGGCGTCGGTCAGCCTGGCCGGAACCGAGGGCGCCAAAGTCCGCGCCAGCCTTGCGGCCAAGGCCACGGCGCTACGCACTCACCAGCTCACGGAAGCAGAGGCCGACGCCCAGTCCGCGACCGAACGCATGTCATTGCCGGTCATGGCGCTGTTCCTCGGGTTCCTCGCCTTCATCGGATACCCAGCGCTGACTCAGGTCCTCAATGGACTGTGACGGCAACCCTTACGACTTTGGACAGGAAGGAGAACACGATGCATGAGTACATGAATGCATTGTGGACGATGCTGCGGGCTCGCATTGAACTGCTACGCCGCAACCCCGAGGCGGGATACTCGACCGAGGCGGTTCTCGTGACCGCACTGCTCGTGGCTGCCGCGCTGTTCGTCATCGCGATCATCGTCGACAAGGTCATCACCAAGGCCAACGGCATCAACCTGTAGGCACCATGCTCACCAAGACGACGCGAGCGTGTCGCCGCCGCCGCTGGCGGCGGTGGCGAGGTCACCGGCTGAGCACGAGCCGTTCTGGTCGGCTGCGACGGGTGCTACGAGGGGATCGCGGTGCGGTCAGCGCGGAATTGGTGATCGCCACGCCGCTGCTGCTGTTGATCCTGCTCGCCATCGTGCAATTCGCGTTGTGGTCACACGCAACACACATCGCGCAAGCCGCTGCCTCGCAAGGACTTGCCGCCGCACGAGCACAGAACGGAACGGCTGCGGCCGGCACCGCCAGCGCACAACAACTCCTCGACCAGTTGGCGCAAGGCCCGCTGACCGGCACCAGCATCGCCTCCGACCGCAGCGCCGAATCCGCATCCGTACGGATTTCCGGTACCGCCACCTCGGTCGTGCCGTTCCTGACTCTGCCGGTGCATGCCGAGGCTGTCGGGCCGGTCGAACGTTTCGTGCCAGACGTCGCGACAGGACGGTGAGCGACGATGACGTGCCGCCAATACACGCGACGACGCTCCGCGGCGGAACCGGCTGCCACACACCCACACAACCGCCCACAACGGCCGCAGCAGGGCCAAACCGGCGCCCACGGGTGGCTGACCTGGTGGCGGGACGATCGCGGCTCAGTGGCCGCAGAAGTCACGCTGGTGACTCCGTTTCTGATCATGCTGCTGGTCTTCGTCGCCGTGGTCATCCACCGAGGAGTCGACGCACGTCTGCGGGTGAATGACGCCGCGCACCAGGCCGCAAGGGCGGCCAGCATCGAACGCACCAGTCCACGAGCCGTCGCTGCGGCACAGTCAACCGCAGCGTCCGCGCTGGCCTCAGCCGGTGTTACATGCCAGTCGCTGGCCGTGGACACCGCCACCGGCGGCATGACGCCAGGCGGCACGGTCACCGTCACCATCTCCTGCACCGTCGACTTCGGCGACGCCCTCATCCTCGGTGTTCCTGGTCAGAAACGCTTGTCCGCCACAGCAAGCGAGCCGATCGACACCTGGCGCTCGGTCACCGTGAACACGACCGGGAGCAGCACATGAACCACGCACCCCGAGCGCTACGGCGCAGCCGTTGGTGGCGCACCCAGCGGCGCGGCTGGTGGCGCGCGGACGAAGGCCGGGTGAGCGCGTTCGTCGTGACGATCGCTCTCGCGAGCCTCGTCCTGGCAGGGCTCAGCCTTGACGGCGGCCTGGCACTCGCCGCCAAGGTCAAGGCCAACGGCCAGGCCGAGGCCGCCGCCCGCGCCGGCGCCCAGGCCATCGACCTCACCGTGTACCGCACGAGCAACCGCCTGCAGCTGGTGCCCGCGCAGGCGGTCGCCAACGCGCAGAGTTACCTCGCCGCCGTCGGCGCGTCGGGCACGGTGACGGTGTCCGGCGACACCGTCACGGTCACCATCACCGCCTCCCAGCCCACCCAACTGCTCGGGCTCGCCGGGGTGTCCAGCCTGCACGTTCACGGTGTGGGCAGCGCCCATCCCCAACGGGGCGTGGTGACCATCGACCCATGACCACGCCCTCTCGCTCGCAACACATGCAGCACGTCAACGGAAGGAATGCGCATGGCTACGCCTGAAGAGATCGAACGCCGTGTCGAGGAAGCTGACGCTGCGCGCAGCGCGAGGAGGTCCGCCGCGGCGAAACGGATTGGCGAGTTGGCACAACACCGGGCCGCCATTGCCGAGCAACTCGCTGACATCGAGCGCGACCTCGGAGATGTCCTGGCTGAGTCCAGTGACGTCATTGACATCGAGGAACTGGCGCGGTTCACCGATCTACCGGTTTCCGACCTCACGCGGTGGCGCGAGGCCCGGAAGACCAACCGCACCAGAAGGAAGAAGCCCGCCGCTCGCGCTGCTGGGGCGCAGAACGACACCAGCCGAGGGCAGTCCGCACCGAGGATTCCGACGAACGACCAGGCAGCCAAGCCGCCTGAGCCTGCCGTACCCCGCGGCGACACCGTGAACGCACCTGACCGGGTCGCCGCCGAAGTGAGCTGACATCAGCCGGGTCGCGCATCCGGACGCACGGTCGACCACTATGCCGCCTAGGAATCGAGCACGTCATGACCACAAACCCACAGACCGCTCGTCGGAAGATGGCACGACCATCGCGCCCCGGCCGCGCCTGGTGGTCGGTGCTCGGTGCCGCGCTCCGGTTCGTCGGCAGGGTTCTGCGGGGGCTGATCGCCGCCGCTGTGCTGCTCGCGCTTGTCGCGGGTCTGCCGTGGGCGTTGTGGCACTACATCGGCTGGCCACTGCCGGACCACGTCCCGACCTGGGCCGAGGTCGAGACCGTTCTGCTCGGCCCGATGACCACGACGTTCCTGCTCGATTTCCTGGCCTGCCTGTGCTGGCTCGTGTGGGCCGCATTCGTGCTCGACGTCATACGATGTGCGGCCCAAGCGGCGCGGGATGGAGTTCGCGGCGCCCACTGGCCCCAGATCTCGGCACGCAAGCCTGTGCACGCGCTGGCCGCAGTGCTGATCAGCGCGATCCTGCTGTCGATCCTGGGCAACCGCGCCAGCGCGCCACCCACCAGCCCGCTGTCCACACCGGCCGGGATCGGACCCACCGTTGTGGCGACCGCCCCGGCCTGGCCCACCACACCCGACGTGTCCACAGTGGGGGTGCAGCGCGCAGCTCTCGTTACCCAGCAGGAGAGTTCGGCCAGCCCCGCTGTCGCTCAGCGGCCTCAGTCTGTGGTGGTGCGCGCCCGCGACCCCGAGACCGGTGTCTACGACTCGTTGTCCCGCATCGCCGAGCGCACGCTGGGCACCCAGGCACGTTGGCCGGAGATCTTTGAACTCAATAAGGGCAAGCCGCAGCCCAACGGCAAGCCGTTCACCAATCCACACCTGATCTTCCCAGGTGAAGAACTCCGCCTGCCCGCTGACGCGCAGGCCGCGCCGGTCACTCCGCCGGATCAGCCACCACAACCCCCGCCACCACCTCAGCAGCCTCCACCGGAACCCTCCACGCCGGCGCCGACCACCTCGCCGCCACCGACGACGCCTTCGCCATCGGTGCCCTCAACTGAACCCACCGCGGACGACCCGGAGGGACGATCGGTGTCGGACGAGCCCGCGATCAGTTGGGGCCCGGAGTTGTTTGTCGGGCTCGGGTTGGCCGCGGCGGTGAGCGCGGCGCTGATGGTCGCGCGCCGTCGTCACCGCCGCGCCTACCAGCCCGGCAGCGGACGACGCGACGATCTCGACCTCCCCGTCGCCCCTGTGGTCTACCAGCTGCGGCTGGCTCACCTGCGTGCCGGGCAGGACGACGAGCTCGACCTCGAGGACACCGGCTCGCGCGAGAACGAGCGTCGCCTGGCGCCCTCGCCTGCCGTGGTCATCGGCGCGGACGGCCCCAGCACAACGTCGACCACCTCGATCACGCCGGAGCTGGGGGTGCGCGATGGCCGGGAGGTCGCGCTGGACCTGGCCGTGGCCAGGGGCCTCGGACTGATCGGCGCGGGAGCCCCGGCCGCCGCTCGCGCGCTGCTGGTCACCGCGCTGACGACAGTGACGCAGGCCGCAGGCCACCTGGCGACGGGGGGGGGGGGGGGGGGGGGGCGCCCCCCCCCCCCCCCCGCCCCGGGGGGCCGGGGCCGCCCCCCCCCCGGCCCCCCCCCCCCCGCCCCG